>NZ_PVLQ01000071.1 GCF_002980595.1 Malikia granosa
CGCTATCTTCATCTTGTCTCCTTGTCGTCTCTTCGCCGCCGTGACTTGCCACGCGGCTGACGCCACTGTAGGAGTCGCCGAGGCAAAAGCCGGTGGGATAATTGACGAAAAATCGTCAAACCATGGTTAACCCCAATCGCCGCAAGAAGACCGCCCGCTTCGAGGAAATCGCCGCCCTGGCCGGCGTCAGCATCTCCACCGTCGACCGTGTGCTCAACGAGCGCGACACCGCGTCGGTCAAGACGCGCGAGAAGGTGGTGCAGGCCGCGCGCGAGCTCGGCGTGCCGCGCCTGCTGCCCGAGACCCGCCACGGCCTGCTGCACATCGACATCGTGCTGCCCGACAACCGCACGCCCTTCTTCCAGCGCCTGAACCTGGCCCTGCAGCGCGGCATCGCGATGCTGGACAAGCGGCTGGTGGTGCACCGCCTCTGGACGCCCGAGCAGGACGAGGCGGCGCTGGTGCGCGCCATCGGCCCGAGACGCTACCGGCGCCAGGCGCTGATCGTCGCGGCGCCCGACACGCCCGCCGTGCGCCAGGCGCTGCAGCAGGCCAGGGAGCGCGGCGAGCATGTGACCATGGTGGTGACCCGGGTCGACCAGGTGCCGCAGGCCGACTATGTCGGCATCGACAACCATGCCGCCGGGCGCACGGCCGGCTACCTGCTGGGACGCCTGTGCCACCGCGCAGGACGGGTGCTGATCCTCTCGAGCCGGCGCGACTACCTGGGCCATATCGAGCGCAGCAGCGGCTGCCGCGAGGTACTGGCGCAGCAGTTCCCGCACCTGAGCTGCGACCTCGACGTGACCGAGACCCATGACGACGCCGACAAGTGCTACTGGGCGATGCAGCAGGCTCTGCAGGAAAACGGTCCGGTGGTGGGGCTCTACAACACCGGTGCCGGCTCGCCCGGCATCATGGCGGCGCTGCAGCGCTTTGCCAGCGAGAAGGTCTGCTGGGTCACGCACGAGATCTCGGATGACCACCGCCAGTACCTGGCACAGGGCATGCTCGACGTCGTGATCGACCAGGACCCCGACACCCAGGCCATCCGCGCGCTGCAGAACGTGGTGGCGGCGCTGGGCCTGGCGCCATCGACCGCAATGCCGGAGCGGCCTGGCGAGTTCCGGCTCTACTTCGCCGAGAACATGGGCCAGCAGCCCTACCTGGGCTGAGTCGCCCGCACCTGCTGTGTCAGCCTGGCAGCGGGTTGCGGGAATGCCCGGGGCAACAGGAACTGGTTTTTCAATCAGAATAGCCAAGGAAAGACTTTTCCAAAGACGAGCATGGCATCGACCCCAGACAAGCAGACCAGCGTGGACCAGTTCATTGCACGCATCACGGCCGAGTACGACGCACTGAGCAAGCAGCTCAAGGTCATTGCCAAGTACGTGGAGCAGCACCGCGACCATATCGGGCTCGAGGGCATCCAGCAGGTGGCGGCCCAGTGCCAGGTCCAGCCCTCGGCCGTGGTGCGCTTCGCCAAGTATTTCGGCTTCTCGGGGTTTTCCGAGATGCAGGCCCTCTTCCGCGAGGGATTGACGCGCCAGCTCGCGCCTGGGCGCAACTACCGCGCCCGCATCCGCGACATCATCGAGTCGGGCTCGGGCAGCCTCTCCAGCGTCGAGATCGCGCGCGAATTCCTGGCTGGCAGCCAGGCCGGCATGCACGAGCTCGAGGCCAGCCTGGACGAAGACGCCTTCAAGCAGGCGGTCGACATGCTGCGCGAGACCGACTGCATCTGGATCGCGGCCTCGCGCCGCTCCTTTCCGGTCGCGGTCTACCTCGACTACGCGCTGCAGCACACCGACAAGCGGGTCGGCCTGATGTCGGGACTGGGCAGCATGCACCTGGGGCAGATGCGCTCGGTGCGCCCGGGCGACGTGATGCTGGCGATCTCCTTTGCCCCCTATGCCGAGGAAACGCTGGCGGCCGTCGAGCTGGCCGTCGAGCGTGGCGCCCGGCTGATCGCGATCACCGACAGCCGCATGAGCCCGCTGGCCAAGGTGGCCGAGTCCGCGCTGCTGGTGCAGGACAACTCCACCTTCGGCTTTCGCGCGCTGACCAGCACCATGGGCCTGGCCCAGAGCCTGTTCATCGCGCTGGCCTACGCGCTGGAGCTGCCCTACCGGCCGACCTCGCCGAAATCGACCGGCTGAGGTCCATCGCCTCGGCCATATCGAAACCAATTTTTTACAGGTTACAAAATGGAAATTTCTTTCCATTTCATGGAAAAGTCCTTATAGTCTCCAGCAGGCGCGCAAGCGCCACATCAGATCTTCGGAGACACAGGAAATCCCATGAAAAACGTAGCCGTGTTCGGTGCCGGTCGCATCGGCCGCATCCATGCTTCCAACCTCGCCGCCCTGCCCGGCGTCCAGCTCAAGTACGTCTGCGACGCCGTCCCCGCCGCTGCCGCCGACCTGGCCCAGCAACTCGGCGCCCAGGTCTCGGACATCGACGCCGTGTTCGCCGATGCCAGCATCGACGCGGTGGCGATCTGCTCGCCCACCAGCACCCACAGCGACCTGATCGCGCGCGCCGCCCAGGCCGGCAAGCACATCTTCTGCGAGAAGCCGGTCGACCTGTCGGTGCCGCGCGCCGAGGCCGTGGCCCGGACCGTGGCCGAGGCGGGCGTGGCCTGCATGATCGGCTTCCAGCGCCGCTTCGATCCGACCTTCAACGAGGCGCGTCGCCGCCTGGATGCCGGCGAGATCGGCCAGCCCGAGATGCTGGTCATCACCAGCCGCGATCCGGGCGCGCCGCCGGTCGACTACATCAAGCAGTCGGGCGGCATCTTCCGCGACATGCTGATCCACGATCTCGACGTGTTCCGCTGGATCCTGTGCGCCGACGGCGACGAGGCCGCCTGGCTCAGCGCCACCGGCTCGGTGCTGGCCGATCCGGCCGTCGGCGCGGCCGGCGACTGGGACAGCACCGCCGTCACGATCAAGAC
Organism: Malikia granosa; assembly: GCF_002980595.1. Lineage (GTDB taxonomy): Bacteria > Pseudomonadota > Gammaproteobacteria > Burkholderiales > Burkholderiaceae_C > Malikia > Malikia granosa. The sequence goes on from NZ_PVLQ01000071.1 coordinate 2,957, forward strand.
CCGTCAGGGCCGGCTGTGCCAGATCAACACCAGCCGCCGTGCCGCCTATGGCTACGACCAGCGCTTCGAGCTGCTGGGCTCGCAAGGCCTGCTGCAATGCGGCAACCACAAGCCGACCGAGGTCTTGCAGTGGGATGCCAATGGCGTGCGCGCCGACAAGCCCGAGGCCTTCTTCCTGCAGCGCTACGCCGCCGCTTATCGGCTCGAGATCGAGCATTTCTTCGACTGCCTGCAGTCGGGCAAGCCGTTCAAGACCACGGTCGAGGATGGCGTCAAGGCCCAGCAGCTTGCCGACGCGGCGACGCTGAGCGCGCAGAGCTGCCAGCCCGTGCTGTTCTGATCGGGGCAGACCATCATGTCCAACAGTTCTCTGCGCGTGGGCATCGCCGGTTTGGGCCGGCTAGGCAAGCGCCACGCCGAACAATTGGCCCGCCACACGCCCGGCGCGGTTCTGAGCGCCGCCTGCAGCCCAGTGCCTGCCGAACTCGAATGGGCCCGGACCGAGCTCGGCGTCCGGCGTTGCCATGCCGACTACGCCGACCTGCTGGCCGACCCCGAGATAGACGCCGTCGTGCTGGTCACGCCGACCACCTTGCATGCCGACCAGGCTAGCGCGGCGCTGCGCGCTGGCAAGCATGTCTTCGTCGAGAAGCCGCTCTCGCTCGACGTCGCCACTTGCGAAGCGGTCGAGGCCGTCGCGCGCGAACATCCCGACCGGGTGGCCATGGTCGGCTTCGTGCGCCGCTTCGATCCCAGCTATGCGCGCGCCAAGGCCGCGATAGACGCCGGCCAGCTCGGCAGGCCCTTCCTGGTGCGCTCGCAGACCTGCGACCAGAACGACCCCGAGGGCTTCTTCGTGCGCTTTGCGCCCAGCTCGGGCGGCATCTTCATGGACTGCAGCGTGCACGACATCGACCTGGCGCGCTGGATGCTCGGCAACCCCAAGGCCTTGCGTGCCTTCGCCAGCGGCACGATCGCGCTCCACCCAGGGCTGGCCGACTGCGGCGATGTAGACAACGGCCTGGCCATCGTCGAGTTCGAGGGCGGCCAGCGCGCCGTGTTCTATGCCAGCCGCACCATGCCGCACGGCCATGAGACCACGACCGAGGTCATAGGCAGCGCCGGCACGGTTCAGATCGGCCATGGCGCGCATGCCGACCGCACCGAGTTCCGCACTGCGGCCGGCGTGCAGCATGCTGCGCTGCCCGACTTCTTCGCCCGCTTTGCCGATGCCTTCCGGATCGAGATGGAGGCCTTCGTCGCGGCCTGCCGCGGCGAGATCGCGCCACCGCTGACGCTGTCGGACGCGACCGAGGCGACCCGCATCGGCCAGGCCATCACCGCCTCGCTGCGCAGCGGACAGCCAGTCGAGATCAAGTCCTGACTGGATCGACAGGCGCGCGCAGGACGGAGGGCAAGCCCGCCCCGCGCGCAGCCAGGTGGCCTGGCATCGAGATCCCCTGCCCGTCCTGGCAAGCTCACGCGCCGAGTTCATACGTATGAACTCGACGCGATCTGCTGCTGCAACGATCGGACTGGGTGATCAACATGGCGGCGCCAGCCGGCTCGTCGCACATGCCCCATGCCGCACCCTGGCCATCGCTGTTGCCTTAACCTTGGCCGAATTCAATTCTCAAGGCTCGGATCATGGAAGACACGCGTTGCTGTGGCACCGGCACCTGCATCATCAATTCCCACGGTTATTGCTGGTGCGGCCAGCGCTGGGACGGCACGCGCATGTGTTTTCCGGCCACAGCTGGGAGTGATGGCCAGGGCCAGGACGTGAAACTGAAGCCGGGCAATGATGATGAGCGGGCAGGCCTGATGCCGCGCCGGTCGACGAAGTGATCGCGATGGCGCTCAGCGACCCGCTCGACCCCCACCCCTGGGCCCGGGAACTCGGCACCCTGCACGACCGCCATGCCCCCGCACGACACCCTACCCTGGCAACGGTCAGCCCGGACGGCATGCCCAAGGCGCGCACCGTGGTGCTGCGTGCCGCGGACCGGTCGCTGGGCCGGCTCGAGATCCACACCAACCTGCATTCGTCCAAGATCGCCGACCTGATGGCGAAGCCGGTTGCCGCGCTGCATGTCTGGGACAGCGGGTCCTGGCTGCAGATCCGGCTGCAAGTCGATGTGAAAGTGGCCTCCGGCACCGATGTCGCGGACACCTGGGCCAGGGTTCCCGAGCGCTCGCGCACCGCCTACAGCAGCAGCCGGGCCCCGGGTCATCCCATTCCCGCTGCCCTGGCCTACGACCATGCCCCCGACCCGGCGGTATTTGCCGTGCTGCAGTTGGATATCCAGACACTGGACCTGCTGCATCTGGGCGCCGACCATCGACGCGCGCAATTCACCCGCGAGAACGACTGGGCTGGCCAGTGGCTGGTTCCTTGAGTCCAGACAGGGCCGTTGCCTGGGCAAGCCTGGCATTCAGCGCCCTTGTTCCCGCCCTACTCCCTGTTCGCATCACTTCTCATGTTTGTCAATCCAGATTTCTCGTCCCGAGCCAGCGTCAGACCAGCCGACTACCAGTGGGTGGCGTCGCCACAGCCTGGAGTGGAGCGGGTCATGCTGGACCGCCTCGGCGGAGAAAAGGCCCGCGCCACCAGCATCGTGCGCTATGCGCCGGACTCGAAGTTCCCGCCCCACTTCCACCCGGGTGGCGAGGAGGTCCTGGTGCTGTCGGGCACCTTCTCGGAAGGCGACCAGCATTACCCCGCCGGCTGGTATCTGCGCAATCCGCCGGGCTCCAGCCACCAGCCTTGCAGTGGCCCGGGCGCCACCATCTTCGTCAAGCTCTGGCAGATGCCGGCTGGCGAAACCCGGCGGGTCCGCATTGACACCCGCGTCACGTCCGCCTGGCTGCGCTCGGATGGGCGCGAGGTCTGCCCGCTGTTCTCGGACCCGACCGAGCAGGTCAGCCTGCAGCGCCTGCCAGCCGGTGATGTGCTGTTTTCCGAGGCGGTGCCCAGCGCCGAGCTGCTGGTGCTCGATGGCGCCTTGCGGGACGGCGCCAGCAGCTACGAGTGCGGCAGCTGGCTGCGCCTGCCCGCGGGTCGCTATCCCGGTATTACCGCGGGACCGCAGGGCGTCACCCTCTATCTGAAGACCGGTCACCTGCCCGGCGTGGCATGAGCGGCACAGCCATGCGGGATGCAGACATCCTGATCGTCGGTGGTGGCCTCAGTGGCCTGTACGCGGCTCCTCCTGGTTCTGGCCCGGCTAGCAACACCAGCTGGACCGGCTGGTGCAGCAACTGGGACTGGAGCGCTTTGAGCAGCACGATAACGGTGACATGGTGCTCGAGCGCTCGCTCCACGCGTTCCCGGTACGGATGCCGGGCTACGTGAACTCGCCACCCTCGATGCGGTTGCTCGGTGGCATGGGCTCGCTGATCGACGCGCTGCCGCCACGCCTGATCGTGGAGCGGATCGCCTTCACCCCGGCGCTGCCGGCGAGCTTGGCGCAGACCTGGCAAGCCACGGTGACCTGAAGCGCGCAGTGCCTGCGGTCCATTGGGTGAAATCCACGATGCGTCGCTGCCGGGCGGCAGCGCAGGCTTGTTCGGCTTCTTCGGCAGTCCGGCACGCCTGCTCCAGAGCGTGGTAGAGGAGATGCTGCGTTCGCGCTGCCGCGCACAACCGGCCAGGCTGCAAAGGCTGCGCCGGTCTCTTGCACCAGACCCTGGAAGACTGCTAGCTGTGGGTTGGTTTCTGTGAGCATGACAGCGCTACATTGGCATCGATGAAAGTCAGCTTGGGCGCCGGCTCAGCACCGCGCACTCATGCGCGAGTGGCGGCCGTGGTGTCGCGTGCAACGCTAGAGGTGGAAATCGCCCGCGGCTTCCGGCTGGTAAAGCACTTTCCCAATCCGGACATGGCGGGTCCGGTTCGTCATGCGCCAGTCGAAGGCATCGCCTTCCTTGTAACCCAGAATCGCGGTGCCAATGTCGGAGCAGACCGAGAGCTTGCCGGCACGGTCATCCGCTTCCTCCGGGTAGACCAGCGCCACTTCCATTTCCTCGTCGTCCAGCTGCACCAGGGCCCTGGAATTCATCGTGACGACATCCTGCGCCACCTGGTGCGAATCGACGACGATGGCGCGCTCGATCTCGTGCTCGAGCTTGAACACCTCCGAGGCCTGCTCGAACGCGAGCAGGCTCCTGAGCCGCGCCTTGTCGATCTCGGTGATGTGGATGTCGGTGGCGTGATCGGCAGGGTTTTCGCGCAAGAGGCGGAGATAACGCTCCGAGCTCATGGCAAATGACTGCAGGGCAGGCGTCTGGCTTTCCAGCAGGAAGCCGCAGTGCTCGAACGCCTTCAGCGAACGGGCGTTGTCCGCATGGATCTTGGCGATCAGCTTCTCGGCCCGCATGTCAAAGAACGCGAGCTTCATCCCTTCGCGGATGGTGCTGGCGCCGAGCTTGCGCCCCCAGTTGTCGCGCTTGCCGATGACCAGGACCATCTCGCAGTTCGTACCTGTCTTGACGAGACGAACGAAGCCCACGGGCACATCATGCCGGTCGTAGGCCATGAAGAACCGGCCGCCCTGGTTGAAAAGATGGGTCAGGATCGGTAGCTGGACCCGTCCGACCACCTGCTCGATGAAGCGTGAGACATGGCGCGAATCGCTCAGGTAGCGGGTGACGCACTCGTCCTCCAACCAGTCCATGAGATTGAGCGCATCTGCCCGAGTGATCTCGGGGCACAGGGAAATGAAAGGCCTAGTCATCTTCACCACATTTGGCTGCAAGAATGAAAGCCTTCCATGGCCGCGGCCACGACGGTTCTTTCGCTGAAGTCCTTATTCTAGGCCACCCGTGCCTGCAGCACCGCCCTCAGGCCTGGCTGCGATCGAGATGCGGGATGTTTTGCGACAAGCCCGGTCTCAAGCGGGATCGAGGATCACGAACCGCGGCACCTTGCCATCCGCAGTCACGACTGTCTCCTGGAAATCCGAGATGGGACGCATCCAGGTGACATGCTGCATGTCGCCCTGCTGCGGCTGATACAGGATGCCGGGCTTGAGGGTGGCTTCGATCAGACAGGTGCCGACCACGACGTAGAGGCCGCCCTTGTAGTGGCGCAGGCGCGTGCCGGGCTTGAATTGGCCGGCACCAGGAGCTTGGAAAATCATGCAGTGAGTGTACCGACGCCCAGGATCTGCTTTGGATCACGCCCGCTGGATCACCAGGTCGCCCAGGGGCCTGGCGATGCAGGGCAGGCAGTAGCCGTCGCGCTTCTCTTCCAGGCTGAGCCCGGGCCAGGGGATGTCGTACGCCACCTGCCCTTCAAGCAGCTGCCCGATGCAGGTGCGGCAAGTCCCGTTGCGGCACGACACCGGCCAGTCGATGCCGGCCTGACGCATCGAGGCAAACAGGCGCTGGTCTGCGGGGGCAGCAAAGGCTGAGCCGGTCTCTTGCAGCAGGCCCTTGAAGACCGCTGGCTGCTGGTTGGATTCAGTGGTCATGGCTTGGTCTGACTTTGACGACGTCTGCAGCACGGCGAGTTGATGCCCCGATCAGGCCTGGGCCTGCTGCCAGGCCAGGTACTCCGAACGCCTGAGCCGGTAGCGGGCGATGCTGCCTTCATGCAACAGCTGCAGCGCAGTTTCGAGCATTTCCAAGAAGGCGAGCTGGTCAGCCGCTGCTGCGTGCTCCCGCGCCAGTTCCGCGATGACGGACTGACTGGGTTGCCGCAGTCCCTTGACCACCGCCTGGACCGCCTGGATCAGGGCCTCCCGGTACTTGATCTTCAATGGGTCGGGCTCGACCATGGTCTGCGTGATAGCCAGATAGCGCTGGCAGGAGCGCTCATAGGCCCAGACGAACACATCGCGCAGCAACTCGATCTGGTTCAGCTCGTACACGCCCAGCGTGCCCTCGACATAGGCGCGCTCCGGCACGTCGATGAAGGACAAGGGACACAGGTTCTGCTGGATCAGCGAAATGTTCGCGCCGATGCGCGAGACGCGCTTGTTCACGTCCTCGAACGGCTGCAGATAGGGCAGCTGCACCATCAGGAAGAAGGCCTGCTCGAACGGGTCGGGAATGGCGGCCGCCTTGTCCAGCAGCAGCTCGAAACAGTCCTCGATGAGCTGTGGCATGGCCAGCGGATGGAACACGGTGCCCGAGATGTCCACCGGCCGCCGGCGCAACCTACCGCTGGCCCCTGGATCGCGCATCAGGTCCTGGGACAGCACGGCATGCAGGTTCTTGAAGGTGAAGGCATCGAAGCCCACCTCGTCGGCATCCTCGATCAGCATCTCGATGGCCGCCTTGTGGTTTAGGATCATCTGGGTCTCGATGGCGTCCTTGCCTTGGGCGACCTGGCCCAGCTCGATCAGGTTCTGGGTGTCGAGCCGGCTGTAGGTGTTGCCTTCCAGTTTCGATGATGCCCATGACAGATCCACCAGCAGCCGGCCCAGGATGTCGCGCGCATAGGTGCCCGCTGGTCGTTCGGACTCGAAGGTCCATCCCATCTCGTGCAGCTGACGCCGCAGCGAATCAGGCAGGTAGAACGTGATCCCGGGCTGGTAGGCCTCCAGGAATTCGCGCTGGTATCCCACCGGCTTGCGATACATCAGTGACTGCCTGACCTGATCGCGAATCGTGGCCCCTTCCGGCGAGACGGGAACATAGAGCTCGGCTGTCGCGATGCCGTCGGTTTTCGCTGCTGCCTTGGCACCAGCATCAGGCAGTGAGCCGGTGGCCGGCTTGTAGACCAGGGCGATGCTTTCGCCCTCCGTGGTCAGCCGCTGCGCTTCGATGAGCTTGTGCAGGCGGCGTTGCAGCGTGCGACGGTTGGGCTTCTCGCCCTGGCGCCGCTCGATCTCCGCTTCGATGTCGGCAATGCCGATGCCGCGGCCGTGAGCCGCGACGATGGCTTCGATCAGCTTGAGTTCTTCAAGAGGTGTGGTGCGCGGCATCGGCTCGTCTTCCTAGTAGTGAATGTGTCGTGCCATGTCGTGCAGGAGCGACAATCACGACACTATTATGTCGCGCAATGTGTCGCTCCACGTGCATCATGCACATCACTTCCCGGACACATGGGTCACCTCGCTGAACTGCCTACTGGCTCTGGATCGGGTGGAGTGGACCTGTATCAGCGGTGAGAGGTGCCCTGTGACAGACCGCTTTGCAGCGGAAGGAGTCGTCGGCTCGGATCGGTTGGCTGACCGGTAGCGGCCATGACCTGTCATACAGGGGCTGAAGCGCAAGGACAGGTTCTGGCCGATTCGAGCCGACCAGACGCTCAGACTCGTCACCGCAAAGCTGTCCTCCAGGGTCTGGCCTTAACCGGAGCTTTTGGGCGCAGGGCAACCGCCTGCTGATGGCCGGGAACGGTTCTCGGCCGTACTGGCTGGGCGCACAATGCCGATTGGACGTCTAGAACCAACTTCGTGTAGGGAGCCTCTATCCGCCACACGACGCCTCGTTTTAGCCTCGATAATGCGACAGCGCCAAGTCTCGGCGGCCTTCAGGAGCCTTTCATGTCAAAGCCGTACAAGCGTGCCGACCCGCTCGCGGAGAAGCACTCTCCCAGTGACGCAGGTCGTACGGAAAAGGACGCTGCTCGCCTTGGGCGCGACACACGTGGGTGGGTCGCCGCCAACAAGCGCCCAGGGAAGGAGTTCGAAGCCCGACGCAACCTTCCATCCGGCCCGCTGGGCGGCTCAGGCCGCAAAACGAATATCTCGCGATCCTCCTAGGCTGCAGCGAGCATGACCCGTCATCCAAGGGCTGAAGCGTAAGGGCAGGTTCAGGCTGGGAGCGGTTATACAGAGGGACGCAGCGGCCGGCAGCATCCGACCCTATCCGGACGTTGGTGCTCCGGTCGATTGAAGGTCAGCCTTCATCAGTAACCGGTCGATTACGGTTAGGACGCTGACTTTTTCTTTACTGATGGGTGGTGTGATAGCGGTGAACGACATCACGTACTGGTCACACACTAATATTGGCGTATTCTGTTAGCAGGGTGGCGCGTTCTGCATATGGTTGTCAGGGGGTTACACCTACACTCCTTGCATGCACTTCCAAAGTGCCAACTGTATGTTTAACCCTCTCAAGGAGTTTGCAATGTCCAAACAAGTCGCCCTTATTACCGGCGGTGCCACCGGCATCGGTAAAGCTGTCGCCCTCAAGCTCGTCGCGCAAGGCGTTAACGTCGTCATGAGCGGTCGCCGAGCAGAAGTCGGCGCGGTTGCCTTGGCCGAAGTCTCTGCAGGAGTGATTTCAAGGTGTC
>NZ_PVLQ01000072.1 GCF_002980595.1 Malikia granosa
GGTTTTTCAACGGCCTGCTAGTACTCTGCAATTAATTTGAAACACCTATGTCATCCAATCCGATGACATATCAAGACTTCTTGTAACAATGCTCAAACCAGAAATCGCCCCCATCCTCAGGTGCGCCGCTGCCTCACCCAGGCTCAAGAGGCGTTCTGCCTCCTTGACCGCGCTCGCGGCTTCGCTGATGCTGTCGGGCGCGGCCTGGGCACAGCAGGCGCTGCCCGGCGCGGAGGCCAGCGCGCCAGCGGATCTGCTGCGCGCCGCCAATGGCAGCAACCCCGCCACTGGCAACGGCATGGCAGGACAGGCCAGGAACCTCGGGACGATGCAGGCCGGCAGCCAGCCAATCCTGCCCGAACTGACGCCCGACAGCAAGCGTCCGGCCGAGCCAGCCAGGCCCAACCAGTTCCAGCGCTTCGTGCAGGAATCGACCGGCAAGCTGCTGCCGGTCTATGGCGCCGAGCTGTTCGCTCAAACGCTGACCTATGCGCCGGTCAGCAATATCGCGCCGCCAGCCAACTATGTGCTGGGCACCGGCGACGAGGTGCAACTGCAGATCTGGGGGGCGGTCGACCTGGCGACCAAGCTGGTGGTCGACAGCAAGGGCCAGATCACCATCCCCAAGGTCGGCGCCGTGACGGTGGCCGGCATCAGCGTCGGCAAGCTCGAGCCCACGCTCAAGGCCCATGTCAACAAGGTCTTCACCAATATCGAGCTGTCGGCCAGCGTGGCCAAGCTGCGCAGCATCCAGGTCTATGTGGTGGGCCAGGCGCAGCGCCCGGGCACCTACACCCTGTCCAGCCTCAGCACCCTGGTCAATGCGCTGTTCGCCAGCGGCGGGCCGAGCGCCAATGGCTCGATGCGCGCGATCCAGCTCAAGCGCGGCAGCCAGCTGGTGGCCACCATCGACCTGTACGACTTCATCGCCAAGGGCGACAAGCTCAACGACCCGTCGCTGCAGCCGGGTGACGTGATCGTGATTCCGCCGGCCGGCCCGCGCGTGGCAGTCACCGGGGCCTATGACCAGGCCGCCATCTACGAACTCAAGCCTGGCCGCAACAAGGTCGGCGAACTGCTGGCACTGGGCGGCGGCGTGCCGACGCTGGCCACACCGCAAAAGGCCTTGCTGGAACGCATCGACCCCAGCGCCAGGCAGTCCCCGCGCCAGGTGCAGGAAATCGCGCTGAACCCGGCCGGCCTGCAGCAGCCGCTGCGCGACGGCGACGTGCTGACCCTGCTGCCGATCAGCCCGGCCTTCGGCAATGCCGTCACGCTGCAGGGCTCGGTGGCGCAACCGCTGCGCCATGCCTGGACTTCGGGCATGAAGGTGGCCGACCTGATCCCGGAGCCCGAGGCGCTGATCAGCCGCGACTACTACCTGCGCAAGAACGCCTTCGTGCAGTTGCAGCCGGAACCCGAAGAAGCCGGACCGGAGGGCAAGGCCAACGATGGGCTGCCGGGCCAGCTCAAGCCGGTTCGCAATGCCAGACAAAATCTCAAGCTGAGGGATGAGAGCAGCAAGGCCGAAGGCGCAGCCATCCTCGACAGCTTCAGCGAAGGCAAGCGGCAGATCAACTGGGACTACGCCGTCATCGAGCGCCTGAACAAGGACACGCTCAGCACCCAGCTGATCCCGTTCAACCTCGGCAAGGCCGTGCTGCTGCACGATCCCGAGCACAACCTGCCGCTGCAACCGGGCGACGTCGTGTCGATCTTCAACCAGACCGACCTGCGACTGCCGACCGAACGCCAGTCGCGCCTGGTGCGCATCGAGGGCGAAGTCGCCGCCCCCGGGGTCTACCAGGTCAAGCCGGGCGAGACGCTGCGCCAACTGATCAAGCGCATCGGCGGCCTGACGCCACAGGCCTATGTCTTCGGCACCGAGTTCACGCGCGAATCGGTGCGGCAGCAGCAGCAAAAGAACCTGGATCAGGTGATCGCCAAGCTCGAGGCCTCGCTGTCCTCGCAGTCCAGCACCCAGCTCGCCAACCTGGGCGCCGACCGGGCGGCCCAGGCCGCCGCCATGGTGGAGGCGCAAAAGCAGAGCCAGCAGCAGCAACTGGCGCGGCTCAAGAGCCTGCGCAGCAACGGCCGGGTGGCACTCGAGCTGTCGCCGACCCAGAACAGCCTGGCGGCCCTGCCCGATGTCCCGCTGGAAGATGGCGACCGCATCGTCATGCCGTCCACGCCGGGCTTCGTCGCGGCCTTCGGAGCCGTCAACAACGAGAACGTGTTCGTCCACAAGCCAGGCCGCACGGTCGAGGATGTGCTGCGCATCGCTGGCGTGACCGAGGATGGCGAGCTCGACCAGGCCTTCGTGCTGCGTGCCGACGGCACCGTGGTGGCGCGCAAGGACCGCTCGGGCTGGTTCGGCGGCAGCTTCGACTCGCTCGCGCTGATGCCTGGCGACACCGTGGTGGTGCCGCAGAAGGTCGACCGCGAAAGCAAGTGGACCTTCATCACCCGTGCGGTCAAGGACTGGACGCAGATCCTGGCCAACCTGGGCCTGGGCATCGCTGCCATCAACACGCTGTAAGGGGCTGACATGAACGAAACCGTCGCCCCCAAGAGCCCCGGCACGCCCAACAGCAACGAAGTCAGCCTGCTCGACCTGCTGCAGATCGTCGCCGACAACATCAAGCTGCTGACCCTGGGGCCGCTGGCCGTGGGCGCCACCGCGCTGGCCATCAGCTTCGCGATTCCGCCCACCTACACCGCCGCAACGAAGTTCCTGCCGCCACAGCAGCAGCAAAGCGTGACTGCCGGCATGCTGTCCAGCCTGGGCGCCCTGGGTGGGCTGGCCGGCGCAGCAGCCGGGCTCAAGAACCCGGCCGACCAGTACGTGGCCTATCTCAAGAGCGAGAACGTGCAGGACGTGCTGATCGAGCGCTTCAAGCTGCTGGAACGCTATGACGAGAAATACAAGGTCGATGCGCGCAAGGAGCTGAGCAAGAATGCCCGCATCAGCGTCGGCAAGGACGGACTGATCACGGTCGAGGTCGACGACAAGGAGGCCCAGGTGTCGGCCGAGCTGGCCAACGCCCATGTCGAGGAACTGCGACGCCTGCTGGGCCAGCTGGCAGTGACCGAAGCACAGCAACGGCGTCTGTTCTTCGAAAAGCAACTGAACCAGACACAGGACAAGCTGACCCAGGCCGAACGGGCGCTGCGCAACAGCGGCGTCGATGCCTCGGCGCTCAAGAGCAACCCGCAGGCCGCGGTGACGGCGGTGGCGCAGCTGCAGGCCCAGGTGACGGCGCAGGAAGTCAAGGTCGCCAGCCTGCGCGGCTACCTGGCCGAATCGGCCCCCGACTTCAGGCAGGCCATGACCGAACTCGGCGCGCTGCGCGCCCAGCTCAACAAGCTCGAAAACGCCAACAGCAAGACCGGCGGCGATGGGGACTACACCGCACGCTACCGCGAGTTCAAGTACCAGGAAACCCTGTTCGAGCTGTTCGCCAAGCAGTACGAACTGGCCCGGCTCGACGAGGCACGCGAAGGCGCGGTCGTCCAGGTGCTGGACCTGGCCCAGACGCCGGAGAAGCGGTCCAAGCCCAGGAAGGCGCTGATCACCATCATGGCCACGCTGGGCAGCGGCTTCGCACTGTTGCTGTACGTGTTCATCAGGCAGGGCCTGCGCAACACCAGGCAGTCGAGCGAAACGGCGGAGAAACTCGCCCGGATTCGCCGCAGCCTTGGCTTCAAATCCTAACAACAAGCCCGGCCAGGCCCTGGGGGGCCGTTTCATGCAAGTCAACAACAATTCAAATGGGGCAATCGGCCCCCACCGCTTCAGCGCCAGGACCCAGGTCTGGGCGCAAGCCTTTGTCATGCTGGGCATCGAAGCCATCGCCCTGCACACCCCCACTTTCTGGGGACTGACGCCCAACCAGGCACAGTACGAAATCCTGGCACTGGGCTGGCTGCTGTGGTTCGGGCTGGCCAGACGCATCTACACCGAACGCCGGCCGTTCTGGAACGAGCTGCTCTATGTCGTGCTGGCAGCCTTTGCCATCACGCTGCTGGCAGCAGGGCTCGCGCTGACGAGTTCGACGGCGTTCTCGCTGGGCGCCAGTGCCCAGCTGCTGGCCTACGTGATCCTGGCGGTACTGGCAGGCAGGCTGCTGTCCCACCAGCTGCTCAAGGCCCTGGGGCTGTGGGTCAAGCCCACGCTGATCTTTGGCGATGGCAACAATGCGATCCAGGCCTGCCTCGCGCTGCGCAGCGAACCCTGGATGGGCATGGCGGTCAAGGGTTTCGCCAGCCTGCAAGGCGGCAAGGCGCGCGAGATCCCGGCCGGCCTGCCGGCCAGCTTTGCCTGGCAGGACCGGCCCGAATCCTGGCAGCTGGTCCGGCAGTACTACCAGTGCGTGATCGCGGTCGAACCCGACGAAGCCGAGCAACGCGACCAGCTGATCCGGCAGCTGGCCCGGCATCATGTCAACAATGTGCATGTGATCCCGGCCATGCGCGGCATCCCGCTGTTCGGCCTCGAGACCTCGCATTTCCAGAGCCATGAAGTGCTGATGATCCATCTGCAGAACAATCTGGATCGCCCCATCTTTCAGGCGGTCAAGCGAGTCTTCGATCTCGTGACTGCCAGCTTGTCGCTGCTGCTGCTGAGCCCTTTGATGCTGGTGTTGGCAGTCCTGGTCAAGCGCGACGGCGGTCCGGCCTTCTTCGGCCATACCCGCATCGGGCAGAATGGCCAGCCGTTCAAGTGCTACAAGTTCCGCTCGATGGTGGTCAACTCGCAGGAGGTACTGGCCCAGCTGCTCGCCAGCAGCGCCGAGGCACGCGCCGAATGGGAGAAAGACTTCAAGCTCAAGAACGACCCGCGCGTGAGCCGGATTGGCGACATCCTGCGCAAGACCAGCCTGGACGAACTGCCGCAGCTCTGGAACGTCATCAAGGGCGAGATGAGCCTGGTGGGACCGCGTCCGGTGGTCAAGGCCGAACTCGAACGCTATGGCGAGGATGTGTCCTACTACCTCGAGGCCAAGCCCGGCGTGACCGGCTTGTGGCAGGTCAGCGGCCGCAACGACGTGGACTACGACACGCGCGTCTACCTGGACGCCTGGTACGTCAAGAACTGGTCGCTGTGGACCGACATCTCGATCCTGTTCAAGACCGTCGGAGTGGTGCTGGGTCGCGATGGCGCCTACTGAGGCAGGCAGCGATTCAGACCCGCACCCGATTCACACCCAACCGAGTCAAATGAAAATGTCCAACTTTTCCGAAGTCAAGAACCCAGAGACCAAAATCAACGTTGCCGACAGGACCTTCATCGGCAAGAACGTCGTCCTGGGCAGCCGCTGCAAGGAAATCAACATCGGCTATGGCTGCTTCATCGGCAACGACATCTACATAGACGTGGATTACCTGACCATCGGTGACTACACGACCATCCACCATGGCTCCATCATCCACGGCATCAAGACCCAGATCGGACACAATTGCTGGTTCGGCCACTACACCATCATCGACTCGCTGGGCGGCAATACGCGCATAGGCAACAACGTGGGCGTCGGGGCGCACTCGCAGCTATGGAGCCACATGAAGTTCGGCGACGTGCTCAACGGCTGCCGCTGGAACTCGTCCTCCAGCCTGACGCTCGACGACGATGTCTGGCTGGTCGGCCACAGCATCGTGGGCCCGATCCACGCCAAGGAAAAGTCCATGCTGATGACCGGCGGCGTGGCCGTCAAGGACATGGACAGCAACAGCATCTACGCGGGCTCGCCGGCGAAGAACGTCAGCGACAAGTTCGGCGTCCAGTTCGAGGAAGTCGCCTACGAGGAAAAATGCCGCCGCTTCCTGCAGCTGCGCGCCGAATTCTGCGCCGCGACCGGCATCGACGAGCAGCTGTTTGTCCTGGTCGACGAGTTCAGCCAGCAAGACGGGGTCACCCAGTTCAACCTGCATGAGCGCTCCTATCGCCCAATCCGCAGCGCGGAGGAATACCAGTTCATCAAGTTCATGCTCTACGACAAGGCCAAGTGGCTACCTGCCCTGGCCGCCTGAAGCGAAGCTTGAGCCACGCCATCGACTGATCCGAAAATCCCGCCAGGCCAGCGCTCCCGCCTGCATCCGCCTGGAACACCTGTCAGCAGCATGAACAGCATCCCCTTCAACAAACCCTATCTGCACGGCCGCGAACTGGTCTACATCGCCCAGGCGGTCGCCTCCGGCAAGATCTCTGGCGACGGCCTGTTCACGAAGAAATGCCATGCATTCTTCGAGCAGCGCTACGGATTCGGCAAGACCCTGATGACCACGTCCTGCACCGACGCGCTCGAGATGTCGGCGATCCTGCTGAACATCCAGCCGGGCGACGAAGTCATCGTGCCGGCCTTCACCTTCGTCTCCAGCGCCAACGCCTTCGCGCTGCGCGGCGCCAGGATCGTCTTTGCCGACAGCGAAGCCGACAACCCCAACGTCAGCGTGGCGGCGATCGAGGCCCTGATCTCGCCGCGCACCAAAGCCATCGTCGTGGTCCACTATGCCGGCGTCGCCTGCGACATGGACCCGATCCTGGCACTGGCAGCGCAGCACTCGATCCCGGTGGTCGAGGATGCCGCCCAGGCGATCGACTCCTACTACAAGGGCCGGCCGCTCGGCGGCCTGGGCGTCATGGGCACCTTCTCGTTCCACGAGACCAAGAACGTGATTGCCGGCGAAGGCGGCCTGCTGGCGATCAACGACAGCGCCTATGTCAACCGGGCCGAGATCATCCGCGAGAAGGGCACCAACCGCAGCTCCTTCTTCCGCGGCGAAGTCGACAAGTACGGCTGGGTCGACATCGGATCGTCCTTCCTGCCTTCCGACATCATTTCGGCCTACCTGTTCGCGCAGCTGGAGAACCTGGACCTGATCCAGGCTCGGCGCAAGCAGCTCTGGCAACAGTACTGGGACGCGCTGGCCCCGGTGCTGCCGAAGTTCGGCATCGGACTGCCGGTGATCCCGGACTATGCGACCAACAACGCGCACATGTTCTACCTGGTCTGCCCGAGCCTGGAGCTGCGGACCCGGCTGATCGAGGGCCTCAGGAGCCACGGCATCCACGCCGTCTTCCACTACCTGTCGCTGCACAGCAGCCCCTACTACGCCGACAAGCATGACGGCCGCCGCATTCCCAACAGCGACCGCTTCTCGGACTGCCTGGTCCGGCTGCCGCTGTTCTACGAACTGTCCGATGAGCAATGCGCCTATGTGTGCGACAAGATCATCCAGATACTGAGCGAGAACCGCTGAGCGCGCCTGCGCCCGGCTCCGAATGAAAGACCTCAAGAAAACCCTGTATCTCGGCCTCGGGCTGGGAGTCAAGCTGATCGCCGGCCTGTTTGCCGTCAAGCTCTGCGCCCAGCTGCTCGGCCCCGAAGCCTTCGGCGTGACCGGGCAGCTCGGCAGCCTGCTGTCCGTGGTGTCGCTGCTGGCCGGAGCAGGCGTCTCGGTCGGCATGACCAAGGTCTATGCCGGTGCCGAATTCCCTCCCGAATCCCGCCCGGACTGGATCAGGGCGGCCCGCTGGATCGCCCTGGGTTCTGCGGGGCTGCTGTCGGTGCTGTTCCTGCTGGCTTCCGGCTGGGTCAGCGAACAGCTGTTCAACGGCAACGAACATTCCCATTGGCTGCTCGGCGGCCTGGTGCTGGGCACCCTGCCCGTCGCCTTCGCCGGCATCGGCCAGGGCAAGATCAATGGCTCGCACCGGGATGACCTCTATGCCCTGTCGATCGCACTGGGCAGCGCGCTCGGGTTGCTCGGGCTCTGGGGGCTGGGGCGCTACCTGGGGCCGACCGGTGCCTTGCTGGGAATGATCTGGCTGGTGGTGGCGCAGGCGCTGGTGATGAACCTCTTCGGCGCACGTATCGGCCGGACTCCGGCCTCGAGTGCGACGGCAGCGGCGACGGCGACGATCCCGGAACTGAAGTCCAAGGCCAGGTTCCTGCTGGGCTACGGCATGTTGTCGATCGCGGCCGGGGCGATCATCCCGATCGTCTACATCTTCATCCGGCTGCTGGTGCAGGAACACAACGGCGACCGGATCTTCGGCCTCTGGCAGGCGAGCTTGCGGATCTCTGAGGCGTACAACCAGCTGCCGCTCATGCTGCTGTCGGTGGTGCTGTTTGCGCGCTTCGCCAGCTCGGCCGCCGAGCCGCTCAACCTGGAGCAGGTCCGGAAAACCTATCTGTTCATCGCGGCCATGATGGCCGGCATCGCCGGCTTCGTCTACCTCACCCGCCCCTACTGGATCGAGCTGGTCTTCACCTCGGATTTCGCGCCGATGGAGGCCTTCGTCCCCTGGCAACTGGCCGGCGACAGCTTGAAGATACTTTCTTATGTCGGCACCACCATACTGGCGGCACGCGGGGCCGTGAAGCTGTGCATCTACGGGGAGCTTCTGCAGGGGGTCCTGCTGGGCGCAAGCAGTCTATTGCTGGTGCCGCAGTTTCCAGTGCATGGCATGTTCTACGCCTATGTGCTGAGCTATGCCATTTACTTCGCAGCCACCGCTACCACCTTGCTGAGAACAAAAAGGTGACACCTTAATGAAATTGCTGATCGTCAACCTCCACCTCGATATTGGAGGCGTCGAAACCTTGCTGGCCCGCCTGATTCCTATCTTCAAGGCAAAGGGCATCGAAGTCACGCTGCTGCTGATTCGGCGCAAGTGCAACCCGGAGCTGCTTGCCAAGCTGGATGGCAGCTGCACCATCCGCTTCCTGGACGAACTGTTCCCGTTCAGCAAGAAGAAAATCAACGACAGGCTGGGTGAGAAGTTCGACATCGTCTTCTGCACCATCTCATACGCCCTGATCATCGGCGGCTGGCTGGTCAAGCGTGCCGGCCTGGGCTATCCCAAGTTCGTGCCCGCCGTCTTTCAAACCCAGATCTACTGCGAAGACAGTGATGCCTATTACTGGCGCCTGACACGCCACCTGGTGGCCAAGGAGATTGCTCCCAGGTCCATGATATTTGGCAACAATGCGAGCCGGGACATCCATGCCCAGAAACTGGGAGTGGATTACTCCAAGTCGGCCGTCGTGCGCCTGTTTGTCGATGTCGACAAGTATGAGTTCAAGTACCGGCAGGATATCCCGAGAAGGAAGATCGTCTCCATAGGCAAGGTCATCTCCTACAAGACCTACAACTTCACCATGCTCGATGTCATCGCCTCGCTGCTACGCGAGGGCCATGAGGTCGAATGGCATGTCTACGGCGACGGGCCGCAACTCGCGGAACTGGCCGAGACCGTCAAGCAGAGAAAGCTCGAGGGCCAGGTAGTCCTGCACGGTGCCTTGCCATACTCGAAGTTCGAATCCGTTCTTGCCGATGCCTTCCTGTTCGTGGGCTCTGGAACCTCATTGATCGAGGCCGCCGCCTGCGGCGTACCATCGCTGACCACCATCGAATACTCGGAAACTCCAATATCCTACGGATTCATCAGCGAAATCGTCGGCTTCGACATGATCGAGCCGGGACTCGACATGCCCACCCACCTGCTGGGCGACAAGATCAAGTTCCTGCTCGAATGCGACCCGGCAAGCTACCGGGAAGTCCAGGATGCCTGCCTGGAAAAGGCAAGGCAGTATTCCGGCGACTCCGTCATCGCCGACTACATGAGAGTCTTTGCGGACTCGGCCAGCAACGGCTCCTGTATCCGTGTTTCCTCGCTCCAGCTGCTGCGTGTCTTCACCAGCTTCGTCGGTTCGAGGCTCCAAAGACTGATTTTTGCTGCCAAGTGAACTGCATGCAAGATATCGTCTTTAGATTGCGCAAATGAAGCAGAACTACACACTCAACCTGTCCGCCTGGATCGGTGTCGTCTTCCTGTTCTCGCTCTATTTCACGAACACCAACTACGTTCCCTTCAGCGCACTGCCGTTTGCCATGGCGCCCCTCATGGTCGTCCTGGCTTTCGGCGTCACGAGTTCGAACTTCAGCATCGAGAAGCTGCAGCTCTGGGGTGGCGCCTATTACCTGTACAGCGTCATCGGAACGATCGTCTACGACTACAAGTCGCTGTTCGACTATGACTTCTACCGATACGACGGCAACTTCCTGATCTCCTTCCTGCTGCTGATCTGCATTCCGTCGCTTGCCATCCGCATCAACGACTTCGAAGCCAGCTACGGCAAGTTCATCAAGTTCTCGCTCCTCATCGCCCTGCCCAAGGTGGGCTACGACTTCCTGCGCGACGGCGTATCGACGGGCTATTTCGTTGCCACCAATGCCTTCGGCGGATTTGTCATGCTGCTGGTGGCGCAATGCTATTCCACCTTGCTCGAGAAAAGCCAGCGGAACCTGCTCAACTGGGGCTCGCTGCTGCTGGCCCTGATCTACCTGGCGGCATCAACCTCGAGAGGATCGATACTGGGCGTCGTACTCGGCATCATCACCCTGAAGCTGATAGAAAGCGGCAGAAGCCGGCTGGTAGCACTCACCCTGGTCGCCATCCTCATCGCGCAGGCCGTGATCCTGTTCTACACCTACCCGGTCTACCTGGACTATGGCGATCTGGCCATCGAGTATGCCGCCTCGCTGAGCGATGGGACCAAGGAATCCAACGTCATGATCCGGACCTACGAGAACTGGCCCAGGGGCTTGTTTGCCTTCCTGCACTCCCCGATTTTCGGCATTGGCGTGGGCGCGCTGAACGACTTCCCGCTGGTCCTGAAGGAGGACTCGCTGCTGCAGCTGAATGCGGGCGGCAACATCATCTACGACAGCTCCCATGCGCACCACACCTACCTGCATATCCTGGGAGAGCAAGGCATCGTGGGATTGTTCCTGTTCCTGATGATGTGGGTGCATTTCTACCGCTTCATCAAGGAGCTCGAGATCTCGGACCCCATCAAGAGGACGCTGCTGATCACGTTCTGGGCACTCACCTTTGCCAGCTTCACCGAGCACAGGATACCCAGTCCGTCCAACTGCTTTGCATTCTTCACGCTCGTAGCCCTGGCCCATGGCGCACGCTCGAAAGCTCGCGAGAGCTGACGGTTCCACCTTTCCCACCTCTTCATTTCTTCATTGATGCGAATTGCCATAGTCCACGAATGGTTCACTGCCATCGCCGGCTCCGAGAAGGTCGTCGAGCAGATCCTGCACCTGTTCCCGCAGGCCGACGTGTTTGCCGTCCATGCCGATCCTGAAACCGTCAGGAACACTAAGTTCCTGCAAGGGCGCCAGGTCAGGACCAGCTTCATCAGCAAGCTGCCGCGCGCGAACAAGTCCTACCGTTCCTACCTGCCGCTGATGCCGCTGGCGGTCGAGCAGTTCGATCTGTCGGCCTACGACATCGTGATTTCGAGCGCGCACGCTGTCGCCAAGGGCGTGCTGACCGGGCCGGACCAGCTCCACATCAGCTATGTGCATTCGCCGATCCGCTATGCCTGGGACCTGCAGCACCAGTACCTGCGCGAGTCGGGGCTGGAGCACGGGCTCAAGGGCTGGCTCGCCAAGTGGTTGCTGCACAAGATCCGGATCTGGGACTACCGCACGGCAGCGGGCGTGGACCATTTCGTGGCCAATTCGCGCTTCATCGGCCGGCGCATCCACAAGGTCTACGGCCGGGACTCGGATGTCATCTATCCGCCGGTCGATGTCGCGGCCTTCGACTTCTGCGACCAGAAGCAGGACTACTACCTGACCGCCTCGCGCCTGGTGCCCTACAAGCGCATGGACCTGATCGTCCAGGCCTTTGCCCGCATGCCCGACAAGAAGCTGGTGGTGATCGGCGATGGACCTGACATGCCCAAGCTGCAGGCCATTGCCAGCCCCAACGTGACCTTGCTGGGCTACCAGCCCTTTGCCGAGCTGAAGCGGCACATGCAGCAGGCCAAGGCCTTCGTCTTTGCGGCAGAAGAGGACTTCGGCATCACACCGGTCGAGGCCCAGGCCTGTGGCACACCCGTCATCGCCTATGGCAAGGGCGGGTCGCTGGAAACGGTGGTGGACAGCCCCGATCCAGGCAAGGCCACCGGCCTGTGGTTTCCCGAGCAGACCGCGGAGTCGCTCATGGCCGCCGTGCAGCGCTTCGAATCCCTGCCCGCGCCGATCTCGGCCCAGGTCTGCCGGCAGCATGCCGAGCGCTTCTCAGTGCAACGCTTCCGCGACGAATTCGCTGGCTATGTGGACCAGCGCTGGAACCAGTTTCAATCTACCTTGACACGACCATGACCATTCTTGTGACCGGCGGCGCCGGCTTCATCGGCAGCAACTTCGTGCTCGACTGGCTGGCCCAGTCCAACGAGCCCGTCATCAACCTCGACAAGCTGACCTACGCCGGCAACCTCGAGAACCTGGCCTCGCTGCAGGGCAACCCGAACCATGTCTTCGTGCAGGGCGACCTGGGCGACCGCGAGCTGGTCGACCGGCTCTTGGCCGAGCACCGACCGCGCGCCGTGCTCAACTTCGCGGCCGAGTCCCATGTCGACCGCAGCATCCACGGCCCCGAGGACTTCATCCAGACCAACATCCTGGGCACCTTCCGCCTGCTGGAGTCGGTGCGCGCCTACTGGTCGGCGTTGCCGGCCGACGACAAGGCGGCATTCCGCTTCCTGCATGTCAGCACCGACGAGGTCTATGGCACCCTGGCCAAGGAAGACCCCCCCTTCGCCGAGGACAACCGCTACGAGCCCAACAGCCCGTATTCGGCCAGCAAGGCCGCCAGCGACCACCTGGTGCGCGCCTGGCACCACACCTACGGCCTGCCGGTGCTGACCACCAACTGCAGCAACAACTACGGCCCCTACCATTTCCCCGAGAAACTGATCCCGCTGATGATCGTCAACGCCCTGGCCGGCAAGCACCTGCCGGTCTATGGTGACGGCCAGCAGATCCGCGACTGGCTCTACGTCAAGGACCATTGCAGCGCGATCCGCCGCGTGCTCGAAGGCGGCCGACTGGGCGAGACCTACAACGTCGGCGGCTGGAACGAGAAGCCCAACATCGAGATCGTGCAGCGGGTCTGCGCCCTGCTCGACGAGCTGCGCCCCAAGGCCGATGGAACTTCCTACGCGACCCAGATCACCTACGTGACCGACCGCCCGGGCCATGACCGCCGCTACGCGATCGACGCGCGCAAGATCGAGCGCGAGCTGGGCTGGAAGCCGGCCGAGACCTTCGAGACCGGCATCCGCAAGACGGTCGAGTGGTATCTGGCGAACCCGGACTGGGTCGCCCATGTGCAAAGCGGCAGCTACCGCGACTGGGTCGCCAAGCAGTACGCCAGCGAAGCGCCGTCGGCATGAGCGCCGCAGACTTGACGCCGACCATCCTGCTGCTGGGCAAGAACGGCCAGGTCGGCTGGGAACTGCAGCGCAGCCTGGCACCCTTGGGCCAAGTGGTGGCGCTGGATCGGCACAGCAGCGACTACTGCGGCGACCTGTCAAACCTTGAAGGCCTGCAAGCCACCGTGCGTGCGCTCAAGCCGCAGCTGATCGTCAACGCGGCGGCGCATACTGCGGTCGACAAGGCCGAGAGCGAACCCGAGCTGGCCCGGCTGATCAATGCACTGGCACCGCAGGCACTGGCCCAGGCCGCCAGCGAGATCGGCGCCTGGCTGATGCACTACAGCACCGACTATGTCTTCGATGGCAGCGGCGACCAGCCTTGGCAGGAAGATGCTGCCACCGGGCCGCTCAACAGCTACGGCCGCAGCAAGCTCGAGGGCGAGCAACTGATCGCCCAGGCCTGCGAACGGCACCTGATCTTTCGCACCAGTTGGGTCTACGCGGCGCGCGGCGGCAACTTTGCCAAGACCATGCTGCGCCTGGCCAAGGAGCGCGAGCGCCTGAGCGTGATCGACGACCAGCGCGGCGCGCCGACCGGCGCCGAGCTGATCGCCGACGTGACTGCCCATGCCGTGCGGCAGGTCCTGCGCACCGGCACCGGGCAGGGCATCTACCACCTGGCCGCCGCAGGCGAGGCCTCCTGGCATGGCTATGCCAGCCAGGTGGTCGAGACCGCGCGCCGGCTGCAGCCCGGACTCGAACTCAAGGTACAGGCGATCGACCCGGTGCCAACCAGCGCCTTCCCGACCCCGGCCCGGCGACCGCACAACTCACGCCTGGCCACGACCAAGCTGCAGCAGACCTTCGGCCTGACGCTGCCGCCCTGGCAACAGGGCGTCGAGCGCCTGCTGGCCGAGATCCTCTGAAATCCAATAATCGAACCCATCATGACTGATCGCAAAGGCATCATCCTGGCCGGTGGCTCCGGCACCCGTCTCTACCCCGTGACCCAGGCTGTCAGCAAGCAGCTGATGCCGGTCTACGACAAGCCCATGGTCTATTACCCGCTGAGCACGCTGATGCTCAGCGGCATTCGCGACGTGCTGCTGATCAGCACGCCGCAGGACACGCCGCGCTTTGCCGACCTGCTGGGCGACGGCAGCCGATGGGGCATGAACATCCAGTACGCGGTCCAGCCGAGTCCGGACGGCCTGGCCCAGGCCTTCATCATCGGCAAGGACTTCGTCGACAACCGCCCGAGCGCGCTGGTGCTGGGCGACAACATCTTCTACGGCCATGACCTGGCCAAGCAGTTGTACAGCGCCGATGCGCGCACCGAAGGCGCCAGCGTGTTTGCCTACCATGTGCACGACCCCGAGCGCTATGGCGTGGTCGAGTTCGACCAGGAGTTCCGCGCCCTCAGCATCGAGGAAAAGCCCCAGGTGCCCAAGAGCAACTACGCGGTCACGGGACTCTACTTCTACGACAGCCAGGTCTGCGACATCGCGGCCGACATCAAGCCGTCGGCGCGCGGCGAGCTCGAGATCACCGACGTCAACAAGCGCTACCTCGAGCTGGGCCAGCTCAACGTCGAGATCATGGGCCGCGGCTACGCCTGGCTCGACACCGGCACCCACGACAGCCTGCTCGAGGCGGCCAGCTTCATCGCCACGCTGCAAAAGCGCCAGGGCCTGCAGGTGTCCTGCCCGGAGGAAATCGCCTTCCGCCAGGGCTGGATTGACGCCGCCAAGCTGCAGCAACTGGCCGAACCGCTGAAGAAGAATGGCTACGGCCAGTACCTGCTGAGCCTGCTCAAGTAAACCGTCTACCGTCCTACGCCATGCCATTCACCGTCACGCCTACCGCCATTCCCGAAGTCCTGGTGCTCGAACCCAGGGTCTTTGGCGATGCCCGCGGCTTCTTCTACGAGAGCTTCAACGCGCGCGACTTCGCCCAGGCCACCGGGCTGCAGGTCGAGTTCGTGCAGGACAACCACAGCAAGTCGGCGCGCGGCGTGCTGCGCGGCCTGCACTACCAGATCGAGCATGCCCAGGGCAAGCTGGTGCGCGTGGTGCAGGGCGAGGTGTTCGACGTGACCGTCGACCTGCGCCGCAGCTCATCCACCTTCGGCCAGTGGCAGGGCGTGCACCTGAGCGCCGACAACCACAAGCAGCTCTGGGTGCCACCGGGCTTTGCCCATGGCTTCGTGGTGCTGAGCGAATCAGCCGAATTCCTCTACAAGACCACCGACTACTGGTACGCCGAGCACGAGCGCAGCCTGCTCTGGAACGACCCGGCGGTCGGCATCAACTGGCCGATCGACTTCGAGCCGCAGCTGGCGACCAAGGATGCGGCGGCCAAGACGCTGGCCCAGGCCGACCTGTACGAGTAAGACTCCAGCACTGAACCCGACTGCCGCACACCGATGAACAACCCTCTGCTGCTTCCCGTGATCATGGCCGGCGGTTCCGGCACCCGGCTCTGGCCGCTGTCGCGCGAGCTGTTCCCCAAGCAATTCCTGGCGCTCGACGGCCAGCAGTCGATGCTGCAGGCCACCATCGCCCGGCTCGACGGCCTGACCGGCACGCAGCCGCTGGTGATCTGCAACGAGGCGCACCGCTTCCTGGTCGCCGAGCAACTGCGCCAGGTCGCGGCGCTTGCGCGCAACATCCTGCTCGAGCCGGCCGGCCGCAACACCGCGCCAGCGATTGCGCTGGCCGCGCTGCACGCCACCGCCGCAGGGGCTGACCCGCTGCTGCTGGTACTGGCGGCCGACCATGTGATCCAGGACACCCCGGCCTTCCAGGCCGCGGTGCGCACCGCCCTGCCGCTGGCCGAGGCCGGATCGCTGGTCACCTTCGGCATCGTCGCGCGCCAGCCAGAAACCGGCTACGGCTACATCAAGCGCGGTGCGGCGGTGGCCGCTGGCGCCTGGGCGGTCGAGCGCTTCGTCGAGAAGCCGGCGTTCGAAGTCGCCCAGGCCTATGTCGCCAGCGGCGACTACGACTGGAACAGCGGCATGTTCCTGTTCAAGGCCAGCCGTTACTTGCAGGAGCTGGAGCGCCACCGCCCCGACATCCTGGCCGCCTGCCGGGCGGCCATGGCCCAGCCCCAGCCCGATCTCGACTTCGTGCGCGTCGATGCGGCCGCCTTCCGGGCCTGCCCCGACGAATCGATCGACTACGCGGTGATGGAGCCGACCGACGCCGCCGTGGTGGTGCCGATGGATGCCGGCTGGAGCGATGTCGGCGCCTTTGCCGCACTGTGGGAAGTACTGCCGCGGGATGACGACGGCAATGTGCACCGCGGCGACGTGCTGGCGCATGACAGCCACAACAACCTGGTCTTCGCCGAAAACGCGCTGGTCGCCACCGTCGGACTGAACGACCATGTGGTGGTACAAACCAAGGACGCGGTGATGGTGGCGCCGCGCGAGCGCGCCAGCGAGGTCAAGCAGATCGTGGCCCAGCTCAAGGCCAGTGGCCGCAACGAGCACCAGATCCACCGCGAGGTCTACCGGCCCTGGGGCCATTACGACAGCATCGACAGCGGGCCGCGCTACCAGGTCAAGCGCATCACGGTCAAGCCGGGCCAGAAGCTGTCGGTGCAGATGCACCACCACCGCGCCGAGCACTGGATCGTGGTCAGCGGCACCGCGCGCGTCACGCTCGAGGGCCAGGATCACCTGCTGACCGAGAACCAGTCGATCTACCTGCCGGTGGGCGCGGTGCACGCGCTCGAGAACCCGGGCAAGATCCCGCTCGAGCTGATCGAGGTCCAGGTCGGCAGCTACCTGGGCGAGGACGACATCGTCCGCCTGGAAGACCGTTACGGTAGAGCCTGAACCCCATGAATATTCTCTTGACCGGCGGCGCCGGCTACATCGGCAGCCACAACTACGTGGCGCTGCTCGAGGCGGGCTATCAACCCGTGATCCTGGACAACTTCGCCAACAGCCACCCGGAGGTGCTGAAGCGGCTCGAGCGCATCACCGGCCAGCCGGCGACCTGCGAGCGCGGCGACGTGCGCGACCGGCCCTTCGTCGAGGCGGTGCTCAGGCGCCACGAGATCGGCGCCGTGCTGCATTTCGCTGGCCTCAAGGCCGTCGGCGAGAGCGTGCGCGAGCCGCTGGCCTACTACGAGAACAATGTGGCCGGCACCGTGACCCTGTGCCAGGCGATGGCTGCGGCCGGCGTGTTCCGGCTGGTGTTCAGCAGCTCGGCCACGGTGTATGGCGAACACAACCCGGTCCCCTACCGCGAGGACCAGCCGACGGGGGAGCCGACCAGCCCCTACGGCAAATCCAAGCTGATGGTCGAGCAGCTGCTGCAGGACCTGCAGCGCTCCGATCCGCGCTGGGCGATCGCGGTGCTGCGCTACTTCAACCCGGTCGGCGCGCACGAGAGCGGCCTGATCGGCGAAGACCCGAACGGCATCCCGAACAACCTGCTGCCCTATGTCAGCCAGGTCGCGGTCGGCAAGCTCAAGGAGCTCGCCGTCTTCGGCGACGACTACCCGACCCCGGACGGCACCGGCCGGCGCGACTACATCCATGTGGTCGACCTGGCCGACGGCCACCTGAAGGCACTGCAGGCGCTGGAAACCCAGGCCGGTCTGCGCACCTGGAACCTGGGCACCGGCATCGGCTACAGCGTGCTCGACATCGTGCGCGCCTTCGAGCAGGCCTCGGGACGGGCGGTGCCCTACCGCATCGCGCCGCGCCGCCCGGGCGACCTGGCCGAATACTGGGCCGACGCGAGCAAGGCGCAGGCCGAACTGGGCTGGCAAGCCAGCCGAGGCCTGGACCGGATGATGCTTGACACCTGGCGCTGGCAGAGCGGCAACCCGGACGGCTACCGCTGAGTCGCGCCAGCAAGCCCTGGCTCAGGCAGCACCGGTAAACTCGGGGCACCGTCGGCGCCACGGGCGCTGCCACCCGATACCCACCGAAAGCCCCCACATTGTTTGCATTGTTCGATGAAGCCGGCAAGTTCATGACCGGCCGCGTGATGTCCGAGGCCGAAAGCTCGCTGCAGATCGAGCTCGACAGCGGCAAGCGCGTCAAGGTCAAGTCCGCCAACCTGCTGCTCAAGTTCGAGAAGCCCGCCCCCGCCGCGCTGATGGCCAGCGCCCAGGCGCTGGCCGAGCAGATCGAGCTCGACCTGGCCTGGGAGTTCGCGTCCGAGCAGGAGTTCGGCTTCGCCGACCTGGCGGCCGACTATTTCCAGGACCCGCCGACGACCGAGCAGCAGGTCGCCGCCCTGCTGCGCCTGAGCGAGGCGCCGCACTACTTCCGCCGCGCCGGCAAGGGCCGCTACAAGAAGGCGGCGGCCGAGGTGCTGCAGCAGGCGCTGGCCGCGATCGAGAAGAAGAAGGCGGTGCAGGCCCAGATCGAGGCCTGGACCGCCGAGCTGGTCGAGGGCAAATGCCCGCAGCCGGTGCGCGACCAGCTCTACAAGATCCTGTTCAAGCCCGACAAGAACGCGCCCGAGTACAAGGCGGTCGCGCACGCCGCACACCAGACCCATCTGCCGCCGCTGACGCTGCTGCAGAACGCCGGTGCGATCCAGAACGCCTACCAGTTCCACTGGCAGCGTTTCCTGTTCGAGCATTTCCCCAAGGGCACGGGCTTCCCGGCGCTGCAGGCGGCGCCGATCGGCGACCAGCTGCCGCTGGCCCCGGTGCAGGCCTTCTCGATCGACGACTCGAGCACGACCGAGATCGACGATGCGCTGTCGGTGCAGGGCCTGGGCAGCGGAACCGTGACCATAGGCATCCACATCGCGGCGCCGGGCCTGGCGATCCAGCCCGACGACGCGATCGACAAGGTGGCGCGCCACCGCCTGTCCACCGTCTACATGCCGGGGCACAAGATCACCATGCTGCCCGATGCGGTGGTGCAGACCTACACGCTCGAGTCCGGCGGCAACCGACCCGCGCTGTCGCTGTACCTGACGCTGGACGAGGCCGAGCTGACCGTGCAGGCCAGCGAGACCCGGCTCGAGCTGGTGCCGATCGCACACAACCTGCGCCATGACCAGCTCGACCGCGCCATCACCGCCGACTGGCTGGACAACCCGGCCGCGCCGGCCGGCGCCGAGCTGTCGGACGAGATCGCCGCGCTGCGCCCGGAACTGTCGCTGCTGTTCCGCCTGGCCAAGGTCTGCAAGGCGCGGCGCGAAGTCGTGCGCGGCAAGCCCGAGAACTTCACCCGCCCCGACTACACCTTCAAGCTCGAGGACGTGGCAGGCGACGAGCCGCATGGCGACGAGACCGTCCTCATCGGCACTCGCTCGCGCGGCGCGCCGCTCGACCTGATGGTGGCCGAGGCCATGATCCTGGCCAACAGCCACTGGGGCATGTGGCTGGCCGAATGTGGCGTGCCGGGCATCTACCGCAGCCAGGCCAGCCTGGCGCCAGGCGTCAAGGTGCGCATGGGCGCGAAGGCGCTGCCGCACGCCGGCATCGGCGTGCCGGCCTATGCCTGGAGCACCTCACCGCTGCGCCGCTACACCGACCTGGTCAACCAGTGGCAGATCATCGCCTGCGTGCGCCACGGCAAGACCGCCGCGCTGGCAGCACCGTTCCGCCCCAAGGATGCGCAGCTGTTCGCGGTCATCAGCGCCTTCGACGCCGCCTACGGCGCCTACAACCAGTTCCAGAACGGCATGGAACGCTACTGGACCCTGCATTACCTGCAGCAGCACGGCATCACCGAGCTGACCGCGAGCGTGATCAAGGACGGTCTGGTGCGCGCCGACGAGCTGCCGCTGGTGCTGAGCGTGCTGGGCGCCGAGGGCCTGCCGCGCGGTGCCCAGGTGCGGGTGCGCCTGGGCCGGATCGACGACATCTCGCTCGAGGTCGGCGGCACCGTGATCGAGCGGCTCGAAGCGCCGGCGCTGTCGGAAGAAGCCATGGCCGAGGAAGCCGAGGAGGACGCCGAGCTCGCCGCGCCGATCGCGATCCAGATGGACCTGGGCGAGGAAGAGGCGGCTGGCGCTGCGCCGGCCGCTGCGCCCGAGGCGGGCGCGCAGTAAGGCCTGGCGATGGCTCTGCTGCGGCGCTGGCTGTTCTGGCTGTTCGCGGCCTTCGTCGCGCTGCAGCTGTTCTTCGTCGGCCGCATCGCGTTGATGGCGCTGGTCGACCCGCAGAGCACGGCCTTCCAGCGCTCGGAGGCCTGGCGGCTCGCAAGCTCGGCCCAGTGGCGCTGGTCGCAGCAATGGCGCAGCTACGAGCAGATCTCGCCCCAGCTCAAGCGAGCGGTGATCGCCTCCGAGGACGGCGGCTTCACCGCGCACGAGGGGGTGGACTGGGACGCGCTCGAATCGGCCTGGCTCAGGAACGAGAAGCTGGCACAGCAGGCCGAACGCCGGGCGGCGCAGGCCGCCGATCCGGCCAAGGTCAAGCCAGCCAAGGTGGTCGGAGGCTCGACCATCACCCAGCAGCTGGCCAAGAACCTGCTGCTGTCGGGCGAGCGCAGCCTGCTGCGCAAGGGCCAGGAGCTGGTGCTGACGCTGGCGCTCGAGGCCTGCCTCGACAAGCGCCGCATACTCGAGATCTACCTCAACAGCGTCGAGTGGGGCGAAGGCGTGTTCGGCGCCGAGGCTGCCGCGCGGCGCTACTTCAACAAGCCGGCCAGCCAGCTCAATGGCTGGGAGGCAGCCAGGCTCGCGGTCATGCTGCCGGCGCCCCGGCGCTACGAGAAGCGGCCCAATTCGCCCTATCTGACCGGGCGCGCCTCGACCATACTCGCGCGCATGGGCGCGGTCGCCCCGCCCTGATCCGCGCCGGCCGGCAGCGCCGACCAGCCCTGACCAGGCCCGACAATAGGCGCATGAGAATCCTAGGAATCGACCCCGGCCTGCAGGCCACCGGCTTTGGCGTGATCGACGTCGAAGGTCCGCACATGGACTATGTGGCCAGCGGCACCATCCGGACCAGCCCGGCCGAGGGCGCGCTGCTGCCCGAGCGGCTCAAGGTCATCTTCGACGGCATCAGCGAGGTGGTGCAGCGCTACCAGCCGACGGTGGCGGTGTGCGAGATCGTGTTCGTCAACGTCAACCCGCAGGCGACGCTGATCCTGGGCCAGGCACGCGGCTGCTGCCTGACCGCGCTGGTCGCCAACGGCCTGCCGGTGGCCGAGTACACCGCGCTGCAACTCAAGAAAGCCGTGACCGGCCACGGCAAGGCGGCCAAGGAACAGGTGCAGGAGATGGTGCGGCGCCTGCTCGAGCTGCCCGGCCTGCCGGGCAAGGATGCCGCCGACGCGCTGGGCCTGTGCATCACCCATGCGCAGGTGGCGCGCACCACCAGTGCGATCCGCCAGGTCGGCAAGCTGCAGGCGCGCACCCACGCGGCCTACAAGGACGGGCGCATCTACTGAAGCGGACGGGGCTTCAGGCCTGGCCCTCGTGGACGATCTTCCAGCTGCCGGCCTCGCGCCTCCAGTACTGGACCTTTTTCTGGCTGCTGGCACCAGCCCTGCTGCGACCTTGCTGCTCGAAATTCACCACCAGCAGATCGTCCTGGCCAGGATTGCGGAAGATCGACAGCTTGTCGGCATCGATCTCGAGGTCGGCGTTCTTTTCGTCGGCGCGCCAGGCATCAAGCAGACCAGCCAGGGCATCGCGCTCGCGCTGCCATTGCGATTGTGAAATCCACTCGACCTGGTCGCTGATGATGACGGGCGTCACGCCATCCTGCAGATAGGCCGACACGGCATCGATGTCGGGATTCGTCAGCACGATGCAGCCCTTGGAAGCCAGTGGCGGTCGGGCGAAGGTATCGGACTGGGTGCCATGAAGCCAGATGCCGCTGCCGCCACGTCCGCGCTGGCGGTCCCAGGTATTGGGATAGTTGAGCGTGAAGGCGGCCGAGCCGTAAAGGTCGATCAGCTGGTCCTTGGGTACGGTACGGGTTACCCGATAAACGCCCAGCGGGGTCTTCTTGTCGCCTTCCCTGAACTTGTCGGTACCCAGCTCGCCCTGAGTCACGTAGTAATCGGCCACCAGGCGAGGAAAGCCCCCGTCGTTGCGGAACAGGTAGAGCCGCGAGCGACCCGCGTCGACGACCACTGCGTGGCTTTGCTCGGGCGCCATCTTGATCAGGTGGCGCGGCACATGCCCCGCCGGCGGCCGTTCCCGGTAACTGTTGAGCCGGACCAGGGCCTCGGCCTGCAAGGCCGATGTCCGATCGGCCGGAGCAAGCGCGCCGAAACTGGCGACCGGCTGGATCTGGGCCAGCAACAGATCACCCTTGATCAGATGCCCGAGGCGGTAATTGGGAAAGCGCTGCACCAGCTGTTCGACCAGTTCGAGCGCGACATCGAGCTGCTGCGTCTCGATCCGGTCGAAGATGCGCTTGAGCAGGGCCGTCCACGCTGTCGGGCGGCGGCTGGATCGCTCCCGCGTCCGGCCCTGCAACCGGGGCAGAGCCGGCTGCCAGCGCGCCATCCTGCGGCGCACCAAAGAGCTTGTTTTCCAGCGACAGCATGCCGAGCCCGTGGGTATTGAACAGCAGCAGGGTGGCAATGACGGCAAAGGTGCGCAACACCATGGGCTATTTCTCCGACTTGATGCGCCATTTGCCGCCGTAGCTGGCCAGGGTCAGCAGCTTCACGGTCGAATTCTTGAAACTGCCGGCCTGGTAATGCTGCAGGAATTTCACCTTGGCGACGCCGTCCTGAACGAGCACCTCGGGCTTTTCTATCTCGATCTGGATCCGATCCCGCTTGCCGAGGATGCGCTGGGTCCGTTCGCGCTCCCAGTCCTTGCGGCTCTGACCGCGCGGCACGCTGAAATCAGGTGCGTAGGCCGCCAGATAGGCCTTCATGTCCTTGCGCATCCAGGCTTGCGACCAGTTGTCGACGGCCCGCCTGACATCAGCATGGGGCGACGGTGGAGTCGTGCCGGATTTGCTTTCACTGGCCGCCGGGGTCGATGGGGTCTCGGCAGTGACAGCCACTGGAGAGAAGGGTTGCGGGACGGCAAGCGATGCAGTGGTCGACATGGCCGGCAATGCGGCAACGGCGACCGGCTTGCCGATGCCGGTCTCGAGCGCCTTGCCCGGTGCTCCAGTCGGTGCGCGCAGCTTGTTCAGCAGCACCAGATTCTTGCTGGCTTGGGGAGCCGGGCCGGACTCATGGCCCAAGGCCTTGTCGTAAGCCTGCTTGGCCAAGCTGCCATAGGTGTGGCGCAAGTTACCCGTCACGGCAGACAGGGCCGGATCGAGCTTGAGCGCGGCTTCCAGCGTGACGCGGGCCTTGTCGTAATCCTGCTGGCGCGCATACAGCGCGCCCAGGTTGTTGTAGGCCTCGAGCAATTGGGGCGCATCCTGGGTCAACTGCGCGAAGATCGCAATCGCTTGCGCGGGATCATTGCTCTCGGCCAGGATGACACCCTTCAGGAAGCGCGCATCGATGCTGTTCGGACGAGCCGTCAGATGCTGGTTGACCTTGGCCAAGGCCTGCTTGAGCTCGCCGCGTTCGACCAGTTTCTGGACTTCAGGCAGCTCTTGCGCCGTGACGAGCGAGGAGCTGGTCGCCGCAAGCATGGCAAGCAGCAAACAGGGGCCCGACCCAGCCTTCGAGAGGAAACTCAAGATTCGATCCATTTTGACCCAGCAATCGACACAGAGACCATCGCCTGACTCATACCGAATGTCGGCGAAGCGCCAGCAATCCGATAGGCAAGCCTGCTTGCACACCGTCCGAGCGGCTGTTTTCAACAAAGCTATGGGGCTGCTTCCGGGAAAACAGCCCCATTCTGTGACAAACGTTTACATTTTAGCAGGCTTGGCCTGCCCTGCTGTCAGGATGACATCAATGCACCCCCGTGACGCTACAAGCCGATGCGGGTGGCGGGCAACGGCCTACCAGGACATGGCAAGCTGGGCGAAGCCCCTGGGCGCCTGGCTGTCCTTGTCGAAGCTGACGATCTCGTAGCTGTCGGGCTGGGCCAGCAGCGCGCGCAGCAGCTGGTTGTTCATCGCGTGGCCGCTGCGGTAGGCGCTGTAGGCCGCCAGCAGCGGCTTGCCGACGATGTAGAGATCGCCCATCGCGTCGAGGATCTTGTGCTTGGCGAACTCGTCCTGGTAGCGCAGCCCGTCGGCGTTGAGCACCTTGTAGTCGTCGAGCACGATCGCGTTGTCGAGCCCGCCACCGAGCGCCAGGCCGTGCGAGCGCATCATCTCGACGTCGCGCGTGAAGCCGAAGGTGCGCGCGCGCGCGATCTCGCGCGAATACTGACCGCTGCCGAGGTCGAACTCGACCGCCTGCCCGGTCGCGCTGACGGCCGGATGATCGAACTCGATCTGGAAGCTGAGCTTGAAGCCGTGGTAAGGATCGAGCCGGGCCCACTTGAGGCTGCGGCCCTCGCCCTCGCGCACCTCGACGGTCTTGAGCACGCGGATGAAGCGGCGCGGCGCGTCCTGCGCCACGCTGCCCGCGCTCTGCAGCAGGTAGACGAAGGAGGCGGCCGAGCCGTCGAGGATCGGCACTTCCTCGGCCGTGATGTCGATCACGAGGTTGTCGATCCCGAGGCCGGCGCAGGCGCTCATGATGTGCTCGATGGTGTGCACCTTGGCCTTGCCGTGCGAGATCGTCGAGGCCAGCCGGGTGTCGGTCACCGAGCTCGCCGTGACCGGGATCTCGACCGGTTCGGCCAGGTCGACGCGGCGAAAAACGATGCCGCTGTCGGGCGGCGCCGGGCGCAGCGTCAGCTCGACGCGCTGGCCGCTGTGCAGGCCGACGCCGACGGCCTTGGTCAGGGTCTTGAGGGTGCGTTGCGCGATCATGGGCAAATTATCCCGGATCGCGCGTCTCCGCGTCGCCAGCGGGGCCGATGCCGGACGGATCCGCCGGAATCAGTGGGTCAGCGACATGCAGGCGCCCGGGCAACCCTCGAACAAAGGCTGGCCATACAGATCAGCCTGACCAGCCTCGAGCCGACCCGGAACGGGCCTGAACTCAGATCAGCGTCCACCCATCGTAGGGACCGTGGGTATTGACCCCTATCGGACTCGCGCCCTCCATCAGCCAGACCGCAGCGGCCCCGTTGGCATTGGTCCACAGCAGATCGGTGTTG
>NZ_PVLQ01000073.1 GCF_002980595.1 Malikia granosa
CGGCCAGCGCGATCGAATGACGCCCCGCGCGGAAGGACCCATGAACAAAGACATCATTCTGCAGACCCGGGGCCTGACCAAGGAGTTCCTGGGCTTCAAGGCGGTCTCAGACGTCAACCTCGAGGTCGAGCGCGGCAGCATCCATGCGCTGATCGGCCCCAACGGCGCCGGCAAGACCACGGTGTTCAACCTGCTGACCAAGGTGCACCAGGCCAGCAGCGGCCAGATCCATTTCAAGGGCGTCGACATCACGCGCGAGAGCCAGGTCCAGGTGGCGCGGCGCGGCATGATCCGCTCGTTCCAAATCTCGGCCACCTTTGCCCACCTGACGGCGCTCGAGAACGTGCGGGTAGGGCTGCAGCGCAAGCGCTCGGACTCGTTCAACTTCTGGTCCTCGCAGAAGCGGCTCGACGCGCTCAACGGGCGCGCGATGGAGCTGCTCGAGGCGGTGGACCTCGGCAGCTTCGCCGATACCGTGACGGTGGAGATGCCCTACGGCCGCAAGCGCGCGCTCGAGATCGCCACCACGCTGGCGCTCGACCCCGAACTGATGCTGCTCGACGAGCCGACCCAGGGCATGGGCCACGAGGATGTCGGCCGCGTGGTCGAGCTGATCCAGAAGATCTCGGCCAACCGGACCATCCTGATGGTGGAACACAACCTGTCGGTGGTCGAGACCCTGTGCGACCGCATCACCGTGCTGCAGCGCGGAGCCGTGCTGGCCGAGGGCGATTACGCCACGGTCTCGAAGGACCCGCGCGTGCTGGAAGCCTACGTAGGAGTCGACGCATGAGCAGCGCCTTCACCCCCAACAGCGAGATGCTGCGCGTGACCGGGCTGCATGCCTTCTATGGCGAGTCGCACATCCTTCACGGCATCGACCTGCATGTCAACCGCGGCGAGCTCGTCACCCTGCTCGGGCGCAACGGCTCGGGGCGCTCGACCACGCTCAAGGCCATGCTCGGCCTGGTCGGCCGGCGCAGCGGCTCGGTCATGTTCAACGGCACCGAGATCAACCAGATGGCGCCGCACCGGATCGCGCGCCTGGGGCTGGGCTACTGCCCGGAGGAGCGCGGCATCTTTGCCGGCCTCAGCACCGAGGAAAACCTGCTGCTGCCCCCCGTGGTGGCCAGCGGCGGCATGACGCTCGACGAGATCTACGAGCTGTTCCCCAACCTCAAGGAACGGCGCAACAGCCCGGGCACCAGGCTGTCGGGCGGCGAGCAGCAGATGCTGGCGATGGCGCGCATCCTGCGCACCGGCGCCAAGGTGCTGCTGCTCGACGAGATCACCGAGGGCCTGGCGCCGGTGATCGTCAAGAAGCTCGGCGAGGTGATCCGGCTGCTCAAGACGCGCGGCTACACCATCGTGCTGGTCGAGCAGAACTTCCGCTTTGCCGCGCCGCTGGCCGACCGGCATTACGTGCTCGAGCATGGCCATGTGGTGATGACCGTGCCCAAGGAGGAGCTCGCGGCGCGCACCGACGAACTCCATCAGATGCTGGGCGTCTGACGCCCGACCCATTCCCATAACGACCCGGAGACAAGCATGAAACTCAAACATATCGCCCAAGCCGCCGCCCTCTCGGCATTGATCGTCGGCACGGCACAGGCCCAGGTGTCCGACGGCGTGGTCAAGATCGGCGTGCTGACCGACCTGTCCGGCACCTATTCCGACCTGGCGGGCAAGGGCGCCGTGCTGGCGACCAAGATGGCGATCGACGACTTCGTCGCGGCCGAGAAGCCGGGCTTCAAGGTCGAGCTGGTCTCGGCCGACCACCAGAACAAGGGCGACATCGCGGCCAACAAGGCGCGCGAATGGTTCGAGAAGGACAAGGTCGACGCGGCCAGCGAGCTGGTGACGACCTCGGTCGCGCTGGCGGTGCAGAAGATCGCCAAGGACAAGAACAAGATCGTGCTGATGTCGGGCCCGGGCTCGACCGCGATCACCAACGAGAACTGCAACGATGTCTCGGTGCACTGGACCTACGACACCTACGCGCTGGCCAACGGCACCGCGAAGGCGGTGACCCAGGCCGGCGGCAAGAAATGGTTCTTCCTGACAGCGGACTACGCCTTCGGCCATGCGCTCGAGAAGGATGCCTCCGACGTGGTCAAGGCCAATGGCGGCGAGGTGGTGGGATCGGTGCGCCATCCCTTCCCGGGCAACGACTTCTCGTCCTACCTGCTCAAGGCCCAGTCCTCGGGCGCCCAGGTGATCGGCCTGGCCAACGCCGGCGGCGACACCGTCAACGCGATCAAGCAGGCGGCCGAGTTCGGCATCACGCCCAAGCAGTCGCTCGCCGGCCTGCTGGTCTTCATCACCGACGTGCATTCGCTGGGCCTGAAGAACACCCAGAACATGTACCTGACCGAAGGCTTCTACTGGGATCTCAACAACGAGACCCGCGCCTGGTCCAAGCGCTTCTTCGACCTGCACAAGCGCATGCCGACCATGGTGCAGGCGGGCCAGTACTCCTCGACCATGCATTACCTGAAGGCGGTCAAGGCCATCAACAGCGACGACACCGCCAAGGTGATGGCGCAGATGAAGAAGACGCCGGTCAACGACTTCTTCGCCAAGAACGGCAAGATCCGCGATGACGGCCGCATGGTGCACGACATGTACCTGCTGCAGGTCAAGAAGCCGTCCGAGTCGAAGACGCCTTGGGATTACTACCATGTCAAGGCGACCATTCCGGCGGCCGAGGCCTTCCAGCCGCTGTCGGCCTCGCGCTGCGCGCTGATCAAGAAATAAGGCCTGTGCCCGACCCGCGCCGGGTCCGCTCGACCCGGCGCTCCTGCCCCACCCGCTTCAAGGTCACAAGCCATGGAAATCTTCGGCATCCCGTCGCAGGCCTTTTTCGGCCAACTGCTGCTGGGCCTGATCAACGGCTCCTTCTATGCCGTGCTGAGCCTGGGACTGGCCATCATCTTCGGCCTGCTCAACATCATCAACTTCGCCCATGGCGCCCAGTACATGCTCGGTGCCTTCGGCGCCTGGCTCGGACTGAACTACCTGGGCATCAACTACTGGCTGGCGCTGATCCTGTCGCCGCTGCTGGTCGGCGCGCTGGCGGTGGTGATCGAGCGCACCATGCTCAAGCATCTCTACAAGCTCGACCACCTGTACGGCCTGCTGCTGACCTTCGGCCTGGCGCTGATGGCCGAGGGCCTGTTCAAGAACTTCTTCGGTGTCTCGGGCGAGTCCTACGAGGCGCCGGAACTGCTGCAGGGCGGCGTGCACCTGGGCTTCATGTACCTGCCGATCTACCGCGGCTGGGTGGTGGTCGCGGCTCTCGCGGTCTGCCTGGCAGCCTGGTATGTGATCGAGCGCACCAGCCTGGGCGCCACCCTGCGCGCCGCGACCCAGCGTCCCGACCTGGTGCAGGCGCTCGGCATCAACGTGCCGGTGCTGGTGACCGCGACCTATGCCACCGGCGCCGCGCTGGCCGCCTTTGCCGGCGTGCTGGCCGCGCCGATCATGCAGGTCAATCCGGTCATGGGCTCGAACCTGATCATCGTGGTCTTCGCCGTCGTGGTGATCGGCGGCATGGGGTCCATCCTGGGCTCGATCGTGACCGGCCTGGGCCTGGGCGTGATCGAGGGCCTGACCAAGGTGTTCTACCCGGAAGCCTCGGCGGTGGTGATCTTCCTGATCATGGTGCTGGTGCTGCTGGTCAAACCCGCCGGCTTGTTCGGCAAGCAGGCCTGAGGAATCCCGATGACAACCCGTAACAACTCCTACTCCAGCAGCCAGACCGCGCTGCTGTTCGGCGGCCTGATCCTGGTCGGCGTGATCGCGCCCTTCCTGGTCTATCCGACCCTGCTGATGAAGCTGCTGTGCTTCGCACTGTTCGCCTGTGCCTTCAACCTGATGCTGGGCTTTTCCGGCCTGCTGTCCTTCGGCCATGCGGCCTTCTTCGGTGGCTCGGCCTACATCACCGGCTACCTGTGCCGCGACCTCGGAAGCTCGCCCGAGATCGGCCTGCTGGCCGGCACGCTGTTCGGCGGCCTGCTCGGCGCCGTGTTCGGCCTGGTCGCGATCCGCCGCGCCGGCATCTACTTCGCGATGATCACGCTGGGCCTGGCCCAGATCGTGTACTTCCTGGCGCTGCAGATGGGCTTCACGGGCGGCGAGGACGGCATGCAGGGCATCCCGCGCGGCCAGCTGTTCGGCCTGGTCGACCTGTCCGACAACCTCGCGATGTACTACTTCGTGCTGGCGGTGTTCCTGCTCGGCTTTGCGCTGGTGCACCGCACCATCCACTCGCCGTTCGGCCAGATCCTGAAGGCGATCCGCGACAACGAGGCGCGCGCGACCTCGCTCGGCTACGACGTGGCACGCTTCAAGCTGATCGCCTTCGTGCTGTCGGCCGCGCTGACCGGCCTGGCCGGCTCGACCAAGTCGCTGGTGTTCCAGCTGGCCTCGCTTGGCGACGTGCACTGGCATACCTCGGGCCAGGTGGTGCTGATGACGCTGCTCGGCGGGCTCGGCACCCTGCTCGGTCCGGTGGTCGGCGCCATCACCATCATCGGTCTCGAGAACCAGCTGGCCGACAAGGTCGGCTCCTGGGTCACGGTCATCATGGGCGCCATGTTCGTGGTCTGCGTGCTCGCGTTTCGCCGCGGCATCGTCGGCGAGATCAAGGCGCTGCTGCAGGGCAAGGGCCGCTGAGTCCACAGGCCCCACAGCGGAAAAAGCCGCACCCGTTTCCGGGTGCGGCTTTTTCTTGGCCGGGGTGCGCCGGCCGGAGCGAAGGGTTCAGGGCTTGGCGACTTCGGGCAGCAGGCAGGCCTCGACCACCTGCAGGTCGTTGTCGCGCGCGAAGCCCAGCACGAAGTTCCAGGCCATCAGGTCGAAGTCGCGCAGGTCGGTATGCACGACCACGCACTTGACGCCGTTGATGACCTTCGGGATGCACCAGGGCGAGTAGCTCAGGTGGGCACCCGGCAGATTGCCGCCCGGCCTGAACTGGCTCATCACGCCCGCCAGCCGCTCCGCCCAGTCGCTGGGCCGGAAGGTCCGGCCGCTATGGGTGATACCCTGGATGAAGACTTCTTTGGCGGAGGGGGAAAGCATCGGGATGAGTCCTCGGGTAGGAACGAAAGCTGCGCATCCGGGATCTTCCGGCACCTGCGCTTGCTGACGGCAAAATTCTATCTTATATAAGACTTGCGGTAGCTGATATCACCTATGCCGTCATGATATGAGCATGCGGCCATTCCTGCGTCAAAAGAGCGTCCAGGACTGGACCTAAAATGCCAATAGACGCGATCCGGTCACGGCCCGGGTCCGGCCCACCACCGACTTACCGTTTTTTCACGTTTTTTGGAAAGCTCGCCATGTCCAACGCTGCTCCGGTCGAACCGCATGTCATGAACACCTACGGCCGCCTGCCGATCGCGCTGTCGCACGGCCGCGGCTGCCGGGTCTGGGATGTCAACGGCAAGGAATACCTGGATGCGTTGGGCGGCATCGCGGTCAACACCCTGGGCCACGCCCACCCCAAGCTCGTTCCCGCGCTGCAGGAGCAGATCGGCCAGCTGATCCACACCAGCAACTACTACTACACGCCCAATGCCGAGAAGCTGGCCGCCCTGCTGTGCGAGCGCTCGGGGCTGGACAAGGTGTTCTTCTGCTCCAGCGGCCTGGAGGCCAACGAGGCTGCGCTGAAGCTGGCGCGCAAGTTCGGCCATGACAAGGGCATCGACAAGCCCGAGATCGTGGTCTACGAGAAGGCCTTCCACGGCCGCTCGATCGCCACGCTGAGCGCCACCGGCAACCCCAAGGTGCAGGCCGGCTTCGGCCCGCTGGTCGAGGGCTTCATCCGCGTGCCGCTCAACGATGTCGCGGCCATCCGGCAAGCGACCGCCGGCAACCCGAACGTGGTGGCAGTGTTCTTCGAGGCGAT
Organism: Malikia granosa; assembly: GCF_002980595.1. Lineage (GTDB taxonomy): Bacteria > Pseudomonadota > Gammaproteobacteria > Burkholderiales > Burkholderiaceae_C > Malikia > Malikia granosa. The sequence goes on from NZ_PVLQ01000073.1 coordinate 5,915, forward strand.
CCAGGGCGAAGGCGGGGTCAATCCGGTCGATGCCGACTACATGCGCGAGGTGCGCGCGCTGTGCGACGCCAACGACTGGCTGCTGATGATCGACGAGGTGCAGTGCGGCATGGGTCGCACCGGCAAGTGGTTCGCGCACCAGTGGGCCGGCATCCAGCCCGACGTGATGCCGCTGGCCAAGGGCCTGGGCTCGGGCGTGCCGATCGGCGCGGTCGTCGCCGGCCCCAAGGCCGCCAGCATCTTCCAGCCCGGCAACCACGGCACCACCTTCGGCGGCAACCCGCTGGCGGTGCGCGCCGGCGTCGAGACGATCCGCATCATGGAGGAAGAAGGCCTGCTCGAGAACGCGGCCCAGGTCGGCCAGCATCTGCAGACCGCCCTGCTGACCCAGCTGATGGGCGTGGCCGGCGTCAAGCAGGTGCGCGGCAAGGGCCTGATGATCGGCATCGAGCTCGATCGTCCCTGTGGCGTGCTGGTGAACCGCTGCGCCGAGGCCGGCCTGCTGCTGAGCGTGACCGCCGACAGCGTGGTGCGCATGGTGCCGCCGCTGATCCTGTCCGTCGCCGAGGCCGACGAGATCGTCGCCAAGCTGGTCCCGCTGATCAAGGCCTTCCTGGCCGAACAAGCCTGAATCCCGACCCATGAACGCGTCCATCACTCCCCCGGTGCCGGTCCGGCATTACCTGCAGTTCAAGGACTTCAGCGCCGATGAATACGCCTACCTGCTCGAGCGCATCTGGCTGATCAAGCGCAAGTTCAAGACCTACCAGAAGCACCACACGCTGACCGACCGCACGCTGGCCATGATCTTCGAGAAGGCCAGCACCCGCACCCGCGTGAGCTTCGAGGCCGGCATGTACCAGCTCGGCGGCAGCGTGGTGCACCTGACCACCGGCGACAGCCAGCTGGGCCGCTCGGAGCCGATCGAGGACAGCGCGCGCGTGATCAGCCGCATGACCGACATCGTGATGATCCGCACCTTCGGCCAGGAGAAGATCGAGCGCTTCGCGGCGCACTCGCGGGTGCCGGTGATCAACGGCCTGACCAACGAGTTCCACCCCTGCCAGATCCTGGCCGACCTGTTCACCTGGCTCGAATACCGGGGCCGGCGCGCCGACGGCAGCATCGATCCGCAAGCGCTGCGCGGCAAGACCGTGGCCTGGGTCGGCGACGGCAACAACATGGCCAACACCTGGCTGCAGGCGGCCGAGCTGCTGGGCTTCAAGGTCCATGTCAGCACGCCGAGCGGCTACGAGGTCGACCCGCAAGTCGCCGGTGTCGGCCAGGGCGAGTTCTGGCAGGTGTTCGACGACCCGATGGAAGCCTGCCGCGGCGCCGACCTGGTCACGACCGATGTCTGGACCAGCATGGGCTGGGAGGCCGAGAACGAGAAGCGCATGAAGGCCTTCGCGGCCTGGTGCGTGACGCCCGAGATGATGGCGATGGCCCAGCCCGACGCGCTGTTCATGCATTGCCTGCCGGCGCACCGCGGCGAGGAAGTCACGGCCGACGTGATCGACGGCCCGCAGAGCGTGGTCTGGGACGAGGCCGAGAACCGCATGCATGTGCAGAAGGCGCTGATGGAGTACCTGCTGCTGGGCCGTCTGGCCTGAGCGCGCAGCCGATGCAAGCCCTGCTCGACGCGATTGCGCGTGCCGAACGGCCGCTCGATGCCCAACGGATCTTCCACGGCCGCGGCGGCCTCCATCCGGGCTGCGAGCACCTGGCACTCGACGCCTATCCGCCGGCCTGGCTGCTGACCAGCTTCCAGCCGCTCGACGAGGCCGAGCTGGCCCGGGTCGGGCAGGCGCTGGCGGCGCGCTGGCAGCAGATCGCCCCGGACGAGCCGCTCAACTGGGTCTACCAGTGCCGCTTCGAGGGCAGGACCGAGACCCGGCTGATGGCCGGCAGCCTGCCCGAGCCGCATGTGGTGACCGAACAGGGCGCGCGCTACCTGGTCCATCTGCTCAGAGGCCAGAACCACGGGCTGTTCCTCGACATGGCCGAGGGCAGGGCCTGGGTGCGCGACTACGCGGCCCGCCAGCCGCGGTTGAAGATGCTCAACCTGTTCGCCTACAGCTGCGCCTTCTCGGTCGCGGCGCTGCAGGGCGGCGCGCGCCAGGTCGTCAACGTCGACATGAGCGCGGGCGCGATCGGCCTGGGCCAGCAGAACCATGCGCTCAACGGCCTGCAGGGCCAGGCCAGCTTCCTGGCGCACGACATCTTCAAGACCTGGGGCAAGATCACGCGCGGCGGCCCCTACGGCCTGGTGGTGGTCGACCCGCCGAGCTACCAGAAGGGCAGCTTCGTCGCGACCAAGGACTACCTCAAGTTGATGCGGCGCCTGCCCGACCTGCTGATTCCGGGCGGCCATGCGCTGCTCTGCCTCAACGCGCCCGAGCTCGGGCCCGAATTCCTGCAGCAGCAGATGGCCGAGGCCGCACCGGAGCTGGTGTTCGAGCAGCGGCTGCCGAACCCAGCGGCGTTTGCCGACATCGCGCCCGAGCGCGCGCTCAAGGTGCTGGTCTACCGCGCGCCTGAGCTGCCATCCCGCTGATCCCCCCGACCTTCGCCAGAACTTCCCCACCATGTCGCATTGCCAGAGCTGCGGCGCCTGCTGCGCCAACTTCCGCGTCGACTTCTCGATCTACGAACTCGACACCGAGGGCGGACCGGTGCCCGCCGGCCTGACGGTCGAGGTCAATGGCAACACCGCGCGCATGCGCGGCACCGACCATGTGCCGATCCGCTGCGCGGCGCTGACCGGCAAGCTCGGCGAGAAGGTCGGCTGCGGCATCTACGAGTGGCGGCCCTCGCCCTGCCGCGAGTTCGAGGAAGGCAGCGATGCCTGCAACCGCGCCCGCTCCCGGCACGGCCTGCCGGCGATCGAGGCCTGAGCCGGACCGGCGGCCATGGACGGCTTGATCGACATCTCGCCGCCCATCGGCCCGTCCAGTCCGGTCTATCCAGGCGACCAGCCCTGGCAGCGCGACTGGCAAAGCCGGATCGGCCCGGACTGCGCGGTCAACCTGAGCGCGATCAGGCTGTCGCCGCATGTCGGCGCCCATGCCGATGCGCCGCTGCATTACGACGCCGCAGGCCAGTCGGCTGGCGAAATGGAGCTGGCACCCTTCATCGGCCACTGCCGCGTGATCCATGCCATCGGCTGCGGCCCGCGCGTGCAATGGCAAGACATTGCGCCGGCGCTGCCCGCCGGCCAGGCGGTTCCGCCGCGCCTCCTGGTCCGCACCTACCGGCAGCAGCCCCGGCACTGGGACCCGGAGCTGGCCGGCATAGCCCCCGAAGCGATCGAGCGGCTGGCCGAGCTCGGGGTGCGGCTGATCGGCATCGACAGCGCCAGCGTGGACCCGGCCGACAGCGTGCTGCTGGAGAGCCACCAGGCGCTGCGCCGCCATGGCCTGCGCGTGCTGGAGAACCTCTGCCTCGAGGCGGTGGACGAAGGCGACTACGAGCTGATCGCGCTGCCGCTCAAGCTGATGGACTGCGAGGCCAGCCCGGTGCGCGCGGTGCTGCGGCCCTGGCCGGGCCAGCCGCAGTCCGGCTGAGCCACAGCGCCTTGCGGCGCGCCTGGCAGGATGCGGCTAGGCGCAAGGCCGCTGCGCTCCTATGATGGCGCTTACAGCTGGCAAAAGGAGAAATCGCATGAACATCATGTCCGCCCTGGCGCTGGGCCTGCTGGCGGCAGTCGCGGTCTACGCGGTCGTCGCCTACAACGGCCTGGTCGGGCTCAAGCACGGGGTGGCGCGCGCCTGGTCGAACATCGACGTGCTGCTGCGCCAGCGTCACGAGGAACTGCCCAAGCTGGTCGAGACCTGCCGCCAGTACCAGCAGTTCGAGGCGACCACACTGGCGCGGGTGACCGAAGCGCGCGCCAGCGTCGCGGCCGCGCGCGAACGGCAGGACCTGCCCGCGCTGGGCGCGGCCGAGGGCCTGCTGCGCAGCGGCCTGGGACAGATCTTCGCGGTGGCCGAGGCCTACCCCGAACTGCGCGCCAACGAACAGTTCATGCAGCTGCAGGCGCGCATCAGCACGCTCGAGAACGCGATTGCCGACCGGCGCGAGCTCTACAACGAGGCGGTCAACCTCAACAACACCCGCATCGAGCAGTTCCCCGAGCTGCTGCTGGCGCGCGGCTTCGGCTTCCAGGCCAGCCCGCTGCTGCAGTTCACGGCGGAGCAGACGGCCGATGTCGACCTCAAGGCCCTGTTCAAGGGCTGAACCGGCTTGCGCACGATGCCGCCACGCCTGCTGCGCGACCGCCTGGGACTGAGCCTGCCCGGTCTGCAGTTCGCGCTGCTGGCCTGGGTGCTGCACCCGGAACTGGGTCGGCCGACTTGGCCGCCCTTGACGCTGCTGCTGTGCAGCGGACTGTTCGGCTTCTGGCGCTCGCTGCGCCATGCCAGGCTGGTCGATGACACACCGACCGCGCGCATCGCTTCGGCCGCGCAGGGCTATGCCGAACTGCGCGGCCAGGGCCAGCCGCTGGCCGGACTGCCCCTGCTGTCGCCGCTGAACGGACTACCCGTGCTCTGGTGGCGCCTGCTGACCGAGAAGCGCAACGAGAAAGGCAAGTGGCAGCAGGAGAGCCTGGAGCAGAGCCAGGCCAGCTTCCTGCTCGACGATGGCAGCGGCAGCTGCCTGGTCGACCCGGAAGGCGCCGAGATGCTGGTGCAGCGGCGCGAGATCAGCGAGCGGGACGAGCGGCGCTACACGCTCTGGACGTTGCTGCCGCATGACCCGGTCTATGTGCTGGGCGACTTCCGCACCCTGGGACCGCTCGATGGCACGAAGGAAGATCCGATGGGCGAATCGCGGCGACTGGCCGAACGGCTGGAACAATGGAAGGCCGACCAGGCCGGATTGCTGGCACGCTTCGACCTCGACGGCAACCGCGAGATCGACCTGAAGGAATGGGAGCTGGCGCGCCAGCAGGCCAGGCAGGAGCTGCGCCAGCAGCAAGCCGACGAAGCCGCGACGGCCGCGGCAGCGGAACTGCAGCGCGTCGTGGCGCCCGGCGACGGCAGGCTGTTCCTGATCTCGGACCTGGAGCCGGCCGGGATCGCGCGCCGCTTCAAGCTCTGGGCCGGCTTTCACCTGCTGGTGCTGCTGGGCAGCGCGGCGGCGCTGGGCCGCCTGGTGCAACTGGGCCTGCTCTAGCCGGCCACTGCGCCTGGCCCGCCCGGCTCATGGACCGTCAAGGCGCGTAGCGCCTGCGCCAGCAGCGGCGCCATCGACACCACATTGCTGGCATGCGGGATGCAGTCGGTGCTCCAGACCGCGCCGACGCCGGCCTCGTGCAGCGTCTGCTCGGCGCCCGCGGCGAACAGCGCATGGGTGACCGCGACATCGACCGAGGCCGCGCCGGCCGCCAGCGCCAGCCGCGCCGCCTGCGCCACCGTGTGGCCGGTGCTGGCCATGTCGTCGAGGATCACGACCGCGCGACCACGCAGCTCGACTCCGGGCAGCTCGACCGCGACCGCGCGGTCGCCATGGCGCACCTTGCGGCAGACGGCACTGTCATGGCCGATGCGCGCGGCCGCCTGGCTGACCCATTGGCCGGCCTCCTCGTCGGGACCGAGCAGCAGCGCGCCCGGGCGCTCGCGGGCGATCCAGTCGGCCAGCGCCGGCGCACCGCTGATCCAGACCGGATCGGGGATCGGGATCGCCTCGCCCAGGGTCGCGATGCGGTGCAGGTGCGGATCGACCGTGATCACGGCATCGAACAGGTCGGCCAGGAAGGCGCCTACCACGCGCTGGCTGACCACCTCGCCGGGCGAGAACGCCATGTCCTGCCGCATATAGGCCAGGTAGGGCGTGACCAGGGTGAGGTGGCGCGCGCCGAGCTCGCGTGCGCTGCGCGCCACCAGCAGCAACTCGACCAGCTTCTCGTTGGGCTGCTGCAGGCCGCGCAGCAGCACGACGCGCTCGGGCAGCTGTGGCGGCAGCTTGAGCTTGAGCTCACCGTCCGGGAAGCGGTGCCGCACGATGGCGACCGGGGTCAGGCCGGATTCGGCGGCCAGGCGCGAGGCCATCAAGGCCTCGTCTTCGAAATGGAGGAGCATCAGAATTCCACGAAAACATGGGGCAGCTGGCCCGGCGTCCCGAGCTGGTAGCCGCTGGACTTGTCGCTGGCCTGGCGCGCGAAGTCGAGGTCGGACTGGAAGCCGGCGTGCACGCGATACAGCAGATCGCCCGCCGCCACCGCATCGCCGAGCTTGCGCGCCAGGTCGACCCCGGCGGTGCGCACCTTGGGCGCGCCCGCCAGCCGCGCGATGCGCGCGATCTGCAGATTGTCGATGCCGGTGACCACGCCGGCCTGCTCGGCCCGGACCTCGAAGCTCAGGGCACCCAGGCCAGGCCGCTCGTGCTCGAAGGGCTTGGCACCCTGGGCCTCGATCAGCGCGCGCATCTTCTCGAGCGCGCGGCCCGAATCGAGGATGTCGCGCGCGATCGCGAAGCCGTCGCCGCCGCGGATGTCGGGATCGCACTCGAGCAGCCGGCCGGCCAGGCGCAGCGCCTTCTGGCGCAGGTCCTGCGGCGCGAGCGGATGGTTCTCGAGCACGCGCATGACGTCGCGCGCCTCCAGCACCGGTCCGATGCCGTTGCCGATCGGCTGGCGGCCGTCGGTGATCACGACATCGAGCGAGAGGTCGAGCCGGCGCGCGACATATTCGAACAGCCGGCGCAGCTTCTGCGCCTCGGGCATCGAGCGCACCTTGGCGGTCGGCCCGATCGGGATGTCGAGCACCAGGTGGTTCGAGCCGGCGGCGATCTTCTTCGACAGGATGGAAGCCACCATCTGGCCCGGCGAGTCGAGCGAGAGCGGGCGCTCGACCGAGATCAGCACGTCGTCGGCCGGCGACAGGTCGGCGGTTCCGCCCCAGGCCAGGCAGGCATGGTGCTCGCGCACGATTTCCTGCAGGCGCGCCAGCGGCAGCTCGACATCGGCCAGCACCTCCATGGTGTCGGCGGTGCCGGCCGGCGAGGTGATGGCGCGCGAACTGGTCTTGGGACAGACCAGGCCATGCGCGGCGACGATGGGCACGACCAGCATCGAGGTCCGGTTGCCCGGGATGCCGCCGATGCAATGCTTGTCGACCACCAGGCGCTCGTGCCAGTCGATGCGGCGGCCGGAGGCGATCATGGCCTCGGTCAGGAAATAGACCTCCTCGCGGTCGAGCTCGCCGCGGTTGGTCGCGACCACGAAGGCCGACAGCTCGATCTTGGAATAGCGGTGCTCGGCGATGTCGCGCACGATGGACTCGAAGTCGGCGCGCCCGAGCCGCTCGCCATCGATCTTGCGGTGCAGCGCCGCGATCGAGGCCGGCGGCTCGGCCTGCGAGATCGTCACCGGATGGCCCTTGGGCACCCCGAGCTGGTCGAAGGCATCCTCGGACAGGCCGACCTCGTGGCATTGCACGATGCGCGGGTCGCTCGTGACATTGAGCGTGGCCAGGATGCGGCGGCCATTGGCCCTGACCTCGACCTTGGACAGGGCCTGGAAACCCTCGGCGCGGTAAACCGCGCAGTCGCGGTTCAGGTAGGCGACGTTCTCGCGGTAGGTGTCGATCGCGACGCGGCGCAGCCTGAGCGGCGACACGGCAGCCAGGACATCAGCAGGGACGGCCTGGTCGGCTGGCGGTGCTGGCGAGGTGGCGGGAGTCTGGCTCATGTCTTGCCCCTGCGCTCATTGCGGCCGGATCTGGTTGCGCTCGATGATGGCACGCATCTGCCGGGTGTCGAGCTGGATGCGGCGCGCCAGGCCCTCGGCCGAAGCGCCGGCCACCTGCCAGCCCTGGGCAAACAGTTTCTCGCGGATCTCGGGCCGGCGCACGATCTCGGCCAGCAAGGCCGACAGGCGATCGACATGGGCCCGGGGTTGCGTGGCCGGCGCGGCCAGCGCGTCCCAGATTTCCAGCTGAAAGCCCTTCAGGCCCGACTCCGCGAGGCTGGGCACTTCGGGCACCAGGGTGCTGCGTCCGGGCGAGGTCACGCCCACGGCCTGCAGCCTGCCGGCACGCACCTGAGGCATCGCGAGGCCCGGCGGCAGCAGCGCCAGCTGGATGTCGCCCGCGATCATGGCGTTGATCACCTGGGGGTTGCCGGGATAAGGCACATGCACCGCCTTCAAGCCCGCGCTGGCGTTGAAGAGTTCCATGCCCAGGTGCGCCACCGTGCCCACGCCCGGCGAGCCATAGCTCCATTGCGCGCCGGCCTGTCGTCCTGCCGCCAGCAGGGCGGCCAGCTTGCCGGGGAGCTTGGCGGACGCCACCAGCACCAGCGGCGCCGTGGCGAGCAGGGAAATGGGCGCCAGATCCAGCAGCGGATCGTAGCGCAAGGCCGGATTCAGGATCTTGGCGATCGTCAGGTTGCCATTGATCATCAGCCCCAGCGTATGCTGATCGGTCGAGTGGGCCACCAGATCCGCGGCGATGTTGCCGCCGGCCCCGGGACGGTTTTCCACCACCACCGGCTGGCCCAGCGCCAGCGACAAGGGTTCGGCCAGGGTACGCGCCATCAGGTCGGGCGACGAGCCCGCCGGAAAGCCCACCATCAGCTTGACGGGACGGTTGGGCCAGGGCGCCGCCGGCTTGGCAGCCTGGGCCCAGATCTGGCCTGAGGCGGCGGACAGGGCCACCGCCCCAAGCGAATGGAGTGCGCGGCGGCGCGTCGGGATGGTCGAGGGCGTGGCGGCAGTTTTCATCGGATTCTCTCTGGATATTGAGCCCCTGGCTGACACAAGGCCTGGAGCGGAAAGGGTCAGTTCGGTGCCGGCGGCCCTTGGTACAGGCGCGGCAGATCGAGCAATCCCTCACCCAGCGCAGCCATGGCCAGGTTGCGGCCCCAGCGCAGCGGGCCCGCGGCATGGAAGATCTGGCCGTTGCGGCGCGAGCGCTGCTGGATCCAGGCATTGCGGCGCCAGCGCGTCTGCGCCAGCGCCTGCAGCAGCCCGGGCCAGGCGATGTCTTGAGCGGCAGGCCCCTTGCGCCAGCCTGGCTGCGCCAGCAGCTGGCCCAGGGTCCAGGCGTCCTCGAGCGCCATCGCGGCGCCCTGGGCCAGATAGGGCCGGGTCGGATGCGCCGCATCGCCGAGCAGCGCCACCCTGCCCTGCGCGTGTTCCTGCGGGCCGCGCATCGGCGCGCGGGCATTGAGCGGCCACAGCCGCCAGTCGGGCACGGCCTGCAGCAGGCGGTCCAGGTCGCCATGCACGGGGCCGAGCGCGCGGCGCAGCTGCGGCGCCTGCGCGGCCTGGTCCCAGCTCTCGGGGTCGGGCGGGATCGGGCCCTCGACCACCACGATCACGTTCATCGCAGTACCGGCGCGCACCGGGTAATGCACCGCGTGCAGCCCGGGCGCGAGCCAGGCCGTGACCTGGTTACGGCGCAGCTCGGGCGGCAGCTCGGCCATCGGCACCAGGCCACGGTAGGCCAGGTCGCCGCTGAAGACCGGCGCGCCATCGGCCAGCAGCTGGCCGCGCACCCGGCTCCAGAGGCCGTCGCAGCCGAGCAGCGCGCCGGCCTGGTAGCGGCTGCCGTCCTCGGTCCTCAGCCTGACGCCGGCATCATCCTGTTCGAAAGCATGCAGGCGCTGGCGCAACCGGCAATCGACCTGACTGCTGCCCTGCAGCTGGCGCAGCAGGATCTGGTGCAGGTCGGCACGGTGGATGGTCGCGTAGGGCTGGCCGTAGCGCTGCTGCATCGCTGCGCCCAGGGTCAGGCCGCCGAGCTGACCGCCCGAGCGGGCGTCGCGCACGCTCAAGCGCTCGGGGAAGGCCGCGACCGCGCGCAACTCCGGCAACAGGCCCCAGTCGTGCAGCACGCGCACCGCGTTGGGGCCGAGCTGGATGCCGGCCCCGACCTCGGAGAAGGCCTCGGCCTGCTCGAGCAGCGTCACCTGCAGCCCGGCACGCCGCGCCACCAGGGCCGCGCTCAGGCCCGCCATGCCGCCACCGATCACCAACAAGTCATCCATGGACCTATTGTGCCGGATCGGGGCCGGGGTCTGGCCCGGCCAGCCTCAGCGCAGGGCCGGCACCGCGCGCTGCATCAGGTGCATGGCGCTCTCGCCGACGCCGGCGCCAAAGCGCTTGGCCAGGCGCGAGGCCACGTTCTCGTGCTGGGTGTAGTCGATGATGTCCTCGGCCTTGACCACCTCGCGCGCGACCTGGTCCAGGCTGCCGAAGTCATCGGCCAGGCCGAGCTGGATCGCCTTCTGGCCGCTCCAGGCCAGGCCACTGAACAGCTCGGGAGTTTCCTTGAGCCGGTCGCCGCGCCCGGTCCTGACCACGGCGATGAACTGGGCGTGGATCTCGTTGAGCATTTCCTGCGCGTAGGCGCGGTGGGTCGCGTTCTGCGGACTGAAGGGATCGAGGAAGCCCTTGTTGGCGCCCGCCGTCAGCAGCCGGCGCTCGACGCCGACCTTGTCCATCAGCCCGGTGAAGCCGAAGCCGTCCATCAGCACGCCGATGCTGCCGACGATGCTGGCCTTGTCGACATAGATCCGGTCGGCCGCCGCCGCGATGTAGTAGGCCGCCGAGGCGCAGGTCTCCTCGACCACGGCATAGACCGGCTTGCCATGCAGCTTCTTGAGCCGGTGGATCTCGTCGTTGATGATGCCGGCCTGCACCGGGCTGCCGCCGGGCGAGTTGATCAGCAGCACCACGGCCTTGGCGCCCTTGTCCTCGAAGGCCGAGCGCAGCGAGCCGAGCAGGAACTGCGAGCTGGCCTCGGTGTCGGCCGCGATCTCGCCGCGGATCTCGATCAGCGCGGTATGCGGCGTGCTGACCGAGGCGCTGTCGGGCATCTCGCGGTAGACCATCCAGAGCAGCACCGCGAGCAGCGCCAGCCAGAGCAACCGGATCCTGACCTTCCAGCGCCTGGCGGCACGCTGCTCCTCGAGGGCGGCGAATGCCAGCCGCTCCAGCGTCTTGCGCTCCCAGGAGGCATCGGCGGGGGGGGTGGACGCGGGCGGGCTGACGCTGCCGGCGGAATCCTGTACGGGGTCTTGCATGGGGAGAATCAGGTAGCGGCGGGCAGGAAGTCCGGCCCTGACTGCCAGTACCGGACTCCATCCCGCTCCAAGAGGGGTATTTTCGCCAGCGGACCCCGGCCGGGACCGCCGATGCAGGCCCCAGTGTCGGGTAAAAACAACGCTCCAGGCGCGGTGCAGACCAGATACTGGCCCGAGGCAGCGAAAAAGCGCGCGTGACGCCCGGCAAGCTCGAGTGCGACCTGGCCAGCGACCTCAATCGAAGCGCGCTGAAAAAATCCTGACAATAGCGGCCATGACGCAACAACACCCAATGTCCCAAGGCGCGCGCGCGCTGGTGCTGGGCTCGACCTCGCGCTACCGGCGCGAGCTGCTCGAGCGGCTGCGCCAGCCCTTCGAGGTGCTGGCCCCCGAAGTCGACGAAACCCCGCTGCCCGGCGAGGCCCCGGCCGCGCTGGCGCAGCGTCTGGCGCTGGCCAAGGCGCGCGCCGTCGCCGCGCAGCGCCCCGGCGCGATCGTGATCGGCAGCGACCAGGTCGCCGACCTCAATGGCGAGCCGCTCGGCAAGCCCGGCAACCACGAGCGCGCCGTGGCCCAGCTGCGCCGCATGAGCGGCCAGACCGTGCTGTTCCAGACCGCGCTGGCGGTGGTCTGCCAGGAAACCGGCTTCGAGGCCAGCGAGCTCGCGCTGGTCAAGGTCGTGTTCCGCCAGCTCGACGACGCCACCATCGAGCGCTACCTGCGCGCCGAGGAGCCCTACGACTGTGCCGGCAGCGCCAAGAGCGAGGGGCTGGGCATCGCGCTGCTCGAGCGCATCGACAACGACGACCCGACCGCGTTGATCGGCCTGCCGCTGATCCACACCGCCCGCCTGCTACGCCAGGCCGGGCTGCAGCTGCCATGAGCGCGGCGAAGCCACGCGGCAGGCTGTACCTGGTGCCGACGCCGCTGGACTTCGGCTGCGAGGTCGATGCCGGACTCGGCGCCGCCCTGCCCGCCCAGACGCTGGCCATCGCCGCCGGGATCACGCACTGGATCACCGAGAACGCCAAGAGCACGCGCGCCTTCCTGAAGCGGGTCGGCGGCCTGCACGAGCTGGCCGCGCCGCTGCAGGAGCAGCAGATCACCGAGCTGCCGCGCCAGGTGCACAAGAAGGGCGACCACGACGCGGGCAGCTTCGATGCCAAGCCGCTGCTGGCGGCTGCGCTGCAAGGCCAGGACATCGGCCTGGTCAGCGAGGCCGGCATGCCGGCGATCGCCGACCCGGGCAGTTCGGTGGTGCGCGCCGCGCACGCGCTCGGGCTCGAGGTGGTGCCGCTGGTCGGGCCGATCTCGCTGCTGCTGGCGCTGGCCGCCAGCGGCTTGAATGGCCAGAACTTCGCCTTCGTCGGCTACCTGCCGGCCGACGCGAGCGGGCGCGCGCAGCGCATCCGCGAACTCGAGGCCTTGGCGCAGAAGACCGGCCAGACCCAGCTCTTCATCGAGACCCCCTACCGCAACGCCGCGCTGCTGCAGGGCCTGCTGCAGACGCTCAAGGGCTCGACAAGGCTGGCCGTCTGCTGCGGCCTCACGTTGCCGCAGCAGCGCATCCAGAGCGGGCTGGTGACGGACTGGAAGACGCGTGCCGCCAACCTGCCGCTGGAGCTGCCGGCGGTGTTCCTGATCGGCAAGTAAGGTCGCCCGGCCGGCAGCGCCTTGCCTGAACCGGCCCAGCCGGAGCCGGTCGGCGCCGGAGAGCATGGCGCCGGCTCAGCTCGCCGGGCGCGGGTTCCAGCAGCCGGTCTCCATGCAGATGGCGACCTCGCAGTCGTCGAAGATGTGCAGCTTCGCGACCTTCACCCGGACACCGAGGATGCCGGGCAGGCCGCCCAGGCGCAGCGCGAGCTGGCCGGCCAGGCTCTCGAGCAGGTTGACATGGCCGGCCGTGCATTCGCTCACGATGAGCTGGCGCACCTCGCGGTAGTCCAGCACCTGCTCGATATGGTCGCCCGGGTGCAGCGGCTGCAGGCCCTGGTTGAGCTCGACATCGACCCGGATCGCCTGCGGTGCGGTCTTCTCGTGCGCGAGGATGCCGATCGGCGCCTCGATGCGCAGCCCGGAAAAGCTCAGCCGCTGCTGCCCGAAGGCAGGCACCGGCGGCCGGCTGGCCGCGGGTGCCTGCGCCTTGGGCGCCAGGACGACGTCGGCCATCATGGCGACTGCACGGTCGGCGCTTCCCAGGCCTGGAACGCCACCTCGTCGGCCGCCTTGAAGGCGCGCTCGGCCGAACGCAAGGTGTTCTCGATCAGCATCGTGACCGTCATCGGGCCGACGCCGCCGGGCACCGGCGTGATCCAGGAGGCCTTTTCCCTCACCTCGTCGAAGCACACGTCGCCGACGATGCGCCCGTCCGGCAGCCGGTTGATGCCGACGTCGATCACGATCGCCCCCTCCTTGACCATCTGCGGCACGATCAGGCCGGGCTTGCCCGCGGCCACGATCAGGATGTCGGCCAGGATGGTGTGCTGGGCCAGGTCGCGCGTCTTGGCATGGCAGATCGTCACCGTGGCTTCGCGCTGCAGCAGCATCAGGCCCATGGGCTTGCCGACGATGTTGCTCGCGCCCACCACCACCGCGTTCTTGCCGGCCACGTCGATGCCCGTGGTATCGAGCAGCAGCTGCACGCCATAGGGCGTGCAAGGCGGAAAGATGCTGTTGCCGCTGACCAGCGCGCCCACGTTGTAGAGGTGAAAGCCGTCCACGTCCTTGTGCACCGAGATCGCCTGCAGCACCCGGGCCAGCTCGATGTGCGGCGGCAGCGGCAGCTGGATCAGGATGCCGTGGATGCTGTCGTCCTGGTTCAGCTGCTCGATCGTGCGCAGCACCTCGGCCTGGCTGACATCGGCGGCCAGCCCCAGGTGCAGGGAACGCACGCCGCATTCCTCGCAGGCCTTGATCTTGTTGCCGACATAGACCCGGGAGGCCGGGTTGTCGCCGACCAGGATCACGGCCAGTCCGGGCGCGACGCCGCGCGCCTTGAGCTGCTCGACGCGCTGGCGAAAGCCGACGCGCAGCTGTTTGGCCAGGGCCTTGCCGTCGATGATCTGTGCGCTCATGGCCGGCCCTTCAGCGGAACACCACGGTCTTGTTGCCGTCGATCAGCACCCGGTCTTCCAGGTGGTAGCGCAGGCCGCGCGCGAGCACCGCCTTCTCGACGTCCTTGCCGCTGCGCACCAGCTCCTCGGGCACGTCGGAGTGATCGATGCGGATCACGTCCTGCTCGATGATCGGGCCCTCGTCGAGGTCGGAGGTCACGTAGTGGCAGGTCGCGCCGATCAGCTTGACACCGCGCTTGAAGGCCTGGTGGTAGGGCTTGGCACCGACGAAGCTGGGCAGGAAGCTGTGGTGGATGTTGATGATCTGGCCGGGGAACTTCTCGCACAGATCGGGCGAGAGGATCTGCATGTAGCGCGCCAGCACCATCACGTCGCCTTCGGCCTCGCGGTACAGGCGTTCCACCTCGGCATAGGCCGCGGCCTTGTTGTCGGGCGTGACCGGCACATGATGGAACGGAATGCCGTGCCATTCGACCAGGCCGCGGAAGGTCTCGTGGTTGGAGATCACGCAGGGGATGTCGATGTCGAGCTCGCCCGACTGCCAGCGTCCGAGCAGGTCGTAGAGGCAATGCTCCTGCTTGCTGACCAGGATCACGACGCGCTTCTTGCGCGCGCTGTCCGAGATGCGCCACTTCATGTCGAAGGGCTCGGCGATCTTGGCGAACTCGGCGCGCAGGGCATCGATGTCGAGCGTCAGCGAGTCGGCCAGCAGCTCCTGGCGCATGAAGAACATCTGCGACTCGGTGTCGGCGTGGTGGCTGGCCTCGGTGATCCAGCCGCAGTGCGCAGCGAGGAAATTGCTGACGGCAGCGACGATGCCGACGCGGTCGGGGCAGGACAGCGACAGGGTATAGCGGCGGGTGGTGGTAGTCATGGCTTGAATCAGTCCTTGGCCGTGCGTTTGGTTTTCTGGGGATCGTCGAAGGGCAGGCTGGCCGTCGTGGCGGCACAGGTCAGCGCGGCGCCGCGCAGCTCGAGCGCGCGGCCCGGCACGGCGTAGGCCGGGTCCAGCCGGGCGATCGCCATCGAGCGCTGGGTCAGGCGCGAGACCATGCCGCAGGTCACGAAGCCGACCTTCCGGTCGCCGTCCCACAGGCCGTCGCCGGCCTGCGCGGCCTCGAGCTGCTGCAGCTCGACGCCGAAGATCTTGAAGCGCTCCTTGCCCTGCAGGCGGTAATGTTCGGCCGCGCCGCGGAACTCGGTCTTGCCCGGCGAGACCGTGAAGTCCAGTCCGAGCTCCCAGAGCGTGTCGCCGATCGGCTCGCCCTCCATCGGGTACATGTCGGAGTTGTCGTAGGGATAGAACATCAGCGAGCTCTCGACGCGCAGCCAGTCCAGCGTGGTGAACGAGCAAGGCACGATGCCCATCGCCTTGCCCTCGGCCAGCACCTTGTCCCAGATGGCGGGCGCATCGGCGGCCTTGCAGAAGATCTCGTAGCCGCGCTCGCCGGTGTAGCCGGTGCGCGAGAGCATGACCGGCGCGCCGAACAGCGTGGTGTGCATGTGGTGGAAGTACGGCAGCTGGCGCAGGCCGGGCACGAACTGCTCGAGGAAGTTCACCGCCAGCGGGCCTTGCAGCGACAGGTCGTGCAGGTCGTCGTCGAACAGCACCGCGACGTTGCGGCCGAGCGCGCCGCGGGTCAGGATCTCATGGCCCTGGCCCGCGCCATGCACCACCATGAAGGCGTTGGGCGAGATGCGGTAGATCACGCAGTCGTCGATGAACTTGCCGGCCTCGTTGAGCATGCAGGCATAAACCGACTTGCCCGGGTAGAGCTTGCTGACGTTGCGCGTGGTGGCCTGGTTCAGCAGGGCTTCGGCATGCGGGCCGACCAGGTGCATTTTCTTCAGGCCCGACACGTCCATCAGGCCGGCCCTGGTACGGATGGCTTCGTGTTCGTCGGCCAGGTCGGCGGCATAGGTCCAGGCCGTGCCCATGCCGTTCCAGTCGCCCAGGTTAGAGCCGAGCGCGCGATGGCGGTCGGCCAGGGCGGAGATGCGCCAAGAGGTCATGTGATGCTCCAGTCAGAAGGTGGATAGGGAGAGGGGGGAAGGGAAAGAGGATTCAGGCGCTGGCGACCAGCTCGCGGGTCTCGGCCTCGGTGCCCGGGCTGGTCGCGCCGCCATCGTCGAAGGCGGCGAGGTAGTCCAGTGCCGTGGGCAGGTAGCGGCTCAGGCCCTTGTATTCGACCAGCGGCTGCGGCAGCGTGGAGAGCACGCGCGACAGGCGCTTGCCCCACTTGGGCACCCGCACCAGCTCGTCGAGCGAGGCCAGGTAGCAGCGGATCGGGAACAGCAGGGCGTTGCTGCGCGGCAGCCGCCACAGGGTCTGCAGCTCGACGCGCAGGTGCAGCTTGCGGCCGACGTTCTCGGGCGTGAGCGAGGCGCGTTCCGGGCCCCATTCGGGGAAGGTCTCGGGCGCGGTGTCCAGGCGCGGGTTCACCGTCATGGTCCAGTTCAGGCGGCGCACCGGCTGGCCCTGGCGGATCATCAGCAGGTACTTCAGGGCGCGCTCGAACACGCCGGCCTGGTGCGCCAGCGGCACCGGGCCGTGCCACTGCATGAAGCTCATGCCGACGTTGAAGTCGAGCGACCAGTCGGCCTGCGAGGTCACCATGCCGGCGTCGAGGAACAGGTTGTCCTCGCGCTGGTCGCAGATCGCGAAGTCGCCCTGGGCCTGGCGCGTGATGTACTCGAACGGGCCGCAAGGCAGGGTGGCGGCATCGCCGAACACGAACTCCTGCTCGATGCCCAGCGGGCGGTTGATCCAGCTCCAGCGGGCGCCGAAGCCGGGGCCGGTCTTGCTGAGCGAGAAATGCTCGGGGTAGTCGGTGCTCAGGCTGTCCATCAGCAGCTCGAGCGTGTCCCACTCGGCCAGCTCCATGTGGGGCAGCACCTGGCAGCGCCCCGGGTCGCGCTCGAGCGTGATCGCCTTGTCGCGGCATTCCGCGATGTAGTGCTCGTCGACGTCGAAGGCGTGCTCATAGACCGAGCTCTCGCCCTTGGGCTGGTGCGGCTCCATGTTGACGCTGTACATGTACTGGTCTTCCGGGAAGGGAAACGGAAAACGCAGGATGGCCGCCTCGCTGTTGCGGTAGCTGTAGTCGCCGCGGAAGGTCTCGTCGGGTTTGAAAACGATGGACATGGTGGTCTGGGCCTTGAAAGAGGAAAACCTTCAGAGATCGAGCACGAGGCGGGAGCCGCGGGCGCGCGAGACGCAGGGCATGATCAGCCGGCCCTGGGCCTTGTCGGCGGCGCTCAGGTAGTGGTCGCGGTGCTCGGCCTCGCCTTCGAGCAGCGGGGTCACGCACACGCCACAGGCGCCGCCACGGCAAAGGCAGGGCGCGGCCACTCCCAGGCGCTCGATCGCCTCGAGCAGGGTCTCGTCCTCGCCGACCTGCACGCGCTGGCCGCTCTTTTGCAGCACCGCCTCGAACGGGGCGCCGCCGCTGCTCGCAGCGCCGAACAGTTCGCTGTGCACCTGGCTGGCGGGCCAGCCCAGGGCCTGGGCCGCGTCCAGCACCGACTGGTTGAGCTCGGCCGGGCCGCAGACATAGAGATGGGTGCCGGCCGGCTGCTCGGCCAGCAGCGCCGGGATGTCGAGGCGATGGCCATCGGCGTCCCAGTGGAAGGACAGCCGCGGGTCGCCGGCCGGCAGCCAGGGCGCGAACACCTCGCGTTCGGATTCGCGGCAGCACAGGTGCAGCGCATGGTCGCTGGCCCTGACGCCCGGGTCCTGGAGGTAGGACAGGAAGGGCGTGATGCCGATGCCGCCCGCGATCATCAGGTGGCGGCGCGCGCGGCGCTGCGGCGGGAACAGGTTGGCCGGCCACTGGGCCTCGATCACGTCGCCGACCTGCAAGCGCTCGTGCACCGCGGCCGAGCCGCCGCGCGAGGCCGGCACGCGGCGCACGATCAGGTCGTACTGGCTGCGGCTGCCCGGCTCATTGATCAGCGAATAGGCATTGCGGTGCACGCGGCCCTGGCCCGGCAGGCTCAGCAGCAGGTGCGCGCCCGCGCCATGGGGTGGCAGCATCGCTCCGTCGGCACTGGCCAGGCTGAGCTGGCGCAGGCTGGGGGCGATGTCGTTGATCGCCACCACCTTGAGTTTCAAACCACTGGCGCTCATGGAAACAGCTCCTCACGCACGGGCCGCTGGCCCGGCACTTCGGCATCGACCATCACGCCCATGAAGGCGCCATGGCGACGGGAAAAATGGTCGCGCACCAGCAGCTCGCGGCCGCAGCCGGCACAGGCCACGGTCGAGCTGCTCACGTCCTCGGTGCAGCCATGGCAATGGGTGCACCAGACGCGCCGGCGCTGGCTGCCCGCATGGGCGAGCTGGATCTGGCCCTCGGCCAGGCCCAGCTCGCGCGCGGCCAGGAACACCGACCAGGCCCAGGACTCGCGGCCCTGCACGCAGAGCCGGTCGCTCACGCGCAGCGGTGCCTGGCCGGCCAGCGCGCCGACCAGGGCCTGGAGATCGGCCAGCTCGGTGACCGGGCCCAGGCCTGCGGCCGGCGGCAGCGGACCGAGCGACCAGACCTGCAGGCGCTCGGCCACCGGGGCGAAGGCCGTGGCCAGATCGGCGAGCAGGGCCTGGTCCATCGACGCGGCATCGAGCACCAGCCAGTGACGACCGGCTGCCAGCTCGGGCGCGAGCGGCAGGTAGACCGGCCGGCTGGTGACCTCGGAGGGCGGTAGCTTCATGGTGCGCTCCTGGGTTCAGCCGAGGTTTTGACCCGGAATCCAGTGGGTGCCGGCCAGCGGCACCTGGGCCATGGCGGCGGCTTCCACCGTCAGGGCCACCAGGTCTTCCGGCTCCAGGTGGTGCACGTCCTGCTTGCCGCAGGCGCGCGCCAGCGTGGTCAGCTCCATGGTCAAGGTCTTGAGGTAGTTCTTGACATGCTTGGCGCCGTTCTCGGGCTCGAGACGTTGCTCCAGGATCGGGTCCTGCGTCGTCACGCCGACCGGGCATTTGCCGGTGTGGCAGTGGTGGCAGAAACCGGCCTGGGTGCCGAGGGCGGTGTAGTCGGCCTCGGCGCTGTGGCTCTGGCCGCCCTGCTGGTAGGAGTCGCGGTTGCAGCCCAGGGCCATCAGCACGCCCTGGCCGATCGCCACGGCATCGGCGCCCAGGGCCAGGGCCTTGGCCACGTCGGCGCCGGTGCGGATGCCGCCCGAGACGATCAGCTGCACCGTGCCGATCATGTCCAGGTCCTGCAGCGCGGCCACGGCCTGGCGCACCGCCGCCAGCGTGGGAATGCCGGCATGCTCGATGAAGCAGGTCTGGGTCGCGGCCGTGCCGCCCTGCATGCCGTCGACCACCACCACGTCGGCGCCGGCATGGACCGCCAGCTTGACGTCGTTGTAGACCCGGGTCGCACCGACCTTGACATAGATCGGCTTTTCCCAGTCGGTCAGTTCACGCAGCTCCTGGATCTTGATCGTCAGGTCGTCCGGACCGGTCCAGTCGGGGTGGCGGCTGGCCGAGCGCTGGTCCACGCCTTGCGGCAGGGTGCGCATCGCGGCGACGCGCGGGTTGACCTTCTGGCCCAGCAGCATGCCGCCGCCGCCCGGCTTGGCACCCTGGCCGAGCACGATCTCGATCGCGTCGGCGCGACGCACGTCGTCGGGGTTGAAGCCGTAGCGCGAGGGCAGGCACTGGTAGACCAGGGTCTTGGACGACTGGCGCTCCTCCGAGGTCATGCCGCCGTCGCCGGTGGTGGTGGTGGTGCCCATGGCGGTCGCTGCCTTGCCCAGGGCCTCCTTGACGTTGGCCGACAGGGCGCCGAAGCTCATGCCGGCGATCGTGATCGGGGTGTCGAGCACCACCGGCTTCTTGGCGAAGCGGGTGCCCAGCACGGTCCTGGTCGAGCATTTCTCGCGGTAGCCCTCGAGCGGGTAGCGCGACAGCGAGGCGGTCAGGAACAGCAGGTCGTCGAAATGCGGCAGCTTGCGCTTGGCGCCCAGGCCGCGGATCTCGTACAGGCCGGTGCTGGAGGCGCGGTGGATGTAGTCCAGCGTGCTGCGGTCAAAGCTGGCCGACTCTTCGCGCTGCAGGCGCTTGAAATGGATGGGGTGTTCGGTGCTCATGGGGGACTCCTCAGTAGGTCTGATCAGCGTCGGCGTTCCAGTGGTACAGGCTGCGGGCCGAGGCCACGCGCTTGAAGTCCGTCGGGGCATGGGACAGGCCGGCCTGGGCCAGCAACCCGGTCAGCGCGGTGATGTCGGCATCGGTCAGGGGCTCGAGCTGGGCATCGGCGCCCAGGCTCTTGATCTCGCCCCTGACGTAGATCACGGCCTCGTACAGCGAGTCGCCGAGCGCGTCGCCGGCGTTGCCGCAGATCACCATGCGGCCGGCCTGGGCCATGAAGCCCGAGAAGCTGCCGACCGAGCCACCGACCACGATGTCGGCGCCCTTGAGCGAGATGCCGCAGCGCAGGCCGGCATCGCCGTCGATCACCAGCAGGCCGCCATGGGCCGAGGCGCCGGCGCCGTTGGAGGCGAAGCCCTTGACATGGACCTTGCCGCTCATCATGTTCTCGGCGACGCCGGTGCTGGCGCTGCCTTCGATCGTGACGTTGGCGAACTTGTTCATGCCGGCGGCGTAATAGCCCGCATGGCCCTTGATGGTCACGCTGACCGGCGCGTTGATGCCGACCGCGATGTTGTGCGCGCCGTCGGGGTGCAGCACCTCGACATGCTGGCCTGCCAGCGCTTCGGGACTGCCGTGCAGGTGCAAGTTGAGCTCGCGCACGCTCTGGCGGCTCAGGTCGAAAGTCAGATTTTCCATACGTACATCTCCTCGGGAGCGGGTTCAAAGACGGTCGCGTGCTCGATGCCCGGCAGGTGGGCGAGCGAACGGAATTCGGAGGCAATGGCGACGTAGTCGTCGGTCTCGGCGACCACGGCGGGCTTGCAGGCGAAGGGATCGCGGATCAGCGCCAGCTCGGTCGGCGTGCCCATCAGGAAGGTGTAGAAGCCGTCGAGCGCCTCGAACGCCTTCTGCAGCGCGGTGTGCAGGTCGTCGCCCTCGCGCAGCCGCCATTCCAGGAAGCGGCAGGCGGCCTCGGTGTCGTTGTCGGTCTCGAACTTGATGCCGCGCGGCTCGAGCATGCGGCGCACCCCGTTGGGGTTGGACAGCGAGCCGTTGTGCACCAGGCAGAAGTCCTCGCCGGCGGTGAAGGGGTGGGCACGGTCCGGGGTCACGGCCGACTCGGTGGCCATGCGGGTATGGCCCACCAGGTGGCTGCCGGTCAGCTGGCTGAAGCCATAGCGCTCGGCGACCTGGGCCGGCGTGCCGATGTCCTTGTAGAGGTCGATGCGGCGACCGGTCGACAGGATGTGCAGCTTGCCCTCGAAGGCATGGACGAAGGCCTTGACCGGATCGGCCGGGCCGTCGAAGGTGAAGATGGCATGGTTGCCCCGGGTCTGGACCTGGGCATTGACCTTCAGCTCCGCGTTCAGGGCATCGGCCAGGCCGATCCAGTCATAGGCCGCGCCGGCTTCGGTCAGGCCCGAATACAGGCTGATCTTGCGCTGACCCTCGGGCAGCGGCTGGCCGAAGACGGCCATGCCGGCCGAATCCGGGCCCCGGTCATGCATGCCGATCAGCATCGGCACCATGAGCTCGCCGAGCCGGCTGTAGAGCTCGGGCTTCTTCAACAACAGTCCAACAATTCCACACATGATTGCTTCCTTAAAAAAATTCGAGGTACTGCTTGACTTCCCACTCGGAGACATGGCGCATGTACTCGATCCACTCCATGCGCTTGAACTTGAGGAACTCGTCCGTGACCGGGCCCAGGGCCTCGCGGATCACGCTGTCGGCCTCCAGGGCATCGAGCGCGGCGTTCAGGTTCTGCGGCAGCAGTCCGATGCCGGCCTCCTTGAGCTGCTCCTCGCTCCACTGGTAGAGGTTGACGTTGCGCGGCGTGCCCGGGTCCATCTTCTTGGCGATGCCGTCCAGGCCGGCCGCGATCACGGCCGCCGTCGCCAGGTAGGGGTTGCAGGCGCCGTCGGGCAGGCGCAGCTCGAGCCGGCCCTTCGGGATGCGCACCATGGTCGAGCGGTTGTTGTCGCCGTAGCTGATGTAGGCCGGGGCCCAGGTGGCGCCGGTCAGTGAGCGGCCGACCACCAGGCGCTTGTAGGAGTTGACGGTGGGTGCGCACAGGGCGGTCAGTGCCGGGGCGTGGTGCAGCAGACCGGCCAGGAACTGGTAGGCCATCGGCGAGAGCTCCAGGCCGCTGGGGTCGCTCTTGTCCTGGAACAGGTTGCGCTTGCCGTCGCCGATCGACAGGTGCATGTGCATGCCGTTGCCCGGGCGATTGGCGAAGGGCTTGGGCATGAAGGAGCAGATCAGGCCGAGCTCGTTGGCGATCTCGCTGGCCGCCATCTTGAAGAAGACGAAGTGGTCGCAGGAGGTCAGGCAGTCGGTATAGGTGTAGTTCAGCTCGAACTGGCCGTTGGCGTCCTCGTGGTCGATCTGGTAGACATCGATGCCGGTGCCGCGCATCGCCTCGGACAGCTTCTCGAGGAAGAGCCGGGTGCGCGACAGGCCCTTGTAGTCGTAGCAGGGCTTGGCCAGGTTGTCGCTGGCGTCATGCGGCACGATGCCGCCGTTGGCATCGCGGCGCAGCAGCGAGAACTCGGGCTCCAGGCCGGTGAACAGGGTCAGGCCCTGCTCGGCCAGGCGCGCGACCTGCTGCTTGAGCACGACGCGGCTGTCGAACTTCCAGGGCTCGCCCTCGACATGGCCGTCGCAGATGATGCGTGCCAGGCCGGGCTGCCAGGGCACGAGCGAGACGGTCTGCAGGTCGCCGACCGCCATGAAGTCCGGGCCATGCGGCTCGATCCCCATGCCGGAGATGGCAAAACCCGCGAAGCCTGCACCATCGGTCAGGATGGTGTTCAAATGATCCACCGGCACCGACTTGGCCTTGGCCACGCCGTGGATGTCGACGAACTGAGCCAGCACATAGCCAATGCCCTGGGACTTGAGATAGGCCTGGGTGTCCTCGACGTTGCTGAAGCGTTTCGGGAGTACCAGCCCGCCCGGATCGGGCTGGCTGGCGAATGGGGCGGCAAGTGTGTTCAAGGGAAAACTCCTTCGGTTGGCAATCAGGGTTCGGCTACTGGTCTCGATGGCGTCGATCTTGGTGCGTGGTCGACTCCATGTTTCTTCTTATGCAACATTTGTGCCCGGTAGGAATTTTTTTGCTGCCGCCACGTACACTTTTTTCCAGCCACAAAAACAAGGAGCGGGTTTTGAACAAGCAGGGTGACAAGCCGGCGATCTCGATCGAGGAATCGGTCGGATCGGCCATCAAGGAGCTGCGCCAGCGCCATGGACTGACGATTGCGCAGGTCTCGGAGCAAGCCAGCATCAGCCGCGGCATGCTCTCGAAGATCGAGAACGGGCAGACGGCGGCCGGCATGGAGACACTGGCGCGCATCGCGCGGGCGCTGGGGGTCTCGATGTCGATGCTTTTCAGCAAGTACGACGTGTCGGCGAGCACCGCGCAGCACATCAAGAAGGGCAAGGGCATGGAGGTGGTGCGTCGTGGCACCAAAAGCGGGCATACCTACCACCTGCTCGCCTATGACCAGGGCCCGGTCAAGCTGTTCGAGCCCTTCCTGATCACGATGGAAGACGACACGGAGCAGTACCCCACCTTCCAGCACCCGGGCACCGAGCTGCTCTACATGCTCGAGGGCAAGCTGGAATACCGCTGCGGGCCGGATACCTATCTGCTCGAGCCCGGCGACTCGCTGACCTTCCAGGGCGAGGTGGCCCATGGCCCCGAGAAACTGCTGAAGTTCCCGATCAAGTTCCTGTCCTTCATCGTCTATCCGCGCGGCGCGGAGTAGCGCGCGGACCGCGCGCGGCGGTCAGCGCAGGACCGTGAGCAGCAGCAGGCTGTCCGCTGCGCGAGCGACCAGGGAGCCTGGTGTCGCCAGGTCCTGCAGCTGCAGGCCTTCGCCGGGCAGCAGCAGCAGCGGCTCGGCCCCGGGCAGGGCCAGCTCGAATCGACCGCGCAGGACCAGCGCCAGCAGATCGGGCGCAGACGGCAGCGATACCGTATCCTCGTCGGCGATCAGCAGATCGGCCTGGGCCTGGCCGCGCTGCACCATCACGTTCCACAGCTGGGTCGGCTGCTGCGGAGCCTCGCACTGCAGGTCCAGCTCGCCGGGAAACTGCGCGTAGGAACCCGGCCCGTCGAAGCGCCAGGCCTGGTGCTGGCCGATCAGGCCCAGTGCGCCGCCCTGGACCATGACGGCGGTGCGGTCCATGCCCTCGAAACGCGAGAACGGCCCGGCCGCGCCGATGTCGGCCACGCTGACGCGCCAGCGCAAGCGGCCCTGCTGCTCGCGGCTGGCGACCGTGCGTGTCCAGCCGCCACCGTTCTTCCAGGCCTCGCGCGGCAAGGTCTCGATGGCAAAGCGGCGCAGCACGGGCGGCCGCGACAGCAACGAACTGCCGCTCATGCGCCAGTCGCCGCGCGCGGCAGGCCAGCGCTGAGCGCGGGCAGGACCTCGAACAGGTCGCCGACCAGGCCCACATCGGCGACCGAGAAGATCGGCGCGTCGGGGTCCTTGTTGACGGCCACGATCACGCCGGCGTCCTTGATGCCGGCCAGGTGCTGGATGGCACCCGAGATGCCGAAGGCGAAATAGACATCGGGCGCCACGGTCTTGCCGGTCTGGCCGACCTGGATGGCGTTCGGCGCGAAGCCGGCATCGACCGCCGCGCGCGAGGCCCCGACGGCGGCCCCCAGGTGGTCGGCCAGCTGCTCGACCAGGGCCATGTGCTCGCGCGCGCCGACGCCGCGCCCGGCCGCCACCACCACGCGGGCGCGGCTCAGGTCGGGGCGACCGCTGTCCATGGCCTCGCGGCTCTCGAGCTGGCTGCGGCCATCGGCGCTGACCGAGTCCAGCGTCAGCACGGGGCAGGCCGGCTGCATGCCGGCGGCCGGGGCATGGGCCGCGGGGCGCAGGGTCAGCAGCGTCTTGGCGGCCTGGGCCTCGACGCAGGCCAGCACGCTGCCGGCGTACAAGGGGCGCAGGAAGCGGGGGCCGGCCTCGATCGCCACCACATCGCTCAGGTAGGCCGCCTGCAGGCGGGCCGCGGCGCGCGGCAGGGCGCCGCGGTACAGCATGCGGTGCGCGGCCAGCAGGATGTCGTAGTCGGGCATCAGCGCCTCGAGCTGCAGCGCCAGGGTCTCGGCCGAAGGCTGGTCCCACTGCGGATGCGGCGCCAGCAGCACCTGCGAGACGCCGGCCAGCGTGGCTGCGGCCTGGGCGACTGCTGCAGCGCCCTGCCCCAGCAGCAGCAGATGCACCGGGGCGCCGATCTGCAAGGCCGCGCCCAGCAGGTTCAGGGTGGAAGGATCGAGCTGGGTGCCGTCGTGTTCAGCGATGACGAGGGTGGTCATGGTGGGGAAGCTTTCAGGATGACAGGGTCAGGCGCCGAACGCGGGCAGGCCGCGCAAGCGGTCGAGCAGCGGCGCGATGCCGTCGACGCGCACGCCGGCGGCGCGCGCCGGTGGCGTGGCGCAGCGGACGATGCGGAAGCGGGCAGCCTGCTCGGCCGCGAGCTCGCCCAGCGCCAGCGTCGTGATCGGCGCCTTCTTCGCCTTCATCATGTTGGGCAGGCTGATCGCGCGCGGGTCGCACAGGCGCAGGTCGACGCCGAGCACGGCGGGCAGCGGCAGGCGCCACTGCTCCAGGCCCAGGTCGCCGTCGCAGTGGACCCGCAGTCCGCCATCGACCGCTTCCAGCCGGTTGACCGACATCGCCTGCGGCCAGTCGAGGCGCGCGGCGAGCATCGGCGCCAGGTCGCCCAGGTCGTCGTCGATCGCCTGCTTGCCGCACAGCACCAGGTCCACCCCTTCGCGCTGCACCAGCTGGCTCAGCGCCTCGGCCAGCGCCGGGGCATCAGCCTCGCTGCTGCCCGGATCGAGCAGGATCGCCGCATCCGCCCCCATGGCCAGCGCCGTGCGCAGCACGTCCTGCGCCACCGGGGCGCCGCAGCCGACCACCGTGACCCGGCTCGCCTGGCCGGCCTGGCGCAGGCGCACGGCCTGCTCCACGGCAACCTCGTCGAAGGGGTTGAGCGACATCTTGAGGCCGGCGGTGTCGACCCCGGAGCCGTCGCTGCGCACGCGCACCTTGACGTTGTAGTCGACCACGCGCTTGACAGGTACCAGTATGTGCATGTCCATCTCCCTCTGCGGTTCAGGACACCGCGCCCAGGCCGTAGCGGCCGGAGAGCAACTGGCCGCTGCGGAAACGCTCGTGCGCGTAGGGCGCGAGCGAGACCTCGGTCGGCAGGCCCAGCGCTTCCTGGGCCAGCACCAGGCCGACGCCGGGCGAGAGCTTGAAGCCATGACCCGAGAAGCCGTAGCCCACCACCAGGCCGGGCACGTCGGGCAGGCGGCCGAGCACCGGGTTCCAGTCGGGCGTGACGTCGTAGACGCCGGTCCAGGAGGAAGCCAGCCCGGCCTCGCCGAACGAGGGGAAGCGCTCGGCCACCTGGCCGCCGACCTCGACCACATAGTCCATCGAGATGTCGCCCTGCTCGTTGTCGGGCAGCGCCAGGGTCTCGCCCACCGTGCCTTCGCTGACCAGCATCTGGTTGCCGCCGTAGCTGCGGCAGTACAGCATGCCCGGCGAGCCCAGGTCCTTGAACACCGGCATCTTGAAGCTGTAGGCCTCGGGGCCCTCGAGCGCGAGCACGGCATGGCGCTCGGCCTTGACCGGGGTCGGGACACCGGTCCAGCGCTCGATGTCGCCGGCCCAGATGTTCTGGGTGCTGATCACGGTCTGGCTGCGGAAGCTGCCCTGGTTGGTCTCGACGCCGACCACGCGGCCGTTCTCCATCAGCAGGCGCTCGACATTGACGCCCTCCATGATCTTCACGCCCAGGCGGCGTGCGGCGCGGGCAAAGCCGGTGGCCACCAGATAGGCATCGGCAAAGCCGGCCTCGGGCTCGTAGCCGATCAGCGCCGCATCGTCGAACTGGGCGATCGGCAGCAGCTCGCGCGCGGCGGCCTGGTCGAGCAGGCGCACCTCGACGCCCATGCGCTCCTGGCCGGCCAAGGCCTCACGCAGGGGCTCGAGCTTGGGGCCGTCGGGCGCGCAGATCAGGTAGCCGCACTTGACCAGGCCGGCCGAGGCTTCCTCGTCGCCAAGGTAGCCGGAGAAGTCGTTGAACACCGACCAGGAGTGCTTGGCCAGCTCCACGTTCTCGATCACCGAATAGTGGGTGCGCAGGATGCCCGAGGACTGGGTGCTGGTGCCCGAGCCGATCTGCAGCCGGTCCAGCACCAGGACCCGGGCGGCCCCTAGGCGCGCGAGGTGGTAAGCGACCGAACTTCCGATCACGCCGGCACCGATCACGATGGCGTCATAACTCTGCATGGGGGAAACCTTTCTGGGCTTGGGGGTTGGCAATGGAGTCAAGCTTAGGAGCCACTGGCCGGCCGCCTGACAACTGAAGCAAATCTGATGCTATGTTTTGGTTTTTCGAATGCTCCGGCGACTGCCGGCCCTCCCCCCTACCATCGAGCCACCATGTCGCCCAGTACCCCTGCTGCCCGTCCATCCCGCCGTTCGCGCCAGCTGCCCGACCTGCAGCTGCTCGAGGCCTTTGTCGCCGTCTGCGACGCGGGATCGATGGCGCTGGCCGCGCAGCAGCTGGGCCTGAGCCAGAGCGCGGTCAGCCAGTCGATCAAGACGCTGGAGACCGAACTCGGCCTGCAGCTGCTCGACCGCGAGGTGCGTCCCGCCGTCGCGACCCACGCCGGTCGCGTGCTGCGCGAGCGCGCCACCCGCCTGCTCGGCCAGGCCCGGGTGCTGGTCGAGCAGGTGCGCGCGAGCGCGCGCCAGCAACACACACAGATCCACCTGGGCTGCGTCGATTCGTTCGCGGCCACCGTGGGCCCGCGGCTGATCCGCGCGCTGTCGGGCTCGGCACAGCAGATCCTGATGTGGTCGGGCCTGACGCCCACGCTGACCGAGCAACTGCGCGGACGCGAGCTCGATTTCGCGATCTGCACCGACTCGGCCATCGATGACCCGCGCATCGTGCAGCGCCTGCTGTTCTCCGAATCCTGGGTCGCGGTGTTCCCGAAGGCCCATCCGGTCAGAGCCCTGGCAGCGGCGCGCGAGCTGTCGGCCCTGCCCGGCGCGCTGCCGCTGATCCGCTACAGCCAGCGCTCGGTGATCGGCCAGCAGATCGAGCGCTTCCTGCGCCATATCGGCGTGCAGGCGCCGCGCAGCTACGAGTTCGACGCCACCGACCCGTTGCTCAGCCTGGTGGCCTCGGGCCTGGGCTGGGCGCTCTCGACGCCGCTGTGCCTGTGGCAGTCGCGCCAGTACCTCGACGAGGTGGTCGTGCTCCCGATTCCCGCCACCCGGCTCGGCCAGCGCCATTTCTTCCTGCTCTCGCGCGAGGACGAATGGGCCGGCCTGGACGAGCATATCGCCCGCGTCACGCGCGACGTGATCCGCCAGGACACGAGCACCGCCATCCACCGTTCCATGCCCGGCCTGCCGCCGGACGCCCTGTTCTGCCCCCAAGAAGAGACGCCATGACCCTAGACACCCCCACCTACACCCTGCAGCAGGGCCGCCTGCCGCTGTTGATCTCGATCCCGCACCTGGGCACCGAGCTGCCGCCCGAGTTCGCCGCCGGCATGAGCGACAGCGCGCCGATCAAGCAGGACACCGACTGGCACCTCGACCGGCTCTACGGGTTTGCCGCCGGCCTGGGCGCCTCGGTGCTGCAGGCCAAGGTCTCGCGCTACGTGATCGACCTGAACCGACCGCCCGGCGGCGAGAGCCTCTACCCCGGCCAGACCACCACCGGCCTGTGCCCGACCGAGACCTTCCGCGGCGAACCGCTCTATGAACAGGCACA
Organism: Malikia granosa; assembly: GCF_002980595.1. Classification (GTDB taxonomy): domain Bacteria; phylum Pseudomonadota; class Gammaproteobacteria; order Burkholderiales; family Burkholderiaceae_C; genus Malikia; species Malikia granosa. The sequence continues at coordinate 34,943 of NZ_PVLQ01000073.1, forward strand.
GGCCCCCGACGCGGCGCAGCAGGCCGATCGCCTGGCGCGCTACTGGCGGCCCTACCACGACGCGCTGCGGACCGAGCTCGACCGGCTCAAGGCGCAGCACGGCGCGGTGCTGCTGTGGGATGCCCACTCCATCGCCAGCATGCTGCCGCGGCTGTTCGAGGGCAAGCTGCCCGACCTGAACTTCGGCACCGCCGACGGCCGCAGCTGCGCCCCGGCCATCATCGAGCGCGTGGTCGCCGAGGTCGGCGGCAGCGGATTCAGCCATGTGGTCAATGGCCGCTTCAAGGGCGGCTACATCACGCGCCACTACGGCTCGCCCGCCGACCGGGTGCACGCGATCCAGCTCGAGATGGGGCAGGACCTCTACATGCTCGAGGACCCACCGTTCAGCTACCTGGAATACAAGGCCACCTCGGTCCAGCCGCTGCTGCAGAAGATGCTGCTGACCGCGCTGAGCGAGCTCGACCGCCTGACTGCCTGACCCGCCCGCCCCCTCTCCTATCCGATCAGTCCCCATGAGCCCAGAAGACCTCCTCGGCCGCTACGGCCCGCGCGAAGCGATGGAATACGACCTGGTGGTCGTCGGCGCCGGCCCCGCCGGCCTGGCGACCGCGATCCGCCTCAAGCAGCTGGCCGCCCAGCAGGGCAGCGAAGTCAGCGTCTGCGTGCTGGAAAAAGGCTCGGAACCCGGTGCCCATATCCTGAGCGGCGCGGTCATGGACCCGAAGGCCCTGGCCGAGCTGTTCCCGGACTGGCAGGCACTCGGCGCCCCGCTGCACCAGCCCGTGACCGGCGACGAGCTGCTGCTGCTCAGCGAAACCGGCACCCGGCGCACCCCCGGCTGGCTGATGCCGCGCAACTTCGACAACCACGGCTGCTACGTCATCAGCCTGGGCGCCGTCACGCGCTGGCTGGCCGAACAGGCCGAAGCGCTGGGGGTCGAGATCTTCCCGGGCTTTGCCGCCGCCGAGCTGCTGTACCACGAGGATGGCTCGGTCAAGGGCGTGGCCACCGGCAACCTGGGCCTGGGCAAGGACGGCGAGCCGACCGAGGCCTTCCAGCTCGGCATGGAACTGCACGCCAGGTACACCGTGTTCGCCGAAGGCGCGCGCGGCCACCTGGGCAAGCAGCTGATCGCGCGCTATCGGCTCGACGAAGGCCGGGACGCGCAGACCTTTGCCATCGGCATCAAGGAACTGTGGGAGATCCCGGCCGAGCAGGCCAGGCCCGGCCTGGTGCTGCACACCGCCGGCTGGCCGCTGAACGACGAGGCCTTCGGCGGCGGCTTCCTCTATCACCTCGAAGGCAACAAGGTCACGCTGGGCTACGTCGTCGGCCTGGACTACCAGAACCCCTGGCTGTCGCCGTTCGAGGAAATGCAGCGCTGGAAGACCCACCCGAGCATCAGGGCCCATATCGAGGGCGGCAAGCGCCTGGGCTATGGCGCGCGCGCGCTCAACAACGGCACGCCCCAGGCCCTGCCCCGGACCGTGTTCCCGGGCGGCGCGCTGGTCGGCTGCGACGCGGGCTACCTGAACGCCGCGCGCATCAAGGGCAGCCACGCCGCGATCAAGAGCGGCATGCTGTGCGCCGAGGCGGCGTTCGAGGCCTTGAGCGCCGGTCGCAGCAGCGATGAACTGACCGGTTTCGAGACCCGCTTCAAGGCCAGCTGGCTGCACGAGGAACTCTGGACCTACCGCAACTTCAAGAACTGGTTCAAGAAGAGCCCGCTGCTGGGCAAGCTCATGACCGGCATCGAGCACTGGCTGCTGCCCAGGGTTGGCGTGGCCCAGCCGCCCTGGACCCTGCACAACCGGGTCAAGGACCACGGCAAGCTGCGCCCGGCGGCCGAAAGCCGCAAGATCGACTATCCCAAGCCCGACGGCAAGCTGAGCTTCGACCGCCTGAGCTCGGTATTCATCAGCAACACCAACCACGAGGAGAACCAGCCGGCGCACCTGACGCTGAAGGACGCCAGCGTGCCGGTCAAGGTCAACCTGGCCAGGTTCGCCGGTCCCGAGAGCCGCTACTGCCCGGCCGGCGTCTACGAGTTCGTCAACAAGGACGGCGCGGACCAGCTGGTGATCAACGCGCAGAACTGCGTGCACTGCAAGACCTGCGACATCAAGGACCCGACGCAGAACATCGTCTGGGTCACGCCCGAGGGCGGCGGCGGCCCCAACTACGCCGGCATGTGAGCCGGCAGCCCGCGCCGGGGGCGCGACTTGCAGCCGCAAGCGCGCTCCCGGTGCGGCATGCGCCCCAGCAAGGCCGCCCGAGGGCGGCCTTCGGCCTTCCAGGCCCGGGCGGAATCGGGGCGGCACCGAGCGCCGCGCCAAAAAGGTGAAGAAAGGCGCAAGTTGCCGCGCGATGGCGGTGCATAGCCTGGATTTGCAGCATTCTGCGCACCAGTTTCTTGCAGTGAATCCAATATTAACCAAGGGAAACTTTGGCACATTCCTTGCACGCTTGAGACCGTCCACAACCGCCCTATGGAGCTCCCCTTGAAAACGTTCCACTCCCTGCGCTGGATCATTCCGGCCTGCCTCACCCTCTCGACCTCATCCCTCTGGGCCCAGGCCGCCGCGCCGACGCTCAACACGGGCGACACGGCCTTCATCTTTGTCTGCAGCCTGGTGGTCTGGCTGATGACGATTCCCGGACTGGCGCTGTTCTACGGCGGCCTGGCCCGGACCAAGAACGTGCTGTCCATCCTGATGCAGGTCTTCACGGTCTCGTCGCTGATCATGGTGCTGTGGGCGCTCTACGGCTATACCCTGACCTTCACCGATGGCGGCTCGCTGCAGTCCGTGATCGGCGGGCTGGACAAGGTCTTCATGCGCGGCGTGACCCAGGACTCGCTGCAAGGCAGCATCCCCGAGCTGCTCTACTTCCTGTTCATGCTGCTGTTCGCGGCCATCACGCCCACCATCATCGTGGGAGCGTTCGCCGAGCGCATCAAGTTCGCCGCCGTGCTGGTCTTCATGGCGATCTGGTTCACGATCAACTACGTGCCGATGGCCCACATGGGCTGGGGCGGTGGCTGGGTGTTCGCGCTCGGCGCACAGGACTTCGCCGGCGGCAACGTGGTGCACGTGAACGTGGGCATCGCCGCGCTGGTCGGGGCCTGGCTGGTCGGCGCCCGCAAGGGTGTCGGCACCTCGGCCATGTCGCCGCACAACATGACCATGACCATGACCGGCGGCTCGCTGCTCTGGGTCGGCTGGCTCGGCTTCTGCGGTGGCTGCGCCCTGCTCGCCAACGGCTTCGCGATGCTGGTGGTGGTCAACACCATGCTGGCTGCTGCAGCCGGCACGGTGTCTTGGATGCTGATCGAGTGGCTGCACCGCGGCAAGCCCAGCATGCTGGGTGCGGTTTCGGGTGCGATCGCCGGCCTGGTGGCCATCACGCCGGCCTGCGGCTTCGTCGGCCCGATGGGCGCGATCGTGATCGGCCTGATCGTCTCGCCGATCTGCATCTGGGCCGTGGAAAAGCTCAAGCCCATGATCGGCCTGGACGACTCCTTCGACGTGTTCGGGGTGCATGGCGTCGGCGGCATCGCCGGCGGCCTGCTGACGCCACTGTTCGCCCTGCCCGCCCTCGGCGGCCTGGGCTTCGCCGAGGGACGCGACCTGGCCTCGCAGATGTCGGTGCAGGTCGGCGTGATCGGCTTCAGCATCCTGTATTCCGCCATCAGCAGCTTCATCGCGTTCAAGCTCGCCGGCTGGCTCTGCGGCGGCCTGCGCGTGCCTGCGGACGACGAGATCGAGGGCCTGGACCTGACTTCGCACGGCGAGCCGGGCTACAAGCTCTGAGCCAGCGCGTCGTCACCCAACCGCTTCCCTTCCTGCTTCGAGGTTCAACATGAAACTTGTCACTGCCATCATCAAACCCTTCAAGCTCGACGAGGTGCGCCAGGCGCTCTCGGACATGGGCACGCAGGGCATCACGGTCACCGAGGTCAAGGGCTTCGGGCGCCAGAAGGGCCACACCGAGCTGTACCGCGGCGCGGAATACATCGTGGACTTCCTGCCCAAGATCAAGATCGAGGCCGCGGTGGCCGACGAGCGCGTGGCGCTGGTGATCGAGGCGATCGAGCAGTCCGCGCGCACCGGCAAGATCGGCGACGGCAAGATCTTCGTCACGGCCCTGGAGCAGGTGGTACGCATCCGCACCGGCGAAAACGGCGTCGAGGCGCTGTGATGAGCAGCCCCGACGATGCCGCGCCCGTGGCGGCACGCGCCCCGGTGGCGACCCATGTGCGCGAACCCGCGCTGTCGCGCCGCACGCCGACGCTGGAGCGCTACCGCGTGAGCGGCGGCGGCGCGACAGTCGTGCGGCTGGCCGCGGGCGATGCACTGGAAGTGATCGACCCCGAGGGCCTGCAGGCCTGCGAGCTGATGGCATGGGATGCCGAGGGGCGCGCCGCCCTGCCGGCGCTCGGCCTGCAGGCATCGCCCGGGGCCAGCGGCTTGGCCAGCCTGCTGCAGCGCCAGCGGCCCGAGCTGCGCATGCTGCAAGCCGGGCTGCGGCGCCACGGCGTGGACCTTGAGCAACTACCCGACGCCTGCCAGCTCTGGGCCGGCGACGGCCCGGCGGGGCAGCGGCAACGCTGCACCGCGAGCGCCGAGCTGCTGGTGCTGGTGGCGGCACCGGGCCAGGACAGCCAGGTGCACGAGCAGAACGCCCCGACGCCACTGGCCCTGCAGGTGCAGCGCCACGGCCGCGATGTCCTCGCTGCCCCACCGCTGCCCGAGCCGCTGGGCGAGGTGGTCGACGAGTTCACCATCGCGCCGGGCACGGCGCGCAGCTACACCGTCGCCAAGGGCCAGTACATCCAGATCATCGATGTCGCCGGGCGCCAGTGCTCCGACTTCGTGGCCTTCAACCGGCAGGCGCTCGAGCGCGGCATCGAGCAAGAGCTCGATCCCACGGTCACGCGCACGCTCGGCGGACGCGCCTACCCGGGGCCTGGCCTGCACTCGCGCTTCTTCGATCGCGAGATGCAGCCCATGCTCGAGCTGGTGCAGGACACCGTAGGCCGGCACGACACCTTCGGCCTGGCCTGCGCGGCGCGCTACTACGAAGGCATGGGCTACTTCGGCCATGCCAATTGCAGCGACAACCTCTCGCGCGAGCTGGCGCCCTACGGCGTGCGCGCGCGGCCGGGTTGGCCCGCGATCAATTTCTTCTACAACACCGGCGTCGATGCGCACGACCAGCTGACCATGGACGAACCCTGGTCCAGGCCGGGTGACCATGTGCTGCTGCGCGCGCTCGACGACCTGGTCTGCGCCAACACCTCTTGTCCGGACGACATCGACCCCGCCAACGGCTGGATGCCGACCGACATCCACGTCCGCCTCTACGCCGCCCAGGAGCGCTTCAGCATGGCACTTGCCCACCGACCCACCCCCGACGCCGAACCCACCATGACCCGCGAAAGCGGCTTCCACGGCGCCACCTCGGCGCTCACGCGGCAGTTCGGCGACTACCGCGGCTGGTGGACGCCGATGCGCTACGACGGCTACGGTGCGGTGGCCGAATACCAGGCCTGCCGCGAGCAGGTCGCGCTGATGGACCTGTCGGCGCTGCGCAAGTTCGAGATCATCGGCCCCGATGCCGAAGCCCTGCTGCAGTACTGCCTGACGCGCGACGTCAAGAAGCTGGCGGTCGGCCAGGTGGTGTATTCGGCCATGTGCTATCCGCACGGCGGCATGCTCGACGACGGCACCCTGCTGCGGCTGGGACCGGACAACTTCCGCTGGATCTGCGGCGAGGACTACAGCGGCATCTGGCTGCGCGAGCAGGCCGAGCAGCTCGGCATGAAGGTCTGGGTCAAGTCGGCCAGCGACCAGATCCACAACGTCGCGGTGCAGGGCCCGCGGGCGCGCGAGCTGCTGCGCCAACTGGTCTGGTCGCCCGGCACGCAGCCGGCGCTGGAGAACCTGGGCTGGTTCCGCTTCCTGGTCGGCCGCCTCGACGATCACAACGGCTGCCCGCTGATGGTCTCGCGCACCGGCTACACCGGCGAACTCGGCTACGAGGTCTGGTGCCACCCGAGCGACGCGCCGCGCGTCTGGGCCCGGCTGTGGGAACTGGGCCAGCCGCTCGGCCTCGCGCCGCTGGGCCTTGACGCGCTCGATACCCTGCGCATCGAGGCCGGCCTGGTGTTCGCTGGCCACGAGTTCTGCGACCAGACCGATCCCTTCGAAGCTGGCATCGGCTTCTGCGTGCCGCTCAAGAGCAAGAGCGACGACTTCATCGGCCGCGCGGCGCTGCTCGAGCGCAGCGCACACCCGCAACGCAAGCTGATGGGCCTGCTGCTCGATGGCAATGAAATGGCGGCGCACGGCGACGGCGTCTACATCGGCCATGCCCAGGTCGGCGTGGTCACCAGCGCCACCCGCTCGCCGCTGACCGGACAGAACATCGCGCTGTGCCACCTGAGCGTGTCCCACGCGACGCCCGGCACCCGGGTCGAGATCGGCAAGCTCGACGGACACCAGAAGCGCCTGCCCGCTGCCGTGAGCGCCCCGATCTTCTACGATCCCGACAAGAGCCGCGTGCGCGCCTGAGCACCGCCCTGGCCGCTGCCCGGCGCAGCCGGCCGGGGGGCGCATCATTCGACGGGCGCGTCGCCCCAGACGCCCGAGACCCGTCATCCCGATCCCCCAGCTCAAGCGACTGCGGCCCTGGTTCCTGGACGACACCAGAGCCACGGGCCGTGCCCGCTCGGCTGGCGTCTGGCGTCTGGCGTCTGGCGTCTGGCGTCCGATCTTGGTCGCGCTGGGGCACGCCCGGCTCTCCCCGCTCTCTCCATGCCGCCGCCTGCAGCCGGGATGAAAAAAGCCCGGGGCGCAGTTCGCGCCCCGGGCCGGCTCAGGTCAGCACGACCCGATCAAGGTTGCGCGAGGTAGTTTTCCAGCGAATCGTCCAGCGCCTCCTGCCACGGCGTGTGGTGTGGCGTCGCCATGGTGCCGGTCATCAACGAGGGATAGCACTTGTTGCGATAGCCCATGATGTCCTCGTACTTGTCCTTCTTCCATTCGAGGAAGGTCTTGTTGACGGCGGCAATGTCGAAGCTCGGGTAGTCGGTGGCATCGATCAGCTGGCCGATGTACTTGCCCTGGAATTCGAACATCTGCTGCGCGTCCTCGAGCGCCAGTTCCTCCTCGCGCCACGCCAGGTTCTCCGCGTGCATCACGTCTTGCGCGGGCAGCGGGATGCGGCCGAGGATGACGTCGCGCGCATACCAGGCCTGGGCATCGAACATGTTGAAGCTGTACCACTGGTCCTGCATGCCCAGGTAGACCAGCTGCGGGTTGTCCTCCCAGAACACGCCCTTGTACAGGTTCAGCGGCCAGAGCCGGTTGCTGGTCTTCAGGCGCAGTTCTTCCGGCAGGAAGGGGAAATGGTGCTTGTAGCCAGTGCACAGGATGATGGCGTCGATGTGCTTGCTGCTGCCGTCGGCGAAATGCGCGGTGTTGCCCTCGACCTTGAGCAGCTGCGGCTTCTCCTCCCAGTTGGCCGGCCACTTGTAGCCCATCGGGCTGCTGCGGTAGCAGCTCGTGATCGAGCGCGCACCGTACTTCCAGCATTGGGAGCCGATGTCCTCGGCCGAGTAGCTCGCGCCGACCACCAGCACGTCCTTGTCCTTGAACTCGAGCGCGTCGCGGAAGTCATGCGCGTGCAGCACGCGGCCACCGAAGGTCTCGAAGCCCGGGAAATAGGGCACGTTCGGCGTCGAGAAATGCCCGCTGGCGACCACCACCCAGTCGAACTGCTCCGAATAGGTCAGGTCCTGGTCATAGCTGTGCACGGTGACGGTGAACTGGCGGGTGCTCTCGTCGAAGCTCACGTCGCGCGCGACCGTGTTGAAGCGGATGTGCTTGCGCACGCCGGCCTTCTCGACCCGGCCCTTGATGTAGTCCCACAGCACCTCGCGCGGCGGGTAGGACGCCATCGGACGGCCGAAATGCTCGTCGAAGGTGTAGTCGGCGAATTCCAGGCATTCCTTCGGGCCGTTCGACCACAGGTAACGGTACATGCTGCCATGCACCGGCTCGCCATGCTCGTCGAGGCCGGTGCGCCAGGTGTAGTTCCACATGCCCCCCCAGTCGGACTGCTTCTCGAAGCACACCAGCTCCGGAATCTCGGCTCCCTGGGCCTGGGCAGACTGGAAAGCCCGCAGTTGCGCCAAGCCGCTGGGGCCTGCGCCAATGATGGCAACACGCTTGTTCATGCAAGTACTCCTATCGATGACATGGTTAAACACAGTGAAACTTTGATTCCCCATATGAAGCATAAGACATGCCAGCTCGAGCAGGACGATAGAACTATCTAGACGCAGGAAATGGGGCTTTCCTGCGCCAAAAGGGTGAGAAAAGACGCACGATGCCGTGCGATGCCGGTGCGTGAACGGGAGATTGGACGAGGCCGGTGCATGGGCACCGCCCCCTGGCTGGGACGGGCGCGCAACGGGCGCTGCCTCAGCGGCAGTGACGGCTGGAGCGGCTGGAACGGCACGGGCCACCACCGGATCACCTGGGCGGCGCAACAACCTGCAGGCGATCGGCATTGCCTCAGGCAGGCGGTGTCGCCAGGGCCGGGATTCGGATCTTGGGAGAGAGAGGGAGAAGAGACGCCTGGCGCACGAACGGCAGGCGCGAGCCAGGCGGCGTCACATCAAGTGACGGCTGGCTCTGGTGCGGGCTGGAGAACTGGCCCTGCGCGGGCCAGGGGCGCGGGGCCCTGCTGCGGCTGGCTGGGCCGCCAGGCGCCGCAGCCTTCACGCACCAGCCGCCGGTGGGCGTGCGGGTGCCGGCTGCGGCTGGCGGCGCTCGATCAGAACAGCTCGACCGCCATCCGATCGACCGTGGCGCCACTGGTCCGCACCGAGGCGGACAGCGCCTGCGCCTGGGGCAGCAGCGCCTCGGCGTAGAAGCGTGCGGTCACCAGCTTGGCGTCGAAGAAGGCCGGGTCCTGCTCGCGCTGCTCGAGCGCTGCCAGCATGGCGCGCGCCATCTGCCAGCCGCCCAGCACGAGGCCGGCCAGGCGCAGGTAGTTGACCGCGCCGGCATAGACCGGCTTGACCTGGGTCTTGGCATTCGCGACCAGATAGTCGATCGTAGCCTCGAGCGCCAGACGGCCCTGCTGCAGCGCCTCGCGCATCACCAGGCCATCTTCCTGCCCCAGGGCCAGCAGATCCTGCTCGGTCGCGGCGATGCGCGCGCACAGCGACTTGGCCACCGCGCCACCGTCGCGCACCGTCTTGCGGCCCACCAGGTCATTGGCCTGGATCGCGGTCGTGCCCTCGTAGATGGTCAGGATGCGCGCGTCGCGGTAATGCTGGGCCGCGCCGGTCTCCTCGATGAAGCCCATGCCGCCGTGGATCTGCACCCCCAGGCTGGTCAGCTCGATCGAGAGTTCGGTCGAATGGCCCTTGACGATAGGCACCAGGTAGTCGTAGAGCGCCTGGTTCTCGCGTCGCACCGACTCGTCGCCGGCATGGTGTGCCAGGTCGCTGGTCGCTGCCGTGCAATAGGCCAGCGCGCGCGCGGCCTCGGTATGCGCCTTCATCGTCAGCAGCATGCGCTTGACGTCCGGGTGCTGGATGATCGCGACCGGGCCTGCCGATCCGGCCAGGTCGCGGCTCTGCACGCGGTCCTTGGCGTAGCCGAGCGCCTGCTGGTAGGCCCGCTCGGACACCGCGATGCCCTGCATGCCGACCGCGAAGCGCGCCGCGTTCATCATCACGAACATGTACTCGAGGCCGCGGTTCGGCTCGCCGACCAGCTCGCCGATGGCGCCGCCATGGTCGCCGAACTGCAGCACCGCGGTCGGGCTGGCCTTGATGCCGAGCTTGTGCTCGATGCTGACGCAATGCGCGTCATTGCGCTCGCCCAGACTGCCATCGGCATTGACCAGGAACTTGGGCACCACGAACAGGCTGATGCCCTTGACGCCTTCGGGCGCGTCGGGCAGTCGGGCCAGCACCAGGTGGACGATGTTCTCGGCCAGGTCATGCTCGCCGTAGGTGATGAAGATCTTGGTGCCGAAGATGCGGTAGGTCCCGTCGGCCTGCGGCTCGGCGCGCGAACGCACCGCCGCCAGGTCGGAGCCAGCCTGAGGCTCGGTCAGGTTCATGGTGCCGGTCCACTGGCCCGAGATCAGCTTGGGCGCGTACTTCTGCCGCAACTCGTCGCTGGCGGCGGTCAGCAGCGCCTCGATCGCGCCATCGGTCAGCATCGGGCAGAGCGCGAACGACAGGCTCGACGCATGCAGCATCTCGGTGCAGGCGGTCGCGATCAGCTTCGGGAAACCCTGGCCGCCGTACTCGGCCGGATGGATCACGCCCTGCCAGCCGCCGGCGATGAACTGCTCGTAGGCCTGCTTGAAGCCGGGCGTGGTCGTGACCTGGCCGTCCTGGAAGGAGGAGGGATTGCGGTCGCCTTCCCAGTTCAGCGGTGCGACGATGTCCTGGCAGAAGCGGGCCGACTCGTCGAGCACGGCCTGGGCGGTATCGAGGCCGTAGTCCTCGAAGCCGGGCAAGGCCGCGACCTGGCTGATGCCGGCCAGGTCCTGCATGACGAACAGCATGTCTTTGATGGGGGCTTGGTAGCTCACGGTCTTGACTTCCAGATGAATGGGTTGAGGAAAGGCTCAGAGCGCCTTGGTCAG
>NZ_PVLQ01000074.1:2500-5818 GCF_002980595.1 Malikia granosa
TCAAATCGAGTTGAATACGGCATAACGCGTCAGGTGAGAGACCTGACAAACATTCCTTGATACTGTGGTGGCGAGGGTTCTTGCAGGAGACTGTAGGAGCCGTCAAAGTTATAGGGTCAAGTGAATAAGAGCATGTGGTGGATGCCTTGGCGATGATAGGCGAAGAAGGACGTGATAGCCTGCGATAAGCTTCGGGGAGCTGGCAAATGAGCTTTGATCCGGAGATTTCCGAATGGGGGAACCCACCTGGTAACAGGTATCGCACACTGAATACATAGGTGTGCGAGGCGAACCGAGTGAACTGAAACATCTAAGTAGCTCGAGGAAAAGACATCAACCGAGATTCCGAAAGTAGTGGCGAGCGAAATTGGAAGAGCCTGCTAGTGATAGCACAAGACTTAACAAAACGCCCTGGAAATGGCGGCCATAGTGGGTGATAGCCCCGTATGTGAAAAGACCTGTGTGGTACTGAGCTAGCGACAAGTAGGGCGGGACACGTGTAATCCTGTCTGAACATGGGGGGACCATCCTCCAAGGCTAAATACTCATCATCGACCGATAGTGAACAAGTACCGTGAGGGAAAGGCGAAAAGAACCCCGGGAGGGGAGTGAAATAGATCCTGAAACCGCATGCTTACAAAAAGTCGGAGCCCTTAGGGGTGACGGCGTACCTTTTGTATAATGGGTCAGCGACTTACATTCAGTGGCAAGCTTAACCGAATAGGGGAGGCGAAGAGAAATCGAGTCCGAATAGGGCGTCCTAGTCGCTGGGTGTAGACCCGAAACCAAGTGATCTATCCATGGCCAGGATGAAGGTGCCGTAACAGGTACTGGAGGTCCGAACCCACTAGTGTTGCAAAACTAGGGGATGAGCTGTGGATAGGGGTGAAAGGCTAAACAAACTTGGAAATAGCTGGTTCTCTCCGAAAACTATTTAGGTAGTGCCTCAAGTATTACCGACGGGGGTAGAGCACTGTTTTGGCTAGGGGGTCATGGCGACTTACCAAACCAAGGCAAACTCCGAATACCGTTGAGTACAGCTTGGGAGACAGAGCACCGGGTGCTAACGTCCGGACTCAAGAGGGAAACAACCCAGACCGCCAGCTAAGGTCCCTAAAATTGGCTAAGTGGGAAACGAAGTGGGAAGGCTAAAACAGTCAGGATGTTGGCTTAGAAGCAGCCATCATTTAAAGAAAGCGTAATAGCTCACTGATCGAGTCGTCCTGCGCGGAAGATGTAACGGGGCTCAAGCCAGTTACCGAAGCTGCGGATGCACAGTTTACTGTGCGTGGTAGGAGAGCGTTCTGTAAGCCTGTGAAGGTGGCTTGTAAAGGCTGCTGGAGGTATCAGAAGTGCGAATGCTGACATGAGTAGCGTTAAAGCGGGTGAAAAGCCCGCTCGCCGTAAGCGCAAGGTTTCCTACGCAACGTTCATCGGCGTAGGGTAAGTCGGCCCCTAAGGCGAGGCAGAGATGCGTAGCTGATGGGAAGCAGGTCAATATTCCTGCACCGATTACAAGTGCGATGTGGGGACGGATCTTAATAGGTTATCCGGCGGTTGGAAGTGCCGGTTTAGACAGAAGTAGGCGAGAGTTAGGCAAATCCGGCTCTCATATACCGAGGCTGTCGATCGAGCGAACTTGTTCGCGAAGTAACCAAACGGGGTCCCAGGAAAAGCCACTAAGCTTCAGCTTGTAATCGACCGTACCGCAAACCGACACTGGTGCGCGAGATGAGTATTCTCAGGCGCTTGAGAGAACTCGGGAGAAGGAACTCGGCAAATTGACACCGTAACTTCGGAAGAAGGTGTGCCCTAGTAGCGTGTAGTGAACAACGAAGCGCGAATGGGTTGCAAAAAATAGGTGGCTGCGACTGTTTACTAAAAACACAGCACTCTGCAAACACGAAAGTGGACGTATAGGGTGTGACGCCTGCCCGGTGCCGGAAGATTAATTGATGGGGTGCAAGCTCTTGATCGAAGTCCCGGTAAACGGCGGCCGTAACTATAACGGTCCTAAGGTAGCGAAATTCCTTGTCGGGTAAGTTCCGACCTGCACGAATGGCGTAACGATGGCCACACTGTCTCCTCCCGAGACTCAGCGAAGTTGAAATGTTTGTGATGATGCAATCTCCCCGCGGAAAGACGGAAAGACCCCATGAACCTTTACTGTAGCTTTGTATTGGACTTTGAACGGATCTGTGTAGGATAGGTGGGAGGCTTTGAAGCCAGGACGCTAGTCTTGGTGGAGCCGACGTTGAAATACCACCCTGGTGCGTTTGAGGTTCTAACCTAGGTCCCTTATCGGGATCGGGGACAGTGCATGGTAGGCAGTTTGACTGGGGCGGTCTCCTCCCAAAGCGTAACGGAGGAGTTCGAAGGTACGCTAGTTACGGTCGGACATCGTGACGATAGTGCAATGGCATAAGCGTGCTTAACTGCGAGACTGACAAGTCGAGCAGATGCGAAAGCAGGACATAGTGATCCGGTGGTTCTGTATGGAAGGGCCATCGCTCAACGGATAAAAGGTACTCTGGGGATAACAGGCTGATACCGCCCAAGAGTTCATATCGACGGCGGTGTTTGGCACCTCGATGTCGGCTCATCTCATCCTGGGGCTGTAGCCGGTCCCAAGGGTATGGCTGTTCGCCATTTAAAGAGGTACGTGAGCTGGGTTTAAAACGTCGTGAGACAGTTTGGTCCCTATCTTCCGTGGGCGCTGCAGATTTGAGGAAGCCTGCTCCTAGTACGAGAGGACCGGAGTGGACACACCTCTGGTGTACCGGTTGTCACGCCAGTGGCATCGCCGGGTAGCTATGTGTGGAAGAGATAACCGCTGAAAGCATCTAAGCGGGAAACTCGTTCCAAGATGAGATCTGCCGGGGCCTTGAGCCCCCTGAAGGGTCGTTGTAGACCACGACGTTGATAGGCTGGGTGTGGAAGTGCAGCAATGCATTAAGCTAACCAGTACTAATTGCCCGTGCGGCTTGACCCTATAACTTTGATAGACATCAAGATACACATCCATCAGGAATGTGCGTTATCCGTATCCAACCCGATACCGATCACGAAACCCCTCAAGATTGAACACGCCAGACGCCATCAAAATGCACAGCCCCACAGGCTGGACGCTGATACAATATCGACTCTATGAATTCGCTGCGCTGACCCCAACACGGTCAGCCCAGCAACCCGTTATGCCTGACGACCATAGCAAGTTGGTCCCACTCCTTCCCATCCCGAACAGGACCGTGAAACGACTTCGCGCCGATGATAGTGCAGATCCCTGTGTGAAAGTAGGTCATCGTCAGGCTCTTATGC
>NZ_PVLQ01000075.1 GCF_002980595.1 Malikia granosa
CTTGCGTTAACAGGCCCTAGCTAGCATAGCTATGCTAGCTAGCTCACCGGCACTGCTCAACAGAATACATCCAGCCAGTTCATCACCCGCTCGTTCAGTCCCGCCTCATCGTCAAACCTGTCATGGTGTCCGGGCACCACCAGCAAGGTGGCGTTACTTGCTGCAGCCTTGAGCTGCTCGGCACAGGCCAGTGGGACCACATCATCCTCGCGGCCGTGGACCAGCAACACCGGAGCTTTCACCTGCGCTATGGTGTGCACCGGCGCGATGTCGTCGAACCGATGCCCGATTACGCTCTCGATGTAACGGTTCACCAACCAGCCGATCGGCCAGAACGGGATCCGGTACTGCGCCAGCCAGCGCCGCATGACCTGCTCCGGATGGGCGAAGGCCGAGACGCTGACCACGGCACTCACATCATCCCGACGGGAAGCGCACAACAGGGAAGCTGCCGCACCGAGCGAATGACCCAGCAGGATCACCTGGGCATGTCCATCAGCCTGCGTGCGCTCAGGGTGATGCCGACTGAGCCAGTCCAGACAAGCATCCAGGTCCTCGGCAAACCGGGGCAAGGAGCTGAAGGTGTCCCCTTCGCTGCGCCCATGGCTGCGGGCATCGGGCAGCAGCACGGACCAGCCGTGACGGAGCATGGCATCGGCCACCGGTCGCAACTGGCTGCCGTTGCCTCCCCAGCCATGCAGCAGGATCGCCACGCCCCGTAGCGGGTCGCCCTGCCCTGGCATCCATTGGGCCGCGAGTTGCTTGCCATTTGCTGTGGGGACGGTGACCCATTGGACCTCGACATCGGCTGGCGAGGGTCCGGGATGGGCGAGCCGCTGCGGCGTGAGTTCACGGCGCAACCAGTGCAGGCCCAGCCAGCTCGCAGTCAGCAGCGCAGGAGGTAGCAGCCAGGCCCAGGTGCTCATGCGCGCTCGCTCAGCAAGTTACAACGCGTAGTTGCTGAACGCCTGCTTCAACCGCTCCACTGTGTGCCGCCACTTCGGCGTCGTAGGCTGGCAAACCGTGTTCTGGTTGCCAAACAGCCCCACCTCGTAGAAGGCATGGCGGGCGTCACGGGTGTCCAGCCAGCGCACCTTCACGAAGTATTCACTCAGCTCGGGATCGTTCGCAGTGGCCTTGTACTGTTCGCCATGCTGCACCACATCCATGACAGACTGCTCACACTGGGGCGTCGTGACCATGAACTCGCTGGCGGGTTGCACAGACTGCTCGACTACACCGACCCCTACATAGCCCGTCTTGGGGATGTTGACCCATACCCTTTGTCCGGGTGACAGCAGCTTCAGCGTCTGGCTGTTCCACCGCCCACCACCGGCGCTGATGTAGCCGTACTTGCGGGCGTCGTCCCAGCTGCGACTGCTCGTGTCGCCGAAGGACACGTAGAACTCACCGTTCCAGGGCTCTTTCTCGCCTTCAGCAGTTTTGCCCACGGCGGCGTTGGCCTGCGTCTCGCCGGGGTCGATCAACCATGAACGGCTCAGCAGCTGATGCTCACCATGCTGGAACACCTGGAAGAACAGCACGTTGATCGCAATGTCGCGCTCGTTCAGGTAGCCAATGATGCGCTCGGTGGACAGGTCCAGCTCCGCCGCCACGATGATGATCTGGTGCGTCTGGTTCAGCGATTCCTCGTCCAGCGCTGTGCCAAACCGCTTCTGGAAAGCCGCTTCCAGGCTACCGCCCTGGCTGAAGCGGGCGTAGATCTGCACGATCTTGTCGGCAGTCAACCCCTGCACCCACGCGGCGTAGTCGAGCGCCTGGGCTACGATCTCGCGAGGGGTGCGGTCCCGCTTGAGCTCGATCAGCACCAGCGCTCCATCAGGCGCGATGGCCAGTAGATCAATGCGTCCGCCCGATGCCGTCACCTCCTGCCGCCCGATCAGCATCCACTCGTTGCTGAGAATGCGTGGGTCCTTGACGATCATGTCCTCCAGCACCTGTTCGCTGGCCAGCTTGCTGGCGCTGAGCGGCATCGGTTGGGAGCCGATCTGCCAGATGGCGTGTTGGATGGGCATTTGTTTACTCCCAGTTTGGCCCTATTGCAGACCTTGACCTTTGACCGGCAGGCAGTCTGCAAACCCATAGAATTTACGCGTGACTGTATTCATGAGCAACTGCGACCCCGCCAGCGAGGCCAGTATGCGGTAAGCGAGATGCATGATGGCGTTCGAGAACTTCACCAAGGTCTGCGCCAGCTCAGGGGGATAACCTTGTTGGTGCCGTTGCAGCGGATGGATGCCGGTGTGCACGAAGGAATTCAGGGCATGCCGGGTGTTCTGGTTGAACTCGACCAGCGGTGCAGTCAATCCCTCCGGGCCACGCTTGACGACTTCCTCGAGCATCACCGAGTAGCTAGGAAGGTTCTTGGCGGCCTGCTCAGCTTCCTGCCCCAGCGTGGCCGACAGCTTTTCAATCTGCGACGGTGTTGCGGCGAACAACAGCCAGGCACCACGCAGCAGGGCTTCAAACTGCAGGCGTAGTAGCGCTGTGCCGGAGTGCGGTGCATCCAAGGAAAACGACGCTCTCAGGACCCGGGCATGTTCGATGCTGATGGAGCAAGCGCTGGCCACCAGTTCGTGCTGCGACGAGGGCATTGCCAGTATGAGCCCCTCATCTGGAAAGCAGCCCTGCAACGCCTCCTCGAATGCATCGGATCGCTCCAGTAGCAGAAGAATTGCCCCTGTGTCTTGATCGTATGGCATAGCTCCCACTGGTGTTTTGTCTTGTACTGGATCACTCCGTCTTGGCAACCCTGCCGCGTCGTTTCGGGGAGGCTGGCGCAGTGGTAGTCAGGCGCTTCAGCAGTTCCGACGCAGGTTCATCGTTCGGGTCCTGGGGTACCAGCTCGCCCCGGAAAGCCTTGGCCAGCAGCGACGGCGTAAGGCGCTCGGTGGCAGTCTGCGCGGCCTTCAAACGGGCTTCGAGGCGGTCGGCGAAGGCGAACAGGGCTTCGACGCGGCGGACGATTTCGGCTTGCTCATTTATGGATGGTACCGGCAGTTCAAATGCACGGCACTGTGAGAGAGAAATGTTCACTTGCCCGACGGAACCTTTAGTCCTGCTGAGCACTTCTCGAATAGGGGCACCCTCGCAAAGAACGATGTAGATCCATCGCGAAACAACTCGATCAGAAGGACGAAAAAGAGTGATCGCCTGATTGATGTTCCATGAGGCATGTTCGTCTGGAACTATTGCCACCTTACCAAGAGGTGGCCCGACAATGTTCATAAGAACGTCACCTGGCTCAACTTGTGATTTCCGCAGTTCTGATCTGTGAATTTCGTGACTCACGAACTGGGGCTTATAGTCGAATGACACTTTCTGGTCCACTATGTTGTAGACCTTGAGAAATGGCACTCCGTCATTAGCGAACCCAGCTTTGGGTGTTCCACCGCTCTGCACTTTGCTGCAGACTTCCTCTGCGCGCATCGTCTCCCAGTCGGACGGGACACCTCCTCGCCAATCCTCCGTCAACCGTCCTGACGTGGCCGCCGCCAGCACCGACTGCCGGAAGCGTTTGAGAATGGGCGCAACGCGGGCCAGACGGGCATTGACGGCGTCCACGCGGGCCAGGACGGTGTCGAGCTTGTCGGCGATGCGACGCTGTTCGGCGCAGGGGGCGAGCGGAATCTGCTCGGACAGAAAAAAGTCTTTTGGGACGCGCTTGAGTCCCACCGATCCGGTCATTGCGACCGTTGCACGGCGCCTGAAATCCTCACCGCTCAGCCAGGCCAGCAGGTAGCGTTCGTCAATGCCTTGGGCTGGCCGAAACACACAAAACTCGCTGCTTCCGGCGCCGATGCCGTTGGGCAGATCGCGTGCGATCCCCGCCTTGCCGTTCTCAAAGCAGGGCGTGACCTTAGCGATCAGCACATCACCGTCCTGAAAATGGGTATAGGACTTGCGAACCTCGCCCCATGGGCGAATCTCGAAAGCCAACTTGTCGAGGTATCGGGTTCCCAGTCCTTGCATGGGTGCGAAACCACAGTTCTGTTGTTCGGCCGCATCTGTCTTGGGATTGAAGACTGCCAATCTGGCTATCGGTGCAAACGTCCAACCGTCCGGCAACGTCGCTTCCTGCACCACGGATTCAGAAACATCGCTCACGGCGCTACCTCGGCTGCTTCCCCCAGCTCCGCCAAGATCGCCTCCAACTCCTCGAGCGCCCCGTTCAGTTCTTCCATCGCCTCACGGGCCAGCACCGCAGGTTCAGGCAGGTCGGCGGCATCCTCGGCACTGTCGTCCTTCAGCCAGGCAATGTCCAGGCTGTCGCCTTTCTCGCTGGCAATCCACTCGCGGCTGAAGCGACGGAATCGCCCCTGCTCGCCCTGGTCCTGCCGCACGCTCAGGCCGTTGGCATCCTCGCCATACGCGGCCATGAAGTCGGCAAAGTGGGCGTGCGTCAGCGGCGTGCGCTTGCCGAACTTGGGCGCGTTGGCGCGCATGTCGTAGACCCAGACTTCCTGGGTGCTGCCAGTCGCGGCCTGGCTGACCTTCTGGAAGAACAGCACGTTGGTCTTGACGCCCTGGGCGTAGAAGATGCCGGTGGGCAGGCGCAGAACGGTGTGCAGCCTGCACTTGTCCATCAGGTCGTGGCGGATGTCGGCGCCCACGCCGGCCTCGAACAGTACGTTGTCAGGCAGCACCACAGCCGCACGGCCACCGTCGCGCAGGTGGCGCACGATGTGCTGCAGGAAGGCCAGCTGCTTGTTGCCGGTCGTGAAAGTCAGGTCGTCGCGGGTGGGGCCGCCACCGCCCCTGGCAGTGCCAAACGGCGGGTTGCTCAGGATGATGTGGCTCTTGGGCAGGCTGCTACCCGCGTTGCCCAGGGTGTTGCCCACATGCACCACGCCCTCGTCGTCGCCCTCGATGCCGTGCAGCAGGCAGTTCATCAGCGCCAGCCGGCGTGTTCCGGCCACAAGCTCCATGCCCAGGAAGGCCTGGTTGCGCTGGAACTGGCGCTGCTTCTCGTCCAAGTCGTAGAGTTCGTCTGTGTGGTCCTTGATGTAGCGGTCGGCCGCGATCAGGAAGCCGGCCGTGCCCGCCGCCGGGTCCTGCACGGTTTCGCCGGGCTGGGGCTTGAGCACCTGCACGATTGTGTCGATCAGCGGCCGGGGCGTGAAGTACTGGCCGGCGCCGCTCTTGGTCTCGCTGGCGTTCTTCTCCAGTAGGCCTTCGTACAGGTCGCCCAGCCCGTCCTGGCGGGCGCTGAACCAGTCGATACCGTCCAGGCTCTTGACCAGCTGCTCCAGGTGGCGCGGCTCCTTGATGCTGGACTGGGCATCAGCGTAGATGGCGGAGATCAGCCTATCGTTGCTGGTCGAGAGCTTGAACAGCGTCTCGCGGTAGTGGTGCAGCAGGTTCAGGCCGCTCTTGTCGCGCAGCTGGGGCCAGCGGGCGTAGTCAGGCAGCCGGTGCTTCTGCAGCAGGCCGCTTTCGGCGTTCTCGTACTCCATCTTGATGAACAGCAGCAGCACCAGCTCGGTTACGTAGTCGCTGTAGTTGATGCCGTCGTCACGCAGCACGTCGCAGAGGTTCCAGAGTTTCTGGACGATGTCTTGGGTCGTCATGGGGGGTCAATCAGTGTTCCAGAGGGGCAGCGAATCCCAGGCGGTGGGGAAGCCTGCCGCCTCGAGCGAGAGCAAGTCGGTATCAGGGAAGGTGCGCAAATGCTGCTTGAGCTGCAGCAGCCAGTCGTTGCTGGGCGCGATCATGCGCATCAGCACCAGCAGGCAGGAGAAGATGCCGAACATCTTGCTGGCCGAATCCGGTTGCGCGTGCAGTGGAGCCAGCCAATGGCAACGGTCCTGGGGTGGGAGCTTGGGAATTTCGGGGCTGCGACGGTTCCACAACCGTGAATGGTGGGCGGCGACGTTGCGGACAAAGTTGAACGCCCGCAACCACGACGCGAGCACCTCGCCGTTCACGGCACCCAGCTTGGCTGCCAGCCGGTTACGGTCCCTGAACTCCATGCCGGAGAAGAAACGCGACAACATGCCAAAGTCCCACAGCTCTATCGCGACCCAGATCGGCAGCTGTCCGCCATAGGCGTGAATGTGGTGCTGCACGAAGTCCTCTTTCGAGTCCTTCAGCATCTTCTCGTAGCGCTCACACCACCTGTCGTGGGCAGAAGGTTCGCCATTCTTGCGGGGCTGGCTGAACTTGCCATCGAGCAGACTGGGATTCAGGTGAGCCTGACTGTCAAACTTGCCCAGGTGATGAGCAATCGCCACCCGCACGGCCAGTTCAACCGACTCGATGGAGTACATCGAGATCAGTCGCAGGCGTTTGTCGAACTCCGCCAGAGCTTGGACCAGCTCGAAGCTCGCACCGTCTTGGAAGTGGTCGAGTCTGCCAGGGTGCCCTATCGGTTTGGTTTGCCGCAGGGGGTAGAAATAGCCTGAAAGCCGGTAGTAGCCGAGCCGCTCCAGGGTTGCGAGAGCGCTTTTCTCGCTGCCCACCACGAGCCCTCGCTGGCGCAGCTGGTCGAGCTGCTGCTGGTAGCTCAGATGTGCCTTCAGCGGTCGAGTGTTAGCCATGTTTTCGAGCCACCAAAGAGAAACCCCCAACATGACACACCGCGCTTGCGCCGGGGACAGAGGTAGGGGGCGTATTAAGCTTTATTGTGCCATAAACCGTTTGCGCGCGAGCAGACCACATCCTGGCAATCCTCATGCCACTTGCGGCCACAGACCAGACGCCAGCTCGCCCATCACCTCCTCCAGCTGACCGCCCAGCAGCTTGTCGAGCTGCTTGGCGCCGCCGTCGTTGGCAAAGGCATTGTTGACGAAGTCGTGGTCGATCACCAGCTCGTGCGTGAGCTGCTTGGCCAGCCGGTCCAGCCATTTGCGCTGTACGGGCGTCCAGGCGTGCTGGCCGTAGATCTTCTGCATGGCTCGGGCCACGCGCTGGTCGAATGACAGCAGCGCTTCGCCCAACGCCGCCCGGCGGATGTAGGCGATGATGCCAGCGGCAATGTCCTGATTGCTCTGGTTGCGCCATGCTGCCTTGAGCTTGGCTTCGGAGTAGCCGGCGCCGTCGAGGAGCAAGCGCACTTCTTTCAGCTGGGCACGGGTCAGGTCCTTGGGGCGGTTGACCACCGTGGCCATGGCCGCCGACTGGTTGAGCTGCTGGCGCACGAAGTCGCCAAAGCTGTCCAGGTAGTCCTCTGGTTTGGCGTAGGTGCCCCAGCTCTGGGTGCGCTCCTTCAGTTCGTCCGCATGCCTGGAGATGACGGGCATGTAGCTGGTGCCCAGCAGCTGCTTGACCTCGGCGATCTGCACCAGCAGCTGGGTGTGCTGGCGCAGAAAGTCTGCCGCTGCCTGGGGGCCTGCCTGCTGCGCCAGCTTGTGCAGGTGATGGTGCAGGTCTTTCGGGGCTACGCCCCACTGCTGTTCCAGCTGACCCAGTCGCTCTTTGAGTGCGGGCTTCTTGTCGGCCTTGTGCTGGGCGTCGCGCAGCACGCGCATCAGCTTCTGGTTGAGCTGGTCGAGCACGTCATGGGCATGGGTGCTGCCCGGACTGCTGCCAGCCGTCTCGTAGGATGCGGGATGGTTGAGTTCGTCGATCAGCTGCTCCAGCGTGACATTGGGGTCCTTCACCAGCGGCTGCATGGTGTTGACCGCCTGCAGCGAGGCGTACAGGTCCACCGGGTCGTAGATCTTGAAGACGGTCTTGCCGATGTCGTCGCAGCGCCGGGTAGCGCGGCCGATCATCTGCTCGTACAGGATGCGGCTCTTGACCCGGCGCAGGAACACCAGGTGGCAGATCGGCGGCACGTCGATGCCGGTGGTCAGCAGGTCCACCGTGATGGCGATGGTGGGGAAGCGCTCATTCTTGTAGCGCCGGATCAGCTGGTCCACCTTGTCCGAGGCGCCGGTGATCTTCTCCACGGCAGCCTGGTTGTACTGTTCGCCGTGGACGACCCTGAAGGCGTCACCCAGCAAGCGCTTGACCATGTCGGCATGCGCGTCGGTGGCACAGAAGATCATGGCCTTCTCCTCGCCCATCGGGTCGAGTTCCTGCGCCAGCTGCTCGCAGATGACGCGGTTGAAGTCCTCGTTGATGACGCGGCGGTTGAAGCTCTCGAGCTCGAAGTTCAGTTCGTCGTCCAGCTCGGCGGACTCGATCTCGCCCGTGGCCAGGTTGATGGCCTCGACCTGCTGGCCCTTGTCGAAGTGGATGCCCTTCTGGGTCAGCAGCGTCTCGTAGCGGATGGGCGGCTCGTGGTCGATCAGCCAGTCGTCGGCGACTGCCTCGCGGTAGGAGTAGGTGTAGACCGGCTTGCCGAAGATGTCGGTAGTGTGGCGGGCCGGGGTGGCGGTCAGGCCGATCTTGACCGCGTCGAAGTAGTCCAGCACACGCCTGTAGGTGCTGAGGTACTGGTTCTGGTCGCGCAGGGCCAACTCGCCCTCGGTCATGTCCTGATCGAGGGTGTAGCCGCGGTGGGCCTCGTCCACGATGATGCAGTCGAATGCATCGAGCGCGGGCGGGCTGTCGCTGGCAAAGATGCGCTTGACCATGGCCTGCACGGTAGCCACCTGCACGCGGGTTTCGGCCTCGTGCGCCATGTCGCCCAGCTCGGCGATGTTGTAAATCTTCGACAGCGGCTGGCTGAGCTCCAGCGGGGCTTCGTTGAAGGCGTCCAGCGCCTGCTGGCCTAGCGCGGTGCGGTCCACCAGGAACAGAATGCGCCGGAAGCGCTCTGCCTTCAGGAAGCGGTAGATCAGCCCGATGATGGTCCGAGTCTTGCCGGTACCGGTGGCCATGGCCAGCAGGCAGTTGGTCTGCCCCTGGGCCAGGGCGACTTCGACCGCCGTAATGGCCTTTTGCTGATAGTCCCGCAGACCCAGGTAGGCAAAACTCTCCTGGCGCAGCTTGGCTTCGGCTGCATCACGGCTGCGCTTGAGCTGGTCGAGCAAGCCGTCGGGCGAGTGAAAGCCCTGCAGGGGCTTGGCCAGGTGGGAGGGGTGGCGTACGTCGCGGTGCCAGGTGCCACTGGCTTCCGGGCTCTGCTTGACCAGCGGACGGCCGTTGCAGGAATAGACGAAGGGCACCTGGAACAGCCCACCCTGCCCGTCAGGCCAGGGACCGCTGCGTCCTTCGATACGCCAGGCAGCCTCATGCTCGGGCTCCAGCGCCAGCCCACGGGCATAGCGCTCGGCCTGCCCAATCTTGCCGGCTACGTTGACGTTGAGCCGCTTGGCCTCCACCGCTGCAATCGGGGTCAGGCCAGCGAACAGCATGTAGTCCGCACTCTGCTTGCCCTGGGTGGGCCATTCGGCGATGGCCTGGTGACGGCCACGCTCGGGCCGCGCGCCCTTGGCATGGGTCAACTCGAGGGTATTGGCCTCCCAGCCGGCATCGATCAGCATCTGGTCGACCAGCAGCCGTGTGGCGGCTTCGTCCATGGACACCTTCTGCGCAGCCTGGGCAGCTCGTTGGGTGAAGGCCTGCAAGTCCTTGGCGCTGGGAGTGTCGGGCTGGGCGTTGGTTGCCTGTAGGCGGGCATCGAACTCGGCCTTCAGCTCGGCATAGCGGACGCTGGCTTCTTCAGCCAGACTCTGGAATACCTCTCGCTCCTCGGCAGCCCGTGCAGCCAAGACACGCTCCTGGGCGGCCTGATCTTCGAGCAGCTGCGCCAGCTGGGCCTGTGCTGCCTGAGCGGTCTGGGCTTGTTGCAGGTCCTGCTGCAGGAGGTTGATCTGCTGTTGCAGCGCAGCCAGCTTCTGGCTCGGGTCATCGGGCAGGACAAAAGGCCCAGGCTTGAAGTCGGGCACAGAGCCAAAGCTGCGATGAAACCACAGCGCCACCTCGCGGGCCACCTTCAGCGCTTCCATGCCTTCTCGGTAGCCGATGCGGTGATCCACCTGGTGGGCCGCCTCGTTGCCCCTGTTACGCAGCAGGTGAAACATCTGGCGCACCTGAGAGTCCAGCCCCAGGCGCTGGTCAACGGCACGCAGCAGTTCGGCCTGGGTCGGCTGAATCAGTCGCAGCCCGATGCGGGAGGCAACTTGCTGCGTCAGGGTCTCGGCCAGCAACCGCAGCTTGAGCACGCAGCTGGCAGGGTCGAAGGGATAGAGCTTCTCAGCCGTGGCGCCCAATTCGGCCAGCAGTGGCGAGTGTTCTGCGAGAAAGCTGAAATTGCTGGGCATCCCTGAGGTCAGAGGGAACTCCTCTGTTTATTGACTAGCTTCCATTCTAGGGCGTCTGGACACGATCACCTCGGTTGCGCACGATCAGCAATCAGCCCGACACCATCGACCTGGTAGAGCCCGACTTGCTAGGGCGTGTCATCAATCG
>NZ_PVLQ01000076.1 GCF_002980595.1 Malikia granosa
TCAATTGATGACACGCCCTAGGCTCGCCTACACCGAGTTACTCGCGCTTCTCATCGTCGGGCACTGCTGCACAGGCCAGTCCCATCTGGCTGCTTCGCTCGGGCACTGTGCGGTACGCCAGGGCGTGGATGTGCTGTTCACCATCTGTGCTCACCTAACCCTGTCGCTCTATGCGGCGCGTGCCACCGGAGCCTACCAGTGCAAGCTCTCCGCCTTGGCGCGCATACCGCTGCTGATCATTGACGACTTTGGCCCCAAGCCGCTGCGCGCTCCGGCCGACGAGGACGTGCACGACCTCATCGCTGAACGCTACGTGCGTACGGCCACCATCGTCACGAGCAACCTCGACTTCCCAGAATGGGATCAGGCGTTCCCAGCCAACCCGCTTCTCGCGTCCTCCACTCCTGACCGCTTGCGCCACAACGCCTACTGTCTGGTCCTCGACGGCCGGTCATACAGTTCGCCCAGAATACTTCTAACCCAAGGATTATCACTACCCAAATGACAGGAAAATCGACAACCTAAGCCCTATGTCCGATGCCCGCTTGACCACATGAAAGTGGCTCCATTACGGCGATCATCGGTTGGCTCCCTTGACCCGGTCGGTGAGAATAACCAAGTGGATGTAATCGAATCTTGGGACAGCCACAGTAGCTCGGTGGCCACGGTACTAATCTGCATCGACTGCCAATTCAAATGATCCCGACAAACTGGCCCAGGAGACCCGTCCTGGCTATCTCCCTGACGCGCCTTGGTTCTGTCATGCTGTGAGTCACAGAATTGGTCACGAACTCCGTGATCAGGCCTATGGTGCCTGGCAGCGTGATTTTTCTGCTCATCTTCTATGCCATTTCGCCACTGACGGCACGCTTGATGGCGATCAGGCCGTCACCCAAGAACCCATTGCAGGCACGACTGATATGGATCGCCGCTGCCCTCCCCTCCTGCCCTGCTGTCACCCTGCATGAACATCCCGATCCGGAAGCCAACAGCGTCGGGATATTGCCTCGCTGATCGCGCGTCTACCTCACCACTAAGCTTCTGAACAGGATGAACGACGAAGGATTGCTTGGGGTGCTCGCTCACGAAAGCAGCCACATACGTGAGCCCCACATTCTTGCGAGCTGCCTCAACGCCTGCAGGTTTGCCGTCAGCAGCCATCTACTGGCCGATGACAACTTCATCTTTACAGCCCTGCTCCTGTTCCTCGGTCTTCGGCGCTACAGCGAATACCGCGCCACGCTGGATCTGCTGCCCTGGTGGGCCGGGAGACGGTCCTGACCGCCCTGAGCGAACTGGCCCAGTCTTATCCATCCAAGTCCTGGCACCGCTGGTTCTGTTTTGCGAACTTCTAACCAACTCTGGCCATGCGCATCAGGGCAATCGAGACGGGTAGATAGGCACAGCTTTGACCTATCAACTTCACCATTCCAGAAGCCGGCCTACCTCCGCTTCCAGTCCATCAACCGCAGATGCTCATGAACAGACCGCCCTGTTCGATGCAATCGCAGCGCAGACCGAGACATCCAGGGCGGTGACAGGACATCTGCTGGACATCCTCACCCAGGTCATTCAGAGCGAGGGGCCCGATTTGGCGTGGTGAGATTGAACGGCTTCTGCACCTTCGAGAAGACCAGCGCTGCGGCACGCACAGGCCGCAACCTAATGACTGGCGGTTTCATGAGGATTTCCTCCGGCAGCAAGCCAAAGTTCACGCCAGGTACCACCTTCAAGCACCTAGTGAAGGATTGATGGTCCGCGCTAGGGAAGGATCCATGGTCTATCTCGACCGCCAAAACGTGGGACTCTGCCAGGACGTCAGCGCCCCGCCAAACCTTGCCGAAGTGTTCAAGAGAGAACCCAATTGGCACATGAGGACCATGTGTTTCATGGCCAATAGGAGATCACCTCAAGCCGGAACCTGGAAAACCTCGCTGCTACGGCACGACGCGCAGCCCTAGAAAAGACCATGTACACCTTATTCTAAAATAATATCTTTATAAATCAAAGACTTGTAATTTTAAGTCAGGACTTATGACGAGCAAAAAAGGGATTCTGGAACGAAGCCACAGTGTTTTGCATCAAAATTCGTCGAAAATCCTTGCTGTGGTATAAAACAACCTGTCACCAAGGATAGTCATGCGAGGCACGTTAAAACTGAAGCAAGCCATCGACTTCTGCAAGTGGGGCGGAAGCCCCATCACCTTCAAGTCGATCTTCAAACCCTCAGAACTGGTACGCGACGAGCGTGGCCAGAGCGTCTACCGTGCCGTCGACATCCGCAAGGCCAGGCTTGCACTGATGGACCTAGACCAGATACCGGAGCGCCCGCAGGAGTTGCCGCCGATCGTCTACTGCCGCATTCCCAAGGGGGGTGTCGGCAAGACGACCATCACAGGCAACGTCGGTGCCTGCTTGGCAATGCAGGGCTACAAGGTGCTCATGATCGATGCTGACCCTCAGGCGAGCCTGACCAGTCTCTTCGGCATCGACTGGGCGGTCGAGGAAATCATCCACATCGGCAACCTGCTGGAAGCCCAGAGCAACAAGAAGTCTCCGCTGACCGATGCGGACATCGAGGCCTCCATCCGCCACCTCTATGACGGCGGGATGCTGGATCTGATCCCTTCGGACATCACCCTCACCAACATCGACACCTGGCTGCTGCAGCAGAACTACGCCCGCGAGAAGCTGGTGCGTGAACTGCTCGAGGCACATGTCAAGCTTTTCAGCCGCTATGACGTGATCCTGATCGATGGCGCACCCGGCACCTCACAGCTGGCATTCGCGCTGATGTATGCCGCCAAGAACCTGCTGGCCGTGGTTTCGCTAGACGGGCAGTCTATCAAGGCGATGGAGGTCTTCCAGTCCAATGTGGCGGACATCCAGCGCGCCTACCCCCTGGACCAGTTCAGCATCCGCATCGTGGCCAACGGGTTCATCAGCAGCATCAAGGCCTCCAACGAGTCACTGGAAACGCTGCGCCGGGCCTACCCCGGACAAGTGGAGCACAGCATCATCCCGCATACGGCATCCTTCGTGCGTCAGGTCTCCCTGACTTCCGACGAGCGCAGCGGGCCGGCGATAGAAAAGGAGCCCACCAGTTCAGCGGCGAGGGCCATCATTGACCTGACCCAGTCGCTGATCGGCGCCTACGACATTCGCCTGGCCGGAGTCATGCCGGTCGTCGCCCATCGCAGCCGTGGACCCAAGAAGGGGTACAAGTCTGCAGCACAGAACGCATCATGATCCAGAACCAACAACGGCGCATTCTCAAGTCTTCCGGGCTGGTCTCGGCCCCCAGCATCGATGATGCGGCCGCAGCCCTGCCGCGTCTCGACGGCAGCGGAAGCACCGACGGAAAACCCTTCCTGGTTCCTTTGTCACTGATCGGGGACAGTCCGTACCAGACCACCCCGATCAACGAGGACAAGATTACCGAGCTAGTCGATAACCTTGGCAAGAACCCATTGTCCTCGCCGGTCGTTCTCAGAAGGGGGCATCAAGGACGCCTCGAGCTGATCGCAGGCCGTCATCGGATCGAGGCTTACAGACGCCTGGGCCGGCAGGAAATCGAAGCCACGCTGCGCGACCTGACCGACGACGACGCGGAAAAGCTGGTCTTCTACGACAACCTGTTTGCCCCGTCGATGTCGGACTTCCAGAAGTATCTGGGGTTCAGCCAGCGCAAGGTAAGGCTGGGATTGACGCAGGAACAGCTGGCGGAGGAGTCCGGGGTCAGCCAGGCGGTGGTGTCCAAGCTGCTGTCCTTTGACGGGCTGCCAGAGACTGTCTTTGCAGCCCTAAAGGAAAACCCGACGACCATTGGTGCCAATGCGGCATCGGACTTCGTCGCGCTCGCCAAGAAGAGTCCCGATCTGGCCGTACAGGCCATCTATGCGATTGCCCTAGGCGAGATGACGCAGAAAGCGGCTCTCGCCTGGCTGAAGGCGGGTGGCGCCACCAAGGTCGCCACCGTCAAGCCCGTCGCCACCAAGGCTCTGATCAAGTCAGGCCGGCAGAAGTATGCCGAGCTGGTTCAGCGCGAGAACAGACTGGT
Organism: Malikia granosa; assembly: GCF_002980595.1. Lineage (GTDB taxonomy): Bacteria > Pseudomonadota > Gammaproteobacteria > Burkholderiales > Burkholderiaceae_C > Malikia > Malikia granosa. The sequence continues at coordinate 4,061 of NZ_PVLQ01000076.1, forward strand.
GATCTCGCTCAACGCAGCGGATGACGGCCTGTACCAGGCGCTCGAGGCATGGCTCAAGAGCCGTGCAGAACAACACTTCCAATGACCGCCAACCTCAGGAAAGGGAGCGCGAAGCAATGTAGATGATCGACTGATCACCGAACCGTAAAACGACAAATGCCCGTTGGGGAACGGGCATTTGAAGGTTTAGTGCAGACATAAAACCCGCTAAAGAATCATGTCCACGAAACAGCAGTGAGTGGATTCTACAGCGGGTTTCGAATGTTTGCACTAGGCACGGTTTGCTACGCCTGTACACATGGCAGACACCGCCAGCATAGAGCTCGTCCACGCGCCAGTCGTGGACCTGCCGTCACGCATCCAGACAGCCCTCGCCCGCATCATGGGATGCGATGGCGGAGGCCTCGACTCGCTCACCTATCGCGAGCGCAGCCTCTTGGCACGACTCACCCGCAACATCAGTCTGCAGGACCCGTATCGATCGGTACGGGTGTCGGTGGACACCTTGGCATGTGCCTTGCAGACTTGCCACAAGACCATACAGCGGACCTTCAACAGTCTGAAAGAGAAGGGCTGGATCAACCGAGACCAGGTCAAGAAGCGCTCCGGCATGCAGATTGCCGACACCTGGCTCACGTCCAGGGCTCTCGAGGTATTGGGCCTGGCCACCCGGCTCTCGCGCTCGGCGTCGGACAATATGTCCGGCGCTTCTAGTCTTTCGACAATGTCTGAAGACAGTCAGCAGATCCCTGGTTCTTCTGAAAATAAAAACCAGATTCCAGAAGACCTGGTGTTGCTAGAACAGATAGGGCTCAAGCCTGGAGCCATCTTCAAGCTGATGGGGGAGGCAACGAAGATGGGCCACAGGCTCGGGCAGATCGTCCGCGCAGCAGCACCACTGATCCGTGCAGCCCAGTTCCCCTTCGGCTACCTACGCAAGCTCATCGAAACCGATAGGGACTGGGCCAACTACACCTGTGCTGCGACGCTGCGCGAGAAGGAAGCCACGCAAGCGGTGGAAGTGAAGGTGCAGAAAAACACCGCTCAGGCAGTGATAGAGGCCGCCATGCCGGCCGGAGCGCTGCTGACGAATGCGGCGGGCAGGCAGGTGTGGATGATGCGCTACGGCGCCGTCTACAGCTGCCCGGTGGACGATCTCGACAAGGCCGATTCGCTGCGCCGCTACGCGCGGGTGGCTGACCTGGCGAAGATGGCCGAAGCCATCCGGGCAGGCAAGCTTTTCCTGTATGGGTCGAGGCGTGAGTGAGTCAATTTTCCGGGTCCAGTCGTGTTGACCCGATGCAGAGCACAAGTCCTTGTCGCATCAAGGCACAGTGCTCAAGAAATAACCCAAACGTATAGGTTTTCTGTAGAATGCCAACTGTACTGAGAATCGGCGGGCTGCGCGTGGTGATATACACAAACGATCACCGCCCTGCGCATGTTCACGTGATGGGAAACGGAGGCGAAGCGGTCTTCAAGCTGCACTGTCCCGATGGCCCGCCCGAACTGCGAGAAATCTACGGCTACGACCGTACCCAGGCCAACGCTATCGCGCTGGCCCTGGCAAAGGAACTGGCTGCCTTGTGTGCCGACTGGAGAAAATGGCATGGAGCCTACTGACATCGTCCAAGACGCCGACTTCGAAGCCGCTGCTCGGCGTGGCGCACAGCACCTGAAGAAGGGGCCGGTGGCCGTGGCCGCGCGCTACGATCAGCAGGCGGGCAGGGTGGTGATTGAACTCGACAGCGGCCTGGAAATCGCGTTCAGGCCGCAGCATGCGCAGGGCCTGGAGAACGCCACCCTGTCGGACCTTAGCGAAATCGAGATCTCGCCGTCTGGCCAGGGCCTGTACTTCCCGACGATCGATGCCGACCTTTATCTGCCGGCCTTGCTCGAGGGCTTCCTGGGTTCCAAGGCCTGGATGGCAGCTCGCATGGGTCAGGTGGGTGGACGTGCCACTACAGAGGCCAAGCAGGCAGCGGCACGGGCGAACGGCCGGCTGGGGGGTAGGCCACGCAAGAAAGCCGCCGCCTGACAACGCAGCAGTTTCGAGTTCAGCAAGACCCCGGTAGCGGCCTGCGAGGGCAGGGCGCTGATCACGTTCCGGGCCAATGTGGAACTCTTGGCTGTGATAAGCTATAGATACATTCCGAGTCGGGCCTGATGCCCGCGCCAACCTGCCTCACCGGGGCAAGGTGGTCTGCCAAGTGCGATGTGGCCTTGCGAGGCAACCAAGCCGGCAGCAGCGTCAGCCCTCCTCGTGAGGGCTGTTTCGTTTCCGGGTCTGGCCGACCCGCCTGTGCAGGCAAACCGGCCGGGGGGATTTGTTCCAGCTTGCGGCCCCCGCCACCTTGGCAATGCCGCTAAACAGGAGAGTCACGATGACTGAACTCGCTCGCTTTCGCCCCGCTGCGGCAAGGCACCAGCCCACCTTCGTTTTCGAGCGTGCCTCGCTCGCGCTGATCGCCACCTGGCGCGAACGCCTTGCCACCCCGGGCACTGCAGCGCTATCGCTGGACAGCGAATGGCGCGACCCCGTTGCCTGCCGGCTTGTATTCTGAGCTGGGAGGTTGCCATGAGTCTTGCCGCCGGTTTCGCATGGTTGCAGTGCCGCTGGGACTACCAGCAGCGCTTTGCCGTTGCCATACCCGACTGGATCTGCTGCTACGACCTGCCCCAGCGCACGAGCCTGGTCAGGGTGGCCCTGCGCCTGGGCTGGGTCCTGCCCGATCGGGTGCTGCTGCCCGATGAGTTCCATTCGGGTCGCTGGAGCGTCTGGGGCTAGGGACAGAACAGCGGGAGCCTGTCCCGACTCAACAGGCGTCGCCGATTTATGACCACTTGCGGGCGACCGAGAAATGCGGCTAAAGCGTCGGTGGACTCCTCCGTCCGGGCCTGCCGCACGCCAGCGGTTGAATCCGGACGAACAGGAGCCACTCATGCGCACCACCCTCTTCGACAACGGCGACTTCGCCTATTTCGCCGACCTCACGCCCGTGCCGGCCCCCGTCGGCGGGTACTGCCTCACCATCAGCAGCCGTCTGGTCTCCTCGCGCGACAGCCAGGCATAACAGGTGCGCCTCCGTGCCTGCCTGGTCGACGGGCATCTCCAGAATCTGGCCCGCCTGATCGAATCGCAGCTTGCGGGAGTCCACCATGGATGAGGGCTGCCATGTGCTTCGCAGGGGCGAGGCCGATTGGTTCTAGGCCAAAGGCTGGCCGACCAAGGTGGTGCTTCGGATCGAGCACGCAACACGCTACCGGCTCGAGTACGCCCAGGCACTGGTCGTCCCGGCTCAGTCTTCCAGCGCACAGTCGACCGGCGTGGCCCCGAGCAGACGCGTGCAGACCTCGGGCGCCAGGCTCACAAGGTAGCCACGTCGCCCGCCGTTGATCCAGATACGCGGCAGCTCCAGGATGCTGCGCTCAACGTAGACCGGCATTTGGCGCCGCGTGCCGAAGGGCGAGGTGCCACCAACCAGGTAGCCGCTGTGGCGGTTGGCGATCTCGGGCTTGCAGGGCTCGACCGACTTGACGCCGATCTGGCGCGCCAGATTCTTGGTCGAGACGGTGCGGTTGCCGTGCATCAGCACGATCAGCGGCCTGGCCTTCTCGTCCTGCATCACCAGCGTCTTGACGACGCAGAACGGATCAACGCCGAGCACGCTAGCGCTGTGCTGCGCGCCGCCGTGCTCCAGGTACTCGTAGGGGTGCTCGGTGAATTCCACCTTATGCTGTCTGAGCAGCGCGGTCGCGGGGGTTTCGCTGACTCTTGCGGTCTTGGCCATCTGTACTTTCTTCCTGTGCGGGATTTTGGTGCCGAGGATACCTGCCCACGGCCGGCGAGACCCAGGTCCAGATCGACCGCATCCGGCTCGCCTCCACCACCTCGGACGCGACCAGCGTCTAGGCCCGTCCCGTGGGCCGGCGCATCGCCTACCGCGTGGTGGACGAATACGGCGGCGACACCCTGTCAGGCGATGGCGAGCGGGCTTCCTTCAAGCCTCTGACCATGGGCAACCTGCTGGACTTCATCCTCGGCGCCTGGGATCTCTATGCCTGCAAGGCATGCAACTTCGAGGACGACCTGGAAGGCATGCTGGGCTTCATTACCGCCGACTCGGCGTTCTACTCCTACCTGGGCAGCGCGCTGTACGGCCGGATCCTGGCGCGCTTCGCCCACCTGGCGCAAGTCGGCAACGAAGGCGAGGACAGCGATGCGGACGAGGACTGCCATCCACCCAACTAGGGCCTGTTAACGCAAGTTGACAAGGCAGTGGACTTGGCTCGAAACTGTTGCGATGCAACTGACTCGCGAGCAATTCGAACAGATCGCTCCACTGCCGCCCCGCCAGCGGGGCAACGTGCGGCTGGA
>NZ_PVLQ01000077.1 GCF_002980595.1 Malikia granosa
TTTGAATATTGCAACAAAGCCGGTCCGATCAGTACAACCTGAACATACAGGTGCTGGGGATACCGCTGAACGATGTGGAAGGCATTCAGCGCGGATCAGTGGAGTCGGGCCAGTTCTCCGTGTTCCAGTTCTCGGGCGAGCGATTGCACAGCGTGATCTCGGTCAATGCGCCGCGGGACATCAAGGTCGCCAAGCGCTGGCTCAAGCAGGGGACTTGTCCGTCTCCAGATGTGATCGCAGATCCATCGGTGCGCCTCGACAAGCTTGAGCGCGCAGCGTGAACCCTTGCGCCAATTGGCAGAGTTCAATCGGTTGTCGCGCCGGCTTTCGCTGAAAGCTCGCGCGAGGCGTCCAGCAGCAGCGCCACAATCTGCTGCACCCGCGCGTCGTCCAGACGGGCGCTAGGTCCGTAGACGACGAGCGACCCCATGACTTTGCCGCCTGCGGCGCGGAACGGCACCGCCATGGCCACGGCGCCCTTGATGAGTTCGTCGCGGCTGATGGCATAGCCCGCCTCGCGGATGCGGGCCAGCCCTTCGAGGTAGGCTGGCTGCTGATTGGGCGGCACCTTGCCATCGAGGTAGCTCGCCGCGTCCTTCACGAAAGCCAGAATCGCTCGCCCGCTCGCGCCCTGGATCACGCTCTCGCTGTGGCCCACGCCGCGCTTGAAACTCAGCGGCTGCGGGCTGGGCATCTCGGCCACACAGACCCGCTCCCGGCCGTGGTGCACCAGCAGCGCGACAGTCTCGCCGGTCTGCTCCCACACGCCACCAGAGATCATTGGTCGTTACCACGCGGAGATCGTCCGCATCCTGAAGTCGCCTGAGATTCAGAAGCGGCTGCACGAGATGGAGTTTGAAGTTGTTGCCACCACACCCCGCGAGTTCAGCGACTGGATCGGCACCGAGATCACGCGCTGGGGCAAGGTCATCAAGAGCACTGGCGCCAAGGTGGAGTGAACTGAGATGAGCACTTCCCGACTGGCGGGGCGCACCGCGCTGATCACTGGCGCTGGTGCCGGCATCGGTGCAGCCGCCGCCTCGATCTTCAGCCGCGAAGGCGCGGCCGTGCTGATGGTGGACGCGAATGCGCAGGCCCTTGAGCGCACGCGCGCCGCGATCGAGCAGGCACAGCCTGGCACGCGGCTGGCTTGCGTCGCGGCCGACGTGGCCGACGAGGCGGCCGCGCACGCGGCGGTAACGCAATGCGCCACGCTTTGGGGCGGACTGGACATCTTGGTCAATAACGCGGCCATGCGCAACTACAGCGCCGCCGCCGATGCCACGCCCGACGAATGGCAGGCCATGGTCGGCGTCAACCTGGTGGGCATGTCCAACTACTGCCGCGCGGCGCTGCCGGCGCTGAGGCGCTCGGGTGTCGGCAGCATCGTCAACGTGTCCTCATGCTACGCGGTCACCGGCCGCAAGGGCATGGCGCTGTACGATGCAACGAAGGCTGCGCAGTTGGCCTATACGCGCACGCTGGCCTTCGAGGAGGCACCGCACGGTGTCCGCGCCAATGCCGTCTGCCCGGGCTCGACGCTGACCGACTTCCACCTCGGCCGCGCGAACCATGCTGGCAAGAGCGTCGAACAGCTCAAGAACGAACGCAAGGACACCTCGCTGGTTGGCCGCTGGGCCGACCCCGCCGAGATCGCCTGGCCCATCCTCTGGCTCGCATCCGGCGAGGCCTCATTCATCACCGGCACCACGCTGATGGTCGATGGCGGCCTGCACATCATGTAAGCCATGGTCACAAAAACTCTGCAGGCGCTCGTCTTCCAGATGCGCCACGAAGCCCCGGGTATCGTCGGTGTCGAACTGCGCCCGGTGCCGCCTGCCGCCGCGTTCCCCGCCGTCGAGGCCGGCGCGCACATCGACCTGCACTTGGGCAACGGCCTGGTGCGCAGCTACTCCCTGGTCAATCCGGGCGAGACCCATCGCTATGCTGTGGCGGTGCTCAACGACCGCCACAGCCGAGGCGGCTCACGCTTCGTACACGAGCAGCTTCGCGTGGGCCAGACCATCGCCATCGGTGCGCCGCGCAACCACTTCCGGCTGGACGAGGCCGCGCCACGCAGCGTGCTGCTGGCCGGGGGCATTGGCATCACACCGGTCTACGCCATGCTGCGGCGCCTCGCAGCGCTCGGGCGCGAGGCGCAGCTCGTCTATTGCGCGCGAAGCCGCTCTGAGGCGGCCTTCCTGGCCGAGGGTGAAGCGCTGGTTGAGACTCACGACTTCCGACTTTCTCTGAGATGTCATTTCGACGACGAGCAAGGTGGCCCACCTGACCTCGAACGCCTGCTCGCCGACCATCCGCCGGGCACCCACTTCTATTGCTGCGGCCCCGGCCCCATGCTCGATGCCTATGAACGCGCCTGCGAGCGCTTGGGCCAGCAGAACGTACACCTGGAACGCTTTGCCGCCACCCCGACGACCGCACCCGCGATTCCCGCCAGCGGCTACACCGTGGAACTGCGCAGAAGCGGCCGAACGGTCCAGGTGCCGCCCGGTGTGACCCTGCTCGACGCACTCATTGAGGCGGGCCTCAGCCCCGACCACAGCTGCCGCGAGGGCGTGTGTGGCGCCTGCGAGACCAAGGTCATCTCGGGCGATATCGATCACCGCGACCAACTGCTGTCCAAGCAGGAGCGCGCAGCCAACAAATCCATGATGATCTGCGTCTCTTCCTGCCGCTCGGGCTGCCTTGTACTTGATGCTTGACGTCAGTATTTCGGTCAGAGCAATCACTCAGTCGCGGCCGACAATGAACCGCTCCGGGAATGAACTGTCCCCCTAGTACTTGGACGGTCAGGCTTTTAAGCGGACTTCAACGTTATCCCAGGACAACCCCCGATTTTCGAAAACCTGAGCTCACTATTGCTCAACGGGTTTGTCTTGGAAACGCATGGAAAAATCCACGGCCTTGACATCCTTGATCAGCGCTCCGACAGAGATTCGGTCCACACCCGTTTCGGCATACGTCCGAAGGTTTTCAAAGGTGACTCCGCCAGATATCTCTAGACTGCATCGCCCTTTGGCCAACTTCACAGAGGCTCTGATGTCTTCGAGAGACATGTTGTCCAGCAACACCATCTTCACGCCAGCGTCGAGGGCCTCCTCGAGTTGCCGAAGGGTTTCGACTTCTACTTGAATGAACGAGACAAGTGACTCGACCTTGAGCGCAGCATTGAACGCAGCAGTCAGTCCTCCAGCCGCAGCGATGTGATTCTCTTTGATCAAAATCGCATCGAACAACCCCATGCGATGGTTCATTCCGCCACCGCATCGCACGGCATATTTTTGTGCCGTCCGCAATCCAGGTATCGTTTTTCTGGTGTCCAGAATGCTCGCGGCAGTACCCTCCACCGCATTGACATACTGAGCCGTCTTGGTCGCAACGGCACTGAGTGTTTGCAGCCAGTTCAAACATGTTCGCTCAGCGGTCAGTAACTCTCGAGCCAGGCCTTGGATCTCAACGACTTTTTGACCAGGTTCACACCGTTCACCGTCATTGAGAAGCCATTGAATCTGGGCAGTAGGAGCGGTTTGACGAAGCACCTCGTTGACCCAGGGACGACCACAGATGACGGCGGATTCCCTGCAGATGATGGTGGCAACGGCCTTGCGATCCGCTGGGATGAGCGCCGCCGTCAAGTCTCCCGTGCCCACATCCTCTTCCAGTGTGCGTTGGACATCCGCGTGAACTTGCTCTTCAAAAGTCTTCATGTGAAAAAGTGTTGGATATGTTTTAGGTTTGCTCAGGAGCAGACTCGTTGCTCCTGATGTTACGACGCAGAACCACAGGCTTCCCGCCCAGTGTGCGTTTGCACATCCAGTGCGCCAAGGCTGAGTCGAGGTAGTCCGCATGACCAGGGAACCAGGTGGCCAGCTCGCTACCCAGTCGGCGGCACACAGCCACGTTGCCGCTGGCCAGTTGTTGCCCGACCTCATGGATGCTTTTCAACACGGCGGCGTGTTCGTTGATGTGACACTCGCTGGCAGGAAAGTCGGTTTCGCACATCCAGCGGTTTTCCATCTCGAAATGCTCTTCACAGTGCCGGGCAAGCGTGTTGAGTACGCCCTCCAGGTCGGCTTCTTCTGCCCGTTGAAGCGCCGCCACACAGTCGACGAACTCCCGGTGTACCAAATCCATGGGTGTGAACCCAAGAAGGTAGCCATCATCCCAACTGATTGCTGAATTCATTGGTCACGTTACTCATAAAAAGGAAACAGTTCTCCCCTGCTCCATGTGGTCAGATGTGGTTACTTGGTGATGAGCAACACGGAGAGCGCGGTCAGCAGCCCCAGCAGCAGACGTCGAAACACGGTTTCACTGAGCCGATGACGAAGCAATCTTCCCATTCGAAGGCCGACGAACATGGGAATCAGGGCGAGGCAGGACAGAGCGACCTCCGTCCAACCAAAGCGTCCGTACCACATCATGGTCCCGTACATGGGTACAGAACCTAGAAGATAGATGATGCTGATGGACCTGATGAACTCGTCTTTGTGCAGCTTGAGTGCCAAGAGGTAGGCAATGAGTATGGGGCCCGTCAAGGTCGAGACGCCAGCCATTACGCCTGCGACCCCGCCAACCAGAGGCCCCATCCACCGCTCCTGGCTAGGGTTCACCCGAAAAGTTGCTCCAACGGCCATCATTCCTACGGCGACCATCACGACGATTGCTAGCAGAACATTGAAGCCCTGCACAGACAAGTTCCTTGTTAAATGGATAGCTGCAAGCGTCGCGACGAACTGGCAGACCAACAAGCCACCAAAACGCCGCAATCCCTCATTCAGCCTCTTGCCTTCAATGGCCTGCCACAGATTCGAAAGCAGGACCGGCATGACGAGCAGTCCCATCGCCCTTGGTGCAGGTAGAAGAAGCGACAGCAAGGGAAGCACCACAAGCGGCAGCCCCACTCCCAGAGTTCCCTTGACCAGCCCCCCCAGCACGATGGCTCCAAAGCATGCGAACCAAAGTACAAGGAGGGACAAAGCAACACCATCGACAGGCATCATTCAGCTTTGAGCTCTGCGTGCTTTCCTGCTTTCGCCATTGCTTGATTTTCTTGCTCGATGACTTTCCGGTAGACATCGCCACCAGCCCCTACGGGTTCGATACCGGCGATCTGGAACTTCTCGATGACATCAGGTAGTTTCACAACTTGTGCAATCTCATCAGCCACCTTTTTGGAGATCTCAGGTGGAGTCCCCGTTCGTGCCAGCACGCCAACGGAGACTGAAAAGTCAAACCCCGGGATGGTTTCTGCAATCGAAGGGGTATCGGAAGCAGAAGCTGAACGCTTGGGTGCGTTGCTGGCCAACACAATGACCTGACCACTTTTTACGAACCCCAACATGGACGGCAAAGCGGCAAACAAGAAGTCCACTTGCCCCCCAACCAGCGCCGGAACCGACTGACTCGATCCACGGAACGGAACGTGGACCATTGAAAGTCCAAGCTCCGACTTCAAAGCTTCCATTGTGAGGTGGTGCGTGCTTCCAATCCCCGAAGACCCATAGGTGAACGCTCCAGGCTCCTTCTTGGCGCGAGCCACAAACTCCTGAAAGGTCTTGACTCCACTTTTAGGGTGCGCCACCAAGAACAAAGGCGAGCGGGCAATCAGCGACACAGCCTGCAGATCCTGTCCGACAGCGTACTTGGCCGCCTTGTTGATCTGCGGAGTAATGGACAGCATGGAGCCATCGGAAACAATGAAGCTATACCCGTCGGCCGGCAGCGCGGCGAGTGTTTGTACCGACACGACGCCGTTACCCCCGGGCTTGTTTTCCACCACAAAGCCCTGCTTCATCCGCTCCGAGAGCTTTTGCGCGATGACCCGCGCCACGGTGTCAGGCAAGCCGCCAGGAGCATAGGGCACGATGAACTTGACCGGGCGGTTGGGGAAGTCACTCGCCTGCGCCTGCGAAAGACTGCACGCAAGGATGGTCGTCACAGCCAAGGCAGCAAAAAAACGTCGTTTCATGGATTGTCTCCGTTGGTGGGGTTGAAGCGAATCAGCAAGCACTTCTGCCTTGCCCCCGGAAAGAGCATGTGCGACAGTGCTTGTTTTTTTATTAGATAACTAAGATAATCAATTTTTCCCTCTTGTTTGCCCTTTGTCAAGAGTGGATACCACCATGTTTTCTAAGCAAGATCACAGACCATGACTACAGACGAGACAATGCGCCCCCTCTTGGTGACCCACAAGGAGTTCATCGCTACAGACACCGTTCTTTTCGAACTGAAATCCCCTGACTCTTTGCCTCTGGCCCGCTTCACGGCGGGAGCGCACATTGCTGTACGGGTTCCCAATGGGGCGATGCGCCACTACTCTCTGTGCAGTAACCCCGATGAGGCAGACCACTATCAGCTCGCGGTCAAACGAGAAGCGGACGGCCGGGGGGGATCGCAGAGTCTGGTCGATGAGGTGAACGTGGGGGATACGCTCATGGCCGGCACCCCAAGCAATTTGTTCGGGCTGAGCGACAAGGCGAAGAGTTTCATCCTCGTAGCGGGCGGCATAGGCATTACGCCGATGCGCGCCATGATCCATTCACTGCGAGCGGAAGGCTTGCGCAGTTTCAAGCTCTACTACCTGACTCGCACACCTGAGTCAGCCGCCTTTCTGAACGAGCTGCGCTCGCCTGAACTTGCCAGCAGTGTGGTTGTCCATCACACCCACGGCGATCCCGCAAAGACATTCGACTTGTGGTCCGTTTTCGAGAAACCTCAGGCGGGTGTGCATGTCTACTGCTGTGGCCCCAAGCGTTTGATGGATGAGGTCAAGGACATGACTGGGCACTGGCCCAGCAGTGCGGTGCATTTCGAGAGCTTCGGTGCGGATACGAAACCCCACGCAGACGACAAACCATTCGAGGTCGAGTTGGCCAAAGCTGGCAAGACGCTACTGGTACTGGCCAACCGCAGTATCCTGGACGCGTTACGAGACCATGGCATCAGGGTGCCGAGTTCGTGTGAGAGCGGAACATGCGGCTCATGCAAAGTCCGGTTGCTCAAGGGTGAGGCGGATCACCGAGATCTGGCATTGCTCCCGGAAGAGCAGGAAGATCACATCATGGTTTGCGTCTCCAGAGCGAAGTCCGACACGCTTGTCCTCGACCTGTGATGGCAACGATGCAACCGATCAAGCTTGGCGTCCTAGGACTTGGACGCGCATTTACGTTGATGATTCCAACCCTCAGCAAAGACCCCCGCATCGATCTGGTCGCTTGCTTCGATACCAATGCAGGTGCTTCAGCGGCTTTTTCGAAAGCGTTCGGTGGTGTCGCGCACACCTCTGCAGACGCACTCTGCGCAGACCCGAACGTCGAATGGATCTATGTCGCAACGCCTCACCAGTTGCACGAAGAACATGTACGTCTTGCTGCCAAGCATGGGAAACACGCGCTCGTCGAAAAGCCCATGGCGTTGTCGCTTTCGGAATGCGAGCGCATGCGGGAGACCTGCGAACAAGCAGGCACACAGCTGATCGTGGGTCACAGCCACAGTTTCAATGCCCCAGTGTTGCGCGCGCGCTCAATCATTGAGTCGGGGCGGTTTGGTCGTGTCCGCATGATTCAAGCCATGAACTTCACCGACTTCCTCTACCGGCCAAGACGTCCGGAAGAACTGGATACAACGAAAGGGGGTGGTGTTGTCTTCAGCCAGGCGGCACACCAGATCGATATCGTTCGATTGCTTGCCGGAGGAGAGGTCGCTTCCGTCTACGCTAGAACCGGGGGGTGGGACCGGCAGCGCCCCACCGAGGGAGCGTACACCGCCATTCTGAACTTTCGTTCCGGCGCCTTTGCCAGCGTGACCTACAACGGGTACGGTTTCTTTGACACCGACCCGTGGATGGGCGGCGTCGGCGAGATGGGGTGGCCAAAGAACACCGACACCCACCGACTCACCCGAGAAAAGTACCTGAGTACACAAGACGAAATTGCCGAAGCCCGTCGGAAAGCCAACCGGAATTTTGGTGGACCGGACTACGTACCAGATCTTAGAGGCGCACCTACCGCCTTTCAACACTTCGGGCCTGTCATCGCCTGCTGCGAACAGGCAGACCTCCGTTTGACGCCCTATGGCGTAGAAATTCACGACGTCCATGGCGTACACCTTGATGCGCTGCCACCGCAGGCGGTTCAACGTTCAGAGGTCGTGGACGAAATGTGGTCAGTGGCCAGGGAAGGTGCAGCGCCTACCCATTCTGGCGCCTGGTCCATGGCAACGATGGAAGTGTGTCTGGCGATCCTCGAATCGAGCAAGAAAGGAGGCGCTATCATTTTGGAGCACCAAGCCGCAGTACCCGCCATTCGGCGTTGACGCTCCCAATGACCAGCAAATCCATAGAAACACAAAGCCTTCTTCATCACTGGCGAGAATCGGTCCCCAACGATCGTCTCGCCCATCTAGTCCGTGATGTTGCGCGGGCTCAGATGCGTGCGCTTCAGTATCGTCTATCACCCTTCGGCGTGTCATTTGGACACTGGACGTTCCTCCGAATCCTTTGGATTCGCGACGGACTGACCCAGAAGGAGCTGAGCGATCTGGCGGGCGTGATGGAGCCGACGACCTTCTCGGCCGTGAAAGCCATGGAGCGAATGGGTTTCATTGAACGCAGGCACCTTCCCGGCAACAAGAAGAACATGCACGTTTACTTGACCGATGCTGGGCGCTCACTTGAACATGTACTTGTGCCCTTGGCGGAAGAGGTCAACGAGATCAGTGCCGATGGACTTCCCGATCGCACGCTTTCTTTGGTGAGGAATGCGTTGGTGAGGATGATTGAAAACTTGGCACATGAAGAAGAAACCCGCGCCACTCTAGTGGGCGACGCGGGCGACTGAAGCGCAGTAGGTCACCAATCTTCGGTTGCTTGCATGGGCAAGAGCGCCTCAGATGCGTAAGCGTCCGGCAAACCCCATCCTGAACTCTGAACCGCCAGCACGGGGGGGCGTGACTGACACTCAGGCGCCGGTGCCGCCGGCGGGCTTCCAGCGGTGCGGCAACAGCTCCTCGATCTGGCTGGCCTTGTGCGTGGGCAGCCGGGTCAAGACGTCCTTGAGGTAGGCATAGGGGTCATGCCCGTTCATGCGCGCCGACTGGATCAAGCTCATGATGGCGGCCGCGCGCTGGCCCGCACGCAGCGAGCCTGCGAAGAGCCAATTGGCCCTTCCTTGGGCAATCGGACGGATCCGGTTCTCGACCCAGTTGTTGTCCACGGGCAGTTGCCCATCGTCGACGAAGCGCGTCAGCGCCACCCAGCGGTTGAGGCTGTAGTCCAGTGCCTTGGCAGTGGCTGAGTTGCCCGGCACCTTCTGGCGCTGCAGCAGCATCCATTCGTGCAGGGCGTCAAGCACGGGCTTCGTCTGCTGCTGTCGTATCGACTTTCTTTCCTCGGCCTCCAGGCCCTTGACCTGACGCTCGATCTCGTAAATCTTGCCGAACTGCTCGAGCGCGAACCCGGCGATCTGGCTTTTGTTGGCTGCGTGCAGGTCGAAGAACTTGCGCCGCGCGTGTGCCAGGCAGCCAGCCTCGATGATCTTGCCCGACTTGAACCCCTCCTTGTAGCCGGAGTAGTCGTCGCAGACCAAGGTGCCCTGCCAGTCGCCGAGGAACTCGCGCGCATGCACGCCGGCGCGCGACTCGCAGAAATCGTAGACCACAGCCTTGAGGTCTTCGAAGGCCCCCGCAGCGTAGGCCCAGAGGTAGGCGCGATGCGTCTTGCCGTTGCCGGGCTTGAGCATCTGCACCGGCGTCTCGTCGGCGTGCAGCACGCCGTGGCGCAGCACCACGGCCTTGAGGGCGTCGACCAGCGGCTGCAGTCGCACGCCGCAGGTGCCTACCCACTGCGCCAGGGTCGAGCGCGGGACGGGGAAGCCGGCGCGTCCGAAGATGGGTTCCAGGCGGTAGAGAGGCTGGTGATCGGCGTACTTGGCCACCATCACATGGGCCACGAGGCCCGCGGTCGGAATGCCCTTGTCGATCACGTGCGGCTCGACCGGCGCCTGCACAATCTTCTCGCACTGGGCGCAGGCCCACTTGCCGCGGATGTGGCGCTCGACGGTGAACGTGCCCGGGACGTAGTCGAGCTTCTCGCTGACGTCCTCGCCGATGCGCTTCATCTGGCAGCCGCAGGCGCAGGTGGTGGATTCAGGGTCGTGGCGGATCTCGCGCCTGGGCAGGTGAGCCGGCAGCGGCCGGCGCTTGGGCTGCTGCTTGGCCTGGCCCTCAGGGGTGGGCGGCGCAAGCGCTTCGAGCTCCTCGGCCACGGCCTGCAAGTCGGCATCAAGCGACTCCTCGAGCAGGCTGCGCTGCTCGGGGCTGAAGCGCTCGGACTGGGCGGCGAACTTGAGCCGCTTGAGCACAGCGTTCTCGTGCGTGAGCTTGTCGATGATCGCCTGCTTGTGCCGCAGGTCGCCCATGAGCCGGCCGAGCATCTCGCGCATCTGCTCGGCGCTGAGTTCGGACAGGGACTCTGGAGCCAGGATCATGGAAACAAGTGTGCCCGATGGCTGCCCTGGCCACCATCGGCATATCCCCCGATTGCCAGGCAGCGCTGGAGTCGTGACGATTCAGATCACGGTGATCACACCGTCCTGGCCCACGCGCTGCCAGGGCAGACCCAGCACGAGGGCATCGAGTTGGGCACGACACAGTCCTGCGTTGGGCTGGCCGGTCGCCGGCCAGACGAACTTGCCCTGGTGCAGCCGGCGCGCGGCCAGCCAGATGCCGATGCCGTCGTGCACCAGCACCTTGAGGCGGTTGGCGCGCTTGTTGGCGAACAGGTAGGCGTGGTGCGGCTGTGCCGCACCAAAGACCGCCACCACCCGGGCCAGGGCCGTGTCGGTGCCGGCTCGCATGTCCAGCGGCTCGCTGGCCAGCCAGACCGCGTCGACTCGGATCACCGCAGCCACTCCCGCAGCCAGGCGGCGCACTCGTCTGCAGCCGACACCGGCCAGTTCACGCTGACCGTCGCCTCGCCACGGCGTAGCTCGATTTGAATGGTCCCTGACGCAGCAGACGGAGCAGGCAAAGCCAGCGGCACGAAAGCCGGTGCAGGCGGCGAGCCACGATCTGCAACAAGTTGGGACGGGTGAGCCTGTGCCGGCAGGGATCGCTTGCGCTCCTCAATGACCCACTTGCGAACCATGTTGGCATTGAGGCCGTTAGCCAAGGCCACGGCGGCAATCGAGACGCCGGGTTGCAAACAAGCCTGGATGACAGAGGCCCGGAACTCGGGGGAATGACGCCGACGCTGGCGGTCGGCTGGGGGGTGGGCGATGTTGGTGTCCATGTGTCCGCGTGTAGATAAGCGGACACAAGCATCCTTCAGGACAAGGCAGCTTTCAAGGTGGGGTTTGCCGGACGGTTACTCAGATGCTGTAACTCTCGTAGGTAGACGGGTGAAAGAGCTCATCCAAACCCACTTTTCTGCACGACAAGCCTTGCGCATGGTGGTGATGCAAGAACGCTTCAATCGTCTTTCGATTGGGCTCCACCCCGTATGACCAGAAGTCGTTTCCAAGCGTTTCACGTGCCGCCTTGAGCTGTTCTTCCACAAACGGCAGCGTTACCTTGGTGGCAGAGGTATCCGCCAAGAGCTCCAAGGCCTTCGCCTTGGATTCACCAAAGGCCTTGAAAACGGCTGCCGGCAACCAGCGGTTCTGCTCTGCGAGCTCTTTGCGAATGCCCACCACGTGCATGATGGGAAAGATGCCTGTCCGCCGGTAGTAGTCCTTTGCCACCGTAGTCGGATCATCGAACAGCCAAGCCACATTTGGGTTACTCAACGCCGCTCCGCTGGGTGGTCGTGGTGCGATAAAAGCATCGATCTCACCTTTGTCGAGCAGGTCGGAGATGGTATGCCCTGCCGGAGCGGCCTCAATGGTCACGCCCGGAGGAAGATCCAGTTTGATCTTCTCCGGACGTCCGGGCGTGTCGATTCCGCCTCTGACCCAGGTCACATCCTCGGGATTCACGCCATAGTCGTCCTGCAAGATCGACCGTGCCCAAACCACCGCAGTCAGTTGATACTCCGGCACGCCAATACGGCAGCCCTTGAGGTCTTCAGGCTTTTTGATGCGGTCCTTCCGAACATAGATAGAGGTATGCCGGAAGGCGCGTGACAGAAAAACCGGCACGGCGATATAAGGGCTCTCGCCTTTGGCGTGCTTGACCAGGTAGCTGGAAAAGGAGAGCTCGGTAATGTCGAAATCCCGGCTCCGCATGGCCCGAAAAAACATCTCCTCGGGATTCAGCAACATGTACACCGGGTCGCATCCATCGATCTGGACACGCCCGTCGTACAGAGCACGGTTTCGGTCGTAGTCGCCCATGGCGACCGATATGTGCAGCTTTGACATCAAGCGTTCGCCCCCTCTGTCACCACGTAGGAGCGATCCATCTCTGGACTGTCCTGACCTTCAAGCCATACGTAGCTCACTTCATGGGTACGCCAGTCGACTGTCTTGGGAATGACGCCCTGGAACGAACACACTTCTTTCGGGATGCGCTTCTCTCCGGTTCCGATGGCCTCGCCTGTCGCCTGGAAAGCTTGAACAGCGTCCACCATCTGTTTGCGAAACTCGACGATGGCCATGTCGCTGGCACCCAGCCGGTCGTGGCTTCGATCGGCGATTTTCCCCATGGTGATCCACATGGCCATATCCTGATTCGGAATGCCGGAGATGCCCGTGAAGTTTCCGCTCTTCATCGCCTGACGGTCTTGCCAGAAGCGATTTTCGTAGTTGCGCAGCGGACGGTATTGCTCATCCAGGTCCACCCCCACGGTCTGGCCCAGGAACTTGCGCCAGGTCGCCGTCTCCGGGGTCTGCGACGGATGACCCCAACCAATGAAGTAGAAGCAGGTATTGGTGTCATCCACCGGCACATTCACGTTCGCCACGTTGTACAAGTTGTTGGGCGGGATCAGCACCGTCCATGGCGCAACGAAAACCGTCGTACGCACATAGTCGTGCGTCTGCGCGTTGAAGATCGGCCGTCGCACCGCAGCGTAACGGAATCCGAAGCTGGCGCGCTGCACTTGCATCCGCGGCGCTTTGTCGGTCGAGGGGCGCAACCAGTTTTTGTCCGTGGCTTTGGCACCATCGACACGCGCAGGGACCATGTCCGAGCTGTGCAGACTCGAGCTGTGGGCAGAGTCAATCGCACCTTCAAGGATCTGAGCCCAGTTCACAGGAATGATCACCTTGGCAACGCTCACACGCGTGTCCGCCGTGGGCGCCCAACGGGGAGGCTCGAACTCCGGCATGGTCTCAGCCGCCCCCATGTAGGCCCAGACGAAACCACCCCACTCCTTGGTCGGATAGGCCTTGTGCTTGACCTTCTCCAGCATGCCACTGGCCTCGGGCTCGGAGGACATTTCCGTGACGTTCCCGTTCACATCCATCTTCCAGCCGTGATAGAGGCAGCGAAGACCACCCTCTTCATTGCGTCCGAACACCAGCGATGCTCTGCGGTGAGGACAGTACTCATCCATGACACCAACTTCGCCGTCCGTGTTTCGGAAAACCACGAGATCTTCTCCGAGGATGCGGGCTTTGACGGGCGTCCCATCTGGCTCGGAGACCTCTTCGATTAGACAGATAGGAACCCAATGCCGGCGCATCAGTTGCCCCATGGGTGCACCGTTTTCAACACGGCACAGCAGATCGTTTTCTTCATGCGTAATCATGGAAATCTCCTGTAAGGATGGGAAAGTGCAAGGAGGCACTGCGTTGAAGTATACTTCGATATCTAAGTATTTTTTCAAGGGTTATCCCTTACCACTGCCTCTGCCAGTCTCTTTGTCTCAGCAACCACCTAGGGCGAAGGCCCTCTACAGCATGAGAAAGCTTCCTTACAAATTCAGTTCGCTCGCGTTTGCGTTCTACATGGCAACCATCATTGCCTTCATGATGTGTCTGCTCCTAACGGCCATCAACACCGGAGTTGACACCCAGTTCATTCAACGGGTACTGAGTACCTACGTAATCGCCATGCCAGTGGCCTTCGCATGCGTCGTCTTGGTACGTCCGCTGGTCCTCTATCTCGTCTCAAAGACCGTGGCCACGAACGCAGGTGACACATGAAATGACTTTGACCTGCCCCCCGCCAAACGTACCACGGTAAACGAGAGAAGTCCGTCAACCCAGGAGAATGACGGACATGAAGAAGAGCAGATTCAGCGAAGAACAAATCATTGGCTTCCTGCGGCAGGCCGAAGCAGGCATGGCCATCCCTGAGCTGTGCCGCAGTGGCGGCTTCAGCCAGGCCACGTTTTACAAATGGCGCGCCAAAGGCTCTGTTGCGTAAATTGAG
>NZ_PVLQ01000078.1 GCF_002980595.1 Malikia granosa
GGGTAATGAGGCGACGCTTACAAAAATAAAGCGCTGCAGCTGTCCACAGCACTTGGAAGCGATCACAGCTGAGTCAGTAGCTACCTTCAATCCGTCGCGTGCCAGCACGTCTGCGCCTGCGGATGGATCTCGCCAGCAGTGGAGCAGTTGCGGATCAGGCATGATGCCTGCCATGCGCCTGAGACTGCAGCCCATGCGCAAGATCCCGTCCTTCATTTCCCACGCCTGCCCTCTGCCACCATGAAGATCGATGACCATCCCATCCCCAAGCCCGTCGTGCTCGCCTGGTGCGGAGCACTGGTCCGGCTGCCGGATGCGAAGGTGCGCAGCCTGGCCAGCGAGCAGGGGCTCGGCGCGGGATTCCGGGCCAGCAAGATGCCGCCGGATGTGGCAAGGGCAAGGCTGCGCTCCGCCCTGGAGGGCTACGCGGAACTGCCCGAGACGATCCGGCTGGCCCTGCGGGGGGCGAGCCAGGCCAGCGCCCTCGTCGTGCCGCTGTCCGACGAGCTGGTCATGGAGCAATCCGGCCTGTTGGCCAACAGCCTCGGCCTTGCCGAGACCGTCGCCGCCCTGCTGCTTGACGGCCGCGCCTCGCTGCGCAGCCATGCCCTGGGAATGCTGGACGGCTGGGACGGGTCAGAGTGCAACGAGGAAGCGCGGCGCAAGGCCAGCACCGACCTGATGGCCCACCTGCAGGGCCTGGCGCAGGCCCTGCATGCCTTGAAGCCGCAGGACGGGACCGGATCGCCATCCGGGACGGACGCCGGACTGGCGGACAGGGCGGCGACCACGCCCCAGATGACGCGGTCGCCCCGGCCACAGGCCGAACGCCAGCTCGTGCTCGCCCTGCGTGACAAGCGCCGCGAGGCGGGTGCGCTCGCGCGCGATCTCGCTGCGTCCCGGCAGGGATCGGATCGCTGGCGTACTGAACTGGAACGCCTGCGGCCCGCGCTGGAGCTGACGCAACAGCGTGCCGGGCGCGCCGAGGCCGAACTGGCCGAGCTGCGCGGGGACTTCGAGGCCCTGGTGCAGCAGCGCGTGCAAGCCCTGCTCGACGAGCGCCTGCTGCCCTGGCTAGCTCCGGCTGAGTCGCTGGCCCAGGCCGCCGCTGATCCCGGTCGCGGCCAGCTGCTCGAA
Source organism: Malikia granosa (assembly GCF_002980595.1). Lineage (GTDB taxonomy): Bacteria > Pseudomonadota > Gammaproteobacteria > Burkholderiales > Burkholderiaceae_C > Malikia > Malikia granosa. The sequence goes on from NZ_PVLQ01000078.1 coordinate 1,138, forward strand.
CAGGCCGAGCAGCTGCTGCAGGAGCAAGCCGCGATCGATCGCCGCTACGGCCTGCGTCGCAGCCTGCAGGCAGAACTGGACGACTGTCGCCAGATGCTGGCACGCCTGGCCGAGGCACAGGCCGAATCGCTGCGGCCCTTGCCGAAACTGCTCACCCTCCAGCAGGAAATCCGCCTGCGGATACAGGCCCTGCAGCAGCAACTGGGGAGGCGCGCGGACACAGATCTGGCTGCCGGCTCCAGCCTGGCCCGGCTGCAGCAGGCGATGGCCCAGGCCAACACCCTCGAGCAGCTCAGCGCGATCCGCCAGGCCCTCGGCGCGGCCGAGCCGCTGGGCCTGCTGGATGTCGAGGAACGTGCCAGGGCCTACGCGCTGCTGGCTGACCTGGCTTCGCGCATCTACGCCAGGGAGGGCATCTGCCGCACCGCCGCGCAAGACCGCGAAGGGCTCAGGCACCTGCCCCTGCATGCCATGCAGTCGACCCTGGCAGTGGGACAGCGGGCCACGCTGGTGGTGGACGGCCACAATGTGCTGTTCACCCTGCCGGCACTGTTCCGGCCCTTCTTCGAGAACGGCAACCCGGGCGGCCGTGCGCGCGACGCCCTCGAACAGCGCCTGGCGGCACTGGCCAGGCGCCATCCCCGGCTCGACATCCAGCTCTGGTTCGACGGCGGGACCGTGAGCGAGCGCACCGTGAGCGACAACTTGCGGGTGCGCTTCTCGGGCGGCAGCGGCAGCAACCGGGCCGACCGGCAGATCCTGGCTTTCCTGCATCACCTCGGGACGGCCAGCCCGGAACTCACCCGCGCCGTGGTGACGGCCGACCAGGACGAGGCGCGCGCGGCGGAACGCAGCCATGCCATGGTGATGGCGCCGGAGGAACTGGCGCTCTGGCTGGGCAAGATGGGCAGCTGAGGTCTGGGCCATGGAGCTGGACCGATCGCCCAGCCACCCAGGCCTCGGACATGGAATGCCAGGTCGGCTCACGGCCTGCCAGCTCAGCGCGACACGCGGTAGCCGTCGCTCCTGCAGCAGGGAGCCCGCTGGCATCAGTTCGGCGCGACCAGCAGGCGACCGGGATTCATGGTGTTCAGCGGATCGATGGCTGACTTGATGCTGCGCATCAGTTGCAGCGCGACCGGGGACTTGTGCTCGGCCAGCTTGTGCCGCTTGAGTTCGCCCACCCCATGCTCGGCCGAAATGGAACCCTGGTGCTTGCTGACCATGTCATACACGATGGCGCTGATCTGATCCTCGTGCGCTCGAACGAAGGCAGAGGCATCGCTTGGCTCGGGAGCCTGGATGTTGTAGTGCAGGTTGCCATCGCCCAGGTGTCCGAAGTTGACGAATCGAATGCCGGGTAAGGCCGCGCGCAGGGCCGCATCCGCTGCCCGGACAAACGCGGGTATCCCGGATACCGGAATCGAGATGTCGTGCTTGACGTTGTGGCCTTCTTGCGTCTGCGCCAGCGTGATGCTCTCGCGGATATGCCACAGGTCATGGGCCTGCTTGAGGCTTTCGGCCACGATGGCATCGGCGACCACCTCGTCTTGCAGCGCACCTTCCAGCAGGCTCTCCAGCAGGCCCCGGGCGTGAATTTCCGACTCGTTGTCGGACAGCTCGAGCAGCACGCACCAGTCGTTTTCCTGCCACATGGGCACGCGCAGATGGGGAAAATGCTTGTCCACCAGCTGCAAGGCCTGGCGGTTCATCACCTCGAAGCCGGTCAGGCTGGCACCGAGTTGGCGCTGGGCCAGACCGAGCAGCCGGTTGGCGTCCTCGAGCGACGCCAGCGCAGCCCAGGCGGTCAGTTGCGCCACCGGCTTCGGGTAGAGCTTGAGGGTGGCGGCCGTGATGACGCCGAGCGTGCCTTCGCTGCCCACGAACAGATCGCGCAGGTCGTAGCCGGTGTTGTCCTTGCGCAAGCCCGCCAGGCCGTCCCAGAGGTCGCCCTGGGGCGTCACCACCTCCAGGCCCAGGCACAGCTCGCGAGCGTTGCCATACCGCAGCACCTGGGTGCCACCGGCATTGGTGGCCAAATTGCCGCCGATGGTGCAGCTGCCCTCGGCCCCGAGGCTGAGCGGAAACAGGAAGCCCGCCTGCTCGGCGGCTTCCTGCAGGCTCTGCAGCACGCAACCGGCTTCGACGGTGATCGTCTGGTTGACCGGGTCCAGCCCGCGCACGGCGGTCATGCGACGCAAGCTCATCAGCACCTGGGTGCCGGACTCATCGGGAATCGAGCCTGCCACCAGGCCGGTATTGCCCCCTTGCGGCACGATGGCCACCCTGGCTGCCGCACAGGCCTTGACCACGCGGGCCACTTCCTGCGTGGAACCGGGCCGCACCACGCACAGCGCCTTGCCGCGCTGGCGTTGACGCCAGTCCTCCTCGTAGGCTTGCAGGTCGTTGCCCTGCAGGACATGGCTGGCGCCAACGATATCGATGAGGGTTTCGATCAATGCGGTCATGTCAATGCTCCGGTCCTCAGTCATTGAGGGTGATGTGGCGCTCGCGCACCAGCCCTTTCATGCGCTGCGTCTCCTGTTCAATCTGCTTGGCGTAATCGCGCGACGAATTGCCCAGGGGAATGGCGCCGACCTTGCTCAGCCGCTCCCTCACGTCCGGCATGTCCATCACTTCCTTCATGGCGCTGGCCAAGCGGGCGTGAATCTCCGGGGGCAGCTTGGCCGGCGCGATCAGGCCATACCAGGCCTGGTCGGTCAGGCCCTTGATGCCGGCATCCTCCATCGTCATGACCTGCGGGTACTCGGGCAGGCGCCTGGGCGCGACCATGCCCATCAGGCGCAACTTGCCGGAATCGATGAAGGCCTTCGAAGACGGCAGCTGATCAAACAGGATGTCCACCTGGCCAGCCATCACGCTCTGCATGGCGGGTCCGGAGCCGCGGAAGGGAATGTGATTGATCTCGACCCCTGCCCCTTGCTGGAAGGACTCGCCCAGCATGTGGTTGATGCTGCCCTGCCCAGACGTCGCGTAGGAGTACTTGCCTGGGTCGGCCTTCAGGACGGCCACCAGTTCCTTGAGATCCTTGGCCGGAAAACCGGGCCTGAGCGCCAGCACGTTGGGCATGGTGGCGATGTTGGTGATGGGCAGGATCTGTCCGATGGTGTAACCCGGTTTGGGATGCACAGTCGGCAAGATAATCAAGGTGCTGACGGTGCCGATGCCCAGCGTGTAGCCATCGGCTGCCATGCGGGCCAGCTCCTGAGTGCCCAGCAGGCCGCCGGCCCCGCTTTTGTTCTCCACCACCACCGCCTTGCCCAGCACCCGGCCCAGCGGCTCCGCGACGATGCGGGCAATCAGGTCCGTCGATCCCCCAGGGGTATACGGCACCACCAGGCGAACGGGCCGGTCGGGATAGCTCTGGCTCCAGCTTGGCAGTGCCATGCAGGCGAGGGCACAGGCGATGCTCAGCTGGCGACGGTGCTTGTTCATGTTGTCTCCACTTCGTTGAAAGGAATGTTCAGGCAGCGGTTTTGCATTCGATGGGCGAATGCAGAAAATCCGGCTGCTCGAGATCCTGAATTTTTCAGCAATGTGGATTTTTCTGACAGCGTAATATCTGCCGGTATGTCATTCAAAAAATGAATGCAGAGGTGCAAGTGAATCCCCGAAAACTGACCCCGTCCATGTCGCTGCTGCTGGCCTTCGACGCCTCCGCGCGGCATTTGAGCTTCACGCGTGCGGCACAAGACCTGCACCTGACACAGAGTGCCGTGAGCCGGCAGGTCCAGGCGCTGGAAGCCTTGCTCGGCGTGCCCCTGTTCGTTCGCGACCAGCGCAAGATCACGCTGACTGGAGCGGGCTCCACCTACCACCGCGAGGTGGCTGCGGCACTGCAGCGCATCCGCAACGGCTCGCTGCAAGCCATCGCCTCCCAATCCGGCAGCGGCTCCCTGCACCTGGCGGCCTTGCCCACCTTTGCCTCCAAGTGGCTGCTGCCCCGGCTCAATGACTTCTATCGGCAGCATCCCGGCATCCTGGTGCATGTCCACTCACGCATAGGTCAGTTCGACCTTGATCAGGCCGGCATGGATGCGGCCATTGGCGTGGGCGATGGCACATGGCCTGGCCTGGTGTCCCATCGCCTGATGGACGAAGTCCTGCTGCCCGTCATCAGCCCGGCCTTGCGGCTCGAACAGCCGCTGCGGACCCCGGCCGACCTGCTCGAGCACTTGCTGCTGGTGGTGGCCACCCGGTCGAGTGCCTGGCCGCAATGGTTTGCACAGCAGGGGCTGCCAGCCAGCAGGCTGCGTCTGGGGCCCCAGTTCGAGCTGACCTCACACCTGATCCAGGCCGTTGCCTCGGGCATAGGCGTAGGTCTGCTGCCAAGCTTCCTGGTGGAGGATGAGCTCAAGAAAGGTACCCTGGAACTGGCATTCGACCTGCCGCTTGCTTCGGGTTACACCTACTACCTGTTCGTCAGGCCCGAGCAGCTCACGCTGCCCTCTGTGGCCACCTTTTCAGACTGGCTCGCCCGGCAGGCCATCTGAGCGCAAAAGTCCCACGCCACGGCAGGCGACGGCTTTCGGCCCGGCTTGATGGCAACGTCAAGTGCGTAAGTTTCAAGTTTTCGATGGTCTGATCACTGCTTCATCCGCATGCCCGGCAACGCGATCGCACATTCACTGTCCGACCGCAATCACGACAGCGGACTCGTCTACCGCCGCCATGGCAGGCTGGCCCGGCTGCAGCGCCACGCCTGCCGGGGTGAAGCCGACCAGGTGCAAGCCAGGCAAGAACTGCAGCGACACCTCGCTGCCGTGCTGTGCTGCCGAGATGCGGCCGACCGTGCCGTGCAGCAGATTGACACCCGGCCTGGGCGCGAGGACATCGGCCACCGTGACGGCGGTGGCCTTGCACAGCGCGATGACAGGCAGGCCGGGCACAAGGCCCAGCAGCTCGGCGCTTTCGCTCGTGATGCGCGAATGCAGCCGCCTGCCATCGGCCAGATCCAGCGTCACCCGCACCCGGGCGGCGTCGCTCTCGAGCGCGCTGACGCGGCAGGGCAGCTGGTTGCGCATGCTGGTGCGCAGGCCCAGGCCGAGCAGGTCAGCGGGGCGAATGCCGCCCGGAGAGTCGTGATCCAGCCGCGACAGCACGCTGGCGCGCGCCTGGGCGAACAGCTCGGCGGCCTGCAGCAGGCGCTGGCCCGCCGGCGTCAGCCGGGCGCCGCCACCGCCACTGCCGCCGACGGCTTTCTCGACCAGGGCCTGTCCGGCCAGGTTGCTCAGTGTCTCGATCGCCTGCCAGGCCGCCTTGTAGCTGACGCCAGCGCCGCGCGCCGCCTCCGAGATCGAGCCGACCTGGCCGATGCGGCGCAGGATGTCGAGGCGCTTGTCTGCCGCATCATGGCCGAGGGCTTGCGAGAACTGGAGGGCGGGACGGGTCATCGGGGTGGGTCTGGGCGGTGCGGGACCGTTATTCTCCCAGAGGATAGCGCCCCTATAATCGCTATTCCAGAATAGAACAGCGAGCCTTCCATGCCCAGGTTTCTCACCCTCCTGCTGGCCGGTCTGGCCTTGATGGCCCAGGCCAGTGCGGCCGAGGTCAAGGTGGCGGTGGCGGCCAACTTCACCGCGCCGATGCAGAAAATCGCCCAGGCCTTCGAGCAGGAGACCGGGCACAAGGTGTTGCTGTCCTTCGGTGCGACCGGCAACTTCTATGCCCAGATCCGCCATGGTGCACCGTTCCAGCTCCTGCTGGCGGCCGACGACGAGACGCCGCTCAAGCTCGAGGCCGAGGGCCTGGGCGTGCCAGGCTCGCGCTTCACCTATGCCACCGGCAAGCTGGTGCTGTGGAGCAGGCAGCCCGGCCTGGTCGATGACAAGGGCGAGGTGCTGCGCTCGGGCAAGTACCAGCGGCTCGCGCTCGCCAATCCCAAGCTGGCGCCCTACGGCGCCGCGGCAATCGAGACGCTGAACCGGCTGGGCCTGCTGGCCGCGGTCCAGCCCCGGATCGTGCAGGGCGACAACATTGCCCAGGCCTACCAGTTCGTGGCGACCGAGAATGCGCAGCTCGGCTTCGTCGCGCTGTCCCAGGTCCAGACGGACGGCCGCATCGCGCAGGGCTCGGGCTGGATCGTGCCTGCCAGCCTGCACCAGCCGATCCGGCAGGATGCGGTGCTGCTGGGCGCTGGCAAGGGCAAGCCGGCTGCCGCGGCGCTGCTGAACTTCCTCCAGGGCGACCAGGCGCGCGCCGTGATCCGCAGCTTCGGCTACGAGATCTGAGCGCTCATGGCGCGCCCGCCCGACGGTGCTGCGCTGACGACAAGGTCCCGGGCCAGACGCGGTGGGCTCGACCCGGAGCTGCCACCGTCCCGAGGCGATGAAAGCACACGCATCAGGCTGCCGCTCCATGGCGTGCCAGCCGATCCGCCAGGAATTCGACCAGTACCCTGACCTTGGCCGACAGGTGCTTGCGGCTTGGATACACCGCATAGATGCCGATTTCGGTGGAACGGTAGTCGGGCAGCAGCTCGACCAGATGTCCCGCCGCCAGTTCGGCGTCCACCACGAAGCGGGGCTGCAGGATCACGCCCTGGTGCGCCAGCGCGGCGGCGCGGCAGGTCTCGCAGTTGTTGGTACGCATCCAGGGACGGGTGCTCACCACCACCCTGCCCTCGGGCCCATGGAAATGCCAATCATCCTTGGTGGCCAGGTAGCTGTAGGCAATGACCTGGTGGCCGCCGAACTCGCTGGGATGACGCGGCGTGCCATGCCGGCGCAGGTATTCCGGCGAGGCGCACAGGGTCATGCGCGTGGTGGCCAGGCGCCGGCTGACCAGTGAGGAGGTTTCCAGCGCGGCGATCCGGATCGCGAGGTCATAGCCCTCCTCGACCAGATCGACCAGGCGGTCGGACAAGGTAATGTCCAGCGTCACCTGCGGATGCTGTTCGCGGAACAAGCCCCACAAGGGAGCCAGGTGGGCGATGCCGAAGGTGAATGGGGCATTGATGCGCAGCAGGCCCGACACCGACTCGCGGCGCGCAGTGACCTCGGCCTCGACAGCATCGAGCTCCGCCAGCACCTCCTTGCCGCGCGCGTAGAACACCTGGCCTTCCGGCGTCAGGGACAGGCGCCTGGTGGTGCGATGCAGCAACCGGATCCCCAGACGCTTCTCGAGCTCGACGACATGGCGCGAGACCGCGGCCTTGGACAGCTGCAGCAGCTCGGCGGCCGCCACGAAGCTGCCGGTCTCGACCACGGCGTTGAAGGTCTGCATCTCGAGGAATCGATCCATTGATTCATATTACGAGACAGTCAATCAAACCTCAAGCGATTTATCTTTGTTTTCACCTCCAATACAGTACACCCATGCACTGAATGGCCAAGGCGGCCCAGAACCTGGAGCCACAGCGCCTGAAGGCAAGAAACCCTCGTCCCACAAGGAGTCCGTCATGTCCCATATCATCCAGAATGCGCTGAACCTGCTGGGTCGCGTCCTGTTCGTCGTGCTGTTCCTGCCGGCCGGCATCAGCAAGCTGACCGGCTTCTCCGGCACCGTCGGCTACATCGCCTCGGTCGGTCTGCCGGCTCCCGCGCTGGGCGCTGTGCTGGCCCTGGTGGTCGAGATCGGCGGCAGCCTGGCGCTGCTCGCAGGCTTCGGTACCCGGATCGCCGCCCTGGTGCTGGCCCTGTTCACGCTGGGGGCCAGCATGTTCTTCCATGCCTACTGGAGCGTCCCGGCCGACCAGGCTTTCGTGACCCAGCTGCTGTTCTTCAAGAACATCGCCGTGGCCGGTGGCCTGCTGGTACTGGCCGCACAAGGCGCCGGTGACTGGAGCCTGGACGCCCGCCGCAAGACCTGATTTCTGGAATAGTTCCGTCATGAGCACATTGAACCCCGGCCCTTTGCAGACCGACTCGGCCACCGGTCTTTGCTACCGCCTGATGCAGCCACAAGCCGCCACGCCGCGCCGCTGCCTGGTGCTGCTGCACGGCGTCGGCGGCAACGAGCTGTCGGTGGCCAGTCTGGCCGACGGCGTTGCAGCCGACACCCTGGTGGTGCTGGTGCGCGGACCGCTGACGCTGGGAGCGCAACAGTTCGCCTGGTTCCAGGTCGCCTTCACCGCCAGCGGTCCGCGCATCGTCCCCGAAGAGGCCGAGCGCAGCCGCCAGTTGCTGGTCGAGCTGCTGGCCGAGCTGCAGCAACAGCATGGCGTGTCGCCGGCGCAGACCGTACTGGCTGGCTTCAGCCAGGGCGGCATCATGAGCGCGGGCGTGGCGCTGACCGCGCCCGAATCGGTGGCCGGCTTCGGCCTGCTGTCCGGACGCGTCCTGCCCGAGATCGAGCCTCTCGTGGCCAGCAAGGAACGCCTGGCCGGCCTGCTGGGCTTCGTGGGTCACGGCGAGCTTGACAGCAAGCTGCAGGTCGACTGGGCACACCGCGCGCATGACTGGCTGGACCGGCTAGGAGTGCGCCACAGCCTGAAGCTCTACCCCATCGAGCACCGCATCAGCGCGCAGATGCACGCCGACTTCCTCGACTGGTGGGCCGCACTGGGCTGAACGATCAACCAGGGGCAAGCATGACCGGAAGCCATGCCGGCGAAATCGCCATCCGTGCGACCTATGCCTGGGCACGCCAGAACCTGCGCGATGCGGATGCCATCGTGGCCTTGCAGCTCGGTGCTGACGAATCGATGCTGGCCTTCGGCCAGGGAGAGCAGCCTGAACAGGTATCGGTGCTGCCGCTGGGACTGCAGAGGCTCGCCGACCGGTATTTCCCTGACGGGCGCTTGAGCGAGTTGCTGATTGAACACGCAATTGCCGAGGTCGAGGACATCGTGATGCCCTGGCACGCCATGCTGCCGACCGCCGCCAGTCTGTTCACGGACGATGCGGATATCGCTGGCCTGGCCCGCTGGGCCGACATGCCCGACAACGCCAGGCCATGGCGGCTCACGACCGAGGCGGTCGAGCAGTTGTTCAACCGCTGGGCTGCGGTGGCACAGGGAAGACCGGCGAGCCAGGACCCGCTGCCCACCACGGGGCGCTTCTCTGCCACGCTGCTGGTGCTGCGCGAGTGGCTGCACCACCTGGGATTCGACGGCATCACGGTGCTGCACCGTAAGGCCCAGACCGATTGAGAGCTTGCACCGGGCACGCGCCTGTGCCATCCATCGCGCGTGGAAAAGACCTGCCGCCTATGGGCCGGCCACCTGGCGCTGCAGCCGCCGCACATAGTCGTCGGCTATGCCCAGGCATTCGAGCTGCGCCACCAGCTGCTCGAGGTAATCCCGGTTGGTGCCATGGCTGCCCTGGGCGCGGCGGATGATGGACGCGGCCTGCTCCAGGCCCAGCTCGCCCGCATGGCTGGCATGGCCGGGGTTCGAGACCAGCGTCAGGGCCAGCAGCCCACCCTGCGGGGTCGAGACCGGCAGCAGCCTGGGCTGGTAGCCGCCCACGATCATCTCGCGGCGCCAGAACAGGCGCGACTCCTGCTCGGCGATCGAGGCATCGATGCAGAAGGCCAGTCCCTCGCAGTGGCCTGGCTGGGGCTCGAGCGACAACACGAGACCGGCCTGCTCGGCATTGCCGCGGCCTATCGTCGTCAGGTAGCTGAAGCGGCGCTGATAAGCGTCAAGCGTGGCGCGACGCACCTCCTTGAAATGCAGGGCCGGGTCCCACATCAGCGAGCCATAGGCAAAGATCCAGAGGTCCTGCTGGCCGCCCAGGCGCTCCAGCAAGGCGCGGCGCGAGCATTCGAGCCATTCGTCCGAGCAGCGCCAGTGCACACCCAGCCCGAGCGCCAGGGCCTGCGCATCCCAGCTGGCGAACACCTCGTCGGTGGCGCGCAGGCGCGAGGCCGTGGCCGGGACGATCTTGCCGCGCAGTTCCGGCAGATGCCTGAAGGTCCAGCTGTTCATGGCGGGCTGACAGGCTGTGACCAGGGCAGTTTCGGCGCGGCGAGCCTTGGCCCGGCATCGCCCGCGACCCGGCCGAAGCGGGGCGAACCCGACTCCCAGTCGGCCTGCGCCTGCGCGACCTGGTCCCGACCCAGGCCGACGAAGTTCCACCACATGACGATGGGCGGCTCGAAGGGCTCGCCGCCGAGCAGCAGCACCCGGCTGCCGGCCTCGAGTCCGAGCTCCAGCCGCTCCAGGCCCTGGCCGAGATAGGCGAATTCATCGTCCCGGATTCGTTCCCGGCCGATGCGCACCGCGCCTGCCAGCGGCAGCAGGCCGTACTCGAAAGCCGGATTCAGTGCCAGGGTGGTCGATGCCGCCTGCGCGCTGGCCAGGTCCATGCCGAGCAAGGGGGTGTGCACGCGCGTGGGCGCTTGCCGCTCCCCATGGCGGCCGGCCAGCAGGGTGCAGGCGATGCCGTCCTGCTGCCAGGTCGGCAGTTCGGGGTAATGGTCGAACGACGGCTCGCAGTCCACTTGCGCGGGTGGCAGGGCAATCCAGAGCTGGGCCGCGTGCAGCACCGGCTCGCCAGGCAGGGAATCCTCGGTATGGACGATGCCGCGGCCGGCCGTCATCAGGTTGACCTGGCCCGGGCAGATCAGCTGCTCGCTGCCCAGGCTGTCGCGGTGCAGGAGCCGGCCCTGGATCATCCAGGTGAAGGTCTGCAGCGCCGTGTGCGGATGGGACCCGACATGCAGGCCCGCGGAACGCTCGAAGCGGACCGGCCCGACATGGTCGAGAAAGCACCAGGCCCCGACCATGCGGCGCTGGCGGGTGGGCAGGGCACGGCGTATCGTCAGTCCCTCGCCCAGCTCGGCCGCCCGCAGGGCGATGCGGCTGAGCGCTGGCCGGGCCTCGTCCGGCTGCTGCGGGTCCGGGGATGTCTGATGGCAGGAAGTCATGCCAGCTCCTGGATTGATGGAGGCTCAAGCATAAGACCTCGGGCCGGTCATGTGCCAGCGCAGACCACCCGCCTGGGCAGTCCGGACGGCCAGCCAGGGTTTCAAGAGCCGCTGTAGACCGGCAGCTGGCCGGTTCGGATGGCTTCGGCCAGCTCGGCCTTGACCTGCTCGCGGGTCTTGCCCTGGACGGCCGGCTTGGCCGGGTACTGGGACGGGAACAGGTCGT
>NZ_PVLQ01000079.1 GCF_002980595.1 Malikia granosa
TTGATTAATACAACAAAGCCGTGCCACGGCACAGCAGGCCATCCAGCACAGCGTCAAGCTCGCCCAGCGCGCGGAGGCCCTGGGCTACAAGCGCTTCTGGGTCGCCGAGCACCATGGCTCGACCCTCAACGCCGGTTCGGCCCCCGAGGTGCTGGTGGCCCATATCCTGGCCAAGACCTCGCATATCCGCGTCGGCTCGGGCGGCGTGATGCTGCAGCATTACAGCCCCTACAAGGTGGCCGAGGTGTTCAAGGTGCTGTCCGCGCTTGCACCGGGTCGGGTGGACCTCGGCGTGGGCAAGGCGCCCGGCGGCTTGCCGCTGTCGACGCGGGCCCTGCAGGTCGGGCGCACGCCGGCGCGCAAGCTGAGCTTCGACCGGCTGCTGGCCGACCTCGATGCCTTTTTGCACAACCAGCTGCCGGAGGACCATGCCCTGGCCGGCGCCGTGGCAACTCCACAGCCCGCCAGCCTGCCGGAATGCACGCTGCTGGGGGCCGCGCCCGAAAGCGCCTTGCTGGCCGCGCGCCATGGCTGGGGCTTTTGCTACGCCGGCCATTTCAACGGTGATCCGGCCAACCTGGTGCATGCGCTGGACGCCTACCGGCAGGCCAGCGGGCGCGAGCCCTCGGTGGCCTTGTACGCCTTTGCCGCTGCTGACCGCGACCAGGCCAGGGAACGGGTCGGCGCGCTGCGGATCTTCAAGCTGCACCTGGCCACCGGCCAGAGCGTGAACCTGCCCAGTGCCGAGGCGGCGGAAGAGTTCGCACGCCAGGCCAGCGTCGTCGACTACCGCATCGAGGAGACCCAGCCCCATGTGATCGCGGGGACGGCCGAGGACGTGCTGGCCGCGCTCGACGAGCTACATGAGCGCCACGGCATCCAGGAATTCGTGATCGATACGCCCGTCGCCCAGTTCGCGGACCGCCTGGCCTCCGTGGAACTGCTGGCGCCACACCAGCAGGCCGTGGCGGCCTGAGCCCTCCCACTCCAACCGAAAGCACCGTTGTCATGAGCAAGAAAAACATCACCTTTGGCATCATGCTGCAAGGCGCAGGCAGCCACATGAATGCCTGGAAGCACCCGGGCGGCCCGGTGGACGCTAGCGTGAACCTGCAGCATTACGTCCGCACCGCGCAGCAAGCCGAGGCAGCAGGAATCGCCTTCGCCTTCGTGGCCGACGGCGCCTACATCAACGAGAAGTCGATTCCGCATTTCCTCAACCGCTTCGAGCCCATTTCCATCCTGTCGGCGCTGGCCATGGTGACTTCCAGCATCGGGCTGGCCGGCACGGTCAGCACCAGCTACAGCGATCCCTACACCGTCGCGCGCCAGTTTGCCTCGCTCGACCTGATCAGCGGCGGGCGCGCGGGCTGGAACGTCGTGACCACGCCGCTGGAAGGCACGTCGCGCAACTACAACAACCGTCCGCATCCCGCGCACGCGCTGCGCTACGAGATCGCCGACGAGTACCTGCAGGTCACCCAGGGACTGTGGGACAGCTGGGACGACGACGCCCTGGTGCGCAACCGCGAAACCGGCCAGTTCTTCGAGCCGTCCAAGCTGCACACCCTGAACCACCACGGCCGCCATTTCCAGGTCGCCGGCCCGCTCAACATCGGCCGCTCGCCGCAGGGCCAGCCGGTGATCTTCCAGGCCGGCTCGTCGGACGCCGGCATCGCCCTGGCCGGCAAGTACGCCGATGCCGTGTTCACCCATTCGCCCTCGCTCGGGCAGACCCGCCAGTTCCGCGAGCAGGTCCGCGCCGCGGCGCTCGCACATGGCCGCGCCGCCGACGACGTCAAGGTCTTCCCCGGCATCAGTCCGGTCGTCGCGGCGACCGACGCGCAGGCCGAGGCCAAGTACGAGGAGATCCGCAACCTGCTGAGCCTCGACGAGGCCCTGGCCTATCTGGGCCGCTTCTTCGACCACCATGACTTCGGCCAGTACCCGCTCGACGAACCCTTCCCCGAGCTGGGCGACATCGGCCGCAACAGCTTCCAGTCGACCACCGACCGCATCAAGGCCGACGCCAAGTCCAAGGGCTGGACGCTGCGCCAGGTGGCGCTCAACGTGGCCACGCCCAGGGGCGAATTCGTCGGCTCGGGCGAGAAGGTGGCCGACCAGATCATCCGCTGGCTGGACGCGGGCGCGGCAGACGGCTTCATCCTCGGCTTCCCGGTGATCGCCCAGGGCCTGGACGACTTCGTGACCCATGTCATACCGGTGCTCGAGGCGCGCGGTCGCTACCGGCGCGAACTGTCCGGCCAGACCCTGCGCGAGCACCTGGGGCTGCCGTACAAGCAGAGCCGCCATGTGCCAGATGAAGCTGCCGCGCCGGCGCTGAAGGTCGCCTGATGAGCCACGTCATTGCCGAGGCCGCCTTGCGCGACGGTGCCCGCATCGAACGCGGCATCGCCCGCCATGCCGACGAGTTCATCGCGCTGCGCCGTGACCTGCACCGCCATCCGGAGCTGGCCTTCAAGGAGCACCGCACCGCCGCCCTGGTGGCTGAAAAGCTGCGCGCCTGGGGCTACGCGGTCAGCACCGGCCTCGCCGGCACCGGCGTGGTGGGGGTGCTGCGTCGTGGCGCTGGCAAGAAGGCGCTGGGCCTGCGCGCCGACATGGATGCGCTGCCGATCCAGGAAGCCACCGGTCTGCCCTACGCCAGCGTGAACCCGGGCGTGATGCATGCCTGCGGCCATGACGGCCATACCGCCATCCTGCTGGCCGCCGCGCGCTTTCTGGCCGAGTCTGGCGAATTCGACGGCACGCTCAACCTGATCTTCCAGCCGGCCGAGGAAATGGGCGCCGGCGCCAGGCAGATGATTGCCGAGGGGCTGTTCGAGCGCTTTCCCTGCGACGCGGTGTTCGGCCTGCACAACTGGCCGGGCGTGCGCCAGGGCCATCTGGGCTGCGTGGCGGGGCCGGCCATGGCTTCGATCGACTTCGCGCGCATCACCTTGCAAGGGCAGGGCGGACATGGCGCCGAGCCGCAGGACACGGTCGATCCGGTGCTCGCTGCCGCGCATGTGATCACGGCGCTGCAGAGCGTGGTGTCGCGCAACGTGGCGCCGCTGGACATGGGCGTGGTCACGGTCGGCGCCATCCATGGCGGCAAGGCGGCCAACGTGATTCCCGACCAGGTCGAGCTCAAGCTCACGGCCCGATCGTTCCGGCCCGAGACGCGCCAGCGGCTGCGCGAGCGCATCACGGCAATCGCACAGGGGCAGGCGCGCAGCCTGGGGGCCGAGGCGGTGGTGGATTTCCAGAACGGTTTTCCGCCGGTGCTCAACCATGAGGAGCCGACCAGGTTCGCGCGCGAGGTCGCCCTCGAGGCACTGGGCGCGGAACGGGTGCTGCCCGACTTCCAGCCCCGCACCGCCAGCGAAGACTTCGCCTACATGCTGCAAGCCCGTCCGGGCAGCTTCCTGTTCCTGGGCAATGGCGACAGCGCCTCCCTGCACAACCCCGGCTACGACTTCAACGATGCCACCCTGGGCGTGGCGGCCAGCTACTGGGCCAGGCTGGCCGAACGCTTCCTGCGCTGAACCCGGCCAGCGATGGAATCCGTCATGAGCGACCAATTTCTCTACACCACCTTGCTCGACCCGCTGGCTCGTCCGCTGATCGAGTCCCTGAGCCACGAGTATGAAACCCGCTACGCCGAGTCCAGCCTCGAGGCCGGCGAAGTCCGGGAGATGCAGAAATACCCGCCCGAGCTCTTTGCTCCGCCCGACGGCAACTTCCTGCTGCTGCTGCGCCATGGCGAGGCCATCGCGGGCGGTGCCTTCAAGCGCTACGACGCGCAGACGGCGGAGTTCAAGCGCATCTGGACCCGCGGCGACCTGCGCCGCCAGGGCCTGGCGCGGCGCTTGCTGGTCGAACTCGAGGCGCAGGCGCAGCGTCAGGGCTATCGCCGGATCTACCTGACCACCGGCAACCGCCAGCCCGAGGCCGTGGGGCTCTACCTGAGCCACGGCTACCGCAAGCTGTTCGATCACGCGATCGATCCGGAAGTGCGCTGCTCGCTGCCGTTCGAAAAGCCGCTCGCGCCCGTCCCCGATCGAGCCGTGACGTTCTCCCCCCCGTTTCCCAGCACCACGCTGGCATCTGCCTGAAGGAGGTCCATCCGATGAACACCACCACTGTCGCTGCACCTTTCGGCGCCCTGCCGATCAACGGGGGCGAAGCTGCCATGGCGCCGTCCACTGCCTCGGCCCAGGCGCCACGCGACTATTCGCATTACCGCATCGTCCCGGCGCGCTATTCGGCGCGCACCCTGGGGGCGGCCTTCTCGCTGCTCGTGATTGCCACCTTGCTGTATTCGGTGCTGACCAATCCGCGCTGGGGCTGGGGCGTGTTCGCCGAATGGTTCTTCGCCGAGCCGATCCTGGTCGGCCTGGGACGCACGCTGCTGCTGACCGCATTGGGCGCCCTGTTCGGCCTGACCCTGGGCACCTTGCTGGCGCTGGCACGCGTGTCGCGCTCGCCGCTGCTGTCGGGCTTGTCCTTCACCTATGTCTGGCTGTTCCGCTCGATTCCGGTGCTGGTGCTGCTGCTGTTGATCAACAACCTCGGCTACCTCTACGAGACGATCGCGCTCGGCGTCCCGTTCACCGGCTGGACGCTGTATTCCTGGAACACGACCCAGCTGATCAGCCCCTTCGTCGCGGCCGTGGTCGGCCTCACGCTCAACCAGTCGGCCTACTCGGCCGAGATCATCCGCGGCGGCATCCTGGCGGTGGACCAGGGCCAGCTCGAGGCGGCGTCGGCGCTGGGCCTGCCGCGCCGGCGCCAGGCCTGGCGCATCGTGCTGCCGCAGGCCATGCGCTCGATCCTGCCCAGCGGCTTCAACAACCTGATCGGGCTGGCCAAGGGAACCTCGGTCGTCTACATCCTGGCAATGCCCGACCTGTTCTACACGGTCCAGATCATCTACCGCCGCAACCTGGAGGTGATCCCGCTGCTGATGGTCGCGACGGTCTGGTACCTCGTGATCCTGACCGTGCTGTCGCTGGTGCAGCAGCAGGTCGAGCGCCACTATGCGCGCGGCGCGCTGCGCAATCCGCCCCCCTCGGTGTTCAGCCTGCTGGCGCGCTGGCTGCGAACTGGTCCGCGCAAGGCGACGGGCCAGGGCCAACCGCAGACGAATGCAGCAGCGGCTGCACCCGGCTGGGCACAGAGCGCACAGCGCGGCGGAGTCGTCGAGATCCACGCGGTCAGCAAGCGCTATGGCAGCAATCCCGTGCTGCACCAGGTGTCGCTCACGATTCCCGCGGGCAGCGTGACCGTGATCCTGGGGCCCTCCGGTTCGGGCAAGTCCACGCTGCTGCGCAGCATCAACCACTTGGAGCGCGTCGACGACGGCTTCATCACCATCGACGGTCAGCTGCTGGGCTACCGGCAAAGCGGCAACAAGCTGTACGAGCTGCGCGATCACGAGATCCTGGCCCAGCGCGCCGACGTCGGCATGGTGTTCCAGAACTTCAACCTCTTCCCCCATCTGTCGGTGCTCGAGAACCTGATCGAGGCGCCGCTGGCGGTGCGCGGCCTGTCGCGCGCCGAGGCCGAGGCGCTGGGGCTCGAGCTGCTGGCCCGCGTCGGCCTGGCCGACAAGGCCGACGCCTATCCGCGTCAGCTCTCCGGCGGCCAGCAGCAGCGCGTGGCCATCGCGCGCGCATTGGCTCTCAAGCCCAAGGTGCTGCTGTTCGACGAGCCCACCTCGGCCCTCGATCCGGAACTGGTGGGCGAGGTGCTCGACGTGATCAAGGAGTTGGCCCGCTCGGGCACGACGCTGATCGTCGTCACGCACGAGATCGGCTTTGCCCGCGAAGTGGCGGACCGCGTGGTCTTCATGGAGCAGGGCCGCATCGTCGAAGCCGGCAGCCCGGAACAGATCTTCAACGCCCCGGCGCAGCAGCGCACCGCCGCCTTCCTGGGCAAGGTGCTCTGACCCCGGCCCCCAATCACCCTTCATCCACCGTCCTGTCAGGAACCAGACTCCATGATCACACGCAAGACCTTCGTCACTTCCCTGCTGTCACTCGCGACCCTGGCGGCTGCCGGCGGGTCGCCCGCCGCGCTGGCCCAGAGCGTCGACCTCAGTCCCGAGCAGCCCGGCCGGCCGCGCTCGCAGCCCGTGCCCGAAGCGCTCAAGCTGCTGCCCAAGGACTTCAGGTTCGCCAAGGACGGCGTGCTGACCGTGGGCACCACCACCGGCCGGCTGCCCTTTGGCGCCTATGCCACCGACAACAAGACGCCGGTCGGCAATGCCCCCGACATCGCCCAGCTCGTGGCCGACAGCCTGGGCCGCAGGCTCGAGCTGGTCTCGGTGGCCTGGGCCGACTGGCCGCTGGGCCTGCAGTCCGGCAAGTTCGACGTCGTGATCTCCAATGTCACCGTCACCGAGGAGCGCAAGGAAAAGTTCGACTTCTCGACCTACCGCGACGACAAGCTGGGCTTCTACGTCAAGTCCGACAGCAAGCTCCAGATCCGGGAGCCCAAGGACGTCGCCGGTCTCAAGGTGATCGTCGGCGCCAGCACCAACCAGGAGCAGATCCTGCTGCGCTGGAACCAGCAGAACATCGCTGCCGGCCTCAAGCCGGTCGAGGTGCAATACCACGACGACGACGTGCTGCTCTACCTGGCGCTCGCATCGGGTCGCGCCGATGCCTATCTGGCACCCAACGGCATCGCCGCCTACCACGCGCGCGACGGCAAGACCAAGCTGGTCGGCAGTTTCTCGGGCGGCTGGCCGCAGACCGCCGAGATCGCGGTGGCCTCGCGCAAGGGCTCCGGCATCGCCGATGCCATCACCGCAGCCCTCAACGCGCAGATCAAGAACGGCAACTACGCCAAGGCGCTGTCGCGCTGGAACCTCGAGTCCGAAGCGATCGCGCAGTCGCGCACCAACCCGCCTGGCCTGCCCAAGAAATGATGCCAGCGACCTTGGCGCAGCGCATTCCCCGCACCCCAACCACGACGACATGATGCAGTTCCATTTCCCCACCCGACGTTCCCTGCTGACATTGGCACTGGCCGCGACCGCTCTCGGCCATCCGGCGCTCCAAGCCCAGACGCCCATCCCGGCTGCCCTGGCCAGGATCGACCTGAGTCCGGCCCAGACCGGGCGGGTGCGCGCCGAGCGCAACCCCGAGGCCATCCAGGCCCTGCCCAAGGACTACAGGTTCGTCAGGGACGGGGTCCTGACCGTGGCCATCGCCCCGGGCGCACCGCCGGTGGCCACCTATGCCACCGATGCCAAGACCGTGATCGGCGCCGATGCCGACTTCGCCCAGCTGGTCGCCGATGCGCTGGGCCTCAAGCTGGAGCTGGTGCCGGTCGCCTGGGCCGATTGGCCGCTCGGGCTGACTTCGGGCAAGTACGATGCGGTCATCTCCAATGTCGGGGTCACCGAGCAGCGCAAGGAGAAGTTCGACTTCTCGACCTACCGGCTCGGCCTGCACGGCTTCTTCGTGCCCAACAACAGCCCGATCCAGTCGCTCAAGGAGGCCAAGGACATCGCGGGCCTGAAGATCATCACCAGCTCGGGCACGATCCAGGAAGGCATCCTGCTCGAATGGAACAAGCTCAACCAGGCCGCCGGGCTCAAGCCGGCCGAGCTCCAGTACTATGACGACGATGCGACGCGCAACCTGGCCTTGCTCTCGGGCCGCGCCGATGCGCAGTTCAACCCGCATCCGATGCAGGCCTACCAGGCCGCCAAGGAGGGCAAGACCCGCCTGGTCGGAACCGTCAACGCCGGCTGGCCCCTGAAAGCCGACGTGGCCATCGCCACCCGCAAGAACAGCGGCCTGGCGGCCGCGCTGACCCTCGCCACCAACGGCCTGATCAAGAACGGCAAGTACGCGCAGGCGCTGCAGCGCTGGCACCTGGGTTCGGAGGCCTTGGCCAGGTCCGAGACCAACCCGCCCGGCCTGCCCAAGTTCTGATGGCGCGACATGGCCATCCAGCATCTCGCATTCCTGACCCCGGGCAACTACCCGGCTGAGCGACCGGCCCACGGCCTCGAGCAAGCGTTGCAACTCTTCGTCCTGGGCGAGCGGCTGGGCTACGACAGCGCCTGGGTGCGCCAGCGCCACCTCGAGAGCGCCATCTCTTCCCCGACCACCTTCCTGGCCGCCGCCAGCCAGCGCACCAGCCGCATCGGCCTGGGCACGGCGGTGATCCAGATGGGTTACGAGAACCCGTTCCGGCTCGCCGAGGACCTCGCGACGGTCGACCTGCTCGCTGGCGGGCGACTGCAGGTGGGCCTGAGCGCCGGCGCGCCACCCCATGGCACGCTGCTCGGCGAACGGCTGTTCGACGGTGACCCGGCTGGCATCGACTTTTCGCACCAGCGCATCGCCAGGTTGCGCGCCAATCTGGGCGGCGAACCGTTCGGTGATGCCGACCGCTGGATCGAGTCGCCGGCCGGACGTGAGCGACCGCGGATCCAGCCCGTCGCGCCTGGCCTCGGGCAGCGGCTCTGGTATGGCGGCGGCTCGCTGCAGTCGGCGCAATGGGCGGCGCGCCACGGCTTGCATCTGCTGCTCGGCAACCTCAACCGCGGCGAGCAAACCGACGACTTCTTCACCGCGCAGCGCCAGCATGTCGAGCGGTTCCGGGCCGAGTGGAACGGGACGGGCCGCGCACGCCTCGCGCTGGGCCGGGTGATCGTGCCGACCGACAGCGCCGATGCCGTCAGCCGGCGCCGCTACGCGGCCTTCGCGGCCTCGCGCCACGAGCGCACGCTGGCGCCGCAGGGCGAGCGGCGGACCCTGTTCGCGCCCGATCTGGTCGGGAGCGCCGGGCAGATCATCGAGTCGCTGCTGCGCGATCCTATCCTGCCGCTGGTCGAGGAGCTGCGGCTGGAGCTGCCCTATGGCCTGGACCTGGAGGACTACGCCCAGATCCTGCAGGACACCCGGGACCGGATCGCCCCGGCGCTCGGCTGGTCGGCCTTGGCGCTGGCGGCCTGACGGGCCTGGGGTCGCAGGCACAGGCCGTCAGAGGAGGCTTGCGCTCTGCAGCAGCATGAACAGGCCGAACCCGGCCGTGGCCGCTGCCACCAGGAGGTAGGCGGCCCATTCCAGCGAGGTCATGCCGTTGTCGGGCGGCAAGGGGTCGCTGGACAAGTAATGGGTTGGAATGTCGTCGATGTTCATGCCAGTCACCTGTCAATGAGCGAGCAGTACGCCCTTGCAGGGTGATTGCTCCGAATGATGGGAAGTCCATCTTCGGAGAACCGGCTGGCGGCGTGAAGCGCTAAAAATGCAGATGCATATTCGCTTTTCAGCCCAGCGAATGCCGTCGTTGGCGCTGTGTCTAGCCCGCCCGGTGCAGCTTGGCGAGGAACTGCTGCGCCCGCGCCGATTCCGGCCGCGAGAAGAAGGCCGCGGGCGCCGCCTCCTCGACCAGCTGTCCCTGGTCCATGAAGACGATCCGGTCGGCGACCGAGCGCGCGAAGTCCATCTCGTGCGTCACGCAGACCATGGTGATGCCCTGGCCGGCGAGCTCGGTCATCACGTCGAGCACCTCCTGCACCATCTCGGGGTCGAGCGCCGAGGTCGGCTCGTCGAACAGCAGGATCTGCGGCGCCAGGCAGAGCGCGCGCGCGATCGCCACCCGCTGCTGCTGGCCGCCCGAGAGCTGGAGCGGGAACTTGTGCGCCTGCTCGGCGATATGCACCCGCTCGAGCTGGGCCAGCGCCTGCGCCTCGGCCTCGGGCCGCGGCAGGCCGGCGACATGGCGCGGCCCCAGCGTCAGGTTGTCGAGCACGCTCAGGTGCGGGAACAGGTTGAACTGCTGAAACACCATGCCGACCCGGCGCCGCACCTGCTGCACCGCGCGCTCCCCGGCCTTGTCCTGCGCGCTGCCCTCGGCGCCCAGCGCCACGCCGTCGACCAGCAGCCGGCCCTCCTGGAACGGCTCGAGCGCGTTGATGCAGCGGATCAGCGTCGACTTGCCGGAGCCGGAAGGGCCGCAGACGACCACCCGCTCGCCGCGCCGGATCTCGAGCTCGATGTCGCGCAGCACGTGGAAATCGCGCCCGTACCATTTGTTGACCCGCTCGAAGCGGATGATGGAGTCGTCGTTGTTGAGCATGGAATGACAGTCAGCGGGTCAGCGCGCGCGCCTGCTGGCGCTCGACCCAGCGGCTGTAGCGCGACATGGCGGCACAGACCACGAAGTAGATGGCGGTAATGAAGCAGTAGCCCTCGATCATGTAGGGGCGCCAGACCGGATCGCCGCTGAGCGCCAGCCCGAGCGAGCCGGTCAGCTCGTACAGGCTCACGATCGTGATCAGCGAGCTGTCCTTGAAGATCGAGATGAAGCTGTTCATCAGTCCCGGCACCACGGCGCCGAGCGCCTGCGGCAGCACGACCAGGCGCTGGCTCTGCCACCAGCCCAGGCCGATGCTGGCGGCGGCATCGACCTGGCCGTTAGGGACCGACTGCAGGCCCGCGCGCACCGTCTCGGCCAGGTAGGCGGCGGCAAACAGTGCGATGCCCAGCAGCACGCGCAACAGCACGTCGGGCGTCGTGCCGGCCGGCAGGAACAGCGGGAACAGGAAGCTGGCCATGAACAGCACCGAGATCAGCGGCACGCCGCGCACCAGCTCCACATAGCAGGCGCACAGCACGCGGATCGCCGGCAGGCGCGAGCGCCGGCCCAGCGCCAGCAGCACCGCCAGCGGGCAGGCCAGCAGGATGGACAGGGTCGCGAGCATCAGCGTCAGCGGCAGGCCGCCCCAGCGCTCGGTCGGCACCGCTTCTAGCCCCGCGAAGCCGCCGCCCATCAGCGCGAAGAACAGCGCCCAGACCAGCCCCCAGGCCGGCAGCAGCCAGCGCTTCCAGCAGCGGCGCAGGCCGCTGGCGACGACCAGCGCGAGCAGCAGCAGGCTGGCCAGCAGCGGCCGCCAATGCTCCGCCTCGGGATAGCGGCCGAACAGGATCAGGCGCTGCTTCTCGGCGATCACGCCCCAGCAGGCGCCGCTGCCGCGCGCGGCCTGGCAGGCCTCGGCATCGGGGCGCCAGACTGCCTGCCACAGCGTCCAGTCGGCCAGGCCGGGCAGGGCCGACAGGCCCCAAGCCAGCAGCGCCAGCGTGGTCAGCGCATTGAGCCAGCCGCCGAACAGCTCGCGCCGGAGCCAGGCCAGCCAGCCTTGCGGCTGCTCGGGCGCCGCGCGCGCGGGAATCATCTGCCAGACTGCCATGGCCTCAGCGCTCCTTCAGCGCCACGCGGCGGTTGAGGATGGCCATCAGCGCCGCGGTCAGCAGCGACAGCGCCAGGTAGACCAGCATGATGACGGCGATGCATTCGACCGCGCGCCCGGTCTGGTTCAGCGTCGTGTTCGCGATCGAGACCAGGTCGGGATAGCCGATCGCCACCGCGAGCGAGGAATTCTTGGTCAGGTTCAGGTACTGGTTGGTCAGCGGCGGCAGGATCACGCGCAGCGCCAGCGGCGCGGTCACGAGCCGCAGCGTCTGGCGCCGGCTCAGGCCTATGCTCTGCGCGGCCTCGATCTGTCCCGACGGCACCGACTTGATGCCGGCGCGCACCACCTCGGCGACGAAGGCCGCGGTGTAGCAGCCCAGCCCCAGGGTCACCGCGATGAACTCGGGCGACAGCGCCGCGCCGCCCTCGATGCCGAAGGCCTGCAGCGCCGGCAGCTCCCAGTGCCAGGCGCTCCAGCTGCCAGTGCCATCGGCGACCAGGGCCGGAAACGCCAGCCCGGCCTTGCTCAGGAACAGCGCCTCGCGCCAGCTCCAGGCCGCATCCGCATCGGGCAGGTATTCCACCAGCAGCAGATACCAGACCAGCAGCTGCACCAGCAGCGGCACATTGCGAAACAGCTCGACATAGGCGCGGCACAGCCCGCGCAGCAGCCCGTTGCGCGCCAGCTGCCCGAGTCCGACCAGCGTCCCGAGCAGCGTGCACAGCAGGATGCCCAGCAGCGCCACGCGCAGCGTGTTGAGCAGCCCGACCAGGAAGGCGCGCGCCAGGCTGTCGCCAGCGTCGAAGGCAATCAGCTGCTCGCCGATGTCGAAGCCCGCCGTCTGGCCCAGGAAATCCCAGCCGCTCTGGATGCCGCGCGCGGCCATGTTGAGCTGGGTGTTGTGCACCAGCCAGAGCAGCGCCGCCAGCAGCCCGGCCAGCGCCAGTGCCTGCCACAGCAGCGCGCGCGCGGCAGGACTGCGCCAGGACCAAGCCCTATGCCGGCGGGCGGGTGGCGCGCGGGGCGGAACAGGCGCCCGCAGCGTCACCGCAGCGGCAGGGCGTAGTGCAGGCCGCCGTCAGTCCAGAGGCGGTTCTTGCCGCGCGCCAGGCCGACGGGGGTCTTCTCGCCGACGTTGCGCTCGTAGATCTCGCCGTAGTTGCCGACCGCCTTGATCGCGCGTGCCAGCCAGTCGCGGTCCAGGCCCAGCAGCTTGCCGGTGTCCTCGGTCTTGCCGAGCAGGCGGCCGACCACCGGGTCGGCGCTGTCGGCCTTGAGCTGGTCGACGTTGGCCTGGGTGATGCCGTTCTCCTCGGCCTCGATCAGCCCGTTGACCACCCAGCGCACGATCGCCAGCCACTCGTCGTCGCCGCGGCGCACCAGCGGGCCCAGCGGCTCCTTCGAGATCAGCTCGGGCAGGATCAGATGCTCCTTCGGGTCCTTGGCCTCCTTGGCGCGCACCGAGGCCAGACCCGAGGTATCGGTCGTGTAGGCCTGGCAGCGGCCGGCGAAATAGGCCGCGTTGGCGGCATCGAACTTGTCGAACACCACCGGCTTGAGGTTGAGCTTGTTGATGCGCGAGAAGTCGGCCAGGTTCTTCTCGGAAGTGGTGCCCGACTGCACGCAGACGGTTGCGCCCTTGAGCTGCTTGGCGCTCTTGACCTTGGTCTTGGCCGGCACCATGAAGCCCTGGCCGTCGTAGAAGGCGATCGCGGTATAGGCCAGCCCCATCGAGGCGTCGCGCGTCAGCGTCACGGTGGTGTTGCGCGACAGCACGTCGACCTCGCCCGACTGCAGCGCTGTGAAGCGCTGCTGCGAGGCCAGCGGCACCCACTTGACCTTGTTGGCATCGCCGAGCACGGCGGCCGCGACGGCCTTGCCGATGTCGACATCGAGCCCGGTCCAGCGTCCCTGGCTGTCGGCCGCCGAGAAGCCCGGCACGCCCGTGCTGACGCCGATCGCGATCTGGTCGCGCTGCTTGATGGTGTCGAGCGTCTTGCCGGCATGGGCGCTGCCGAGGCTGGCCAGGGCCAGCACAAGCAGGGAGAGTCGTATCGGTTTCATGAGAGGGCTTTCTCGCGCTGGGCGTTGGATGGAACAACGGATTCAGGTGCCTGCACTATAGCGCCGAACTCCGGCCCGAATCGGGCCAGCCGCTGGCGGCCGGCGTCTGCGTGGCGGGCCTTGAGGAAGGTCAGCAGCTGCACCGAGGCGCGGTCGAAGTCGAAGACCTCGGGGGTCCGCCGGCGGCGGCTGTAATGAAATCGGGCCAGTTCGTGCATGGCTCATCCTCCGAATATTGATGCGCTCGATCTTCGGCGCAGCCGCCGTCGAAGTGAAGCGACAAAAACTCAGATCCATATTCGCTGCCGGATCAAGCGGATGTTGCGGCGCCATGGTCGTTTCTACCGCCATCGCTCACTTGATTTCCGCATAAGCACGGGCGGAAAACTTCGTTGGCGAATATGGGACCGCCTCCTAGACTGGATGCATACCTCATTGATCCAAACGAAGATGCTTCTCACCGATTCAGCCACTCAACAATCAGGACCTGCGGTTCCGTCGCTGGCGGAAATCGAGCGGCGCACGGAAGCACTCGCGCAGGCGCTCGCCGCCAATGCCGTCGAGCGCGACCGCGCGGGCGGCCATGCCGCCGCCGAGCGCGAGCTGATCCGCGCCAGCGGCCTGCTCGACCTCACGACCCCGTGCGCCTACGGCGGCTGGGGCCAGTCCTGGCAGACCTTCTATGCCGGCCTGCGCCGCATCGCGCAGGCCGACAGCTCGCTGGCGCATCTGTACGCCTTCCACCACCTGCAGGTCGCGACCATCCTGCTCTACGGCAAGCCGGCCCAGCATGAAGCCCTGCTGCGGTCCACGGTCGAGCAGCGCCTGTTCTGGGGCAATGCGCTCAACCCGAACGACAAGCGCGCGCTCGCGACCGAGGACGGCACTGGCTGGCGCATCAGCGGCCCCAAGAGCTATTGCTCGGGCTCGGTCGGCAGCGACCGGCTGACCTTATCGGCCTGGCACGAGCCGAGCCAGAGCCTGCTGATCGGTGCGCTGCCGAGCGACCGCGCCGGCGTCACGATCCGCGCCGACTGGGACGCCTTCGGCCAGAAGCAGACCGACAGCGGCACCGTCACCTTCGACCAGGTGCGGCTGGAGCCGCACGAGGTGCTGGTCCAGCCCGGCCAGGTCGCGACGCCGCGCGCGACGCTGCGCCCGATGCTGGCGCAGCTGATCCTGACCAACCTCTATGCAGGCATCGCCCGTGGCGCGTTGCAAGAGGGCCTGCGCTACACGCGCGACGCCTCGCGGCCCTTCTTTGCCTCGGGCGTCAGTCGCGCGGTCGACGACCCCTATGTGCAGCAGCGCTACGGCCAGCTCGCGGTGCTGGTGCGGCCGGCCGAGCTGCTGGCCGACCTGGCGGCGCAAGCCATCGACCAGGCGCTGGCGCTGGGCGACGCCGTCACGGCCGCCGACCGCGGCCGGGTGGCGATCGCGGTCGCAGAGGCCAAGGCCGTCGCCCACCGCGCCGCGGTCGAGGTCAGCAGCCAGATCTTCGAGCTCACGGGCGCGAGCGCGACCTCGGCCCGCTTCGGCCTCGACCGCTTCTGGCGCAACGCGCGCGTCCACACGCTGCACGACCCGATCGACTACAAGCTGCGCGACCTCGGCCGCCATGCGCTGACCGGCAGCTTCCCCGAACCCAGCTCGTATTCCTGAATCCTCATCTTCCTTCGAAAGGTCAATCCATGAGCCTCGACATCTTCTGGTTCCTGCCCACCTCGGGCGACACCCGCTACCTCGGCAAGTCCGACTTCGGCCGTCCCGCGACCAACGACTACATGAGGCAGATCGCCGTCACGGCCGAAAGCCTGGGCTACGACGGCCTGCTGATCCCGACCGGCAGCTCCTGCCTCGACCCCTGGGTGACGGCGGCCAGCCTGATTCCCGTCACCCAGCGCATCAAGCTGCTGGTCGCCTTGCGCACCTCGGTCAGCGGTCCGACCGCCTCGGCGCGCCAGGCCGCGACGCTGGACCAGGCGCTCAAGGGCCGGCTGCTGCTCAACGTGGTGCCGGGCGGCGACGCGACCGAACTCGCCGCCGAGGGCGTCCACCTCGCGCATGACGAACGCTACGAGGTTGCCGACGAGTACCTGACCGTCTGGCGCCAGCTGCTGCAGGGCGAAACGGTCGACTTCGACGGCAAGCATTTCCAGATCGAGGGCGCGAAGAACTACTTCCCGCCGGTCAGCCTGCCCTATCCGCCGCTGTACTTCGGCGGCTCATCGCCGGCCGCGCACGAGTTGGCGGCCAAGCATGTCGATGCCTACCTGACCTGGGGCGAGCCGCCCGCCGCGGTGGCCGAGAAGATCGCCGACGTGCGCGCGCGCGCCGCCAAGCATGGCCGCAAGGTGCGCTTCGGCGTGCGGCTGCAGGTCATCGTGCGCGAGACCAACGAGGAGGCCTGGGCCGAAGCCGAGCGCCTGATCAGCAAGCTGACCGACGAGGACATCCAGGCCGCGCAGGCCAACTTCGCCAAGATGGACTCGGTCGGCCAGAAGCGCATCACCGAACTGCACGGCGGCGACCGCAACAAGCTCGAGATCAGCCCCAACCTCTGGGCCGGCGTCGGCCTGGTGCGCGGCGGTGCCGGCACGGCGCTGGTCGGCGACCCCGAGACGGTGGCCGCGCGCCTGAAGGAATACGTCGACCTCGGCGTCGACAGCTTCGTGCTGTCGGGCTACCCGCACCTGGAGGAGGCGATCCGCTTCGCCGAGCTGGTGTTCCCGCTGCTGCCCGGCAAGCAGCCGGTCACGCTGCGCGACCAGGCCATCACCGGCGGCGCCTTCGACGTGCGCGCCAGCGCCAGCACCGAACTGAAGAAGGCCGCATGAACGTGATCGACATGCGCTGCAGGCCGGCCTACCTGCACGACTTCTTCGGCGCCACGCCCGGCAGCGCGGCCAACGAGACCGCGCGCTGGCTGAATCGGCGCGTCGGTACCCGGGGCGACGACGAGCATTACGCCCGGTCGCGCACGCCAGAAGGCTTCCTGGCCGAGATCAGTGATGCCGGCCTGAGCCAGGCCGTGGTGGTGGGGCGCCACACGCCCGCGCAGCACCTGCCCAACGACCGCATCCACCAGATCGTCAGCTCAGACCCGCGGCTGGTCGGCGTCGGCGCGGTCGACCCGGACCTGCTCGGCGACGCCACGCTGGCCGAAGTCGATCGCGCCGTGCTGCAACTCGGCCTGGCGGGCATCAACCTCGAGCCCGGTTTCGGCTCGCCGGCGCGCCATCCGGACGACCGTGTCTTCTACCCGGTCTACGAGCGGCTGTCCGAGCTCGGCGCCCCGGCCTTCCTGATGTCGGGCCCGACCACGCCCGACCAGCGCTACAACGACCCTGCGCCGCTGGCGCGCGTGGCGGCCGACTTTCCGGACCTGCGCCTGGTGGCCTATCACGGCTACTGGCCCAATGTGCAGCAGCTGCTGGGTGTCGCGTTCCGGCACGCGAACGTCTACCTGGTGCCCGACATGTACCTGTTCCTGCCGGGCAGCGAGGTACTGGTCCAGGCCGCCAACGGCTTCCTGTCGGACCAGCTGCTGTTCGGTTCCTCCTACCCGTTCCGGCCGATCGGGCAGAGCATCGAGGATGCGCAGCGGCTGGGGTTCAGGGATGGGGTGCTGGAGAAGTTCTTCTACGGCAATGCCAGGAGGGTGCTGGAACCGAGCGGTAGCCGTGCGAGGAAAGCCCCGTAGGTGACAGCTCAGGCTGGGAGCGGTCGTCTGGCTCCGTCCAGTCGATGGACCGCTCACGGCCAGGAGCGGGCACTGGTGTGATGTCGAAGCGGACGCTCAACGTCGGAGTTAGCTCGCACCGCTCGAATGCGCCATCTTCATCGCCGCGACTACGGGCTTGGTGAAATTGAAGTGCCCAGCCTGGCGTGGATCGTCCGGACTCAATCGTGTAAGCACTGGACCACCCGCTCCATCGGACCTCTCAATCTCCCACGAAACGACCTCGCACCCATTCGACGCATCCGCTCCAACTACGTGCAACTGTTCCCCAATTATGGGCAACTCGTGAATCGGTCGTTGCGCTCCTTCACTGATGTCGCGTACCCATGACTCGCTTGTCCATACCATTGCAAAGGCTTTAAGATAAAATGCGCGATCCGCGACATTTCTCCAGAACAGGTACTTCTCGGACTGGTCGGTGAACGCAGTAGACATGAAGTCAATTTGCTTCCATGTTTTATCGTACAGGGCGAGCATGGGAATGTGGTTGCCATGTTGCTCGAATGTCGCTTGGGCAAGCTTTGCATGCATCGCAACGACATCGGCGAGAGAGCTCGGCTTCGGCGCGAGGCAGAGTGCTTCCCTCAAGGCGACGAACGCCGGTGGCGCTTTGTAGTTTGGATCTTGGTTCATCCGAACACTAGTGTGTCGGCCGATTCCCGGCTTCGCAAACTTGACAAAGCGCACTCGCGCAACGTCATTAGACGACGGGTCCAGCGCGGTTGGATGGGGCACCGAGGCGTCCAGCGCAGAGCCCATCTGCGTCGCCAAGTCCTTGCAAACCCGATGTAGCTCAGAGTAGGCATAGGTCAGGGCATAGATCAGTTCTCGATCAGGTAGGCTGTTAGCTATCCAGCGACGTTGAATCTTGAGCACTGCAGGGCTTTGTTGCAATATTCAAA
>NZ_PVLQ01000008.1 GCF_002980595.1 Malikia granosa
TTGCGTTAACAGGCCCTAGGGTTTCCCCCAGCATCCGGCGTCAGTTTCCCGAATGATTGCGGGAGAGAATCCGATAGCTACCAGGACCTCTCCCATGACTCGCAAGATCCAATCCTCCCGTCTTCTCGGCCCGGGCATTGCCCTGATGCAGCGCCTGCCGATGACGGTGAAGATGCTGGCCATGAGCGCCACGCTGGTGCTGCCCCTGTTGCTGGTCAGCGTGCTGCTGGCCCGCTCCTACTGGGAGGTCAGGCAGGAGGCGCAGCAGGAGCTGGTCGGCTTGCAGCTGGTGCAGCAGGTGACCCAGCTGGCGCAGCAGGTCGGCCAGCACCAGGGTCGGCTCAACCTGGCCCTGCAGGGCAGTGCCCAGGCCCAGTCGGCCTTGCCGGCGGTGCGCCAGCAGCTCAAGACGGCGATGGCCCAGCTGGACCAGGCCGTCCAGTCAGCACCCCAGCTCGATCTGGCAACGCATTGGAAGCCGGTCCGCCAGGTCCTGGAGTCGCTGGCGGCAGCATCTGGCGGCGCCAGCGAGGCCGAAGAGCTGTATGCCCGCCACGGCGAGCAGCTCGAGCGCCTGCGTCAGCTGGCCGCCCGGATCGGCGAGGTCTCGGGCCTGCTGCAGGATGATTCGGCCACTGGCCATTTCATGAAGGACATCGTCGTCGAGCGCCTGCTGCCGATGTTCCAGACCATCAGCCATCTGCGCAACGAGGGCAGCGCCCTGCTCGCGAGCCAGGAGCGCGACGGCTACAACGCCGAGCGGCTCAATGCCGCGGTGCGGCTGGGCAGCGGCCAGACCGACCTGTTGCGCGGCCAGCTGGGTCAGCTCGAAGGGCGCCTGCAGTCGCTGCAGAACGCTGCCGAGCCTGTGCCCAAGGGCTGGCCGGAGTTCAGGTCCGCCGCGCACAGCCTGGTCAGCAAGGCCAGCCTGACCCTGGGCTATGGCGCCTTGAGCGAGGATTCCAATGCCTTCTACGACGAGGTCTCGCAGGTGGTGCAGGCCCAGGCCGTCTTCGGCCAGTCCATGGCCCAGGGCCTGCAGACGCTGTTGCAGTCCCGTGCCGACCAGGCCGGCCGCCAGCTGATCGGCGTGACTGCCGGGGCGCTGCTGGTCATGCTGTTGCTGGCCTATGCCGTGACGGCCTTCTACCATGCGACCGTCGGCGGGCTGCAGTCGCTCAACGCGGTGATCGAGCGCGCCACCCAGGGCGACCTGACCGGCGTGGTCGACATCCCGGGCCGCGACGAGATGGCCACCATGGGCGCCAAGTTCCAGCTCATGCTCGCCAGCCTGGCGGCGCTGGTGGCAGACGTGCGCAGCGTCTCGGTCGTGCTCGGGCACATGGGGCAGCAGCTGGTGCGCGACAGCGGCCAGCTCTCCGAGCGCACCCAGTCGCAGGCGGCCAGCCTGGAGCAGGCCACGGCCAGCGTGCGCGATGCCGCCGAGACCGTGACGCGCAACGGCGAATCGGTGCAGGAGATCAGCCGCGTCGGCGAGGTGCTGCACCGCGAGACCGAGCAGGCGCATGGACTGATGCAGCAGACCGTGCAGGGCATGGGCACCTTGCAGGCGACCTCGCAGCGCATGAACGAGATCATCGGCGTGATCGACGGCATCGCCTTCCAGACCAATATCCTGGCGCTCAATGCCGCGGTCGAGGCGGCGCGTGCCGGCAATGCCGGGCGCGGCTTTGCCGTGGTGGCCGCCGAGGTGCGCAGCCTGGCGCAGCGCACCCAGCAGGCGGCGGGCGAGGTGCGCTCGCTGATCGCGGCCTCGACCGGCCGGGTCAAGAACTCGGTCAGCGAGATCAGCTCGGTCAACGAGGTGATGGAGCGGCTGGTCACCGGCATCCGCGACATCGCCGTGCGCATCGACGGCATGGCCGTGGCGAGCAAGCAGCAAAGCGTCGCGCTCAAGGAAGTGGCGCAGGCGATGGACGAGATCGACCAGGTGACCTACCAGAACGCCTCGATGGCGGACCGCACCAGCAGCCGCTGTGGCCAGCTGATGGACCGCACGGCGGACCTGACCCAGGCGGTGCAGCACATGGCGCTGACCCAGGGCACTGCCGATGTCGCGATGCGCCTGGCGCAGGCAGCGCTGGCCCATATCCAGGCCAGGGGCCTGGCGCGCGCCAGCGAGGATTTCTACCAGCCGCAGGGCCGCTTCATCGACCGCGACCTCTACATCTTCGTGCTCGACCGCGAGGGCGTCTACCGCGTCATGGGCGCCGACCGCAGCAAGTCGGGCAGCTCGGTCTTCGACGCGCCGGGCGTGGATGCCGAGCGCCTGCTGCGCGACGCCTGGGAACGGATCGACCAGGACGGCGGCGGCTGGATCGAGTACAACATCGTCAACCCGCTGACCGGCGACGTGCGCGGCAAGTCCTCCTTCGTGCTGCCGGTCAACGAGCAGCTGCTGGTGGGTTGTGGCGCCTATCGCAGCGCCCTCAACCACCACTGAGCGGCGCTTGAGCGAAAATGGCGGCTTCGCCTGCCATCTGCGCGGCCGGTCCGGGTCCAGCCCGGCGCCGGACGCCACCCCCAACGTGCCCGACACCCAGAACGACCCCCATCGCATGACTGCCGGCGAACGCCGCGCCAGTGTCTCGCTCGCCGCCATCTTCGCCCTGCGCATGCTCGGGCTGTTCCTGGTGCTGCCGGTGTTCGCGCTCGAGGCCAGGCGCTATCCCGGCGGCGACGACAGCGCGCTGGTCGGCCTGGCCATGGGCATCTACGGACTGACCCAGGCCCTGCTGCAGATTCCGCTCGGCATCGCCTCCGACCGCTGGGGCCGCAAGCCGGTGATCCTGCTCGGGCTGGCGCTGTTCGCGCTCGGCAGCGCGATCGCGGCCTGGGCGCCCAGCGTGCACTGGCTGGTGGCCGGGCGCGCGATCCAGGGCGCGGGTGCGATCTCGGCCGCGGTCACGGCCTTCCTGGCCGATGTCACGCGTGACAGCGTGCGCACCAAGGCGATGGCGCTGGTCGGCATCAGCATCGCGCTGATGTTCGCGCTCTCGCTGGTGCTGGCGCCGCTGCTGGCGGCGCAGATCGGCCTGCACGGCCTCTTCGGGCTCACGGCAGCGCTGGCGCTGACCGGCATGGCGCTGGTGGCCTGGGTCGTGCCGCCCGAGCCGGCGCTGCAGCGTCAGGCCAGCCGGGGCGGCCTGCGCCAGGTGCTGGCCCACGCGGGCCTGCTGCGGCTGGATTTCGGCGTCTTCGCGCTGCACGCGGTGCAGTTGTCGATGTGGATGGCCGTGCCAGCGCTGCTGGTCCAGTCCGGGCTGGCGGCCGCCGACCATTGGCAGGTCTACCTGCCGGCCGTGCTGCTCTCCTTCCTGATCATGGGCGGCCTGTTGTTCCGGCTCGAGCGCAAGGGCTATCTGCGCGCGGTGTTCCTGGTCGCCATCGGCCTGATCCTGCTGGTGCAGCTGGGTTTCCTGACCCTGCAGCAGGCGCCTTCGCTGGCCTGGGCCGCGCTGCTGCTGTGCCTGTTCTTCACCGGCTTCAACATGCTCGAGGCCAGCCAGCCCAGCCTGGTCTCGCGGCTGGCACCCCATGCGCACCGCGGCGCTGCGCTGGGCGTCTACAACACGCTGCAGTCGCTGGGCTTCTTCGTCGGTGGCGCCGGCGGCGGCTGGCTGGTCAAGGCCCAGGGCGGTGCAGGCGTGTTTGGCGCCTGCGCCGCGCTGACGCTGCTGTGGCTGCTGCTGGCCTGGCCGATGCGGGCGCCCGCGGTGTCGGGCCCGGTGCGTCGCTGAGGAGTCCCGCCAGGCCCGCTGTCGTCCGACTCAAGCCAGGGAAGACCATGCCGAACTTTGCCGCCAACCTCACGCTGCTGTTCACCGAGCAGCCCTTCCTCGACCGCTTCGAGGCCGCGGCGCGCGCCGGCTTCAAGGCGGTGGAGTTCCTGTTTCCCTACGCCTGGGATGCGCATGAGCTGCGTCGGCGGCTGGACGACCACGGCCTGCAGCTGGTCCTGCACAACCTGCCGCCCGGCGACTGGGACGCTGGCGAGCGCGGCATCGCCTGCCATCCGGACCGCGTGCAGGAGTTCCGCGCCGGCGTCGCGCGCGGCATCGAATATGCCCGCGTGCTGGGCGTCAAGCAGCTCAATTGCCTGGCCGGCCTGGCGCCGGCCGGCTGGCCCGATGCGGTGCTGCGCCAGACCCTGGTCGAGAACCTGCGCCATGCGGCGGCGCAGTTCAGCCAGGCCGGACTCAAGCTGCTGGTCGAGCCGATCAACCGCTTCGACATGCCGGGCTTCTACCTCAACTACACCCGGCAGGCGATAGCCATCCTCGACGAGGTCGGTGCCGACAACATCTATCTGCAGTACGACATCTATCACGCCCAGCGCATGGAGGGCGAGCTGGCCGCGACGCTGCAGCACTACCTGCCGCGCATCGCGCACATGCAGCTGGCCGACAACCCGGGCCGGCACGAGCCGGGCACGGGCGAGATCAACTACGCCTTCCTGTTCGCGCACCTGGACCGCATCGGCTACCAAGGCTGGATCGGCTGCGAATACCGGCCCTTGACCAGCACCGAGGCCGGCCTGGGCTGGATCGAGCGGCTGACGACAGGCTGTGAGCCGCACGGCGCGCCCAGCCGCAACGATCAGCCCAGCTGATCCAGCGCGGCCAGCCGGTAGCCGGCCTGTTCCAGCGCCTGCCGGATCAGGCGCGCACTGGCCACCGCCTCGGGGCCGTCGCCATGCACGCAGATGCTGTCGATGCGGGTCGGCAGCCGATGGCCGCTGGCCGCGACGATGGCCTGCTCGCGCAGCATGGCCAGCACATGCTCGACGCATTGCTGGGCATCGTGCAGCACGGCGCCTGGGCGCGAGCGCGGCATCAGCTGGCCGTCGTCGAGGTAGGCGCGGTCGGCGAACACCTCGTAGCGCACTGGCAGGCCGGCAGCCTCGCCGGCGCGCGCCAGCTCGGAATGCGCCGGCGCCAGCAGGATCAGCGCCGGGTCCAGGCTGCGCACCGCCCGGGCCACGGTGGCGGCGACTGCCGCATCGGCACAGGCGATGTTGCTGAGGGCGCCATGCGGCTTGACATGGGTGACGCGGCCGCCCTCGGCCGTCGCCATCGCCTGCAGCGCGCCGACCTGGTACAGGATGGTCGCCTCCAGCTCGGCCGGGGACAGCTGCATGGCGCGCCGGCCAAAGCCCTGCAGGTCGGGGAAGGACGGATGGGCGCCGATGCTGACGCCCTGCGCCAGCGCCAGCCGCACCGTGCTGCGCATGATGAGCGGGTCGCCGGCATGGAAGCCGCAGGCCAGGTTGGCGCTGCTGACGATCTGCAGCAGGGCAGGGTCGTCGCCCATCTGCCAGGCGCCGAAGCTTTCGCCGAGGTCGGCGTTGAGGTTGATCAGTCGATGGCTCATGTCTGGATACTCCGGATCAGGGTTCGGCGCGCAGCATGCCGCTGACGAGGTTGCTGCCGTAGAGCGCCTCGAGGTCGATGAAGCCGGCCGGCACGAAGGCTTCGCGCGTGGCCAGCCAGTGTTGCCAGTCGGACCGCTGGCCTTGCAGCGCCAGCCGCGCCTCGGCCAGGCCGACGGCCTGGAAGCGCAGCCGCGTGCCGGGCTTGAGGTGGGCCAGTCGCGGCAGGTCGGCGCCGATGACGGTCGCGATCTTCGGGTAGCCGCCCACCGTCTGGCTGTCGGCCAGCAGCACGATCGGCAGGCCGTTGGCCGGCACCTGGATCGCGCCAGGCGTCACCGCGTCGGACACGATGTCGGCGGCAGCCGCATCGACATGGCTCAGCGCGCTGCCGCGCAGCCGCATGCCCATGCGGTCCTGCTCGGGCGTGGTCTCCCAGTCCTGGCCGAGCAGGGTCGCGATCGCCTCCGGGCTGAAGTGGTCCTGCTGCGGGCCCAGGATGACGCGGATCGGGCCGTCCGGCAAGCTCCAGGGCGAGGCGCTGCGCCATTCCTTCGGGTCGGGCGAGTTCCACTGGCTGCAGGGCAGCTGGTCGCCCGGGCGCAGCGCCCGGCCCAGCACGCCGGTCAGGCCGGCGCGCCAGTAGCTGGAGCGGCTGCCCAGCTGTGGCGGCAGGCGCAGGCCGCCGGCGACGGCCAGGTAGGCGCAGCCGCTTTCCGCCGCGCCCAGCTGCAGCCGGTCGCCGGCCTGCAGGGTGGCGCTTTGCCAGGCCGGCAGGGTGAGCGGCTTGCCGTCGGCGCGCAGCCACTTGGCGGCAATCGCGCCGGCCAGCGCGATCCGCACCGGGCCGGCCTGCACCCGCAGCTCGGTACCGAGTCCGCGCAGCTCGAGCACTGCCTCGCCGCCGTTGTTGCCGACCAGCGCGTTGGCTGCCTCGGCCAGCGTGCCGTCGAGCCAGCCCGACTGCGGCAGGCCCACATGCCGCTGGCCACGGCGGCCGCGGTCCTGGATCGTGGTCCCGAAGCCGGGTTGCAGCACTTCGATCAGGCCGGACATGTCTGCTCCTCCGCTTGCAGGAAGCTCTCGCGCGGCAAGGCCCCGCCCTGGATCTGCTGCTGCAGCCGTTCGTATTCGTCGCGCGAGACCGGGTACCAGCGCACCCGGTCGCCGGCGGCCAGCATGGCGGGCTGCCCGGCCTGCTCCAGGTCGAACAGCTGCACCGGCGTGCGGCCGAGCAGGTTCCAGCCGCCCGGGCTGTCCCAGGGGTAGACCGAGCACATCTCGCCCGCCACCGCCAGCGAGTTGGCCGGCACCCGCTGGCGCGGGCTGGCCAGCCTGGGCATGGCCAGCTCGGGCGGCAGGCCGCCCATGTAGGGGAAGCCGGGCAGGAAGCCGATCATGTAGACCCGGAACTCGGCCGCCAGCAGGCGCTCGATCACCATGTCTTGGCCCAGTCCCTTGGCTTGCGCCAGCCGCGGCAGGTCGGGCGCGAAGTCGCCCTCGAAGCAGACCGGCAGCCGCCAGCGCCGGCCTTCGCGTACCTGTTCGCCACCCTCCCGGGCCAGTGCCAGCAGGCGCTCGCCCAGGGCCGCGGCGTCCGTTGTCAGCGGGTCGAAATGCAGGGTCAGCGAGCGGAAGGTCGGCACCAGGTCGCTCACCGTGGCGAACAGCGGGTCGTCCTGGCGCAGCAGCGCGAAGCGCTCGGCCAGGCCCATGACGCGGGCGTTGACGGCGGCGCTGATCTCGCGCCCGAACTCCACCGTCCAGGCCGCATCACCCAGCGCCAGCAAGCGCGGCGCCAGCAAGTCGGTCGTGCTCATGGTTCAGCCCGCCATCTGCTGCGGCAGCCAGGTCACGATGCCGGGCACGAAGTAGATCAGCAGCACCGCCAGCACCATCAGCAGGAACATCGGCACCGAGTGCTTGGCCAGGTAGTTGATCTCCTTCTTGGTCATGCCCTGCAGCACGAACAGGTTGAAGCCCACCGGTGGCGTGATCTGCGCCATCTCGACCACCAGCACGACGAAGATGCCGAACCAGACCGGGTCGATGCCGGCCTTCTCGATGGTCGGCAGCAGCACGCCCATGGTCAGCACCACGATCGAGATGCCATCCAGGAAGCAGCCCAGCACGATGTAGAAGCCCATCAGCACCACGATCAGCTGCAGCTGCGACAGGCCCAGGGCACCGATCCACTCGGCGAGCTGGCGCGGCAGGCCGATATAGCCCATCGACAGCGTCAGGAAGGCGGCACCGGCCAGGATCAGCGCGATCATGCAGTAGAGCCGGGTGGCGCCCAGCAGGCTGTCGCGGAACTGTTGCCAGCCCATGCCGCCCTGCAGCGTGGCGATGACGAGCGCGCCGACCACGCCGAGCGCGGCCGATTCGGTCGCGGTGGCGATGCCGCTGTAGACCGAGCCCAGCACGGCGCCGATCAAGGCGACGACCGGCAGCAGGTTGCGCGACTCCCTGAGCTTCTCGACGAAGGTCATGGAGGGGCCCGGCGGCGGGATCTGGCCCGGATTGAGCAGCGCCCAGACCATGGTGTAGCCCATGAACAGGCCGGCCAGCAGGATGCCCGGGACGACACCGGCGATGAAGAGCTGGGCGATCGACACGTTGGCCGCGACGCCGTAGACGATCATGATGATCGAGGGCGGGATCAGCAGGCCCAGCGTGCTGGCGCCGGCCAGCGTGCCGATGGTGATGTGCTCCGGATAGCCGCGCTTGGCCAGTTCCGGCAGCGTCATCTTGCCGATGGTGGCGCAGGTTGCCGCCGACGAGCCCGACACCGCCGCGAAGATGGTGCTGCCGATGATGTTGGTGTGCAGCAGCCGGCCTGGCAGGCGCTCCAGCCAGGGCGCCAGGCCCTTGAACATGTCTTCCGACAGCTTGGTGCGGAACAGGATCTCGCCCATCCAGATGAACAGCGGCAGCGCGGTCAGGGTCCAGGACGACGAAGCGCCCCAGATCGTGACCGCCATCGCGTCGCCGACCGGGCGGCTGGTGAACAGCTCCATGCCGATCCAGGCCACGCCGGTCAGCGTCAGGCCGACCCAGACGCCGCAGCCGAGAATGAGAAACAGCGCGCCGATCAGCAGCGCGGTGATGGTGATGTCCATGGCTAGTCCTTATTCGATGCGGGACGGCTCGTCACCGGCCGAGGGATCGCGCAGCGCTTCGCCGCGCAACAGCAGGATCAGGTCGCCCAGGAAGGCGAGCGCGAACAGCGTGGTGCCGATCGCCATGCCCAGCTGGGGAATCCAGAGCGGGGTGGCGTCCAGGCCGCTGGAGACGTCATGGAACTCGCGCGACTGCAGCATCAGCCGGATCGAGAACCAGGCCAGCGCGCCGGACAGCCCGATCGCCACCAGGTGGCACAGGATGTCGAGCACCCGCTGGCCGCCAGCCGGCAGCTGGTTGAACAGCAGCGTGACGCGGATATGCTCGCCACGGCGCAAGGTCGGCGCCAGCGCCAGGAAGGCCGAAATCGCCATGCAGTAGCCGGCGTAGGCGTCGGCGCCCGGCAGGTCGAAGGTGGGGTGGAGCCGACCCAGGATGCTGGCCAGCACCGCCAGCAGGGTGCCGATCAGGAACAGACCGGCCAGGTAGCCTACGGCGTTGAAGAATCGATCGAGCAGTTGGCGCATGGCCTGCCTTTCCGAAAGTGGATTGAAAAACCCCCTCGCAGGAGGGGGCGTCGGGTGGCGCTCCGCAGGCGCTTACTTGCGGAAGGCGTCGACGATGGCCTGGCCGTCGGCGCCGGTCTGCTTGGCCCAGTCGGCCACCATGGTGTCGCCGATCTTCCTGAGTTCGGCGCGCAGGGCCGGGCTGCCGGCTTCCACCGTCATGCCGTTCTTGCGCAGCTGGTCCAGGTACCAGTTGTTCTTCTCGGCGCTGATCTTCCAGCCGCGGGCTTCGGCCTCGCCAGCTGCCTTGGTCACTGCCGCCTGGGTCGGCTGGTCCAGGCTGTCGAAGGCCTTCTGCGACACGATCACCAGGTTCTTCGGCAGCCAGGCGCTGACGTCGTAGTAGTACTTGACCTGCTCCCACACCTTGCCGTCGTAGCCGGTGGCGCTCGACGACATGAAGGTGGTGACGGCACCCGTGGCCAGCGCCTGGGTCAGCTCGGCGGCCTGCACCGTGACCGGCTGCGCGCCGACCAGCTGCGCGATGCGGCTGGTGTTCGGGTTGTAGGCGCGCCACTTGGCGCCCTTGAGGTCGGCCACCGACTGGATCGGCTTGGCGCTGAAGATGCCCTGCGGCGGCCAGGCCACCGAGTACAGCACCTTGATGCCCTGCTTGGCCAGCGCGGCCTCGGTGGCGGCGCGCGAGACCCGCCAGAGCTTCTGCGCGTCGGCATAGCTGGTGGCCAGGAAGGGGATGGAGTCGAGGCCGAACAGCGCGTTCTCGTTCGAGTAGCCCGAGATGATGATCTCGCCGAGCTGGGCCTGGCCGCCTTGCACGGCGCGCTTGATCTCGTTGGCCTTGAACAGCGAGCCGCCGTCATGTACCGCGATCTTGAGCTTGCCTCCGGTGACCGTCGTCACGTCCTTGGCGAACTGCTGGATGTTCTCGGTGTGGAAGTTGGACGCCGGGTAGCCGGTGGGCATGTCCCATTTCTGCTGCGCCAGCACCTGGCCGCCGAACGACAAGGTGGCGGCCGCCAGGCCTGCGCTGGCCCACTGTTTCACATTGACCATGGTGTACTCCGTTAATGATGAAGAGAGCGCCTGGCGGCTGCCAGACTACATCGGTATCAACATATCGATGGAAAGATGTTAATAAAACGTTGATGTTTTGTCACTAAGGTTTACCCGTAATCTGCTGCTGTTGTTAACATGAGACGATATTTCCGTCCTGCCCCTGTTCACGGAGCTGCTCTCTGATGTCCGCCCATCCCATTCCTGTCGCCCCCGCCAGTGCCCCTGCCAACGACTCGCAGCGCATCGTCACCTCGGCGCACCTGGTGTCGGACAAGTCGCCGGAACTGTCCGAGTTCGAGTTCGGCCTCATCATCGCCACCCATGCCTTCAACCGCTGGCTGACCCGCTGCATGGGGGCGGCTGGTGTCAAGGACATGACGACGGTGGACGTGCTGGTGCTGCACCACACCAATCACCGGGCGATGGAAAAGCGCCTGGCCGACATCTGCTTCGTGCTCAACATCGAGGACACCCATGTGGTGTCCTACGCGCTCAAGAAGCTGATGGCCGCCGGCTATGTGCGCAGCCAGAAGAAGGGCAAGGAGGTGTTCTTCTCCACCACCGAGGCCGGCGCCGCGCTGTGCATGCGCTACCGCGAGGTGCGCGAGGCCTGCCTGATGCCGGGTTTCTCCGGCGCGGCCGAGGAGAATCGCCAGCTGGGCGACTTTGCCAAGCTGCTGCGCACCCTGTCCGGTCGCTATGACCAGGCGGCGCGGGCGGCCACCTCTTATTGATCGCTTGCGTCCAGCCTGGCTGGACAATCAGAAACTGACCCCAATTCACGATTGCCATGAATCCTGCCAGCCCTGACATCCAGCCCTCCCTGCGCATCGCCGTGCTCGGCATCGGCATGATGGGCCAGCCGATGGCGCGCCGCCTGTGCCAGGCCGGCCATGCCGTCAGCGTCTGGAACCGCGACCGCAGCAAGGCCGAGCGCCTGCTGGACGCTGGCGCGCGCGTCGCCGCCAGCCCGGCCGAGGCGGTGGCGGGCGCCGACTGCGTCGTCACGTTGCTGACCGACGGTGCGGCGGTGGCTGACGTGCTGTTCGAGCAGGGCGCGGCGGCCGCGATGGCGCCGGGTGCCTTGCTGATCGACATGTCTTCCATCATGCCGTCGCAGGCGCGCGAGCATGCGAGCCGGCTGCAGGCCCTGGGCCTGCATCACCTGGATGCGCCGGTCTCGGGCGGCACGCTGGGCGCCGAGCAGGGCACCTTGGCCATCATGGTGGGCGGCGAGGCGGCCGACTTCGCGCGCGCCGCGCCGCTGTTCGCGGTGCTGGGCCGCGCGACCCAGGTCGGGCCGCATGGCGCCGGCCAGCTCGCCAAGCTGGCCAACCAGATGATCGTCGGCATCACCATCGGCGCGGTGGCCGAGGCCTTGCTGCTGTGCCAGCAGGGCGGTGCCGATCCGGCCCAGGTGCGCGCGGCGATCAGCGGCGGCTTTGCCGACAGCCGCATCCTGCAGGTGCATGGCGAGCGCATGGTCGGGCGCGATTTCGCCAAGCGCGGCTCGATGCAGGTCCAGCTCAAGGACATGCGCAATGCGCTGGCAACCGCCGCCGAGCTCGGCTTCGACGCGCCCATCACCGGCCTGTTCGAGCAGCTCTATGCCGCGGGCGTCGCGCACGGCCTGGGCGAGCTCGACCAGTCGGCGCTGTTCGTCGAGCTGGCGCGGCGCAACGGCCTGCAATAACTGCAGCGCCTGCACTGCCAAGCGCCAGCCGTTGACTTCAGCCCCGGCAAGGCCAGTGGTGTACCCTCAGGCCTCCGATACCCAGAACTGCCATGGCCCGCCTCCATCGACTTCCTCCCATTCACACCCTTGCGGCTTTCGAGAGTGCGGCCCGGCTCGGCGGCTTCGCCCAGGCGGCCGCCGAACTGTGCATCACGCCCAGCGCGGTGAGCCACCGGATCCGGCAACTTGAAGCCTTGCTGGGCGAGCAATTGTTCGAGCGGTCGCCGACTGGTGTCCGCCTCAGTCCGGCCGGGCAGCGCACGCTGCAGGGCGTGCGCGAAGCCTTCGACAAGCTGGCACAGCTGTTCAACACGGAAACCCAGGGCATGCGGTTGACGGTCGGCTCGCCGCCTACCTTCGCGCGCAATCTGCTGATCCCGCACCTGCACGAGTTCTACCAGCAGTGGCCGGACATCGATCTCCAGCTGGCAGTGGCCGCACCGATGCAGGAGAAGCCGGAGCGCCATGACGTCGACATCCGCTTTGGCAAGCCACCTTTCGATGACCGGCTGTCGATCAAGCTGTTCGATGACCAGCTGCTGGTGCTGGCGGCTCCGGGTTATCTGGCCCGGCGTCCCCTGGCCTGTCCGGCCGACCTGGCCCATGCCGACCTGCTGCGTTCGCCGCTGGTGCCCTGGCTGCCCTGGATGGTCGCGGCAGGGCTCGAGGCGCGAGAACCTGCCCGGGGCCCGATGTTCACCGACCTGGGCTTCCTGCTCGAGGCTGCGGCGAGCGGCCTGGGGGTGGCCATCTGTCCAGGCCGCCTGGCACAGCACTGGCAGGAGAACGGTCAGCTCGTGGCGCTTTTCGAGGTCGCGGTCCCGTCGGAAAGCACTTACTACGCCCTGGTCAATCGCGAGGCTGCGCAGCGGCCTGAAGTCGGGGCCTTCCTGGACTGGCTGTGTGCCACTTTCGCCTGAGCCGCCGCGCGTTTCATTGACAGGCCTGGCGTGACTCAGCCAGCTACTTCTACCACCAGCACATGAAGGTAGCGCGGGCCATGCGCTCCCAGCACCAGGCTGCCCTCGATGTCGGTGGTGCCGCTCGCACCGGTGATCAGGTTCAGGTTGCGCGGCATCGGCTGGCCCGCTACCAGGGCGGCATAGTCGTCCAGGTAGGGCAGCAGCTTGTCGCCCGGCAGTACCACCAGGTGGTGCAGCGGCAGAAAGTTGCCCAGCACGGCCAGGTCCGGCCCTGAATGGAACACCAGTGAGCCGGTCTCGGCGATACCCCAGCGTGCGATGCCGACGGCCACCAGCTCCTTGGCTGCGACCGTCTCGTGCACCTCGAAGGCCGACCAATCCAGCGCCCGCAGTGCCTCATTCGGTTGCAGTGCGATCGACCGGGGCAGGCCCCAGGCCTGCAGGTAGTCGCTCACCGCCGCTGGCACCGAAGCCATCGAGGGCAGCCGGGTCGTGGTGGCCGCGACCCGCGGCGAGGTGACTTTCTCGATGAAGCGGTCGGCCAGGCTGCCCGCACCGGGCGCGGGGCGGGTAGCGTTTGGTTCTGCCAGCAAGGCCTGCGCCGCGCTGCGCACACTGGCCGCATCGACGCTGCGCTTGCCCAGGGCGGCGCGGACCTTGTTCAGGATGGCTTCACGGGTATTGCTCATGAGGATTGTCCTTTGCGGCGCTGGTACTGGGCCATGAAGCTGCTTGTCTCGGAGACCGGAAAGTCCCGGTGCCGGGTCCAGGCGCCCAGGCCGGGCATGCTGCTGATCCAGCCGTTGCGACCGAACAGGCGCATGGCGCGCAGCGCCAGGCCCTGGCCGAGCCGGTACAGCCAGGGCCGCGAGGCGACGAAGGTGAACAGGCCGAGTCCGATCCGGGTCGTGGTCGGCTCCAGCCCGTCCCGCCAGGAACGGTCGCGCCAGCCGCGCAGCAGGGTCGGCAGCGGAATCTTGACCGGGCAGACTTCCTGGCATTTGCCGTTGAGCGTGCAGGCATGGGCCAGGTCGCGCGATTTTTCCAGGCCGTCCAGCACCGGGGTCAGCACGGCGCCCATCGGGCCGGGGTAGGTGCCGCCGTAGGCATGGCCGCCGAGCTGGCGGAACACCACGCAGTGGTTCATGCAGGCGCCGCAGCGGATGCAGCGCAGCATCTCGCGCAGGCTCGCATCGGCCAGCATCTTGCTGCGCCCGTTGTCGACCAGCACGATGTGGAATTCTTCCGGACCGTCTAGATCGTCAGGGCGCCTGGGGCCGCAGTGGAAGGTGGTGTACTGGGTCACCTCGGCGCCGGTGGCCGAGCGCACCAGCAGCCGCAGCATGGCAAAGGCGTGCGACAGGCTGGGCACCAGCTTCTCGATGCCGGCGGTGACGATGTGCACGCGCGGCGGCGAAGTGGTCAGCTCGGCATTCCCCTCGTTGGTCACGGTGCAGGTGGCACCCGTGTCGGCGAGCAGGAAGTTGGCGCCCGAGATTGCCACGTCGGCGCTCAGGAACTTGTCGCGC
Organism: Malikia granosa; assembly: GCF_002980595.1. Taxonomy (GTDB): domain Bacteria; phylum Pseudomonadota; class Gammaproteobacteria; order Burkholderiales; family Burkholderiaceae_C; genus Malikia; species Malikia granosa. Next base: position 14,286 of record NZ_PVLQ01000008.1, read on the forward strand.
AGCTCGCGGCGCGCGCTCTCGACCATGGCCTCGATGGTCTCCTCGCTGTGCGGCTGCTGGTGCGACTGCTTGAACAGCGCCGACACCTGCTCGCGGGTGCGGTGCATCGACGGCCAGATGATGTGCGAGGGCCGGTCGCCAGCCAGCTGCACGATATGCTCGGCCAGGTCGGTCTCGTAGCGCTCGAAGCCCGCCTCGTCCAGCGCGTGCGGCAGGCCGATTTCCTCGCCCAGCATCGACTTCACACGGGTCACCCGCTTGGCATTGGCCTGCTTGCACAGGTCGACCACGATGCGCGAAGCCTCCTCGGCCGTCGCGGCCCAGTGCACCTTGGCGCCCGAGGCGGTGGCATTGCGCTCGAACTCGAGCAGGTAGTGGTCCAGGTGGGCCACCACATGGTCCTTGATGCGCTGGCCCAGGTCGCGCGCGGCCTCGAACTGCGGGAAGGCCGCCACTGCCGCGGCGCGCTTCTTCTCGGCGTTGCCGGTGGTGCGGTCGATCGCGATTTTCAGCGTCGGATCGTCTAGCGCCGCCTGGGCACGGTCGTGGAAGGAAATCACCGAGGTCTGCATCGGGTCCTCACTTTCGGGCTGCGTTGGGAGGGAGTTCTGCCTTGCCCGCCAGCACTTCGGCGGTATGGAAGACGCGCACCGGCAAGCCCTGGCGCTGCAGCTTGCCGGCCATGTTCAGCAGGCAGCCGAGGTCGCCGCCGAGCAGGACCTGGGCTCCGCTGCGCTCGATGGCAGCCGCCTTCTCGCCGACGATGGCGTTGGAGATGGCCGGGTACTTGACGCAGAAGGTGCCGCCGAAGCCGCAGCAGACATCGTTGCCCTCCAGCGGCACCATGTCCAGTCCGTCGACCGCCGACAGCAGCTGGCGCGGCTGGGCAAATACCCCCAGCTCACGCAGGCCGGAGCAGCTGTCGTGATAGGTGGCGGTGGCCGGAAAGGCGCGTCCGGCGGGCCGGTAGTCCATCACGTCGACCAGGAAGCTGGTCAGCTCGAAGCAGCGCTCGGCCAGCCGGCTGGCCCGTTCGGCCCAGGCCGGGTCGTCGGCCAGCGCCTCCGGGTAATGGGCCTTCACCATGCCGATGCAGGACCCGGAGGGCGCCACGACATAGTCGTACCGCTCGAAGATCTCGATGAAGCGTCGTGCCAGCTTGGCCGTGTCCTGGGTGTCGCCGCTGTTGAAGGCCGGCTGGCCGCAGCAGGTCTGCTGGCTCGGCACCTCGACCTGGCAGCCAGCCTCCTCCAGCAGTTGCAGTGCCGAGAAGCCGACATTGGGCCGCATCGTGTCGACCAGGCAGGTCACGAACAGTGCCACCTTAGGGGAGGAGGGCTTTGTTTTCTTGACTCGGGAGTGGTTCATCTTCTCGGCACCTTTGGATGGCTGGAAAGCAAGACTCCCGGGAGTGCCGGCGGCGCTGTGCGCATACCGACGGACCCGGGTGATGTTCAGTGAGGCTCAGGGCAGTGTGACCCCGACCAGCGGATCAGTCCAGTTCAACACATACATGGAAATCATGGTCAGCGCACCCACCAGCGTCACGTAGTACAGGGTCGGGATGATGGTGCGACGCAGGATGGCACCTTCGCGGCCCATCAGGCCGACGGTGGCGGAGGCTGCGACCACGTTGTGGATGGCGATCATGTTGCCGGCTGCCGCACCGATGGATTGCGCCGCCACCATCGAGGCGCCACTGACACCCAGCAATTGCGCCACGCTGTACTGGTACTGGCTCAGCATCAGGTTGGATACCGTGTTCGAGCCGGCCAGGAAGGCTCCCAGTGCGCCCACGGTCGGGGCGAACATCGGATAGACGTCGCCCACCGCGCCCGCCACCCAGCGCGCCATGGTGATCGGCATGCTGGCCATCTCGTTGGCATTGACGCCCGACAGGATCATGATGCGCACCATCGGCACGGTGAACAGCAGCACGAAACCAGCGCCGACCAGGGTGCCGCTGGACTCGCGTGCCGCCTGGGCAAAGTCGCTCAGCTTGGCGCGATGCAGCACGACGGTCAGCAGGCAGACGAACACCATGATGCCACCCGGCAGGTAGAGCGGCTGGATCATGCTGCTGACGCCGGTCTCGCCCAGGATGTCGCGCAGGCCGAAGCTGTAGGACTGCAGCCAGGTCTTGAACGAGGGGATGGTCCGGCTCAGCACCAGGGTCAGGGCCAGCAGGCCATAGGGCAGCCAGGCCAGCCAGGTCGGGATCGAGCGGGTGGTGATGCTGTCGAGCTTCATCTCGATATTGCCCATCCATTCAGCCGGCCATTCCTTGGCGTCGGCAAAGTCCCAGCTTTTCTTGGGCATCAGGAAGCCCGAGCGCGCGGCCAGGGTCGTGATGGCCAGGCCCACCAGGCCGCCGATCACCGACGGGAACTCCGGGCCCAGGTAGAAAGCCGCCAGGGTGTAGGGCACGGTGAAGGCGAAAGCCGCGAACAGCGCAAATGGAATGGCTGGCAGCGCCTCGGTCCAGGAGCGGTTGCGACCGAAGAAGCGGGTCATGAACATGACCAGGAACACCGGAATCAGGGTGCCCGCGATCGCATGGCCCAGTGCCACCCGTTCCACCACCAGGTGGAAGAAGTCACCCCAGGTCTGGCCCTGGGATTGCAGCAGCTCCGTCATGGTTTCACGCTGCAGGCCACCTTGCACACCCACCAGCAGCGGGGTGCCGACGGCGCCAAACGACACCGGGGAGGACTGGATGATCATGCCGAACAGCACCGCCGACAGGGCCGGGAAGCCCACCGCCACCATCAGCGGACCGGCCACGGCGGCCGGTGTGCCGAAGCCGGAGGCGCCCTCGATGAAGCAGCCGAACAGCCATGCGATCAGGATCGCCTGGATGCGGCGGTCCGGCGTAATGCGGGTGAAGCCGCTGCGGATGCTGGCAATGCCGCCGGAATGCTTGAGCGTGTTGAGCAGCAGCAGCGCGCCAAAGATGATCCACAGCACCTGCACCGTGATGATGAGGCCCTCGATCGTGGCTGCGGCGACGCGGTTGAAGCTGACGCCCCAGGACAGCAGGGCGATCAGGGCAGTGACCAGATAGACCAGCGGCATGGCCTTCTTGGCTGACCAGCCCAGGCCTATCAACAGGACGCCTGATAGGGCGATTGGCGTGAATGCCAGCAATGCTTGAATGCCAAGGTTCATTGGATGCTTTCTTTGTTTTTGATATGAATTCCCAGCCACGCACTGAAGCGACAGCTGCTGTCTCGCAAGGATGTCAGGTGAATGGGCGCCGATTCTCTGGGCTAATTACTGGGCCGGCAAACGAATTTTTTTGATCCGGAGCGACAAAAACATTCAGTGCGGGTTAACCCTGATTTCGTGCGTCCGGCGCTTCCTGCACTGCTGCCCGACTGGTTCAATTGCACCGTTCTAATCCGTATCCGCCTTGCTCTTCAGGCCTGTTCCCCACAAGGGGTCCGGCCGTCCAGATCCGAACCAACCCTGATGAATCACATGAAAACCCGACCCGTCCGTTCCCTGCTCGTCGCCAACCGAGGCGAGATCGCGATCCGCGTGATGCGGGCCGCGACCGAGATGGGACTGCGCACGGTGGCGGTCTACTCGCACGAGGACCGCTTTGCGCTGCACCGCTTCAAGGCCGACGAGGCCTACCTGGTGGGCGCCGGCCAGAAGCCGATTGCCGCCTACCTCGACATTGCCGAGATCATCCGCGTCGCCAAGGAAGCCAAGGTCGACGCGATCCACCCGGGCTACGGCTTCCTGTCCGAGAATCCCGACTTCGCCGACGCCTGCGAGGCCGCCGGCATCGCCTTCATCGGCCCCAAGGGCGACGTCATGCGCACCCTGGGCAACAAGGTGGCGGCGCGCAACCTGGCGCAGTCGGTTGGCGTGCCGGTGATGCCGGCGACGCCGCCCTTGTCACGCGATTCAGATGAGGCGCTGGCCGCCGCCGCCGAGATCGGCTATCCCGTCATGCTCAAGGCCAGTTGGGGTGGGGGCGGGCGCGGCATGCGCATCATCGCCAACGAGCAGGAGCTGCTGACCCAGATGCCGGTCGCGCGCAGCGAGGCGCTGGCGGCCTTTGGCAACGATGAGATCTACCTCGAGAAGCTGGTGCAGCGCGCGCGCCATGTCGAGGTCCAGCTGCTGGGCGATGCCCACGGCCACCTGTTGCACCTGTACGAGCGTGACTGCACCGTGCAGCGGCGCAACCAGAAGGTGGTCGAGCGCGCCCCGGCCCCTTACCTCGATCCCGCCACCCGCCACGCGCTGTGCGAAGCCGCGCTGAAGCTGGGCCGCGCGGTCAATTACACCCACGCCGGAACGGTCGAGTTCCTGATGGACGCCGACACCGGCGCCTTCTACTTCATCGAGGTCAACCCGCGCATCCAGGTCGAGCACACCGTGACCGAGCAGGTCACCGGCATCGACCTGGTCAAGGCGCAGATCGCCATCACCCAGGGCGCGCAGATCGGCGTGGAAGGCGGCGTGGTGCCGATCCAGGACGGCATCCGGCTGCGCGGCCATGCGCTGCAATGCCGCGTCACGACCGAAGACCCCGAGAAGGGCTTCGTGCCCGACTACGGCCAGCTCTCGACCTATCGCTCCACCGGGGGCTTTGGCGTGCGTCTCGATAGCGGCACCGCCTACTCGGGCGCGGTCATCACCCCCTACTATGACAGCCTGCTGGTCAAGGTCACCACTTGGGGCGCGACCTCGGACGACGCGATCGCGCGCATGGACCGCTCGCTGCGCGAATTCCGTATCCGCGGCGTGGCCACCAACCTGGCTTTCCTGGAAAACCTGATCGACCACCCGCTGTTTAGGAGCGGCGAGTGCACGACCCGCTTCATCGACCAGACGCCCGGGCTGCTCAAGGTCGCGCCCAAGCGTGACCGCGCCACCAAGCTGCTCAAGTACCTGGGCGAAGTGACCGTCAACGGCCACCCCGAGATGAAGGGCCGCGTGCTGCCCACGCTGCCGCTGGCCGCGCCGATCAAGCCGGCCTGCGACCTGAGCCAGCCGGTGCCGCAGGGCACGCGCGAGCTGTTCAAGACCTTGGGCCCGGGCAGCTTTGCCCAGTGGATCAAGGGCCAGCAGCGCGTGCTGCTGACCGACACCACCATGCGCGACGCGCACCAGTCCTTGCTGGCCACCCGCATGCGCACCCACGACATGCTGGAGATCGCGCCGCACTACGCGCGCCTGGCGCCTAACCTGTTCTCGCTCGAATGCTGGGGTGGCGCGACGTTTGACGTCGCGATGCGCTTCCTGGGCGAGGACCCGTGGCAGCGCCTGGCGCAGATCCGCGCCGCGGTGCCCAACGTGTTGCTGCAGATGCTGCTGCGCGCCTCCAACGCGGTCGGCTACACCAACTATCCCGACAACGTCGTCAAGTACTTCGTGCAGCAGGCAGCCAAGGGCGGCATCGACGTCTTCCGCGTCTTCGACTCGCTCAATTCGGTCGAGAACATGCGGGTAGCGATGGACGCGGTCAACGAGACCGGCGCGCTGTGCGAGGCCGCCATCTGCTACACCGGTGACCTGTTCGACCCGAGCCGCAGCAAGTACGACCTGGCCTATTACGTGAAGATGGCCAAGCAGCTCGAGCGCGCCGGCGCCCATGTGCTGGCGATCAAGGACATGGCCGGCGTCTGCCGCCCGCGTGCCGTGTCCGCCCTGGTCAAGGCGCTCAAGGAAGAGACCGGCCTGCCGATCCACTTCCACACCCACGACACCAGCGGCCTGGCCGGCGCCAGCGTGCTGGCGGCGATCGACGCCGGCTGCGACATCGTCGACGGCGCGCTCGACGCCATGAGCGGCCTGACCTCGCAGCCCAACCTGGGCAGCATCGTCGCGGCACTCGAAGGTTCGCCGCGCGACCCGGGCGTGAGCCAGGAGGCGCTGCGCGGCCTGTCCCACTACTGGGAAGGCGTGCGCCGCTACTACAGCCCGTTCGAGAGCGAGATCCGCTGCGGCACCTCCGACGTGTACCGCCACGAAATGCCCGGCGGCCAGTACACCAATCTGCGCGAGCAGGCCCGCTCGATGGGCCTGGAGCCGCGCTGGCCCGAGGTGGCCGAGGCCTATGCCCAGGTCAACCGGCTGTTCGGCGACATCGTCAAGGTCACGCCCACCTCCAAGGTGGTCGGCGACCTCGCGCTGTTCATGGTCGCCAACGACCTGACCCCGGCTGACGTCGCCAACCCCGAGCGCGAGATCGCCTTCCCCGAGTCGGTGGTGCAGCTGATGCGCGGGGAGCTCGGTTTCCCGGCCGACGGCTTCCCCGAGGCGCTGCAGAAGAAGGTGCTCAGGGGCCAGGCGCCGCTGACGGGTCGCCCGGGCGAGCACCTGCCCGCCGTGGACCTGGAGGCCGCGCGCGAGCAGGCGCAGAAGCTCGTCGGCCACGCAGTCAACGACCAGGAGCTGGCCTCCTACCTGATGTACCCCAAGGTCTACCAGAGCTACAGCCGCCAGCGCAGCCACTATGGCGACGTCAGCGTGATCCCGACACCGGCCTACTTCTACGGCCTGCAGGACCACGAGGAGATCGCGGTCACGATCGACCAGGGCAAGACGCTGCACCTGCGCCTCGAAGGCCGCACGCCGGCCGACGATGAAGGCCGCTGCCGCCTGTTCTTCGAGCTCAACGGCCAGCCGCGCATGACGCGGGTGGCGCTGCTGGGCGCGGCGGTCAACGCCAAGGCGTTGCGCCAGGCCGAGGAGGGCAACCCGGCCCAGGTGGCCGCACCGATGCCGGGCACGGTGGCTCGGGTGGCAGTCAAGGAGGGCCAGCGCGTGCTCAAGGGCGATGTGCTCGCCAGCATCGAGGCGATGAAGATGGAGAGCCTGGTGCTGGCCGAGCGCGAGGCGACGGTCAAGGCGATCCATGTGCGGCATGGCGATGCGGTATCGGCCAAGGCGCTGCTGATGGAGCTGGCGGACTGAATAATGGCCCTGGTGGGGCCTGTTGTCGCTATTTCAAATGCTGCACAATCCCAGCCCTGAACACAGCTTAGAGAGGTCCCAACTATGGCATCCGTCAACAAAGTCATCCTGGTCGGCAACGTCGGCCGCGACGCCGAAATCCGCTACCTGCCCTCGGGCGCGGCGGTCGCCAACGTCACGCTCGCGACCTCGAGCCGGCGCAAGGACCGCAACAGCGGCGAGATGGTCGAGGACACCCAGTGGCACCGGGTCCAGTTCTTCGACCGCCTGGCCGAGATCGCCGGCGAATATGTCAAGAAGGGCCGCCCGATCTACGTCGAGGGCCGGCTGAAGTACGGCAAGTACACCGACCAGTCCGGCGTCGAGCGCAACACGGTCGACATCATCGCGACCGAGCTGCAGCTGCTCGGCGGCCGCGAGGGCATGGGTGGCGGTGACCGCGGCGGCATGGAAGAGGGCGGCGAGCGCCCGGCCTACGCCCCGCGTGCGGCGGCCCCGGCTGCGCGTCCGGCCATGGCCGCACGTCCTGCTCCGGCACCGCGTCCGGCTCCCGCACCGGCTGCAACGCCGGCCCCGGGTGGCAGTGGTTTCGACGATTTCGACGACGACGTGCCGTTCTAAGCCTTCGCGCCCGAGCGTCAAAAAGCCCGCTGCAGGCAACTGCAGCGGGCTTTTTTTCCGCCAGCCGGCCTCAGTTCAGCCAGAGGAAGATCGCGCTGGTGACGAGGGCGCCCAGCAGCAGCGCCGCCAGCCCGTAAGCAAGGCTCTTCATCCGGTTCGGCGCCGGCGGCGCGGGCTGCTGCGGCACTGGCTCATGCCGGGCATGGTGCTCGTGCGGATGGTGATGGGCAGGATGATGCGCCGCCTGCGTCGGCCTGCTCGCGGCCTTCGATTGCGTGAGCTGGTTCACGATGGCGTTGACCTCGGCGTCCGACAGGATGACCTTCTTGAAGCTCTTGATGTAGTCGGTGAAGCCTTCCGAGATCACGTTGTCCGGCACCTCGCCCTTCAGGTAGACCTGGCCGCTGGTGAAGAACACGGCGGCATGGAAATGGCTGCCCGGCAGCTCGAGGGCTTCCTGCAAGGCATGGGCCTCGTGGCTGACCTGGCGCACCGGGTTCGGGATCTCGATCGATTGCTCATCGCGGTACTGGGTCCAGTTGATGCCGGGATTGGCCTGGAACGAGCCCGAGTCGCTGTTTTCCTCGATGACGAAGATGCCGTAGTTGGACACGATGACATGATTGGCCCGGGTCGTGACGCCCGAGTGCCGGATCGTGACCAGGCCGAGTCGGTGATAGGCCCGCGGGTCGAGAAACAGCCAGGGTATGTCCTCGCTCGAGGTCGAGGCATAGGGGGCGTGGGCGGTCGCGTGGGGATGGGACATAGGGGCTGGGATGCTTGTTCAGTCATGCGCAGGGCGGTCGAGGCGCTGTAACTGCCGCAGGGCAGGGGCAGTATTCCTCAATACCGGCACCGCTCCTTCAATCGACTTCTAGTCAAATTGCTGCGCTTCTTCGCCTGCTTGATACGCCAGGCGGCAGCGCAAGCAGCCAAAATCAGGCCGCTGCCGATCAGTCCGAGGGTCACCAGTTCCATTTCTGCCGGATTTTTGATTCATTATGCCGAATTAGGCCACATATCCTGCATGGTAGCCGAGCGCTCACGCTCTGGGTACCGAATCCGGGCCTTGGCTTCGCTGCCCGGCCGTCCCTCTTGCGCTGGACAGACAAAAAGCCAGCCCGTCCTGCGACGGCTGGCTTGGGGTTCGGTGGGCGCCACGTCGGGCGCCCGGGCGCGGGGCTTCAGCCCAGCTTGCCGGCGCGGAAGTCCTGGATCGCCTGGTAGATCTCGGCCTCGCTGTTCATCACGAAGGGACCGTATTGCGCGATCGGCTCGTTGAGGGGCCGGCCCGCGATCAGCAGCAGCTTGGCATCCGCGCTGGCCTCGATGCGCACGCCGTCGGCACCCGGATCGTTGGCCAGGATCGCCATGCGCTGCATCGGCACCGCCTGGCCGCCCAGGCTGACCGCGCCGCGGTAGACATAGACGAAGGCGTTGTGGCCCGCTGGCAGCGCCTGCTCGAAGCGGGTGCCGGCCGGCAGGTGCAGGTCCAGATACAGCGGCTCGGTCGTCTCGCGCGTCACCGCGCCGGTCACGCTATGGCTTGCGCCCGCGATCACCGTGACCGCCACGCCCTCGGCCGTGGTGAAGCGGGGCAGCTCGGCCTGCGGGATGTCGCGGTACCAGGGCGGATTCATCTTGTCGCGCGCCGGCAGGTTGAGCCAGAGCTGGAAGCCTTCCATCACGCCGGCTTCCTGTTGCGGGATTTCGGAGTGGATCAGGCCGCTGCCGGCCGTCATCCACTGCACGTCGCCGTTCTGCAGCAGGCCTTCGTGGCCTGCGCTGTCGCGGTGCAGCATGCGCCCGGCGATCATGTAGGTCACGGTCTCGAAGCCGCGGTGCGGGTGATTCGGGAAGCCGGCGATGTAGTCGTCCGGGTTCTCGCTGCCGAAGGCGTCGAGCATCAGGAAAGGGTCGAGCCGGCGCTGCAGGTCCTGCGTCAGCACGCGGGTCAGCTTGACGCCAGCGCCGTCCGAAGTCGGGTGGCCGACGATCAGGCGTTCGACGCGGCGCGGCTGGCTGACGATGGTGGAGGGGAGGGCGTTCGGGGTCATGGTCGGCACTTTCCTGATGGCAGGGCGCTATCCCGGCTGGGCGTGCCCTGCGTTCTATTCAATCGAGGGGGATCAGGCAGCCAGCGCAGCTTCCAGATCGGCTTCGGCCTGGGCGAAACCCTTGGCGGCGGCTTCGGGGCCCATGTTCAGGCCTTCGGCGAACACGAAGCGCACATCGCTCATGCCCAGGAAGCCCAGCACCGACTTCAGGTAGGGGGTCTGGCTGTCGTTCGGGGTGTCGCGGTAGATACCGCCACGGGCCAAGGCGACATAGACCGTCTTGCCCTGGACCAGGCCGACCGGGCCGGTTTCGGTGTACTTGAAGGTCACGCCGGCGCGGGCCACGGCGTCGATCCAGTTCTTCAGCTGGGTCGAGACGCCGAAGTTGTACATCGGCACGCCCAGCACGATCGCGTCATGGGCCTGCAGCTCGGCGATCAGCGCGTCGTAGCCAGCGACGGCGGCGGCCTGCTCGGCGCTGCGCTGCTCGGCCGGGGTGAACAGGGCACCCAGCATGGCTTCGTCGAGGGCCGGCACCGGCTGGACGGCCAGGTCGCGCAGGGTCACGGTCGCGCCCGGATGGGCGGCTTGCAGGCGCTCGGTGACGCGGTTGGCGACCTTGGTCGAGTTGGCACCTTCGCGGCGGGCACTGGCGTTGATTTGCAGGATCTTCATGGTCGGTTTTCCTTGGGTGGGGAGGGAATGGCGCTACTGTATTTGTTGTTTAAACCGATGTGAATCCGTCTGGATGGATATCATTGTTCCTGTAATGGAACAATCTGCCGCGATCGATCCCAATGATCTGCTGCTGTTCGCTCGCGTGGCCGAGCTCGGCAGCTTCAGCCGCGCCGCCGAGCGGCTCGGCTTGCCGAAGTCGACCGTCTCGCGCCGCCTGGCGACGCTCGAGTCGCTGCTGGGCGAGCGCCTGCTGCAGCGAACCACAAGGCGCCAGCAGCTGACCGACTTCGGCCAGCTGCTGCTGGAGCACGCGCGCCAGGTGGTGCTGGAGGTCGAGGCGGTCGCTGCCCTGCGCGAGCAGCGCCAGGCCGCGCCGAGCGGGCGGCTGCGGGTCTCGATGCCGAGCGACTTCGCCAACCTGCTGCTGGCCGACACGCTGGCGGCCTTCTGCGCGCTGCACCCGGCGATCACGCTCGAGCTCGACCTGTCGCCGCGCCGGGTCGACCTGCTGGCCGAGGGCTTCGATGTCGCGCTGCGCATGGGCGAGCTGCCCGACGACGCCTCGCTGGCGGCGCGCCGGCTCACCGTGTTCAGCAACGGGCTCTACGCCGCGCCCGACTACCTGGCCGAGCATGGCGACCCGACCTGCCCGGAGGAACTGCTGCGGCACCAGGCGGTGCGCCTGCTGGGACGCCGTGGCGAGCCCGCGCCCTGGGTGCTGCGCTGCAACGATCAGGCCTGGCAGGGCCTGCCGCCCGGGCGGGTCAGCGCCAATTCGCCCGAATTCCTGATCCGCATGGCGCGTGCCGGTGCCGGCATCGCGGCCGTGCCAGACTGGTTCGCGCAGCCCATGCTGCAGCGCGGCGAACTGCGCCGCGTGCTGCCAGCCTGGCAGTTGCCGCCGCATCCGGCCTGGGCGGTGTTCCCGGGCCGCAAGCTGATGCCGGCACGCACGCGGGTCTTCATCGACATGCTGCAGGCGGCGCTGGCCGGCAGCGTGGCGCAGGCCTAGCCTCAGACAGCGGCCACCACCCCGTCGCTGCGCGGATCGACCGCGCCCTCGATCACGCCGTCGGGGTGGCGCACCAGCGCGCCGGCATGGCCCATGGTGTCGCTGAAGGCCTCGGGCAGCAGCTCTACCAGATGGCCGGCTTCGCGCAGGGCCTGCACCAGCGCCGGATCGAAGCGCTGTTCCAGCTTGAGCGTGGTGCTGACGTCGCCCCAGGTGCGGCCCAGCAGCCAGCGCGGCGCCGTCACGGCCTGCTGCAGGCCCTGGCCAAAGCGGGCGTAGCGGGTGAAGACTGCCGCCTGCGTCTGCGGCTGGCCTTCGCCGCCCATGGTGCCGTAGGGCATGACCCGGCCGTCGTCGAACAGCGCCAGCGACGGATTCAGGGTGTGGAAGGGCTTGCGGCCCGGCTCCAGGCAGTTCAGCGCCTTCGGGTCGAGCGAGAAGCTGATGCCGCGGTTCTGCCAGCAGATGCCGCTGTCCTGCAGCACGGTGCCGGAGCCGAACTCCCAGTACACGCTCTGGATGAAGCTCACCGCACGACCCTGGCGGTCGATGGCTCCCATCCAGATGGTGTCGCCCGGGCTGGCCGGATCGGGCCAGGGCAGGGCGCGATCCGGGTCGATCTCGGCCGCCAGCGCCGTCAGCGCCTCGGGCTGCAGGAAGCCGCGCGGGTCGGCCGGCAGGCGGCCCGGGTCGGTGACGACGCGATCGCGCACCCGGAAGGCGCGCTTGGTGGCCTCCACCAGTCCGTGCAGGTGGGCAAAGCCCTCGCCCTCGGTCACGCCCAGGCGCTCGAACAGGCCCAGGATCATCAGCGCCGCGAGCCCCTGCGTCGGCGGCGGCAGGTTGTAGACCGTGCTGTCGCCCAGGCGTACCGCCAGCGGCTCGACGAGCTGGGCCCGGTAGGCGGCCAGGTCGCTGCCGCGCAGCGGGCTGCCCAGCCGTTCGAGCTCTGCGCCGATGCGCTGCGCGAGCTCGCCGCGGTAGAAGTCGTCCAGCCCGCGCTCGGCCAGCTGGCCCAGGGTGCGGCCCAGCGCCGGCTGGCGCAGCAGATGGCCGGGCGCCGGGGGTTCGCCGTTGACCAGGTAGGCCTGGGCGAAGCCCGGCGCGTCCTTCAGCCCTGCCAGCTTGGCGCGTGTCAGCGCCGACTGGCTGTCGGTCACGACGACGCCATCCTGCGCATGGCGGATCGCATCCTGCAGCAGCCGGGGCAGCGGCAGCGCCGGGCCCCAGGCCGACGCCACCTCGAGCGCGCGCTGCCAGCCGCCCACCGTGCCGGCCACGGTGAGGGCCGCAGTGGCGCCGCGCGGCGGGATCGCGTCCAGCCCGGCGTAGAAGTCCCGGCTGGCCATTGTCGCCGCAGGACCGCTGGCGTCGATGGCGACCGGTGCCCGGCCGGGCTCGTGGATCAGCCAGAAGCCATCGCCGCCGATCGCGTTCATGTGCGGATAGACCACGGCGATGGTCGCCGCCGCCGCCACCATGGCTTCGACGGCGTTGCCGCCGTCGCGCAGCACGTCGCGGCCGGCCTGGGCGGCCATGTGATGCGGCGCGACCTGCATGCCGCCCAGGGCCTTGAGGGTATGGATCATCTCGCCTTACCAGCCGCGTTGCGTCGTGCCGCCCTCATTGCCGGAACCGGCCTCGCCCGAGGTTCCGGCTCCGCCTGCAGGGGCGTCCGTGCCCGTGGCGGGCTGGCCCCCGGCCGCGCCGCCGAAGCTGTCGCCCTGCGCGCCCCAGCCGCCTTCGCCTTGGGCGTTGCCGCCGGCATCGCCCTCGACCGTGATCTCGATGGTGTCCAGGTTGACCTCGACCTTCTTGTCCAGCGTGAAGGTCACCAGACCCGGGAACACCATCAGCACGACCACCATCACCAGTTGCATGAACACGAAGGGGATCGAGCCGCGGTAGATGTCCATGGTCTTGACGCCGGCCACGCGCTTGCTGGTCACGCGGTCGATGAAGTCCTTCGCCGGCGCCACGCTGCGCAGGTAGAACAGCGCGAAACCGAACGGCGGGGTCAGGAACGAGGTCTGCAGGTTCATCGCCAGCAGCACGCCGAACCACACCAGGTCGATGCCGAGCTTGTCGGCAACCGGGGCCAGCAGCGGGATCAGGATGAAGGCGATCTCGAAGAAGTCGATGAAGAAGCCAAGGAAGAAGATCACCGTGTTGACGAACACCAGGAAGCCGATCTCGCCGCCGGGCAGCTTGTCGAACAGGTGCTCGACCCAGACCGGGCCGTCGATCGCGGTGAAGGTGAAGCTGAAGATGGTCGAGCCGATCAGGATGAACAGCACGAAGCAGGACAGCCTGGCGGTGGACTCCAGGCCTTGCTTGAGCTGCGCCATGTCGAGCTTGCCACGCGAGAACGCCATGATCATGCCGCCGACCGCGCCCATCGCGCCGCCCTCGGTCGGGGTCGCCACGCCGAGGAAGATGGTGCCCAGCACCAGGAAGATCAGCGCCAGCGGCGGGATCAGCACGAAGGTGACGCGCTCGGTGATGCGCGACAGCAGGCCCAGGCCGGTGAGCTTGTTGATCATCGCGGCCAGCCAGGCGAACAGGGTGCCACCGGTGAGCGCGACCACGATGACCTCGTCCGTCGCCGGCGTGACTTCGCTGCCCTTGAAGGCGGACAGGATCTCGCCGTAGTAGAGGCCGAACAAGACGGCCACGACCGTGACGAACAGGGTGAAGACGCCGAGCGAGCGCATGCCCGAACTGCCGTCGGGCTCGCGGTAGGTGCGCGCCTCGGGTGGCAGGGCCGGCACCATGGCGGGCTTGAAGATCGCCAGGCCGATGATGAACAGCACATACAGGCCGATCAGGATGAAGGCCGGAATGAAGGCCCCCTTGTACAGATCACCGACGCTGCGGCCGAGCTGGTCGGCGATCACGATCAGCACCAGGGAAGGCGGCACGATCTGCGCCAAGGTCCCCGATGCGGTGATGGCACCGCTGGCGACCGCCGGACTGTAGCCATAGCGCAGCATGATCGGCAGCGAGATCAGGCCCATCGAGATCACGGCCGCGGCCACCACGCCGGTGGTCGCCGCCAGCAGCGCGCCGACGAAGATCACCGCCAGCGCCAGGCCGCCGCGGATCGGGCCGAACACCTGGCCGACCGTGTCGAGCAGCTCCTCGGCCATGCCGCTGCGCTCCAGCACCAGCCCCATCAGCGTGAAGAAGGGAATCGCCAGCAGGGTGTCGTTCTGGATGATGCCGATCACCCGCAGCGGCAGCGCCTGGAACAGGCTGGGCGGCAGCAGGCCCAGCTCGATGCCGGCAAAGCCGAACAGCAGGCCGCAGGCAGCCAGCGCGAACGCGACCGGGAAGCCGGTCAGCAGCAGCATCAGCAGCGACCCGAACATCATTTCGGGCGCATGGGCAGTAAAGAGTTCGATCATTTCTGCACCTCTTCGGTGGCATTAAGCTGGGGCTGGGCCGGCGAGTCGGCGTTGCCGTCATGGCCGCCCTCGAGCAGCGGATTGGGGGCCTTGCCCTGCAGGAAGGCCAGGCGCTTGATCAGTTCCGAGATCGCCTGCAGGCCGAGCAGGGCAAAGCCGGCCGGCACCAGGGCGTAGACCGGCCAGCGGATCAGGCCGCCGGCGTTGGACGACATCTCGCCCGAGGCGTAGGCGCCGGCCACGACAGGCCAGGCAAACTCGATCATGAACCAGCACATCGGCAGCAGGAACAGGAGGATGCCGACGATGTCGATGTAGGTGCGCACCCGCATCGACAGCTTGCCGGCGACCACGTCGATGCGGACATGGGCGTTCTGCAGGAAGGTGTAGCCGGCGCCCAGCAGGAAGACCGCGCCGAACAGGTACCACTGGATCTCGAGGAAGGCGTTCGAGCCGACGTTGAAGGCCTTGCGCGCCACCGCGTTGCTGGCGCTGATCACCGCCGCGGCCAGCACCAGCCAGATGATGAACTTGCCGAAGAACCGGCTCACGGCATCGATGATGCGTGACAAGCGAAGTAGGGTGTCCATGGGGATCGCTTTTGAGCTTGCAAAAAACAAAATGCCGAGCTAGGCCTGGGCTTCGCTCGGCGGAAGGATGAGATGCTTGAAGGCCCGGGCCGGCGATCAGCGGGTGACAGGGTCAGTCCCCGCTGATCGTCCCGTCACAGCTTCTGGGCCGCCAGGTACTGGGAATAGTTGCCCTCGGCCACCGCCTCCCAGCGCACCTGGTCGGACAGGTAGCGGCTGTAGTCGGCGTAGATCTTCTTCCAGTTGGCGTTCTTCTCGTTCAGCTCGGCATAGACCTCGCGCGAGGCCTTGAAGGCACTGTCCATGAAGTCCTTCGGGAAGCGCGACAGCTTGGTGCCTTCGGCAATCAGCTGCTTGAGCGCAGCCGGGTTGCGACCGTCGTAACGCGCCTGGCAGGTAACGTGGGCGGCGCGGGAAGCCTGCTCGATGATCGACTTGTACTCGGCCGACAGGCCTTTCCACTGCTTGTCGTTGATGTAGAGCGAGAACTGCGTGCTGCCTTCCCACCAGGCCGGGAAGTAGTAGTTCTTGGCGACCTTGTGCAGGCCCAGGCGCAGGTCGTCGTAGGGACCGATCCACTCGGCAGCATCGATCGTGCCTTTTTCCAGTGCCTGGTAGATCTCGCCCGCCGGGATGTTCTGCGGCACCACGCCGAGCTTGGCCAGCACGCGGCCGCCGAAGCCGCCGATGCGCATCTTCAGGCCCTCGAAGTCCTTGACCGACTTGATTTCCTTGCGATACCAGCCGCCCATCTGGGTGCCGGTGTTGCCACAGGGGAAGTTGACGATGTTGAACTGGGCGTAGAACTCGCGCATCAGCTTCATGCCGTTGCCCTCGTACATCCAGGCGGACATCGCACGCGAGGTCATGCCGAACGGGATGGTGCAGTCGAGCGCGAAGGTCTCGTCCTTGCCGAAGAAGTAGTACGGCGCCGTGTGGGCGCAGTCGATGGTGCCTTGCTGCACCGCGTCGACCACGCCGAAGGCGGGCACCAGTTCACCGGCCGGGTGGACCGAGATCACGAACTTGCCGCCGGTCGCATCCGACACGTACTTGGCGAAGGCTTCGCTCGCGCCATAGACGGTCTCGAGCGACTTCGGGAAACTGGATGCCAGACGCCAGCGGATCTGCTGCTGGGCCTGGGCAACGGCCGGCGCAGCACCAACGGCCAGAATGCCGGCCATGCCGGCGCCTTGCACGAATTTACGACGTTCCATTAGGTATCTCCTGGTGGCGTGGAATCAATAAAGCTGTCAATATCTTATTGATCCTCCCTGCCTAGCCGGCACCCATGGAAACCCTAGTCGGCCGCTGAAAAATATTAACCGGCCCGATGAAAAAAATGAGGGGCGATCGAGGAATCCGCCTGCCAATACTGAGCCACCCTCGCCGTCGGTCAGCCGCCTGCCGGCTTGCCCTGCGGCTTGCGCCGCGCCTTGGGCTTGCGCTTCGTCGGCTCGGGCGGCAGCTCGGGCAGCGCGGCTTCGGTCGCGCTGGCGGAATGGATCACGCCGCCGCCCAGGCAGACATCGCCGTCGTACAGCACCGCACTCTGGCCCGGCGTGACCGCCCATTGCGGCTCGTCGAAGCCGAGCGCGAAGGCGCCGTCGCCGTTCGGCGCCAGCAGGCAGGCCGCGTCGGCCTGGCGGTAGCGGGTCTTGGCGCCGTAGCGGCCCGGCGCCGGCGGCTCGCCCGCGACCCAGCTCGCGTCCTCGGCCTGCAGCAGCGGCGACAGCAGCCAGGGGTGGTCGTGGCCCTGCACCACCCAGAGCGTGTTGCTCGCGACATCCTTGCGCGCGACGAACCAGGGCTGGTGCTCGCTGCCGCCCTTGGCCGATCCCTGTTCCTTGACCCCGCCTATGCCCAGACCCTGGCGCTGGCCCAGGGTGTAGAAGCTCAGGCCCACATGCTGGCCGATCACCCGGCCCTGGTCGTCGCGGATCGCGCCGGGCTCCTTCTGAATGTAGCGGTTCAGGAAGTCGCGGAACGGTCGCTCGCCGATGAAGCAGATGCCGGTCGAGTCCTTCTTCTTCGCGTTCGGCAGGCCGATCTCGTCGGCGATGCGGCGCACCTCGGTCTTGGGCAGCTCGCCGACCGGGAACATCGCCTTGGACAGCTGCGCCTGGTTCAGGCGGTGCAGGAAATAGCTCTGGTCCTTCAGCGGGTCGCAGCCCTTGAGCAGCTGGTGCCTGCCGCTGGCCTCGTCGAAGCGCACCCGGCAGTAATGGCCGGTGGCGATCTTGTCGGCGCCCAGCCGCATCGCGTGGTCGAGGAAGGCCTTGAACTTGATCTCGGCATTGCACAGGATGTCGGGGTTGGGCGTGCGGCCGGCCTGGTACTCGCGCAGGAACTCGGCAAAGACGCGGTCCTTGTACTCGGCCGCGAAGTTGACATGCTCCATGTCGATGCCGATCACGTCGGCCACGCTGGCCGCATCGAGGAAGTCCTGCCGCGACGAGCAGTATTCGCTGTCGTCGTCGTCCTCCCAGTTCTTCATGAAGATGCCGATCACCTCGTAGCCCTGCTGCTTGAGCAGCCAGGCGCTGACCGCGGAGTCCACCCCGCCCGAGAGACCGACGACGACACGTTGTTTGTTTGCCATGGCGGGATTATCCCAGCGCGGGCGGTTCCTGGCTTGGCGGGTGCCCGGCATGACTGGCGTAAAGCGTCTGCTGGAAGGCCTGGGTCAGGCGCGAGCTCTTGGGCGACTGCCGGCTGATGGCCATGAAGCGGCAGGGGTAGCGCAGCACGGCGGGCGCGATCGCGCGCATCCGGCCGGCCTGCACGAAGGCCTCGGCATAGTGGTCCGGCAGAAAGCCCACGAAGCAGCCGGACAGGATGAAGGTGGCGACCGCCTCCTGGTCCGAGGCGGTGGCGGCGCGCTCCAGCTGGTGCCGATGTGCCAGCTCCATGTTCGGCGAGTGGTAGCCCAGCGCCGCCAGCTTCTGCTGCCGCAAGTCATCCCAGCCCAGTCCGGACTGCGGCGACCCGAACCAGGGGTGGCCCTGGCCCGCGTACAGCAGCATGGTCTCGCCAAACAGTTCCCGGTAGCACAGCAGTTCGGAGCTGCGATGCTCCGGGATGATGCCGAGCTGGAACTGGCCGTCGATCACGCCGCGCTCGATGCTGCCGATGCTGCCGACATGCAGGTGCAGCCGCGCGCTGGGCACCTGGCGCTGGAAGCGGGCGATGGCCTCCGCGATCCGGGCTTGCGGGTTGGAGGCCGTCTTCTCGAACACGGCGACATGCAGGTCGCCACCGAGCCGGCGGTGGATGTCATGCAGCCGGGTCCGGAATGTCTCCGTCGCGGACAGCAGGCTCAGCGCGGCTTCGTAGACCTGCTGGCCCTCGGGGGTGAGGTCGAAACCGCTGCGCCCGCGCCGGCACAGCACCAGCCCGAGCCGGGTCTCCAGATCCTTGATGTGCCGACTGATGGTCGACAGCGCGATGTTGAGCTCGAGCTCGGCCGCCGCCATGCCGCCGCATTCCACCACGCTCTTGAAGACCCGCAGCAGCCGCAGGTCGACATCGCCCAGCTGGCCGAGCAGGGTCACATTCCTTGCTTGCATAAAACGTCAACTGTAATGAGACATAGGGTGCTTCATGAGAGTTTAGCCATTGCCCAGAATCGGTCCGTCATTCCTCCTTCGCACTGGATTTACCGATGAACATGTCCGACGCCCAGCGGGTCAATGCTGTCCCTCGTACCGACCCGGCCTGGCTGGAGGCGCACTGGATGCCCTTCACCGGCAACCGCGACTTCAAGGCCCATCCGCGCCTGATCACCTCGGCCCAGGGCGCCTATTACACCGACGCCGGGGGTCGCCAGTTGTTCGACGGCCTGTCCGGCCTCTGGTGCACCGGCCTGGGCCATGCGCGGACCGAGATCGTCGAGGCCATTGCCCGCCAGGCGGCCACGCTGGACTATTCGCCGGCCTTCCAGTTCGGCCATCCGCTGTCGTTCGAGCTGGCCAACCGGATCGTCGAGCGCATGCCGGCCGGGCTGGACCATGTGTTCTTCACCGGCTCGGGTTCGGAGTCGGCCGACACCTCGCTCAAGATCGCGCGCGCCTACTGGCGCACCAAGGGCCAGGGCAGCAAGACGCGCCTGATCGGCCGCCTGAAGGGCTATCACGGCGTCAACTTCGGCGGCATCTCGGTCGGCGGCATCGTCGGCAACCGCAAGCTCTACGGCCAGGGCCTGGAAGCCGACCACCTGCCGCATACCCAGCCGCCGGCGGGGTCCTTCTGCCGCGGCATGCCCGAGCAGGGCGCCGAGCTGGCCGACGAGCTGCTCAACCTGATCGGCCTGCACGATGCGTCCAACATCGCGGCCGTGATCGTCGAGCCGTTCTCGGGTTCGGCCGGCGTGGTGATTCCGCCCAAGGGCTATCTGCAGCGCCTGCGCGAGATCTGCACCGCGCACAACATCCTGCTGATCTTCGACGAGGTGATCTCGGGCTTTGGCCGCAGCGGAGCCTGGACCGGCGCGGAAGCCTTCGGCGTCAAGCCCGACATCCTGAACTTCGCCAAGCAGATCACCAACGGCGTGCAGCCGCTCGGTGGCGTGGTGGTGAGGCGTGAGATCTACGACACCTTCATGGCCGCGGGCGGGCCCGACTACATGCTCGAGTTCCCGCATGGCTACACCTACTCGGCGCATCCGGTGGCCTGCGCGGCCGGCCTCGCGACGCTGGACCTGCTGGAGCGCGAGCAGTCGATCGAGCGGGTGGCCGCGCTGGCACCGGTGTTCGAGAACGCCGTCCACAGCCTGCGCGGCGCGCGCCATGTGGCCGACATCCGCAACTTCGGCCTGGCCGCCGGACTGACGATTGCCGCCGCACCGGGCGAGCCCGCCAAGCGCCCCTACCAGGTCGCGATGGCGATGCTGGACAAGGGCTTCTACGTGCGCTATGGCGCCGACACCATCCAGCTGGCGCCGCCCTTCATCAGCACGCCGGCGCAGATCGACAGCCTGGTCAATGCGCTCGGTGAGGCACTGGGGCAGCTTGATTGATCAGCCCGCGTTGCGGTTCAGCCAGCCCTTGAGCCCGGCCGGATCGCCGGCCTGTTCCAGCCAGGCTTGCGCCTCGTGCAGCTGGCGCAGCAGCTCGAGCTCCTGTTCCTCGAGCCGGCGCTGCAGCAGGGCCGCATCGATCCGGCTGCCGGCCGGCAGGTCGAGCTGGTGCAGCCAGCGCTGCTGCTCGCCCTGGCGCTCGCGCTCCAGGCTGGCCGCCTGCTCCTTCAGCAGCCTTGTGACGGCCTGCAGCCGCTGCGCCGACAGGCGCTCGAGGTGGGTGGGGTCGGCCAGCTCGGCCTGCAGCTGCAGGTCGAGCAGCGCCAGCAGGTCGCGCCGGTCGTAGGCGGCGTTGGCCGCGCTCATCAGCGCAGTCATGCGCTGGCGTTCGGCCTCGTCGCTCGCGCGGTCCGGGTGCAGCGCGCTGGCAAGCTGGCGGTAGAGCGTACGCAGCGTGGCGCCGGCGTCCTGTTGCGCCTGCTGTTCCAGCAGCGCGGCCGGTGCCGGTTCGCGCTGGGCCTTGCGCGCCTCGCGCTTGGCCTGGCGGGCGTCGCGCCTGGCCTGCTGGGCTGCGGATTCGGTCTGCCACTGCCGATGCGCGGCGCGCAGCAGATCATCCGGATCGGCGGCAGCCTGCACCGCCTCGTCGTCGGGCGCCAGCCAGTCGGACAGGCGTGCGCGCAGCGCATCGGCGGCGCTGCGGCGCTTGTCGGCCAGGCTTTGCGGGCTGTAGCGGTCGTGCAGCGCGGCCATGTCGGCATCGCCACCCTCGGCCAGCAGCTGCGCCAGCCGGCACAGCAGGCTGCGCGCCTTGCCCTGTTGCGCGCGCGACAGGCCGCGTGC
Organism: Malikia granosa; assembly: GCF_002980595.1. Taxonomy (GTDB): domain Bacteria; phylum Pseudomonadota; class Gammaproteobacteria; order Burkholderiales; family Burkholderiaceae_C; genus Malikia; species Malikia granosa. The sequence goes on from NZ_PVLQ01000008.1 coordinate 35,447, forward strand.
GTCGGGTTCGAGCCAGGGCGCCAGCGCCAGCGCCAGGCCGCGCCTGGCCAGCCGCAGCCGTTCGCGCAGCGGCTGCAGGCGTTGCGCGCAGCCGTTCAGGTAGTCCTGGCCGATCGACTCCATCTGGGCCAGCTGGGCCTTGAGCCGCTCGACCCGGGCCAGCTCGCGCTGCAATTGCTGCGCGGCCGGCGACAGCGGTGCGCCTGCCTCAGCCGGCGCGCGCAGCGAGCGCGAGCCGGAGCGGCTGCGCGCGGCCGCGGCTATTTCGTTGGGGCCGGGCTCATGCTCCGCCAGGCCCGCGTCGGCGTCATCCGGCCCGGCGGCGAAGCGCGGGTCGCTGGCTGGGGGCTTGGGCTTGCGGTAGGGTTTGGCGGGCTGGCGTCGCTCAGCCACGCACTTCGCCTTCGCCCAGCACGACGTACTTGAGCGAGGTCAGGCCCTCGACGCCGACCGGTCCGCGCGCGTGGAACTTGTCGGTGCTGATGCCGATCTCGGCGCCCAAGCCGTACTCGAAGCCGTCGGCGAAGCGGGTGCTGGCGTTGACCATCACGCTGCTCGAGTCGACCTCGCGCAGGAACTGCTGCGCATGGCGGTGGTCGGTGGTCAGGATGGCCTCGGTGTGGCCGCTCGAATACCTGTTGATGTGCGCGATCGCCTCGTCCACGCCGGCCACGACCTTGACGCTGATGATGGGGGCCAGGTATTCCTCGGACCAGTCCTGCTCGGTCGCGTCCTTGAGCTGGGCACCCGAGACCTGGCTCAGGATCGCCTTCGAGACCGGGCAGCAGCGCATTTCCACGCCTTTCTGGGCGTAAATGGCGCCAATCTTCGGCAAAAATTCGGCCGCGACGCCGCGCGCGACCAGCAGGCTTTCGGTCGCGTTGCAGGGGCTGTACTTCTGCGTCTTGGCGTTGTCGGCCACCTTGACCGCCATTGCGATATCGCAGGGGTCGTCGACATAGGTGTGGCAGTTGCCGTCCAGATGCTTGATCACCGGCACCTTGGCGTCGCGGCTGATGCGCTCGATCAGGCCCTTGCCGCCGCGCGGGATGATGACATCGACATACTGCGGCATGGTGATCAGCTGGCCCACCGCCTCGCGGTCGGTGGTGGGCACCAGCTGCACCGCGTCGGCCGGCAGGCCGGACTGTTCGAGCGCCTGTTGCACCAGCTTGGCCAGCGCCTTGTTCGACTCGATCGCCTCCGAACCGCCGCGCAGGATGCAGGCGTTGCCGCTCTTGATCGACAGGCTGGCGGCCTCGATCGTGACATTGGGCCGGCTCTCGAAGATCATGCCGAAGACGCCGATCGGTACCCGCATCTGGCCGACCCGGATGCCGCTGGGCTGCTGCTTCATGCCGAGGATCTCGCCGATGATGTCGGGCATGGCGGCGAGCTGCTCGCAGCCCTCGGCACAGGTCTCGATCACCTTCGGTGTCAGCTTGAGGCGGTCGACCATCGGCTCGGACAGGCCGGCGGCGCGTGCGCGCTCGAGGTCCTTGGCATTCTCGACCTGCAGCGGCTCGATGTTGGCGCGCAGCAGGGCGGCCAGCGCGCGCAGCGCGGCGACCTTGCGCGCGCTGCTGGCGCGCGCCATCAGGGCGGAGGCGACCTTGGCCTGCTGGCCCAGGCGGTTCATCAGTTCGGCGGTGGTTTCGGCGTTCATGCCGGGGATTTTCGCACCGCGCGTGTCGATCCGTGCCGAGCCGCGCGGATCGGGCGGACTTATCAGCGCGGGCGCTTGCCCGGCGCGCGCGACAGGTCGTTGTTTTCCGTCACGAGCTGCAGCAGCAGCGCCATGAACTGCTGCCGCTGTTCGGGGTTCAGCGGCTCCAGGATGCGTTCCTGCGTGCGCTCCATGCCCGGCAGGGTCTGGGCCAGCAGCAGCTCGCCGGCCGGCGTCAGCGCGAGCAGGCGCACGCGCCGGTCCTCGGGCGAGACGCGGCGCCGCAGCAGGCCGCGCGCCTCGAGCCGGTCGACCACGCCCGCGGTGGTCGAGGTGTCGAGCGCGATGCGTCCGGCCAGGGTGCGCTGGTCGCAGCCGGGCTGGTCGCGCACCGTCTGCAGGATGGCGTATTGCACCGGGGTGACGTTGAGATCCTCGGTCTCCTGGTGAAAGATGCCGACCGAGATCTGGTGCAGGCGGCGTATCGCGTGGCCGGGTTGCGCGTCGAGTTGTACGGCTTGTGGTCGAGTGGACTCCATGCGTCGGCAGTCTAGCGCAAGCCAACCTAGGGAAAACCCTCTTGCCAAATCTCAATTTGTACCTATACTAATCATCTGTGTACTGATTATTCCGGAGCGGCAACCGCCGGCCGGTCCAAACCCTGTTTTTTCCTGGAGCATAGATATGAGCGAAATCAAATCCCAGTTGCCCGTCCTGGTGTCCGGCGGTGGCATTGGCGGCCTGGCGGCAGCGCTGGCGCTGGTGCGCCAGGGCTTCCAGGTCCAGGTGTTCGAGCAGGCGCCCGAGATCGGTGAGATCGGCGCTGGCATCCAGCTCGGGCCCAATGCCTTCCACGCCTTCGACGCGCTCGGCGTCGGTGAAAAGGCCCGTGGCCGCGCCGTCTACACCGACTACATGGTGATGCACGATGCGCTCGACGAGTCCCTGGTCGGCAAGATCGAGACCGGCGAAGCCTTCCGCAAGCGCTTCGGCAACCCCTACGCCGTGATCCATCGCGTCGACGTGCACAAGTCGCTGCTCGAAGGCGCCGTCGAGACCGGTCGCGTCGAATTCTTCACCAACACCCGCATCGAGAAGATCGAGCAGGACGAGGCCAGCGGCACCGTCACCGCGATCGACCAGAACGGCAAGCGCTGGACTGGCCAGGCCCTGATCGGCGCCGATGGCGGCAAGTCGGTGGTGCGCGCCCAGTATGTCAACGACCCGCCGCGCGTCACCGGCCATGTGGTCTATCGCGCCGTGGTCGACAAGGCCGACTTCCCGGATGACCTGAAGTGGAACGCCGCCAGCCTGTGGGCCGGCCCCAAGTGCCACCTGGTGCACTACCCGCTGCGTGGTGGCGAGCAGTACAACGTGGTCGTGACCTTCCACAGCCGCGAGCAGGAGCAGTGGGGCGTGACCGACGGCTCCAAGGAAGAGGTCGAGAGCTATTTCCAGGGCATCTGCCCGAAGGCCCGCCAGCTGATCGAGCTGCCCAAGACCTGGAAGCGCTGGGCCACCGCAGACCGCGAGCCGATCCCGAACTGGGTCTTCGGCCGCGCCACCATCCTGGGCGATGCCGCCCACCCGACCACCCAGTACATGGCGCAAGGCGCCTGCATGGCGATGGAAGATGCCGTGACCCTGGGCGAGGCGCTGCGCGTCTCGAACAATGACTGGGATGCCGCCCTGCAGCTGTACCAGAAGAACCGCATCGCCCGCACCGGCCGCATCGTGCTGTCGGGCCGCGAAATGGGCCGCCTGTACCACGCCGCTGGCGTCGAGCGCCTGATCCGCAACAGCCTGTGGAAGGGCCGCAGCCAGGAGCGTTTCTATGACGCGATCGAATGGCTGTACGGCTGGAACGTCAACAACTGCCTGCAACAGGGCTGATACTCGTCACCTGTCACTTCAAAGGACAAGAAGATGCAAGACACCGGCCGCTTTGACACCCTGGGCCGTCTGGAAGACCTGCCGCAGGACTACCGCGACGAGCTGACTGCCAACAACCTGGTCCCGCTGTGGCCCAGCCTGCGCGCGGTGCTGCCGCCGCATGTGCCGGCACGCAAGACCCAGCCGACCCACTGGCCCTATGCCAAGCTGCGCGACCTGCTGCTGAAAGCCGGCGAGCTGACCCCGATCGAGAAGGCCGAGCGCCGCGTGCTGGTGCTGGCCAACCCGGGCCATGGCCTGGAGAAGATGCAGGCCAGCGCCGCCATGTACCTGGGCATGCAGCTGCTGCTGCCGGGCGAGCTGGCGCCGGCGCACCGCCACACCCCGAACGCCATCCGCATGGTGGTCGAGGGCGAGGGCGCCTGGACCCTGGTCAACGGCGAGAAATGCCCGATGAGCCGTGGCGACCTGATCCTGACCCCGACCGGCCTGTGGCACGAGCATGGCCATGACGGCACCGATCCGGTGATCTGGCTCGACGTGCTGGACCTGCCGCTGGTCTACTACATCGAGGCCTCCTACCACGAGGAAGTGCCGAGCCAGACCGTCGTGCCGGGCCAGGGCGTCAAGGCCTATGCCCGCGGCGGCGTGGTGCCGACCCCGGTGTTCGGTCGCTCCGACAAGGCCTACCCGATGCTGCGCTACCCCTGGGCCGATGCCAAGGCCGCGCTGCTGTCGCTGGCCGAGGACCAGCCGGAGCTGGAAGCCGTGCAGGTGACCTATGTCAACCCCGAGACCGGCAAGGACGCCGAGAACATCCTGGGCTTCTACGCGCTGATGCTGCGTCCGGGCCAGACCCTGCGCCTGCCGGCCCGCTCGCCGGCCCAGGTGCTGCACCAGATCGAAGGCAGCGCCGATGTCCAGGTCGAAGGTTCCGCCTTTACCCTGGCCGAGGCCGACACCTGCGCCGTGCCGGGCTACACCGCCGCCACGCTGACCAACCGCTCGGCGACCGAGCCGGCCTTCATCTTCGTGGCCGACGAATCGCCGCTGCACCGCAAGCTCGGCGTGTACGAGAACCGCGGCTGATCAGCCCTCACTGAAGGCCGGGGCCTCTTATATAGTGGCTCCGGTTTTCCGTCGTTTTGAAACCGATTTTTTAGGAAGCACTGCAATGGCCCAGTACCTGTTCAACCCGCCCGAAGTCCAGTCCCTGCCGATCCAGGGCAAGGAAGAGCGTTTCCCGATCAACCGCCTGTTCTTCGTCGGCCGCAACTACCATGCGCACGCCGTCGAGATGGGCCGCCCGGTCGACAAGTCGGTCGAGCGCGCCTTCTACTTCACCAAGTCGCGCGACACCCTGGTCGACAGCGGCGCCACCGTGGCCTACCCGCCCGAGACCCAGAACTACCACTTCGAGATGGAGCTGGTGATCGCGATCGGCAAGCCGGGCTTCCGCGTGCAGGAAGACAAGGCGCACGAGCTGATCTACGGCTACGCCACCGGCCTGGACATGACCCGCCGCGACCTGCAGCTGGTCGCGCGCGACAAGGGCCGTCCCTGGGATACCGGCAAGGACATCGAGCAGGGCTCGGTCTGCTCCGAGATCGTGCCGATGGAAGGCAAGGTCATCGAAAGCGGCGAGATCGCGCTCGAAGTCAACGGCGTGACCAAGCAGAAGTCGGACGTCAACAAGCTGATCTGGAACGTGCGCGAGATCATCGCCGACCTGTCGCTGTACTACCACCTGCAGCCGGGCGACCTGATCTATACCGGTACCCCCGAAGGCGTCGGCGCCGTGGTGCCGGGCGACAAGATCACCGGCCATGTCGAAGGCGTGGGCCAGATCGAGCTGACCATCGGTGCCGCAGAGTAAGCGCCTGCCGTGATGTCATTCCCCTGCGCAGGTCCGCCCGTGCAGGGGTTTTTTTCGTGGTCGGCGTGCTAGGCTGTGCGCCCGTCCCCCAGTCTGAATCAGGATTTCTCATGAAGCTCTACAACTTCTGGCGCAGCGGCACCTCGCACCGCACGCGCATCGCGCTCAACCTCAAGGGCCTGGACACCGAGTACGTGGCCGTGCACCTGGGCAAGGAAAAGCACCTGAGCGACGAGTTCAAGGCCGTCAACCCGCAGCAGCTGGTGCCCGCGCTCGACACCGGCAGCGACGTGCTGATCCAGTCGCCCGCCATCATCGAATGGCTGGAAGAGCAGTACCCGACCCCGGCGCTGCTGCCGGCCGATGCCGCCGGTCGGCAGAAGGTGCGTGCGCTGGCCGCCATCGTCGGTTGCGACATCCATCCGATCAACAACCGCCGCATCCTCGAGTACCTGCGCAAGACCTTCGGCGCCGACGATGACGCGATCAACGCCTGGTGCGGCACCTGGATCTCGGCCGGCTTCGACGCCTACGAGGCGCTGCTGGCCGCCGACACCCAGCGTGGCCGTTTCAGCTATGGCGACGCGCCGACCATCGCCGACTGCTACCTGATTCCGCAGGTCGAGAGCGCGCGCCGCTTCAAGGTCGACCTGAGCCGCTGGCCGCTGATCAGCGCGATCGATGCCGCCTGTGGCGAGCTCGAGGCGTTCAAGCAGGCCGCGCCTTCGGCCCAGCCCGACGCGGCCTGAGCGCCATGCTCTGCGTCGGGCTGGCGGTCAGTACGCGCCTTCCCGACGCAGCACGGTCCTGACCGTCTTGGCCAGGATCGCGATATCGGTCCAGAGCGACCAGTTCTTGATGTACCAGTCGTCGTAGATCACGCGCTCGGAGAAGGTGGTCTTGCTGCGCCCGCTGACCTGCCACAGGCCGGTCAGTCCGGGGCGTACCTGGCCGTAGAGCTGCAGCGCCTCGCCATATTCGCTGACCTCGCGCGGCAGCAGCGGGCGCGGTCCGACCAGGCTCATCTCGCCGCGCAGCACGTTGAGCAGCTGCGGCAGCTCGTCGATGCTGCTGCCGCGGATGAAGCGGCCGACCTGCAGCACGCGCGGATCGTCCTCGAGCTTGAAGTTGCTCGCGACATAACGTTGCCATTCGGGGCTGTTCTCGGCTTCCCAGCGGCGCAGCAGGCCTTCGGCGTCATTGACCATGCTGCGGAACTTGTAGAAGCGGAACGGCTTGCCGCCGGGCCCCACGCGCTCCTGGATGAACAGGACCGGCCCGCCATCCTCGCGCCAGATGCGCCAGGCCACCCAGGCCAGCAGCGGCGAGAGCCATGCCAGCAGCAGGCTTGCGCTCACGAGGTCGAAAGCCCGCTTGACCAGCCGCAGGTGCGGGCGCAGCAGCTTGTTGGGCAGCGTGAGGCTGAACAGTTCCTGGCTGAAGAAGAACTGCATCTCGGCGCCATAGAGCGGTATGCCACGCATCGCGGGGATCACCCTCACGTCGTACACGCGGTGCAGCAACAGCTGCCTGATGAGCCGGTCGCGCGGGTCCTGCTGGCTGGCCTCGAGCGCGATCACGCACCTGAAGCGACGGAAAACCTCCCAGTCGTCCGGCAGGCCCTGCCAGACCAGGCAGGGCACGGGGCCCTGGCCGGGTTCGGCCGGGGGCCCGAGATCGGCCGGCTGCAGCAAGGCCTGCACCCTCATGCCCAGCCAGCTGTCGCCGTGCAGCGCCTTGAGCGCGAGCGCCGCGGTACGGCCCGACCCGAACACGAGCACGGGCTGGTACCAGAGGCCGAGCTGCTTGAGGGCCAGCCTGGCCAGTGCGCGGCCCGGCACGATGCTGCAGACCAGCAGCGGATAGAGCAGCAACGCGCTGCGGATCTGCTCCCAGTTCGGGATCTGGTTGAGCAGCCGGCTCGACAGCATGGTGAACACCATGGCGGCCAGCACGGTCTGGCGCAGTTCCTCCCAGAAGGTCTGGCGCCGGACATAGGCCTTGCGGTAGAAGCCGAACCAGGCCAGCCAGGCCAGGCAGATCACCAGGTGATGGCGGTCCTGGCCGGTCAGCGTCCACAGGCCGTTGAGCCACAGCACGCCGGACTCGACCCCCAGCAGCATCAGCAGCTGCGCGGTCGAGCGCCGGAGGTTGCTGTGCCGGGCGGGAGGTAGCTGCTGGCACAGCAGCGAGGGCGGGGCAGCGTGGTCCATGCTTATCTTGGGGCAGACCGGAAACCGGCCAAGGGCCACAGTATGGACCGGAATGTTCCGCCGGGGGAGCTGGCCTGCGCTGCCGGCCAGCCAGCCGGGTATCAGCCCGCCCCGTGCTTCAGCGGTTGCCGGCGCTGCGCGACATCGGCACCAGCAGCGTCAGCGTGATGCCGAACACGCCGATGCAGGCCAGCACGTAGAAGATCGAGTCGAGCGCGATGCCGGCGCTGATCAGCAGGCTGCCCAGCATCGGGCCGCCGATGCCGCCCAGGCGGCCGAAGCCCGCGCACCAGGCCACGCCGGCGGCGCGCACATTGGTGCGGTAGTAATTGGCGACGAAGCCGTAGATCAGCGTCTGGGTGCCGCTGGTCCCCAGGCCGACGATGGCGACAATGCACAGCAGCGCGGCCAGCGGCAGGCCCAGGGTCAGCAGGATCAGCGCGACCGCGCCGATCGCGAAGGTCGCTGCCACCACCGGCTTGGGGCCGAAGCGGTCGGCAAAGCGCGAGGCCAGCAGGGCGCCGAACAGCGAGCCACCGTTGAGCACCAGCAGGAAGGACAGCGAGCCCTTGGCATTGAAGCCGGCGCGCAGCATCAGCTCGGGCAGCCAGGTGTTGAGCGAATAGACCAGCACCAGGCCGGTGGCGCTCATCAGGCCCAGGATCAGGGTCGGGAACAGGTAATGCGCCGTGAACAGGCCAGCGAAGCCGGTCTTGTCATGCCCGCTGGGCTCGTGCTGGGCGCTGCCAGGGGCGGCGAGTTCGGGAATCGGCACCCCGGTGCGCTCGGACATCGCGCGCGCCTCGTCCATGCGGCCGCGCGCGGCCAGCCAGGCGACCGACTCGGGCATCTTGAAGTAGGCCAGCGGCAGCAGCGTGACCAGCGGCAGCGCGCCGATCCAGAACATGCCGCGCCAGCCGATATGTTCCATCAGCAGGATGGCCAGCAGCGCCGACAGCAGGCTGCCGAGCGGGATGCCGCCGTTGGTGATCGCGTTGATCATGTTCTTCTTGCCCTTGGGCGCGTATTCGGCCACCAGCGCGGCGGTCGTCGCGACCAGCGAGCCCACGCCCATGCCGGTGAAGAAGCGCAGCCAGCCGAAGGTGTCGGTGGCCATGGCCGACAGCGCCATGCCGAGCGAGAACCAGGCGTAGGAGGTCAGGATCACCTTGCGGCGGCCCAGGATGTCACCGACGGTGCCAGCCAGCAGCGCGCCGACCATCACGCCGACCAGCGCGTAGCTGCCGAGCGCGCCGGCGATGGCGGGGGTCACGGTGCCGATCTGCGACGGGTCGCGCAGGAAAGTCGAGACCACGGCGCCGTAGACGACGAGGTCATAGCCGTCGAACACCAGGCCCAGGGTCGCGAGAGTCACGACCCAGATGACGGTGCGCATGCGGCGGGCGTCCTGCCCAGGATCAGAAGGGTTTGCCATGGTTTGCTCCAGAAGGGGGGGGCTGTGGACGGTGCCAGCGCGAGCCGAAGGAGGCGCCGGACAGTTTCAGGATAGATATTCAGTACACATTAAATAAGCATACTTATCATAAGTTTACTTTTTAAACTTGCGCAAAGCTTACAGTAACCTTACAAAATGAGTCTCTCGGACCTGCGGGTGGGGACGGACAGGGCGCCGTGCGGCCTTGTCAGGGCTGGCGCTGGGCCGCCCAGCGCACCAGGGCCTCGAGCGCCGGTTTGGCGGCGCGGGCCTCCGGGTGGTTGACGATCGCGACCAGCACCAGGCGCTGGCCGTTGGCGCCATGGACATAGCCGGCCAGCGCCTGCACGTCGCGCAGGCTGCCGGTCTTGAGGTGGGCCTGGCCGGCGTCGAGCGCGCTGCGCCGCAGCGTGCCGTCCACGCCGCTGACCGGCAGCGAGGCTGCCAGGTCGGGCATCAGGCCCGAGTTCCAGGCCTGCTGCAGCAGGCGCGCCAGCGCGCTGGCGCTCAGGCGTACCTCGCGGCCGAGTCCGCTGCCGTTGCCGACCTCGGGCAGCCGGGTGCCCGGCCCGAGCTTGTCCCGCCACCAGTCTTCCAGCGCCTGCCGGGCTTCGGCCAGCCCGGTCGGCGTGCCGTCATGCCCGGCCTGGCCCAGGGTCAGGAAGATCTGCTGCGCCATCACGTTGTTGCTGTACTTGTTGGTCTCGCGCACGACTTCGGCCAGCGGCGGCGACTCGAAGCTCAGCCGCAGGCTGGCCTGCGGCGGCACCCGGCCCTCGCGCACCTGGCCATCGAGCTGGCCGCCCAGCGACTGCCACATGCCCGCCACCGCGCGCGCGGCCAGGCGGGCCGGTTCGGGATGGGCGATCGGCCATTCGCGCGCGCCGCAGGCCGCCCGGTAGCGGCCGGCGAAGCGCGGCCGCAGCGGGTCCGAGAAGTCGGCGCGCAGTGCGCCCCGCCAGTCGCCGCAGGCCTCATCGGCGCGGCTGGCCTCGAGCGGCACGCTGGCGGGCGGTTCGACGCCGGCCAGCGGCGGCTCCAGCGTCACGCGCGCGACGCCGGCCTCGGTATCGGGCATGAAGCCGAACACCTGGCTGCGGTAGTTGATCAGCAGCGCGTCGGGCGCGGCGTTGTAGGGCTTGAGCGGTTCGCTGTCGAAGGCGCCCGGGTCGGTCTCGGGCAGGGCGAAGGCGCTGCGGTCGAGCCAGATGTCGCCCGTGATGCGCCGGATGCCCAGGCCCTGGACCCGGCGCAGCAGCAGCCAGAGCTTTTCGCTCACCAGCTTGGGGTCGCCGCCGCCCTGCAGGTAGAGGTCGCCTTGCAATACACCGTCGCGTACCGGCCCGTCGCTGTAGACCCGGGTCTGCCAGCGGAAGTCGGGTCCGAGCCGGTCCAGCGCCGCATAGGTCGTGACCAGCTTGAGGGTGGAGGCCGGGTTGACCGGTACTTCGGCGCGCCAGGCCAGCAGCGGCGCGCGCCCGGGCCGTGTCTCGAGCAGGACGGCGGACAGCGCGTCGGCCGGCAGCTTGGCGCGCGCCAGCAGGCTCGCGACCTCGGGTGGCAGCGCCGGCTCCGCCCTGGCTGCCGCGGTCAAGGTCATGGCCAGCAGCGCGGCCCCCGCGAGTTTGATGATTCCGGATCGCTCGAGCATGGCGGCGATTATCCGCGCCAAGGATAATCATGCCATGTCCGTTTCCGCCGCGCCCTCCATCTCCCCCTACGCCGACCTGCCCGCCACCCTGCCGCCCGGGGCGCGGGTGCTGGCGCTGGACACCAGCACCGATCGCCTGAGCGTCGCGCTCGGCAGTCCGGATCAGCCCGAGGGCTGGCTGCTGCACGAGGGCGCTGGCGGCGCCCAGGCCTCGGCTGCGCTGATCCCGCTGATCCGCCAGCTGCTGGAGCAGGCCGGCTGGCCGCTGGCCGGGCTCGACGCGATCGCCTTCGGTTGCGGGCCCGGCTCCTTCACCGGCCTGCGCACCGCCTGCGCGGTGGTGCAGGGCCTGGCCTACGCGGCCCGTCCGGGTGGCATTCCGGTGCTGCCGGTCAACACCCTGCTGGCCGTCGCCGAGCAGGCGCGCTGGCAGCGCGAGCAGCGCGGCGAGCCCTGCCCGCAGCGCCTCGTTGCCGCGCTCGACGCCCGCATGGACGAGCTCTATGTCGCCGAATTCGCGCTGGCAGGCCGTCCGGCCCAGCCGCGCCTGGCCAGCGGGCCCTGGCTCAGCGCGCCCGAGGCGCTGCAGCTGGCCGATGGCTGGCCCGAGGCCGGCACCGGCCCGACTCCGCTGCTGGCCGGCAACGCGGTGCCGGTCTACGGCCCGCGCCTGCCCGCTGCCTGGCAGGCCGCACCCCAGGAGGCTGCATGGCCCACTGCTGCCGCCATGCTGCGGCTGGCGCCTGCGCTCTGGGCCACCGGTGCAGCGGTGCCGGCGGCGGCCGCGCAGCCGCTCTATGTGCGCGACAAGGTGGCGCAGACCACCGAGGAGCGCGAGCGCATCAAGGCCGAGAAGCTGGCGGCGGCTGCAGCGGCAGCGAATGCGGGAGCTGGCGCGTGAGCCAGCACATCGCCCCCGGCAGCACGCCGTCCTGGCTGGCCGCCGACCCCGCCGCAGCCGGTCGTCCCTGGGCGCTGCTGGCGCTGGACGAATCGACCTTGCCCCTGGTGGCCGAGGTCGAGCGCAGCACCCACGACCATCCCTGGGGCGAAGGGCATTTCCGCGACTCGATCGCGGCCGGCTACTGGTGCCAGCTGCTGGTCACGCCGGCGCTGCCCGGCGATCCGGAGGCCTGGGCCGGCGCGCCGCGCCTGGCCGATGGCCGCCTGCTGCTGGCCTATCTGGTCGCGATGCCGGGCTATTGCGAGGCGCATCTGCTCAACATCACCACCGTGCCGCTGCACCGGCGCCAGGGCTGCGCGCGGCTGCTGCTCGAGGCGCTGCAGGCCTGGTCGCTGTGCCAGGGCGCCGAATGCCTGTGGCTGGAAGTTCGTGCCGGCAATCTGGGCGCGCGCGCGCTCTACGAGCGCCAGGGCTTCCGCCAGGTCGGCCTGCGCCGCGGCTATTACCCGATGGATGGCGCGCAGCGCGAGGATGCCGTGATCATGAGCCTGCCGCTGGTCCCGGCCGCTGCCGAGACGGAGGTCGGCGCATGAGCGGGATCGAACTTCAGCCCCCGGCCGCCAGCGGCGACGCCGAGACCAGCCCGGCCTGGCCCAGGCTGGATGCCCGCCAGGCCGCGATGCTGGCCGAGATGGGGATCAATTGCTGGTGGCAGGAGCTGCTGGCGCCGGAACCGGCGGCACGCCCGTCCGCTGGCGCTGCGCCCGCTCGCAGCGCCACGGCAACCACCCCGGCGGTCGCGCGCGTGCCGCAGCAGGAGGCGAGGGCGGCGCAGCCGGCAGCCGCCCGTCCTGTGACTATTCCACCGGTCGCCGCACCCACCGTCGCGACCCAGTCGCCGATGCGGCCCGCGTCGGCGGCATTGCCATCGCATCAGCCTGCCGTGCCGCAGGCGTCGCCGCCTGCCGTCGCGACACCGGCTGCATCGGCCCCGGTGACCCGTGCCCCCGCACGCGCCGTCATCCCGCTGGCCGTGGCGCCGGCCGAGGTGCCGGCCGACCAGTCCGCGCTGGTGGAGGCGATCCGCGCCTGCAGCGCCTGCGAGCTCGGCAGCCGGCGGCGCCATGCCGTGCCCGGCATGGGTGATCCTGCGCCCGACTGGCTGGTTGTCGGCGAGGCGCCGGGCGAGGAGGAGGACCGCCAGGGCCTGCCCTTCGTCGGCCGCGCCGGCCAGCTGCTCGACCGCATGCTGGCCGCGATGGGCCTGGACCGCCAGCACAAGGTCTATATCGCCAACGTGATCAAGTGCCGCCCGCCGCACAACCGCAACCCCGATCCGGTCGAGATCGCGCAATGCGAGCCCTGGCTGCTGCGCCAGATCGAGCTGCTGCAGCCGCGCTTCGTCCTCGCGCTCGGGCGCTTCGCGGCGCATACCCTGCTGGCCCATTCGACCCGGCCCGGTGCCGAGGCGCTGGCCAAGCTGCCGCTGGGCAAGCTGCGCGGCCAGGTGCACGAGATCGAGATCGCGGGTCGGCGCCTGCCGCTGGTGGTGAGCTACCACCCGGCCTATCTGCTGCGCAGCCCGGGCGAAAAGGCCAAGTCCTGGGCCGATCTCTGCCTGGCGCTCGATGCCTTCGGGCGGCTGCCGCCGCGCGGCTGACCTGGATCAAGGTGCTGGCCGGGCTGGCTTGCGCATGACGGCGGCGGGCTTCAGCCCTCGCCCAGCGAGACCCCGATCTGCCTGGCCGTGCGCAGCAGAGGATGGTCGAGCGGCACCTGGCGCGACTGGTGCGCGACCTCGGCCAGCGGCAGGCTGGCCAGCCGCTCGCCCTGCAGCGTGACCATGCGGTTGAACTGGCCGGCCATGACCAGCTGCGCGGCCTCGTTGCCGAACTGCGTTGCCAGCACGCGGTCGAACGGGGTCGGCGTGCCGCCGCGCTGCACATGGCCGAGCACGGTCGCGCGCACTTCGCTCTCGAGCAAGGGCTGCAGCTGTTCGCGCAGCGCGTGCGCCACGCCGCCGAGCCGGACCGGGTCCGGGCTGTCGGCCACGCGGCGCTCGACCGTCATCGCGCCGCCGCGCGGCTTGGCGCCTTCGCCGATGCAGACCAGGCTGTGGCGGCCGCGCCGCTCGCGCTCGCGGCAGACCGCCGCCACCGCCTCGACCGAGTAGTCGATCTCGGGCAGCAGGATCACGTCGGCGGCACCCGCCAGTCCGGCCTCGAGCGCGATCCAGCCCGCGTAGCGGCCCATGGTCTCGACGATCATGACCCGGCCGTGGCTCTGGCCGGTGGTCTGCAGGCGCTCGATCGCCTCGGTCACGGTCGCGACCGCGGTGTCGAAGCCGAAGCTGCGTTCGCAGCCGACGATGTCGTTGTCTATCGTCTTGGGCACGCCGACGATGGGCAGGCCGCGCTGAGCGATGCCATGCGCGATCGCCATCGTGCCGTCGCCGCCGATCGCGACCAGCGCGTCCAGGCCCAGGCTGCGCGCGTGCGCCATGGCCTGCTCCGCGGTCGCCTCGTCGCGCAGCGGATTGGCCTTGTTGCTGGTGCCCAGCATGGTGCCGCCCTGCATCAGGATGCCGCTGACGCTGTCCCAGTCGAGTGGCCGGGTCTGCGGCACTTCGCCCATCAACCCGGCGAAGCCGTTGCGGATGCCGATCACCTCGGCGCCGCATTGGCGCAGCAGCGACTTGGTGACCGCGCGGATCACCGCATTGAGTCCGGGGCAGTCGCCGCCACCGGTCAGCACGCCTATGCGCATATTGGCCTTCCTGTTCTGGCCCGCCAGCGGGCCGACGTCACCGACTGTTACTGGCTGCGTGGCCACAGCGCCCAGAGCTCGAGCGGCTGCTTGAGCCCGGCGGCCAGGGTATAGGCCTCGTCGCCCCAGCCGGTGAAGTAGTCGGCACGCACCGCGCCGACGATCGCGCTGCCGGTGTCCTGCGCCAGCACCAGCTTCTCGATCTGCGCCGCCGGGCCGGCGCTGCGCAGCCAGACCGGGGTGCCGTAGGGGATGCTGTCGCGGTCGACCGCGATCGAGCGGCCCGGCGTCAGCGCCACGCCCTGGGCGCCGCGCGGACCGAAGCGGGCCTCGAATTCGCCCAGCGCTTCCTCGCGGAAGAACACCATGCGCGGGTTGGCGGCCAGCATCTCGGGCACGCGGCTCGGGTTCTGCTGGGCCCAGGCGCGGATCGCCTCCCAGGTGCCGCTGCTGATCAGCTTGCGATCGAGCAGCCAGCGCGCGACGCTCTGGTAGGGCTGGCCGTTGGTGCCGGCATAGGCCAGTCGCACCTGGCGCTGGCTGCCGTCGGGTTCGGTGATGTTGAGCCGGCCCGAGCCCTGGATCTGCAGCAGCAGCGCATCGATCGGGTCGGCCAGCCAGGCGATCTCCTGGCCCTTGAGCGCGGCCCTGGCCTGCGGCGAGCGCTCCATCTCCTGCCGGCTGTACCAGGGCGTGCCGTTCTTGACGCCGGCCGGCAGCCGGTACAGCGGCACGCCGAAGCTGGCATTGGGCAGCCGGCTCGCGTTCATGACCGGCTCGTAGTAGCCGGTCAGCAGGCCCTTGGTCTCGCCGGCCGGTGCGCTCAGGCGGTAGGGCTGCAGGCGCCGCATCAGCCAGTCATGCTGTTCCTCGGCGCTGGCCAGCGTGAGCTGGCGCACCTCGGCGCAGACCGGGCCGAAGCCGGGCGCGGGCCGCTCGCAGCTGCGCAGCCAGGCGTTCCAGGCCTCGTGCAAGGCGTCATAGCCCCAGCCCGGCAGTTCGCTCCAGCGCGCCGGGGTCCAGACGCTCTTGCCGCGCGCGATCGCCTCCGGCAGCGGCTGGCTGTCGGCCCATTGCCAGGCCACCGAGCTCTGCGGCGTGACCACGGCGGTGCGCCCCGCCGGGTCGAGCGGCGCGCTGCGGCTCGCTGGCAGGCGGTCCTGCACGGGGGGCAGCACCGTGCTGCAGGCCGCCAGCAGCGTGGCGCTGGCGAACAAGGCCGTCCGGCGCAGCAGGGCCGCGCCAGGCCGGCGCGCCAGCTCGCCTGGCGGCGTCGGGGAGGACAGGATCGGGCTGTGCATGGCTGGAATTTTCTCACGCGCGGGCGCTGCCGGGGCGCCCGTCGGGCTCAGAGCCGGCGATGCTGCAGCGCCGGCAGCTGCTGGCGCACCGATTGCAGCCGCTCGCGCTCGAGCTCGCAGACCACCAGCCCGGCGCCGACCGCATGCTGGCCCAGGATGGCGCCCCAGGGATCGACCACCAGGGTCTGGCCCCAGGTGTGACGGCCGTTCTCGTGCAGGCCGCCCTGGGCGCTCGCGATCACGAAGGCCTGGTTCTCGATCGCACGGGCGCGCAGCAGGACTTCCCAGTGCGCCTGTCCGGTGGTGTAGGTGAAGGCCGAGGGCACGACCAGGATGTCGGCCGCGAGCTGGCGGTACAGCTCGGGAAAGCGCAGGTCGTAGCAGACGCTCAAGCCCACGCGCCAGTCCTGGCCGCTGCGGTCCTTCAGCGTGAAGGCGGTCGGTTGCTCGCCCGCGACCAGCGCGGCGGCCTCGTCGTAGCGTTCGCGGCCGTTGTCGTAGCGGAACAGGTGGATCTTGTCGTAGCGCGCCGCGACCTTGCCCCGGGGGTCGTAGACCATGCTGGCATTGGCCGCATGCTCGGGGTCGTCGGTCGCCATCGGCAGCGTGCCGCCGACGATCCAGAGCCCGAGCTCGCGCGCGGTATCGGACAGGAAGTCCTGCACCGTGCCCAGGCCGGGCGTCTCGGCCAGCAGCAGCTTGTCGCGGTCGCTGCGACCCATGAAGCAGAAATACTCGGGCAGCACGGCGAGTTCGGCGCCGGCCGCGGCCGCCTGGTCGAGCAGGCGGTGCGCCTGGGCCAGGTTGCGGTCCACGCTGATTTCCGAAACCATCTGGATGGCGGCGACTTTCATGGTTGTACTCCTTGGGGTTTTTCTGGCGGCTTGGTGCTGCCGGGTTCGACTGTCTCGACTTTCGGGTCGTACCACGATCCGCTGATGTGGAACTGCTGGGTGGTCGCCGCTCGCAGCGGCTTGCCGATCAGGTATTGCGCCACGAAGCTGCCGAGCCCGATGGCCGGATTCACCAGTCCGGCCATCAGCGAGGCGCCGCCTGCATTGAGCTCGGGGATCACGAGGGCCGAGATGTCCTGGGTTTCCTGGCCCAGGTCGGCCGATCCATCGAGGAAGACCGCCGCGTTGACCCCCTTCATCTGCAGGTTGTCGCTGCTGATCACGCCCTGGGCGATGCGGGCGCTGCCGCGCACCGAATCGAAGGCAAAGCCCTCGCTGAAGATGTCGCGGAAGTCCAGCGTCAGGCGGCGCGGCAAGGCCTGCAGGCTCAGCACGCCGAGCAGCTTGGCCAGCCCGGGGTCGGCCTGCAGGAATTGGCCGCGCTCGAGCGCGAGCTGCAAGGCCCCGTTCAGGCTCGGCGGGTGCAGCGCCAGCGGCGAGCCCAGCCAGCCCGCCTGGCCGGTCAGCGAGCCCTGGCCGCCGCGCACCACGCCCGGCATGCCCAGCCTGGCCAGCAGCGCGCCGGCATCCTCGATCTCGAGCTTGAACTGCAGCGAAGTGCGCCGCTGCACCGCGCTGGCAGTGCCGCTTGCGTTCCTGGGCTGTGGCGCGATGGCCCAGTGGCCCGTCGCCTGCAGCCGGGCCTCGGGCGAGCTCAGATTCAGCTTCTCGAGCCGCCAGACGCTGCCGGCCTCGCGCTGGGCCGGACTGGGCTGCTGGTTGACGGCCTCGATCTCGAGCCGGCCCAGCTTGCGCGAGCCGAGCTCGAAGTCCTGCACCACGATGTCGAGCGCCGGCAGCCGCACCGGTGCCTGCTGGGTCAGCTGCTCGATCTCGCTGGCGGCGCTGTGCGGCAGCATCAGGTGCTCGAGCCGGGCATAGATGCGCCCGGGCGAGTCGGCGTCGGCCGGCTGGTACTCGACCCGGCCCTTGAGCTGGCGTGCCGCGATCGTGCCGCGCCAGCTGTTGCGCTCGAGCTGGCCCTTGAGTTCGAGCTCATGGAAGCTGCGGCCCTCGTGATCGATCTGGCGTGCGCGCAGCGCCACGGTTCCGGGCCAGTAGGCCCGGCTGTCGCCGGCCAGGCTGGCAGCATTTCCCGGTGTGCCGACAGGTGCGGCAAGTGGCGGCGCGGCAGCAGGCGCCGCCTGCACCGCATCGAAGGCGTCCTGCCAGTCCTCGAGCGAGAGCCGGTCGAAGACGAGCTGCGCCTGCACGCCCCGGGCCGGCAGTGCCGGGCGCTCGGCCCCGAGCGCCAAGGCGCCGCGCAGCACCCGGGTCTGTCCCGCCTGATGCTCGCGCTCGTAGCGCGCGCTCACCAGCGGCTTGGCCGCCGGGCCCAGGTCCAGGCTCAGCAGGTCGCGCCAGCGGCCATGGCTGGCGGCCTGGGGCGCGACCTCGTAGCGCATCGGCAGGCTTTCGGCAGCGCTCTTGCCCAGCGGGGCGGGCAGGGCCAGCGCCAGGCCCTGCAGGTTCGAACTCACCGCCAGCGCGCTGGCCTCGCCCTGGAACTCCAGCGTCACCTGGTAGCCGGTGCTGCCGCTGGCGATCTGTCCCAGCGCCTGCAAGGCATCCCAGGGGGCAGCCCGCAGGCCGGCGGCGCTGGCGCTGCCCTGGCCGCTGAAGCTGACCACGCCCCCCTTGCCCGGCGCCATGCTGCCCTGGAACACCAGTTCGCCACCGAGTAGCTGGGTGCGTGCCTGCGGCACGTTGAAGCCCTGTTCGCTGAAGCGCAGCGAGCCGCTGGTGCTCGCCAGCGTCGGCGTTTCCGGCGTGAACTGCATGTCATTGCCGGGGAACTGCACCAGGCCCTCGACCCGGCTGGCCTCGATCTGCTCGAGCGGCAGCTCGAGCCGCAGCTGGACCTGGGTCTGGCCATCGATGCGTGCCTGCTCGAGCGCGCCCGCGGTCATGCCCCGCAGCGGCGAGCGGTTGACGAAGGCCAGCGCATCGGCCGCCGGTCCCGCGATCTGGCCCTTGATCTGCAGCTGCGGCGCATGCGTCAGGTCCGGAATCCGGGCCTCGACCTGGCTCGCGCGCAGTTGCGGCAGCTCGGCAAGCTGGGCCCGGCCCTTCACGATCGCGAGCGAGTTGCCGTCGATCTGCAGTTCGGCATCGATCTGGCTCAGCGCCGGCCAGGCCGGCCGGCCCTCGGCATTGCGCATGGCCGGCACATAGTCGAGCTCGACCCCGCTCAGGCTGGCCTGCACGCTGAACTCGCCGCTGCCGGGGCGGCTGAAGGGAAAGTCCGCCAGATCGCCGCGGACCTTGAACCGGGCCGAGCGCGAGTGGCCGTGCCGGACGGCATCGCGCACATAGTGGCGCGCCTCGGCGTTCACGCCCAGCGGCAGGTAGCGATGCACGCGGGTGCCGTCGGCGCGCGACAGCGTGGCATCGAGCTCGAGCCGGCCCGGGAAGCGGCTGTGCGGCTGGCCACTGGGCGGGCTGCCGGCCGGATCGCTGGTCTGCCAGCGGCCCCTGGCCTGGCCTTCGGCATCGGCGTTGGCAAAGCGCAGTTGCGGGACTTCGACCTGGATGCTGTCGCCAGCGACCGTCCATTGCAGCTCGGTCTGCAGCCGGTCGAAATCCAGCCTGGGCTGTTCGAACAGGCCCGGGAAGTCGAGCGCGCCATGCTCGAGCTGCAGGCTGGCCTGGCCGCCGCTGTCGCTGGCATCGAAGTCCAGGCTGGCCCCGCTCAGTCCGGGTCGGCCGTCGCTGGCGCTGCCGGCGGCCAGGCTCAGGTCGCTGACCCGGCCCTTGGCCTGCCAGCGGCCCTGAAGCTGCGGGCCGGCCTGCCATTGCAGCTCGAGCTGCTCGACCAGTCCGGCCGGCTGCAGCCGGTCCAGCCAGTCGCGCCCCCGGGCCGGCAGCGGCAGATGCCCGGCGAGCTGGCGCAGCGCCAGCAGGTCGAGCCGGTCGCCGTCGAGCCGCAGCTGCTGGACCGCCCCGCCGGCTGCTGGCGCAGCCCGGCTTTCGCGGTAGCGCAGATTGCCGCCCGGCCAGCTCGTGCCCTGGTCGGTGCGGAAGGCCAGGTTCCGGGTCGCGATCTCGAGCTCGCCGGCCTGCTGCTTCAGCTCGATGCGGCCGCCGAGCTGCTGCAGCTTGAGCGGCGCGAGCTCGGGCGCCAGCCGCAAGGCCAGCTGGCGCAGTGCCAGGTCGCCCGTGAAGCCGGTCCACTGGCCACGGCTCAGCTCGCTCCAGAAGGTCAGCGAACCCTCGCCGTCCTGCAACTCCAGCTGTTGCAGCAGGCCGGGATCGAGGTACTGGCGCAGCGGCTGCAGCCTGAGTTCGCCGAATTCGCCGTAGAGCTCGCCGCTCCAGTCCTTCAGCTCGCCTGCGCCGGCCAGCGACAGCAGCGGCTGGCGGAAGCGCCCGCGCAGGCTGAAGCGCGATCCCCAGTCCGCCGGTGGGGTGGCGTCCAGCCGCAGCTGGTGCTGGCGGCCCGGATTGCGCAGCAGCAGGCTGACCGCGCGCAGCTCCAGCGGCGGCGCCTGTGGGCGCAACTCGTCGGTCCAGCGCAGCAGGCCGTCGCGCAGCATGAACTCGCGCTGGGCAAAGAACCAGTCGGCAGCAGCGCTCGGGCCGCCGCGGCTCGCCAATTCGATGCCGGCGACCGTGATCCTGCCGTCGGCCAGGCGGCGCAGCTCGAGCTGCGGCCCGTCGATCACCAGCTGCTCGAAGCCCCGGCCCAGCAGCGAGCGCAGCGACAGGCTGCCGAGCACGCGCGGCAGGCGCAGCGCCTCGCGTCCCTGCGCGTCGTACAGGCGCAGCTCGTGCAGCGTCAGCTGCGGCAGCAGGCCGGCCGATTCGGCCTGCAGCGCGCCGATCTCGACCCGTAGCCCCAATGCCTGCGTGGCGGCTTGTTCCAGCTCGGGCTTCCAGTTTTCGATTCGGGGCACAATGATCCAGTGCAACAGGCCCCAGCCGAGCGCGACCAGGCAGCAGCTGGTCAGCAGCAGCCAGAGCAGGGCGCGTGCCGATCCCGCTGCCAGGCGCAGCATGGCGGTGGGAGGGCGGGTTACAGGATTCATAGGCTAAGAATTATGATGGTCAACGATGTAGCGGACAGTGCCGCTTCGGAGCAATTCGCGCTCAGACATCCCGGTGCGGCCGGGCAGTCGCGCTTCGTGCAGCGCATTCGCCGCCGCTATGAGCAGGAGCTCGCGCTGCTGCCTCCCGGCGCCCCGCGGCGCGCACAGATGCTGCAGACGCTGGCCGCGCTGCGCGCGCGCGGCCTCGACCTCGGCTCCGCCCTGCGCGTGCTGCGCCATCTGGTGCTCGAGCGCCTGGCCGTGCTCGATACCGAATGCGAGGCCCCGCTGGCCATCGTCACGCTGGCTGTCACCGAGCTGGCCGAGATCGCGCTCGACCAGGCCCTGATCCAGGCCCAGCAGGAACTCGACGAGCTGCACGGCGCCCCGCTGTTCCAGGACATGTCGGTGCCTGCGGCCCAGGGCGCGCAGTTCAGGCGCGCCACGCTCTGGGTCGTCGGCATGGGCAAGTTCGGCGCGCGCGAGCTCAACGTCTCGAGCGACATCGACCTGATCTACGTCTACGACAACGACGGCGACACCGCCGGCAACGCGCTCGGGCGCAACCGCATCAGCAACCGCGAGTATTTCGCCAAGGCGGTCAAGCGCATCTACGCCACCGTCGGCGACATCACCGAGCATGGCCAGGTGTTCCGCGTCGACCTGATGCTGCGTCCCAACGGCAGCTCGGGCCCGCCGGCGGTCTCGCTCGGCGCGCTGGAGGAATATTTCCTGATCCAGGGCCGCGAGTGGGAGCGCTTCGCCTGGCTCAAGAGCCGCATCGTCGCGCCGCAGGCCTCGATCCGCGACGGCAGCGCGGGCCAGCTGCGCGGCGTCGTGCTGCCCTTCGTGTTCCGCCGCTACCTCGACTACAACGTGTTCGATTCGCTGCGCAGCCTGCACCGCCAGATCCGCGAGCATGCGGCCAAGCGCGCTGCCGGCTACCCCGAGCGCGCGCATGACGTCAAGCTCTCGCGCGGCGGCATCCGCGAGATCGAATTCACCGTCCAGCTGCTGCAGGTGGTGCGCGGCGGCGCCTTCCCCGAGCTGCGCAAGCGCCCGACCCTCGACGCGCTGCAGCGCGTGACCCGTGCCAACCTGATGCCGGCCGCGACCGCGCAGCAGCTCGCCGCGGCCTACGACTTCCTGCGCCGGGTCGAGCACCGCATCCAGTACCTCGACGACCAGCAGACCCATATCCTGCCGACGCGCGACGACGACCTGGCCTGGATCGCGACCACCATGGGCCATGCCGATACCTGCGCCTTCCTGCATGCGCTCGACGCGCACCGGGAACTGGTGGCGCAGGAGTTCGACACCCTGCTCGGCCACTCGGGCCAGGGTGGCTGCAACGGCAACGGCTGCAACGGACAGCCGCGCAACGGCGTCGAGAGCCTGCAGTCGGTGCTGCCGCAGCTGCCCTCCGCCTTCGCGGCCAAGGTTGCCGAGTGGCTCGAGCACCCGCGCGTGCTGGCGCTGCGCGAGGATGCCCGGGTGCGGCTGGCGCGCCTGGTGCAGCGCACCGGGGCCTGGATCGAGGAAGGCAAGGTCAGCGAGCAGGGCGCATTGCGCATGGCCGACTGGATCGAGCCGCTGCTGCGGCGCGAGAGCTACCTGGCGCTGCTGCAGGAGCGGCCGGCGGTGCACGAGCGGCTGCTGCGCATCTTCGGTGCCGCCAAATGGCCGGCGCGCTACCTGCTCAAGCACCCGGGCGTGATCGACGAGCTCGCCAGCCACCAGCTGTTCGAGGACCGCTTCGATCCGGCCCAGTTCGAGTCCGAGCTCGAGGCGCGCCGCCAGTCGCTGGCCGCCACTGGCGAGGACGACGACGAGGCGCTGCTCGACCTGCTGCGCCGCGCCACCCATGCCGAGACCTTCCGTACCCTGGCGCGCGACGTCGAGGGCGTGCTCAGCGTCGAGCAGGTCGCCGATGACCTCAGCGCGCTGGCCGACACCGTGCTGCGCGTGACCGGGCGCTGGTGCTGGCAGCGCCTCAAGCAGCGCCACCGCGACGAACCGCGCCACGCCATCATCGGCTACGGCAAGCTTGGCGGCAAGGAGCTCGGCTACGGCAGCGACCTCGACATCGTGTTCGTCTACGAGGATGACGACGAGCGCGCGCCCGAGGCCTATTCGGCCTTCGTGCGCAAGCTGATCAACTGGCTCACCGTCAAGACCGGCGAGGGCGACCTGTACGAGATCGACACCGCGCTGCGCCCGAACGGCAATTCGGGCCTGCTGGTCACGACCTTCGACGCCTTCGCCGACTACCAGCAGCAGCGTGGCAGCAACACCGCCTGGACCTGGGAGCACCAGGCCATCACGCGCGCGCGCTGCGTGCTCGGTGCGCCCGAGCTGGCGGCGCGCTTCGACGCCGTGCGCGAGGCCGTCATGAGCGCGCCACGTGACATCCCGGCGCTCAAGGAAGAGATCCGCGCCATGCGCGAGCGCATGCGCGAGGCCCAGCATCTGCAGGCCGGGCGCTTCGACATCAAGCACAGCCCGGGCGGCATGATCGACGTCGAGTTCATCGTCCAGTTCCTGGTGCTGTCGGCCTGCGCCGACCATCCTGAGCTGCGCGGCAACGTCGGCAACATCGCGCTGCTGCAGCGTGCCGAGGCCGCCGGACTGCTGCCGGCCGGCATGGGCGAGGCGGCCGCCGCGGCCTACCGCGAGCTGCGCCACCTGCAGCACCGCGCCCGCCTCGACGAGTCCAGCACCCAGTTCGATCCGGCGCCGCTGCAGCCGCATATCGACGCAGTGCAGGCGCTCTGGACCCAGGTGCTGGGCTGATCCTGGCCGCGGCTGGCGGCGGTGCGCGCCTGCCGCTCGCAGCGCGCAGTCGCCAAGCGCTTGCTGCGAGCCCGTAGCTGCCGCTTACTGCGGCGGGCGCGTGTCGGCGAAGCTAGGCCGGGCCATGAGCTTGTCGTGCAGCTTGAGCAGCCTGGGGTGGCGCTGCCGCCAGTCCAGCTGCGGGAAGCGGAAGTCCAGGTAGCCCAGCGCGCAGCCCAGCGCCACGTCGGCCAGGCTCATGTGGATGCCGTGGCACCAGGGCCGCTCGCCCAGCTGGCGCTCCATCAGCGCCAGCGCGGCCTCGACCTTGCCGAGCTGGCGCGCGATCCAGGCCGGCGAGCGCTCGTCCTCGGCCCGGCCCGGCCAGTGCGATTCCTGGCGCGCCAGCACCGCGGCGTCGAGCAGGCCGTCGGCCAGTGCCTCCCATTGCTTGACCTCCATGCGCTCGCGGCCCGCCGCCGGGATCAGCCGGCCGACCGGCGACAGTGCATCGAGGTATTCGACGATCACGCGCGAGTCGAACACCGCCTCGCCCCCTTCCAGCAGCAGGCAGGGCACCTTGCCGAGCGGGTTGTGCCGCGCGGCCAGGCTGTCGGGCGCCATCACGTCGTCCTCGACATAGGGGCAGTCGAGCTTTTTCTCGGCCAGGACGATGCGTACCTTGCGCACGAAGGGGCTGGTGGCGGTGCCGATCAGTTTCATAGAGTCTTGTTGTCTGGGTGTTCCCTGAGCGGATCATTCTAGTCATGCCACCGCCCGCTCTTCTACAATCCGGGCCATCATGCAAGCAACCACTTCCGTCGAATTCTCCCCCGTCACGGCGTTGTCGCCGCTGGACGGCCGCTACGTTGGCAAGCTCGCCGCGCTGCGCCCCTTCATGAGCGAGTACGGCTACATGCACCGCCGCGTGCAGGTCGAGCTGGCCTGGTTCGAGCATCTCAGCGATGCCGGCTTCGCCGAATTCCCGCCGCTGTCCCCGGCCGCCCGCGCCCATCTGCGCGCCGTCGTCGCCAACTTCAGCCCGGCCGACGCCGAGGCGATCAAGGCGATCGAGAAGACCACCAACCACGACGTCAAGGCGGTCGAGTACTGGATCCGCGGCAACGCCGCCATGGGCGTCAAGGGCGCCTTCGACGGTTGGCCCGAGCTGCAGCAGGCCGGCGAGTTCGTGCACTTCGCCTGTACCTCCGAGGACATCAACAACACCAGCCACGCGCTGCAGATCAAGGCCGGTCGCGACCAGGTGCTGCTGCCGGGCCTCGACGGCATCATCGCCAAGCTGCGCGCGATGGCGCACCAGTTCGCCGCCGTGCCGATGCTCAGCCGCACCCATGGCCAGACCGCCAGCCCGACCACCGTCGGCAAGGAGCTCGGCAACGTCGCCGTGCGCCTGGCCACCGTGCGCGCCAAGATCGCCGACGTCAAGCTGATGGGCAAGATGAACGGCGCCGTCGGCAACTACAACGCCCACCTGAGCGCCTGGCCCGAGTTCGACTGGGAGGCGTTCAGCCGCGCCGTGGTCGAGACCCCGGAAGCCGATGCCGCCACCCCGGCCGACGCGAAGATCGGCCTGGGCCTGACCTTTCAGCCCTACTCGATCCAGATCGAGCCGCACGACTACATGGCCGAGCTGTTCGACGCCATCGCGCGCAGCAACACCATCCTGATCGACATCGCGCGCGACATCTGGGGCTATGTCTCGCTGGGCTACTTCAAGCAGAAGCTGAAGGCCGGCGAAATCGGCTCCAGCACTATGCCGCACAAGGTCAACCCGATCGACTTCGAGAACGCCGAGGGCAACCTGGGCCTGGCCAACGCGGTCCTGAAGCACCTGTCCGAGAAACTGCCGATCAGCCGCTGGCAGCGCGACCTGACCGACTCGACCGTGCTGCGCAACATCGGCGTCGCCATGGGCTACGCGGTGCTGGCGCACCAGTCGCTGCTGACCGGCCTGAACAAGCTCGAGCTCAACGAGGAAGCGCTGGCCGCCGACCTCGACGCAGCCTGGGAAGTGCTGGCCGAGCCGATCCAGACCGTGATGCGCCGCTACGGCGTGCCGGGCGCCTACGAGAAGCTGAAGGAAGTCACGCGCGGCAAGTCGGTCACGGCCGAGGCGCTGCACGCGCTGATCGTCTCGCTCGAGATCCCGCAGGCCGACAAGGATCGCCTGCTGGCCATGACCCCGGGCAGCTACATCGGCAAGGCGGTCGAGCTGGCTCAGCGCGTCTGACGGCAACTCCGCCCATTTGGGGCGGATCGCGCGGCAAAAAGCCCCTTTCCAGGGGCTTTTTGCATTCATGGGGCGGGCTTCAGGCCTGCTGGCTGCGCCGCTTGACGCGCTCGAGCATGCGCTGGACCTCGGCCGCAGGCAGGCCGTAGCTGTCGGCGAAGGCCGCCGGCTCCAGGCCGCTGGCGCTGTAGGCGCGGTGCAGCGCCGCGTCCTTGGCCGCGCGCGCCGCTGCCTCGTCGAGCGCCTGGTCGAACAGCGCCTGCACCGCCGGGTCGCGGCTCGGCAGCAGCGCGGCGTAGTCCTCGCGGCTCAGGCCCGAGGCCTCGAAGGCCTGCGCGATGCGCTGGCGCAGTTTTGGCTTGAGGTCTTCCTGGCTGCGCGCCTGGCGGCGGCGGTGCACTTCGAGCAGGGCATGCAGCACATGCTCGGGTGCCATTGCCTCGACCGCCTGGCCGGCCAGGTCGTGGCGCGCCTGGCCGGCGGCGACGCTGCTGAGGTAGCGGGTAGAACGGGTGTGCAGCGCCAACGCCGCCTTCAGTCCCTCGGCGTCCAGCCCCTCGGGTTGGGCCGCCAGCAGGTCGGCATAGATGCCGCGCTTGAGCGGGCGCGGCTGTTCGCCGAACAGCTTGGGATACCAGCCGGCCAGCTGCTGGAGCACCGGATGGGCAGGCGCTTGCGCGCGCTGCTGACCCTGGCCAGCCGGGGCCGGGCCACGGCGCCGACGCGGCTGGCTGGAGGGTTGGGTGGAGCGGGGCTGCTTGACTTGTGTATCGTTCATGAAAAATTGTCGCCGATTTTTCGGTATCCAGAATTTATGCCATAATAGCCGCTTCTCGGGTTCTTAGCTCAGTTGGTAGAGCAGCGGACTCTTAATCCGTAGGTCGAGTGTTCGAGTCACTCAGGACCCACCAAATACCGAGGAGCAGCGTAACTGCTGCAAATCTTCTTCCGTCAAGGAAGTTCAGCCTCCCGTTGGGAAGCTGGTGCCAGATGAATGGGTTCTTAGCTCAGTTGGTAGAGCAGCGGACTCTTAATCCGTAGGTCGAGTGTTCGAGTCACTCAGGACCCACCATTCAAGGCGCTGCAGGCGAAAGTCTGCAACGCCAGACTTTCGAGCAGATGGCGATCCGCCTTCACGCTTGATTGGGTCGTTAGCTCAGTTGGTAGAGCAGTTGACTTTTAATCAATTGGTCGCAGGTTCGAGTCCCGCACGACCCACCACACACAACCCCGCAGTCACAAGCTGCGGGGTTTTTTGTTTTTGAAAACACCGAGCTTGTCGAGCCAGGGTGTCCACGCGGGCGCAATTCTTGCAAGCGGGATCCTGGTCCGATGCGCGGTCTGTCCTCGTCCCGAGGGTGGACGCAGCGCTCGGTCGAGGGAAAACCCTTGGTGATGCAGCCGGTGCCGCCAAAAGCCGCTGCATACAATCGTCGCACCCGCTTGGCCCGCCCTGCCGGGCCGAGTCACCAGTCAATGGAGTTTTTATGGAAGTCTTGCTTCAGCAGATCATCAACGGTCTGGTGCTGGGCAGCATGTATGCCCTGGTCGCCCTGGGCTACACCATGGTCTATGGCATCGTGAACCTGATCAACTTCGCCCATGGCGAGGTGTTGATGGTCGGCGCACTGACCTGCTGGACCCTGGTCGGCTTGCTGCAGGGGGCCTTTCCCGCCTTGCCGGGCTGGGTCGTGCTGTTGGTCGCGATGGTGCTGGCCAGCGTGGTCGCCGCCGCGCTCAACTGGACCATCGAGCGCGTGGCCTACCGGCGCCTGCGCAACAGCCCCAAGCTGGCGCCGATGCTGACCGCGATGGGCATGAGCATCCTGCTGCAGACGCTGGCCATGATCATCTGGAAGCCCAACTACAAGTCCTTCCCGACCCTGCTGCCGAGCACGCCCTACGAGTTCGCCGGCGCCGTGATCACGCCGACCCAGATCATGATCCTGGGGCTGACGGCGGTGTCGCTGGCGGTGCTGATGTGGCTGGTCAACTCGACCAAGCTGGGCCGCGCGATGCGCGCGACCTCCGAGAACCCGCGCGTGGCCAGCCTGATGGGCGTGCGGCCCGATTTCGTGATCGGCTCGACCTTCGTGATCGGCGCCGTGCTGGCGACCATCGCGGGCGTGATGTGGGCGTCGAACTACGGCACGGTGCAGCACACCATGGGCATGCTGCCGGGCCTCAAGGCCTTCACGGCGGCGGTGTTCGGCGGCATCGGCAACCTGGCCGGTGCCGTGGTTGGCGGCCTGCTGCTGGGCTTGATCGAGGCGATCGGTTCCGGCTACATCGGCGAGCTGACCGGCGGCCTGCTCGGCAGCCACTACACCGACATCTTCGCTTTCGTCGTGCTGATCATCATGCTGACCCTGCGCCCCTCGGGCCTGCTGGGCGAGCGCGTGGCCGACCGTGCCTGAGGCCAGGAGAACCCCATGAAACTGAACCGACTTCAAAAGCTGCTGTTCCTGCTGGCGCTGCTGGCGCTGCCGCTGCTGCTGCAGAGCTTCGGCAACGCCTGGGTGCGCATCGCCGACATGGCGCTGCTCTACGTGATGCTGGCGCTGGGCCTGAACATCGTGGTCGGCTATGCCGGCCTGCTCGACCTGGGCTATGTCGCCTTCTTCGCGGTCGGCGCCTACCTCTACGGCCTGCTGTCCTCGCCGCACCTGACCGACACCTTCCCGGCCATCGCCGCGATGTTCCCGGCCGGCATGCACATGCCGCTGCTCGTGATCGTGCCGGCCGCCGCGCTGCTGGCCGGCATCGCCGGCGTGCTGCTGGGCGCGCCCACGCTCAAGCTGCGCGGCGACTACCTGGCGATCGTGACCCTGGGCTTCGGCGAGATCATCCGCGTCTTCATGAACAACCTGGATCATCCGGTCAACATCACCAACGGCCCCAAGGGCATCGACCAGATCGACGCGATCCACCTGTTCGGCTTCAACTTCGGCAAGAAGCTCGAGCTGTTCGGTTTCGAGATCGCCTCGGTCACGCTCTACTTCTACCTGTTCCTGGCGCTCGTGATGGGGGTGGTGCTGGTCTCGTACCGGATCGAGCACTCGCGCATCGGCCGTGCCTGGATGGCGATCCGCGAGGACGAGATCGCCGCCAAGGCGATGGGCATCAACACGCGCAACATGAAGCTGCTGGCCTTCGGCATGGGGGCGAGCTTCGGCGGCATCTCGGGCTCGATGTTCGCCGGCTTCCAGGGCTTCATCTCGCCCGAATCCTTCAGCCTGCTCGAGTCGGTCATGATCGTCGCGATGGTCGTGCTCGGCGGCATCGGCCACCTGCCCGGCGTGATCCTGGGCGCGGTGCTGCTGGCGGCGCTGCCCGAGGTGCTGCGCTATGTCGCCGGTCCCCTGCAGGCCATGACCGATGGCCGGCTGGACGCCTCGATCCTGCGCCAGCTGCTGACCGCGCTGGCGATGATCATCGTGATGCTGGTGCGTCCGCGCGGCCTGTGGCCGACTTCCGAGCATGGCAAGAGCCTGCAGCATGTCAAGTGAGCCGCAAGGAACAACCATGGCAGAAACCGTACTGAAAGTCGCCGGCATCTCGAAACGCTTCGGCGGCCTGCAAGCCCTGTCCGACGTCGGGCTCACCATCGAGCGCGGCCAGGTCTACGGCCTGATCGGCCCCAATGGCGCCGGCAAGACCACCTTCTTCAACGTCATCACCGGCCTCTACACGCCCGACAGCGGGACCTTCGAGCTCGGCGGCAAGCCCTACCAGCCCAGCGCCGTGCACCTGGTCGCCAAGGCGGGCATCGCGCGCACCTTCCAGAACATCCGGCTCTTTGCCGAGATGACCGCGCTGGAGAACGTGATGGTGGGGCGCCACCTGCGCACGAGCTCGGGCCTGCTGGGCGCGATCTTCCGCACGCCCGGCTTCAAGGCCGAGGAGCGCGCCATCATGGAGCGCGCGCGTGAGCTGCTCGACTATGTCGGCATCGGCAAGTACGCCGACTTCAAGGCGCGCACGCTGAGCTACGGCGACCAGCGCCGGCTCGAGATCGCGCGCGCGCTGGCGACCGATCCGCAGCTGATCGCGCTCGACGAGCCGGCCGCCGGCATGAACGCGACCGAGAAGGTGCTGCTGCGCGAGCTGATCGAGCGCATCCGGGCCGACAACCGCACCGTGCTGCTGATCGAGCATGACGTCAAGCTGGTCATGGGTCTGTGCGACCGCGTCACCGTGCTCGAGTACGGCAAGCTGCTGGCCCAGGGCACGCCGCACGAGGTGCAGCACAACGAGAAAGTCATCGAAGCCTATCTGGGCACCGGAGCACATTGATATGGCCGACGCATTGCTGAAAGTCAAGGGCCTGAAGGTCGCCTACGGCGGCATCCAGGCGGTCAAGGGGGTGGATTTCGAGGTCCGCGAGGGCGAGCTGGTGTCGCTGATCGGCTCCAACGGCGCCGGCAAGACCACCACCATGAAGGCCATCACCGGCACCCAGGCGATCCAGGGCGGCGAGATCGAGTACCTCGGCCGCAGCCTGAAGGGGCAGGGGCCCTGGGACCTGGTCGGCCAGGGCCTGGTCATGGTGCCCGAGGGTCGCGGTGTCTTCACGCGCATGACGATCACCGAGAACCTGCAGATGGGCGCCTACCTGCGCAAGGACAAGGGTGCCATAGCGGACGACATCGAGCGCATGTTCACCATCTTCCCGCGCCTGCGCGAGCGCAAGGACCAGCTCGCCGGCACCATGTCGGGCGGCGAGCAGCAGATGCTGGCGATGGGCCGCGCGCTGATGAGCCGCCCGAAGCTGCTGCTGCTCGACGAGCCCTCGATGGGGCTGTCGCCGATCATGGTCGACAAGATCTTCGAGGTGGTCAAGGAGGTCTACGACCAGGGCATGACGGTGCTGCTGGTCGAGCAGAACGCCAGCCGTGCGCTGGCGTTGGCCGACCGCGGCTACGTGATGGACTCGGGCCTGATCACGATGACGGGCAAGGGCAGCGAGATGCTGGACGATCCCAAGGTCAGGGCCGCCTACCTGGGCGAGTGAGCCCGGGCGCCTTGCCCCTTGCCGGTCTCAGCGGCTGCTCTTGGACTCGATCTTGACCACCTTGAAGCTGCTGCCCGACAGGTAGCCCTTGGCCTCGACGAAGCCGCTGACGACCTGGCCGTGCTCCCAGGTTGCCGAGCCCAGGTCTGCGCTGTAGCGCACCGTTCCGCTCTGCAGCGTGCAGGCGGTGTTGAGCGCCGAGCAGCTCAGGTTGCCGTAGAGCTCGAAGCTGCGCGAGGGGGCAGCCGGGGTCGCCGGGTCGTTCGAGGTCGGTGGCGCCAGGCGCCGGTAACGCAGGCCGTCATGGTCCGAGTCGTTCGAGTCGTCCGAATAGTCGGCGCTCCTGTGCTGACCTTCGAACTCGATGCGGGTCGCGTCCAGCACGCCGTTGACGATCCGGCCCTTGGCCTCGACATAGTCGCCGTCGGCGATGCTCGCGCACAGCGTCGTGCTGGTGGCCTGCACCGGCACCCCCTGGACCTTGAACGTGCAGCCATTGGCGCTCTTCGCCTGGTCGGAGATCACGCCGTAGAGCTCGTTGCGCTCCTCGGCCTTGCGGGTAGTGCCGATGTATTGACCCGCCTCGCTGGTGTAGCCCTGCACGCTCGTCGAGCGCACGCGCAGCCGGGTCGCCGAGTAGCTGCCCGGCGTGCCGCTGACCTCGAGCGCAACCACGGCGCCAGCCACCAGGCCTGGCACCGCGCCCAGGCTGGCGTAGCTGACCGTCACCGGCTGCGCGGAGCTGCCGAGCACCAGGGTCGCGGCCGTCGGATTGACGCTTGCGACCGTGCCGACGAGTCGGGTCGAGCCGGGCTGGGCCTGGGCTTCGATTCGGGTCGCCTGGTAGCTGCCGTCAGCCTGCGGCAGGCCGTGGACCTCGACTGCGACCCCTTGCAGCTGCTCGAGCGTCGTCACCTGGCCGTCGCTGGCCAGTACCAGCGTGCCGGCATCGGTCGTCACCGGCAGGCCGGAGACGCTCAGCCTCCCCTGGCTGACGCTGGCGATGCCCTTGATACCGCCCCGCACATGGATCTTGCCCGCGATCGGGCGCTGCGTCATGGCATCGACGCCGTTTTGCTCGATCTCGACCGTCATGCCGATGGCCAGCGGCGTCTTGATCTCGCGCGTCCGGTCGTCGGCGTCGAGCACGCTGGAGCCCACCGTCTCGTAGCGCATGCCGTTGACGATCACCGATCCCAGGCCGCTGATCGTGCCGGCGGTCGCAATGCTGGCGACCGGAGTGGCCGCTGGCGTGGTCGAGCCACCGCCGCCGCACGCGGCCAGCACCATGGTCACCGCAGCCATCACTGCCGTGGAGGGGGAAATTGTCTTGCTCATCGAATGACTCCTGCTCTTGCTTTGGATCGGGGGACGAAGGTCGGGACGGGCTGTCCACGGCTTGTACTGTGCGCAGGCAACATTAAGTCGACCTGAAATGCAACAAGCCCCTGCGGCCTGGCGGCAACAGGGGCTTGACGATCCCGCGGTGAGATGGGGCCGGACGATTCCGCGCCGGGGCCAGGCAGCGCCCCGGCTGGTGGCTCAGGCTACCTTGGCCTGGTCGTGATCGAGGTCGGGCTTGCGCCAGGGGTCGAGGTGGGTCATCAGGTTCAGCACCCGGTGCCGCTGCAGCACCCGGTTGCGCGCCGCGACGCTGATGTCGTGGCCGGCCTCGACGCTCAGGCTGGCATCGACTTCCAGGTGGGCATCGACCACGATCATGTCGCCCATCTTGCGCGTGCGCACGTCATGCACGCCTTCGACGCCCGGCGTGTCGAGCAGGGTCTGCCGGATCGCAGCCACTTCCTCCTCGTCGACGGCGCGGTCCATCAGGTCGTGCAGCGCTTCCCAGCTGAATTCCCAGCCCATCTTGGTCACCATGGCACCGACGATCAGCGCGGCGATCGGGTCGAGGATCGGATAGCCGGCCAGGTTGCCGATGATGCCGAGGCCGACCACCAGCGAGGAAGCGGCATCGGAGCGCGCGTGCCAGGCATTGGCGACCAGCATGCTCGACTTGACGCGCTTGGCGACCGCCAGCATGTAGCGGAACAGCAGCTCCTTGCTGACCAGCGCGCCGCCGGCGACCCAGAGCGCCAGCACATGCACCTCCTGCACGGTTTCGGGCGATTCGAGCTTGCGCACGGCGGACCAGAGCATGCCCAGGCCGACGGCCAGCAGCAGCAGGCCCAGCACCAGCGAGGCGGCGGTCTCGAAGCGGTGGTGGCCGTAGGGGTGGTCGGCGTCCGCGTCCTTGCGGCTGTGGTGGCTGGCCAGCAGCACCACGAAGTCGGCGACCAGGTCCGACAGCGAGTGGATGCCATCGGCGATCAGGGCCTGCGATTTCGAGAAGATGCCGGCCAGGATCTGCAGCAGCGTCAGCACCAGGTTGACGACGACGCTGACCCAGGTGCTGCGGGTCGCTGCCGCGATGCGTTCGGCGGGCGTGTGGCCGCTGTCTTCGCTGTCCTCGGCCAGGTCGGTGAATTTCATGAGGCTTTCCTTCTGGGCCGATTATCGACCCGGGATGCAAATCCGCCATCTTAGGTGTGGCAGATGAAGCGGAGATGATGCCCCGGGCCGGATGGCTTCGCGATAATGGCGGCATCCCGTCCTGAATCCGGCCTGGCGCCCTGTTGGCGCGGCCTGCCATCGCACCGAATGAACTCACCGATCCCCTTGTCCGATCAGCTGGCCGCTGCCGCCCGCACCCTGTTGGCCGTCGAGCAAGGCCGCTCCCTGACCGATGCGCTGGCCAAGACCCCGGCGCGGCTGCGTCCCGGCGTGCAGGCGCTGGCCTTCCATGCGCTGCGCCACTGGGGCGAGGCGGGCGTGCTGATCGGCCTGCTGGCCGAGCGCCCGCCCGAGGGCGCCGCGCGCGCGCTGCTCGGGCTGGCCCTGACGCTGCTGCTGCCGCAGGCCGTCGGCGGCAATGTCAGCTATGCCGCCCATACCGTGGTCGACCAGTCGGTGCAGGCGCTGGCGCAGCTCAAGCTGCCGGCGGGGCTGGCCGGCTTCGTCAATGCCTGCCTGCGCCGCTACTTGCGCGAGCAGGATGAGCTGCTGCGCCAGGCCAGCGAGGATGCCCAGGCGCGCTGGAACCATCCGTTCTGGTGGGTGCAGCGCGTGCGGCGCGACCACCCGCAGCATTGGCAGGCCATCCTGGCCGCCAACAACCGGCCAGCGCCGATGGTGCTGCGCGTCAACCGGCGCCGCGTCGGGCGCGACGACTATCTGCAGGCCCTGCTGGCGCAAGGCCTGCAGGCCGAGCCGGTCGGCCGCGACGGCATCGCGCTGGCGCAGGCGGTCGCGGTCGAGCGGCTGCCAGGCTGGGAGCAGGGCCATTGTTCGGTGCAGGACCTGGCAGCCCAGCTGGCTGCGCCGCTGCTGCTCGATGGCGCCGAGCTGCCGGCCGGCGCACGGGTGCTCGATGCCTGTGCCGCCCCGGGCGGCAAGACCGCCCATCTGCTCGAGTGCGCCGAGCTCGACCTGCTCGCGCTCGACGTCGATCCGCAGCGCTGCGAGCGCATCCGCGACAACCTGCAGCGCCTGGGCCTGCAGGCCGAGGTCAGGCCGGCCGATGCCGCCGACACCGCGCGCTGGTGGGATGGCCGCGCCTTCGCTGCCATCCTGCTCGATGCGCCCTGCACGGCATCGGGCATCGTGCGCCGCCACCCCGACGTGCGCTGGTTGCGTCGACCGGGCGACATCGCCCAGCTCGCCGCGCAGCAGCTGCGCCTGCTCGAGGCGCTCTGGCCGACACTGGGCGCGGGCGGACGGCTGCTCTACTGCACCTGCTCGGTCTTCAAGGCCGAGGGCGAGCAGCAGATGCGCGACTTCCTGCAGCGCCATCCCGATGCCCGGCTGCTGCCTTCCCCGGGTCACCTGATGCCGGGCGAGCCGGCCGATGCCTGGTTGAGCGGCAGCGTCGGTCCTGATAGCCTTGCCGGAATGGACGGATTCTTCTATGCCCTGCTGCTCAAGCGCCCGGCCGATTGACGGGCCAGCCGGGCGCCGCCGCGCCATGCGGGCGCTGGCGGCGACGCTGCTGCTGGCGGCCGGTGCCGCCAGCGCCGCGCTGGAGTCGCCCGCCGCCGATCCGGTCCAGCTCGTCCTGCAGCGCCGCAGCGAAGGCCTGTTCCTGTCGGCCCGCCTGCCGCTCGAGCTCAGCCCCGCGGTCGAGGAGGTGCTGCGCAAGGGAGTGCCGCTGCATTTCCTCTGGAAGGCCGACTTGATCCAGTCGCGCTGGTACTGGCTCGACAAGACCGTCGCCAGCGTGGCCCGCACGGTGCGCCTGGCCTATCAGCCGCTGACCAGGCGCTGGCGCCTGAGCTACGCCAACGGCACCCCCGGCGCCAGCGGACTGCAGTACGGCCTGCACCAGAACTTCGACAGCCTGGACGATGCCCTGCTCGGCGCCGGCCATGTCTCGAACTGGAAACTGGTCGATGCCGCGCGCTGGCGCAGCGCGGGCGAGCAGCGCGTCGAGTTCAGCTTCGCGCTCGACCTGACCCAGCTGCCGCGGCCGTTCCAGCTCGGCCTGTTCAACCAGAGCGGCTGGAACCTCTCGCTGCAAAAGACCCTCGAGGTGCCCGAGGCGGTCGGCAACGAGGCCGAGCCGGCGGCGGATTCCAGCGCCGAGGGCGACGCGTGATGCCTGGCTCCCCGGCTGCCTCGGTGCTGCCGTCCGGCCCCGGGCGCTGGGCCATCGTGCTCGGGCTGCTGTTCATGGCCGGGGTCGCGCTCGTGCTGCTGTTCCTGCTGACGCTGGCGACCGACAACCAGGCCTTCTACGAGGCCAACTTCGCACGCCTGGTCGGCATCAACGTCGCCGTCGCGATCGTGTTCCTGCTGGTGATCGTCGCGCTGGCGATCCAGCTGGTGCTGCGGCTGCGCCGGCGCCGCTTCGGCAGCCAGCTCATGCTCAAGCTTGCCGCGATCTTCTCGCTGGTGGGCTTCCTGCCCGGCCTGCTGGTCTATCTGGTGTCCTACCAGTTCGTCTCGCGCTCGATCGAGAACTGGTTCGACGTGCGGGTCGAGACTGCGCTGAGTGCCGGCCTCAACCTCGGCCGCACCACCCTCGACACGCTGGCGGTCGACCTGGCCAACAAGACCCGGGTCGCCGCCGCGGGCCTGGCGACCAGCAGCGATGCCGGTGCCGGTCTCGCGCTCGAGCGCCTGCGCGAGCAGCTCTCGGCCTCCGACCTCGTGCTCTGGAACTCGGGCGGGCGGCCCGTCGCCAGCGCCGGCGAGTCGCGCTTCAAGCTGACCCCGGAGCGCCCGAGCGCGTCCGACTTGCGCGCGGCCCGGCGCGACCGCGTGATCGCGAGCATCGAGGGGCTGGAGGAGCAGGACGGCAGTTCCACCCCGGGTGCACCCGCCAGCCAGCCGCGCATCAAGGTGCTGGCGCTGGTGGCTGCCGCGGGCTTCGGCCTGCAGGACGAGCCGCGCTACCTGCAGGTCAGCGCCCCGCTGCCGGCGCTGCTGGTGGCCGACGCGCTCGCGGTCCAGGTCGCGCACCGCGAATACCAGGAGCGTTCGCTGGCGCGCGACGGCCTGCGCCGGCTCTACATCGGCACGCTCACGCTCACGCTGTTCCTGGCGCTGTTCGGCGCCGTGCTGCTGGC
Organism: Malikia granosa; assembly: GCF_002980595.1. Classification (GTDB taxonomy): domain Bacteria; phylum Pseudomonadota; class Gammaproteobacteria; order Burkholderiales; family Burkholderiaceae_C; genus Malikia; species Malikia granosa. The sequence goes on from NZ_PVLQ01000008.1 coordinate 71,797, forward strand.
CGTGCTGCTGGGCAACCAGCTGGTGCGGCCGCTGCTGATGCTGGCCGCCGGCATGCGCGATGTCGCGCGCGGCGACCTCGGCCCCAAGCTCGCGCTGTCCTCGCGCGACGAGCTCGCCGGCCTGACGCGCGACTTCGCGCACATGACGCAGGAGCTGGCCGATGCGCGCCAGGCGGTGCAAAGCAGCATGCAGCAGGTCGATACCGCCCGCGCCAACCTGCAGACCATCCTCGACAACCTGACCGCCGGGGTCGTGGTGCTCGACGACCAGGGCCGCATCCTGAGCGCCAACCCCGGTGCCACCCGCATCCTGCGTGCGCCGCTGGCGGCCCATCAATGGCAGGGCCTGCAGACCGTTGCCGGTCTCGAGGGCTTTGCCCAATGGGTGCAGCAGCAGTTCGAACGCTTCCTCGGCGAGTCGGTGCACGAGGAAGGCCATTGGCAGCAGTCCTTCGAGCTGCGTCCCGCTGCTGCCGATCGCGCCGACCTGTCCCACCCTGGCGCCAGCGACCATGTCACGCTGATCGCGCGCGGCGCGCTGCTGCCGCATGGCGATCGCCTGCTGGTGTTCGACGACGTGTCCGAGATCATCTCGGCCCAGCGTGCCCAGGCCTGGGGCGAGGTCGCGCGCCGGCTCGCGCACGAGATCAAGAACCCGCTGACCCCGATCCAGCTGTCGGCCGAGCGCCTGGCCATGAAGCTCGAGGGCAAGCTCAAGGGCCAGGATGCCGCGCTGCTGAGCCGCTCGGTGCGCATCATCGTCGACCAGGTCGATGCGATGAAGCGCCTGGTCAACGACTTCCGCGACTATGCCCGCCTGCCGGCGGCGCAGCTGGCGCCAGTCGACCTCAATGGCCTGATCAGCGACATCCTGGGGCTGTACGACCCCTCCAGCGTGCCGGTGCAGCTCGACCTCGAGCCCGTGCCCCTGGTGCTGGCTGATGCCCAGCAGGTGCGCCAGGTCATCCACAACCTGGTGCAGAACGCGCAGGACGCCACGCCGCCCGGCGCCGGCCCGGTGCTGCTGCAGACCCGACTGGCCGAGAGCGGGCGCCGGGTCAGGCTGGCGGTGCTGGACAACGGCCCCGGTTTTCCCGAGGCCATACTCAAGCGCGCCTTCGAGCCCTATGTGACCACCAAGTCCAAGGGCACCGGGCTGGGCCTGGCAGTGGTCAAGAAGATCATGGACGAGCATGGCGGCCGGATCGACATCGGCCACCGGCTCGATGGCGACCGGATCACGGGTGCCCGAGTCTCGTTATCATTCAAGGTTGCGCAAACGCAACAAGACCAAGCAAACAGTTAGGGATTATTGGCAAGGCCATGGCAAACATACTGGTAGTGGATGATGAACTGGGCATCCGCGAGCTCTTGTTCGAAATCCTCAACGATGAAGGCCATGCCGTCGAGCTGGCCGAGAATGCCGCCCAGGCGCGCGCCTTGCGCGAGCGCCAGCGTCCCGACCTGGTGCTGCTCGACATCTGGATGCCCGACACCGACGGCGTGACGCTGCTCAAGGAATGGTCGGCCGCCGGCCAGCTGACCATGCCGGTCATCATGATGAGCGGCCACGCCACCATCGACACCGCGGTCGAGGCCACCCGCATTGGCGCGATGGCCTTCCTGGAAAAACCGATCACCTTGCAGAAGCTGCTGCAGTCGGTCGCGCAGGGGCTGGACAAGCTCGCCAGCCGCCCGGCCTCCGCGCCTGCCAGCGCAGCCCTGGCCCCGCCCGATGCCGATGCGCCGCCTGCGCCTGAAACCGGTGCCGCCCCCGAGCGAGCCAGCGCCAGCCAGTTCGATTTCGACCTACCGCTGCGCGAGGCACGCGACGCCTTCGAACGGGCCTACTTCGAGTTTCATCTGGTCCAGGAGCATGGCTCGATGACCCGGGTGGCGGAGAAGACCGGCCTCGAACGCACCCATCTCTACCGCAAGCTCAAGCAGCTCGGCATCGACCTGTCCAAAACAAAGCGCGGCGCCGCGTGAAAAAACGGCGAAAATGCCTCTATAATCGTTGTACTGTTACAGTCAGGCCCGGTAGCTCAGTTGGTAGAGCAGCGGATTGAAAATCCGCGTGTCGGTGGTTCGATTCCGCCCCAGGCCACCAGATATCGCAAAAGCCCGTCGTCCAGCACGACGGGCTTTTGTCTTTGTGGTCACTGAACCGGCCCGGGCCGCCGATGCGCCTGTAGCGCCCGAACCCTCCCGGGCTCATTCAACAAGGACCCCCCCATGACGACTCCCCTGATTGCGCCCGCGCAGGCCGAACTGCTGGCAGCCATCCTGAACGGGCTCTGCACCCGCACGCTGGCCCAGTTTGCCGCCGAGTCCCGGCTCGACGGCGAGAGCCTGGCCGATGCGGTCGAGCGCTACGAGGTCGACTATGCCTGGCAGGTGCTGGCTGCCGAGCGCACCCGTGCGGCCGTCGTCGCGCGCCTGCAGTCCGAGCTGGGCCAGGAGCTGGCCGACCCGCTCGAGGCCTCGGTCGCCGAGGCCCTGCAGCTCGCGGCAGCCCAGCAGCCGACCGATCTGCTGATGAGCTTCGACAACGACCTGCCGGAACTGATCGCCGGCCTGCTGCGCGCCAGCCGCGAGCCGGCACAAGCCCTGGGCTGATCCGCAGCCCTGGCCGGCCAGTCCGGGGCGGTCGCCATCTCCTCTTGCCGCGCCTTGTCTGCCGCGTCGGCGCCGGCAGGCTGGGGCGAGCTCGGATACAGTGCTGGCATGAACCCCGATCTGATGCAGGAAATCGCCGCCGCCGCGGCCGCGCTGGTGGTCGACGAAGGGCTGGAATACGGTCCGGCCAAGCGGCGTGCGCTCAAGCAGCTCGGCCTGCCGCCGCGCACCGCCTTGCCCGACAACCTGGTCGTCGAGGCTGCCGTGCGCGAGCATCTCGCTATCTTCCATGCCGATACCCAGCCGGCCGAGCTGCACGCGCTGCGCGAGCTGGCGCTGCTCTGGATGGAACGGCTGGCCGAGTTCCAGCCCCATCTGGGCGGCGCAGTCTGGCACGGCACGGCGACCGAGTTGTCCGACATCTACCTGCAGCTGTTCAGTGACGACCCGAAGGCGGTCGAGCTGGCATTGATCAACCGCGGTGTCGATTACGAGGCGCGCAGCGTCCATGGCCTGCACGGCCATGAGGTCGAGGCGCTGAGCCTGCGCAGCCGCTGCGAGCCGCTGCAGGCCTGGGTCGGCGTGCACCTGCTGGTCAACGATGGCGGCGATTTCCGCGGCGCGCTGCTGCGCGATGCGGCCGGACGCAAGCCGCGCGGCGATGCACGCGCGCTGCGCGAGCGCATGGCCCAGCAGGCTTCGCTCCCATGAGGCGGCGCGAGTTGCTCCTGGGCGGCGGTGCCCTGGCTGCCCTGGCCGGGCTGTCCGCCTGCTCGCGCGGTGCCGAGCCGCCCGCGGCTTTCTGGTCCCAGTCCTGGGAGTCGCCGAACGGCCAGCCGCTGGCGGCAGCGGATCTGCGTGGTCGCCCTCTGCTGGTGAACTTCTGGGCCACCTGGTGCCCGCCCTGCGTCGAGGAGTTGCCGCTGCTCGACCAGTTCTACCAGTCCCGGCGCGCGCAGGGCTGGCAGCTGCTGGGGCTGGCGATCGACCAGCCCAGCGCGGTGCGCGCCTTCCTGGCCAGGCGGCCGCTGAGCTTTCCGATCGGGCTGGCCGGTCTTGGCGGCACCGAGCTGAGCCGCGAGCTCGGCAACAGCAACGGCGGCCTGCCGTTCAGCGTGCTGTTCGACCCTGCGGGCCGACTGGTCGAGCGCAAGCTGGGCCGGCTCCACGCCGAGGATCTGGAGCGCTGGCAGCGGCTCTGATCCGTGCCGCGGGTCGCTGAGCCGGCCAATCCGGCTCCGGCCAGGCTGCGGCGCAATCCGGGGCCTGGCTGGCGCTGGCGCCTGTTTTCTGTCGCGCCTTCCCGAATGAATGCCATGCTGGATGTGATTGTCAACTGACACATGGTTTTCATGGTCGGTACGTAAGGTGAGCCGTTTTCCCATCCCGGGTCTCACTTCACACAGGTAACGACATGGCACTTTCGGCTGGCAGCATTGCATTCGTTGGGTTCAACGCAGATGGAACGGATGGTTTCGCTTGTATCGTCTTGGATGAAATTCCTGCTGGACAGGTGATCTATTTCCGGGACGACGAATGGAACGGCACCGCCTTCAACACCGGTGAAGGCATCAGCAGCTGGACCAACAATACGGGGGCTCCGATTGCCGTCGGCACCGTCGTTGAATTTTCCGCTGTCAGCACCGCAGCACCGACCGCCAGCCATGGCCAGCTCGCTCTCGTTTCCGGATCGCAAAACCTGGGTGCCAGCGACGAGACCCTGTATGCCTACACCAGCACGGGGGATGCCACCACGGGCAGCTTCACCTTCCTGTCGGCAGTGGCCAGCGGCGGCTACACCGCGGCCATGACCCTGGACGGCACCGGCCTGACGGCGGGAATCGATGCGATCGACTTCAAGCCACAGGACGACGATGCCGATGTCTTCGCCTACAACCCTGCCAGCGGAGGCTCCAGCTTTGTCGATGCAGCGGCCGCCCGACTGGCCATCCATACCCTGAGCCACTGGATGTCGCAGGATGCCAGTGGCGATCAGAACGCGGACGGCGTATCGCCCGATGCCCCCTTCCTGATTGCCGATCAATCCCCGCTGAAGGGCGTGAGCTTCAGCATCGGTGCCGCCACCCCTTTCCCTGTCGTTCGCGTCATCTCCCTGTCGCTCAGCAGCGCCACCGGCACCGAGGCCGGCACCACGGTCATCACCGTCACCGCCACCGCTGCTGCGCCCGTCACCGGCGAGCAGGGCGTCGACCTGGCCGTCAGCGGTACCGGCATCACGGCAGACGACTACATCCTGTCCGGCAGCCGCATCACCATTGCCGATGGTGCCACCTCCGGCAGCATCACCTTCACCGTGCGGGACGATGCCTTGGTCGAAGGCAGCGAAACCGCCACGCTGACCCTCGGCAATCCCTCCTCGGGCATCGCGCTGGGCAGCAGCTCGTCGCTGGACCTGGCCATCGTCGACAACGAAGCCGTCGGCGCACTGGCCTACAGCGGCCAGCTCAACGAAGGGCTGGCATTCGATGGCTCGGTCAGCGGCAAGATCCTCATCACCCTGTCGGGCGGCGAAACCTTTGCCGGCAGCATCGGCGAGAACCTGCTGGCCGCTGTCATGCCCAAGGCCCAGCTCACGAATGTCCCTGCCGGCCTGACCGCCAGCCTCATCCTGACCGGCAGCAGCCAGGCCGAGCTGAGCTTCGCCGGCAAGGCCACGGCGCATGGCAATGCCAGCGATTTGGGCAATCTGACGCTCGCGTTCAACAACAGCGCGTTTGCAGGCAGCAACGCCAGCGCCATCACCGGCTCGACCCAGTCTGGCCTGGCCATCAACTTCGCCGACCTCGGCACGGCGGGCAGCCAGCAGACCTTCACACCGAATGCGGGCAGCAGCCTGGACAGCTCCGACGCTTCCACTGCCATTGCGCTCGATGCCAACTACATGGTGGTGGGCGACGACGAGGCCAGCGTGCTGCGCGTGTACGACCGCGCCGGTGGCCCCGCCCTGGTCGAGTGGAGCTATGCGGCTACCTTGGCCAACGGCGGCGAGCTGGACCTGGAAGCCGGGACCCGCATCGGCGACACCCTGTACTTCGTCGGCTCGCAGAGCAATACCAAGTCGGGCAACGACTCCGACCCGCGCGAGAACCTGTTTGCCGTCACCGTTTCCGGCACCGGGGCCCAGACGGCCTTCACTTACCTGGGCAAGTCCGGCAGCCTGGAAGCCGCGCTGTCCAGCTGGGACAGCAGCAATGCCCATGGCCAGGGGGCCAACTACTTCGGCTTCGCCGCCTCCAGCGCGGCAGGCGTGGTACCCGAAGGCGTGAACGGTTTCTCGATCGAGGGCCTGAGCGCCTCGCAGGACAGCAACCAGCTGCTGCTGGCCTTCCGCGCCCCGCAGACCGATACCGTCACCCGCCAGAAAGCGCTCATCGTTCCGGTGGCCGTCAGCGGCTTGATCGGCGGCAGCCCCAGCTTCGGTGCCCCGGTCGAGCTCGACCTGGGCGGGCGCGGCATACGTTCGATCGAGAAGGCGGCTGACGGCAACGGCTATCTGCTGCTGGCCGGGCCGGCCGGCTCGGCCAGCGCCGAGGTCACCCACGACTTCCGCATCTACCGCGTCAGCACCGATTTGACCCGCGTGACCGAACTCGACGTGAATCTCGATGCGCTGCGCGACGCCATGGGCGGCAGCTTCGAGGCCATCGTCGATGTGCAAGGCACGGTCGCAGGCACCCTGGTGCAATTGCTGCAGGACAACGGCGACACCGTCTGGCCGGGCAAGACTGGCGCGTCCAAGGACCTGCCGGCGGCCGAGCAGCAGTTCGTCGGCAACTGGGTCGAGCTTGGCAGCGATGTGGCCGATGCGACCGGTCCCAGGCTGGTCAGCAGCTCGCCGGCCGACAACGCCGTCAACGTCGGCGTTTCCAGCAAGCTGGTGCTGAAGTTCGACGAAGGCGTGAAGGCCGGTAGCGGCAGCTTCGTGATCAGGAAAACCAGCGACAGCAGCGTGGTCGACACGATCCAGGCCAGCAGCAGCCGGGTCGCGATCGCGTTCAACACCGTCACGATCGAGGCGGGCAATCTGGCCAACGCTACCGGCTATTACCTCGAGGCCACTGCTGACGCGCTGAGCGACCACGCGGGCAACGCCTGGGTTGGCATCTCCGGGGTCGACGCGCTGAACTTCGCGACCGTCTCTGCCGCACCCCGCTACGACCTGCTGATCACCGAGGTGAACTCCAACGCCGCTGGAGGCGACTTCTTCGAGCTGTACAACCATGGGACGACGCCGATCGACCTGACGGGCTGGAAATGGGACGACGACTCCGCCAACCCGGCCGACCCGGCTGCCGTGTCCTTGTCCGGGATGCTCAACCCCGGTGCGCGCCTGGTCGTGGTGGCGGCGGCCGATGCCGCGGCCTTCCGTTCCGCCTGGGGCCTGGCCGACCAGGTGCCCGTGCTCGCCACCGGCGGCCCGGGCTTGGGCAATGGCGATGCCGTGGTGGTGTTCGACCGCAACGGTTATGTCGCGGCCGGAGTGAACTTCAAGGCGACGCCGATCACCGCTACCGACGGCACAGTGATCACGCCCATGGTTCGCAGCGACGGCCTGGCATTGACCACGGCTCACGCCGGACTGGCCGTGGGGGGCAGCGCGACCGAATCTGCAGTCTGGGATGGCGTGTCCACTTCGGCTCCGCAGTACAACGATGCCGATGTCGGCGTGCTCGGTGCCTTTGCGCAGGGCGCGGCAGCGGCCAGCATCGGCTCGCCTGGCAATGTGCTGGCCGGGGCCGGCCTGGCCACTCCCTACACCGAAAGCTTCGGCACCAGCCTGGGTGAATTCACCGCCTACAGCAGCGACGGCGACAAGGCTGCGACCTGGTATCGCGCCAGTAGCGGCACCGCCGAGGTCAACGGCTTCGGCGATACCGCCCATGCCAATGACTGGTTGATCTCGAAGCCCTTCGACCTGAGCCAGACCAGCGTCGAATACCTGAGCTTCACCACCTGGACCCGCTACAGCGACGCCGGCATCGCCAACCCCGAGGTCAAGCTCAAGTACAGCACCGACTACCCCGGCAGCGGCGACCCCGCGCTCTACACCTGGACCGAACTGAGCTACAGCCCGTCGCCTGACAACAGCCAGGCCACCACCGCCTCTGGGTTGATCGACCTGTCTGCCATCCAGGGCAGCCATGTGCACTTCGCCTTCCACTACACCGCCTCTGGCGCCGGCAGCAACAGCTCGTCGAGCTGGCGCGTCGATGACGTGAAGATCGAAGGCTATGCCGGTGCCGTACTGTCGCTGGCCGCTACCAATGCCAGCCAGGCCGAAGGCCAGGGCGGCAGCAGCGCCTTCACCTTCACCGTGACCCGTGCCGGCGACATCAGCGGCACCACCACGGTGGACTACGCCGTCGGCGGTGCCGCCGTGGACGCCGCCGACTTTGGCGGCCAGTTGCCCAGCGGCACGGTCAGCTTTGCCGCCGGCGAGACCAGCAAGACCATCACCCTCAACGTGGCTGGCGACAGCACGGCTGAAAGCAACGAAGCCTTCACGCTGATCCTGGCCAATGCCGTCGGCGGCCAGATCATCGCTGCCACGGCCAGCGGCACCATCCTCGACGACGATGCCGCGCCGACCCTGATTTCGGCGATCCAGGGCTCTGGCAGCGCCAGCGCCATGCTGGGCCAGACGGTCACCATCCAGGGCGTGGTCACGGCCTACATGCCCAGCATGAAGGGCTTCTTCGTCCAGGAGGAGGCGGCCGACAGCGATGGCAATGTTCGTACCTCCGAAGGCATCTTCGTCTACTACAACAACAGCAATCCCGGCATCGCTGTCACCCAGGTGGGCGATGTGGTGCGCCTGACCGGTACCGTGGCCGAATACCAGGGCCAGACCCAGCTGACAGCCCCGAGCAATCTGCAACTCGTCACCGACCACGTCGACAGCAGTGCCCTGCCGGCACCGGTGCGGATCACGCTGCCGGTGGCCGACATGGTCGACTGGGAGTCCGTCGAGGGCATGTTGGTCGAGGTCTCATCGGCCACGGCTGGCGGCAAGCTGGTCGTCACCGACAACTACACCCTGGGTCAGTACGGCACGGTCACGCTGACCTCCGACACCCTGCTGCAGCAATACACTGAAACCAATGCGCCCAGCGTGAGCGGCTATGCCGCCTACATGGCGGCGACACAGAAGGATCAGGTCATTCTGGACGACGGCAGCAGCAGCCAGAATCTCGGCATCCACCCGGGCCGTGGCGGCAACGACCTGTCGGCCGGCAACACCCTGCGCGCGGGTGACAGCGTGACCAGCGTGGTCGGCGTGGTCGACCAGCTCACCGTAAGTGGAGCGCTGGCCTACGAGACCAGCTACCGCATCCAGCCGACCATCGAGCCGCTGTTCACCGGCAGCGCACGTCCCGCCGCGGCCGACCTGCCGGCTGCCATCACTGGAGCCGAGATCAAGGTGGCATCGGTCAACGTGCTGAACTACTTCACCACGCTCGGCAGCAGCAATTTCACCAACCCCAACGGCACCAGCCACCAGGGGCGAGGCGCCAGCAACGCCGCCGAATTCATTCGCCAGCAAGACAAGATCGTGGCCAACCTGCTGGGCCTGGATGCCGACGTGCTGGGCCTGATGGAAATGCAGAACAACGGCTTTGCCGATGGCAGCGCGATCGACTCGCTGGTCGACGCGCTCAATGCCAAGGCCGGTGCGGGCACCTATGCCTACATTGCCGGACCATTCAACGACGGGGCTGGCAGCGCAGGCGATGCGGCCACGGCGGGCGACGATGCCATCATGGTCGCCATCCTCTACAAGCCGGCCAAGGTCACGCCGGTGGGCCAGGCCGCGGTCGCCGATCCCGCGCTGTACGACGCGTTTTCGGCCAGCCTGGGCAGTCGCGTGCCGGTGGCGCAGACCTTCCAGGCCGTGGCCGACGGCGAGCAGTTCACGGTGGTGGTCAACCACTTCAAGTCCAAGGGCAGCGTCAACGATCCGGACATCGGTGACGGCCAGGGCGCCAACAACCAGGCCCGCCTGGAAGCCGCGCGCGACCTGCTGTCCTGGCTGGGCACCAATCCCACCGGCAGCACCGACAGCGACCTGCTGCTGCTCGGGGACTTCAACGCCTACAGCCAGGAAGACCCGATCACCTACCTCGATGCCAACGGCTACAACAAGGTCTCCAGCGGCCTGTCCTATTCCTTCGACGGGCTGTGGGGCTCGCTCGACCACGCTCTGGCCAGCGACAGCCTGAGCCGCCAGGTCAGCGGCGCCGTGAAGTGGGCCATCAACGCCGAGGAACCGGCGCTGCTGGACTACAACACCGAGTTCAAGAACGATGCGCAGGATGCCAGCTATTACGCCCCCGATGCCTACCGCTCCAGCGACCACAATCCGATCCTGATCGGCCTGAATCTGGCCTCGGTATCCGGGCCGGTCAAGCGGCCGACGCCGAACACGCCGTTCAACGACTTCAACGGTGACGGCAAGTCCGACCTGCGCTGGGTCAAGGACAGCGGCGAAGTCTCGCTGTGGCTGATGGACGGCACGACCCCGACCGCCAAGGCGAACTTCGGTTCCTTCGACGGCTGGAGCATCAAGGACAGCCGCCAGGACTTCAACGGCGACGGCAAGACCGACCTGCTGTGGACGAATCTGAACGGCGCGGCCTCGGTCTGGACCATGGACGCGCTGAACGCGACCTCGATCGCCAATCACGGCTCCTACGCCGGCTGGCAACTGGTCGATGGGGCCGGCGACTACAACGGCGACGGCAAGGCCGACCTGCGCTGGGTCCAGCAGAACGGCGAAGTGTCGCTGTGGCTGATGGATGGCGCAGCTCCGAGCGCCAAGGCGAACTTCGGCTCCTTCGAGGGCTGGAGCGTCAAGGACGGCAGCCGGGACTTCAACGGCGACGGCAAGACCGACCTGTTGTGGACGAACGCGAACGGCGCGGCCTCGGTCTGGACCATGGATGGGCTGAATGCGACCTCGATCGCCAATCACGGTCCTTATACGGGCTGGCAACTGGTCGATGGGGCCGGCGACTACAACGGCGACGGCAAGGCAGACCTGCGCTGGGTCCAGCAGAACGGCGAAGTGTCGCTGTGGTTGATGGACGGCACGACCCCGACCGCCAAGGCGAACTTCGGTTCCTTCGAGGGCTGGAGCGTCAAGGACGGCAGCCAGGACTTCAACGGCGATGGCAAGACCGACCTGCTGTGGACGAAGGCGAACGGTGCGGTCTCGGTCTGGATCATGGACGGGCTGAACGCGACCTCGATCGCCAATCACGCCTCTTATGCCGGCTGGCAACTGGTGGACGGGGCAGGCGACTACAACGGCGACGGCAAGGCCGACCTGCGCTGGGTCAAGGACAACGGCGAGATTTCGCTGTGGCTGATGGATGGCGTGAGCGCGCTCGCGAAGGCGAACTTCGATCCTGCGGTCGGCTTGAGCGTGAAGGATGGCAGCCGGGACTTCAACGGCGACGGCAAGACCGACCTGTTGTGGACGGATGCCAGCGGTGCGGAGTCGGTCTGGCTGATGGATGGCGTGAGCCTGGTGGGGACGGTCAACCCGGGTGATCTGGCGGGGTGGACCTTGATCTGAGCTCGCTGAGCTTCCTGACCTTCCCTGCCTGGCCGCAGGCAGGGCGGGCAGGAAGACTTCGGGCGGCTCGGCCGCTTTCCAGGCTGGCTTCTGGCTCCATTGACCCGAATCCGGTCACCGATTGGCCGGATTGCCTACGGGTCGTAGGTCTGAAAAGCAAAACGGGCTACAGCCGCTAAGACTGTAACCCGTCGATGTTTTTGGTCGGAATGAGAGGATTCGAACCTCCGACCCCTTCGTCCCGAACGAAGTGCGCTACCAGGCTGCGCTACATTCCGATTTGCTGTCTTGGCGTTCGCTTCAGATCAGCTGAGAAATGCATTGTAGCACGACTTTTTGAGATTTTCGTGCGAGCTTCGATTAAGTCCGGCGTTCGAGCAGCGAGGCTGCCAGGTCCACCATCGCTTCGGACCAGGGATTGGCCGGCAGGGCGCGCGCCGCATCGATCGCGCGCTGCGCCTCGTTCCGGGCGGCGCGGCGGGCATCTTCCAGGCCGCCGCAGCTGCGCACGATCGCGCTGATCTCTTCCAGCCGCTCGGTCTGACCTTGTTCGATCGCGTCGCGGATCAGTTCGGCCTGCGCTGCGTTGCAGCGCTGCAGCGTGCAGATCACCGGCAGAGTGACCTTGCCTTCGCGCAGGTCGTCGCCCAGGTTCTTGCCGAGCTCGGCGGCATCGCCCTCGTAGTCCAGCACGTCGTCGATGATCTGGAACGCCGCGCCGAGCGCCTGGCCGTAGTCGGCACAATGCGCCTCGGTCTGCGCGTCGGCACCGGCCAGGATGGCGGCCAGCCGGCTGCTGGCCTCGAACAGCTTGGCGGTCTTGGCCCGGATCACGCGCAGATAGGCCTGCTCGTCGAGCGAGGCATCGTGCATGTTCATGAGCTGCTGCACCTCGCCCTCGGCGATCACGTTGGTCGCCTCGGCCAGGATCTCGAGGATGCGCAGGTCGCCCGGCGCCACCATCATCTGGAAGGCGCGGGTGTAGAGAAAGTCACCGACCAGTACGCTGGCGGCGTTGCCGAACACCTCGTTGGCGGTGTCGCGTCCGCGCCGCAAGGTGGACTCGTCGACCACGTCGTCATGCAGCAAGGTGGCGGTATGGATGAACTCGACCACGGCCGCCATGTTGTGGCGCTCGGGATGCTCGCAGCCGAGCGCACCGCAGGTCAGCAGCAGCAGGGCAGGGCGTACCCGCTTGCCGCCGGCGCTGATGATGTATTGCGCCACCTGGCCGACCAGGGGCACGTCGCTGTTCAGGCGTTGCTGGATCACCTGGTCGACGGTGCGCATCTCGGCGGCTACCAGGGTCAAGGCTTGCGGGGTATGGGATGACGACGTACTCAAGATGGTGGACCGGGTTGTTTGAAGGGGAATTATAGGAACTGCCCGTGTTCTTTATAATGCCCGTATTCCGAGGAGCGTTGCAGCCCGGGCGCAAGGCCCGAGCGAGGCTCGGATTTCCCCCTCCCCCTCGTGGCGGGTCGGGCACAAACAACGGCGCTCACCCACTGGCGTGGCGTGAGTGCAGGCTTTTCCTCCAGCACGACCCGTCCGGTGGTCGATTCAAACTGTTGGAAAGCTCAATCATGAACGCACCGCTCAAGAACCCCGTCCATACCGACTGCGTGATCGCCGACATCGGCCTGGCCGCCTGGGGCCGCAAGGAAATCAAGATCGCCGAGACCGAGATGCCCGGCCTGATGGCGATCCGCGAGGAATTCGCTGCCAAGCAGCCGCTGAAGGGCGCGCGCATCACCGGCTCGCTGCACATGACGATCCAGACCGCCGTGCTGATCGAGACCCTGCAGGCGCTCGGCGCCCAGGTGCGCTGGGCCTCGTGCAACATCTTCTCGACCCAGGACCATGCCGCTGCCGCGATCGCCGCTGCCGGCACCCCGGTGTTCGCCGTCAAGGGCGAGACCCTGGTCGACTACTGGGACTACACCCACCGCATCTTCGACTTCGGCCCCGCCGGCAGCGAGGGCGAGGGCCCGAACATGATCCTCGACGACGGCGGCGATGCCACCCTGCTGATGCACCTGGGCAAGCAGGCCGAGCGCGACCCGTCGGTGCTGGCCAACCCGGGCAGCGAGGAAGAGCGCATCCTGTTCGCCGCGATCAAGGCCAAGCTGGCCGAGGACGCCAGCTGGTACAGCCGCAAGAGCGCCCAGATCATCGGCGTGACCGAGGAAACCACCACCGGCGTGCACCGCCTGAAGGAAATGTCGGTCAAGGGCACGCTGATGTTCCGCGCCATCAACGTCAACGACTCGGTCACCAAGAGCAAGTTCGACAACCTGTACGGCTGCCGCGAGTCGCTGGTCGACGGCATCAAGCGCGCCACCGACGTCATGATCGCCGGCAAGGTCGCGGTGGTCTGCGGCTACGGCGACGTGGGCAAGGGCTCGGCCCAGGCGCTGCGCGCGCTGTCGGCCCAGGTCTGGGTCACCGAGATCGACCCGATCAACGCCCTGCAGGCCGCGATGGAAGGCTACAAGGTCGTGACCATGGAATGGGCTGCCGACAAGGCCGACATCTTCGTGACCACCACCGGCAACCGCGACGTCATCACCTTCGAGCACATGGCGGCCATGAAGGACCAGGCCATCGTCTGCAACATCGGCCACTTCGACAACGAGATCCAGGTCGCCAGGCTGGAAGAAAACTGCCAGTGGGAAGAGATCAAGCCCCAGGTCGACCACGTGATCTTCCCGGACGGCAAGCGCATCATCCTGCTGGCCAAGGGCCGACTGGTCAACCTGGGCTGCGGCACCGGCCACCCGAGCTTCGTGATGAGCTCGTCCTTCGCCAACCAGACCATCGCCCAGATCGAGCTGTTCACTCACCCCGAAGGCTATGACGTGGGCAAGGTCTATGTGCTGCCCAAGCACCTGGACGAGAAGGTCGCGCGCCTGCACCTGAAGAAGGTCGGTGCCATGCTGACCGAACTCAGCGACGAGCAGGCCGCCTACATCGGCGTGCCCAAGCAGGGCCCCTACAAGCCCGACAGCTACCGCTACTGATGCGGGCCGACCAGCTGCTGGTCGAGCGCGGCCTGGCGGCCTCGCGCTCGCAGGCGCAGCGCCTGATCGCGGCCGGCCTGCGCTGGCGCGTCGGTTCCGGCGCCTGGAAGACCGTTACCAAGAACGGTGACCCGGTGCCGGAGGCGGCCGAGCTGCAGCTGGCTGACGCGGCCGAGTCGCGCTATGTCTCGCGCGGCGGTCTCAAGCTCGAGGGCGCCTTGCAGCGCACCGGGCAGCCGGTCGCGGGGCTGCGTTGCCTCGATGTCGGGCAGAGCACCGGTGGCTTCACCGACTGCCTGCTGCAGCAGGGCGCGGCGAACGTGGTCGGCGTCGATGTCGGCCATGGCCAGCTCAACGAGCGGCTGCGCGCCGATCCGCGCGTGGTCTGCGTCGAGAAGCTCAATGCGCGCGAGCTGAGCGCCGAGGCGCTGGTCGCTGCGGGCGGCGAGCCGGCGGCACCGCCCTTCGACCTGGTCGTGGGCGACCTGTCCTTCATCTCGCAGACCCTGGTCTGGCCGGCGATTGCGCCGCTGCTCAAGGCCGACGGCCACCTGCTGATGCTGGTCAAGCCGCAGTTCGAGCTGCAGCCCGAGCAGATCGGCAAGGGCGGCCTGGTGCGCGATCCGGCCAGCTACGCGCTGGTCGAGGCGCGCATGCGCCAGGCCTGCGCCGCCCTGGGCTGGCGCGTGCTCGATTACTTTGAAAGTCCGATCACCGGTGGTGACGGCAACCGGGAGTTTTTTGTATGGGCCTGCCCCTGAGTTTCGAATTCTTTCCGCCCAAGACGCCCGAGGGCGCAGCCAAGCTGCACGTGGTGCGCCAGCAGCTCTACGTCGCCAAGCCCGAGTTCTGCTCGGTGACCTATGGCGCCGGTGGCTCGACGCAGGACGGCACGCTGCAGACCGTGCAGGCGATCCTGGACGAGGGCCAGCAGGGCGCCTCGCATTTCACCTGCGTCGGTGCCTCGCGCGAGTCGGTGCGGGAAAAGCTGGCCTTGTTCAAGTCCATGGGCCTGCGTCGCCTGGTGGCCTTGCGTGGCGATCTGCCCAGCGGCTATGGCGCGATGGGCGAGTTCCGCTATGCCGCCGATCTGGTGGCCTTCATCCGTGCCGAAACCGGCGACCATTTCCACCTGGAGGTGGCCGCCTATCCCGAGACGCATCCGCAGGCCAAGTCGCCAGACGCCGACCTGCAGGCTTATGCCGCCAAGGTCAAGGCCGGTGCCAGCTCGGCGATCACGCAGTTCTTCTTCAACAGCGATGCTTATTTCCGCTTCGTCGACGACGCGTACAAGCTCGGCGCCGAGGTGCCGGTGGTGCCGGGCATCATGCCGATCACCAATTCCGCCGGCTTGCTGCGCTTTGCCGACAGCTGCGGCGCCGAGATCCCGCGCTGGATCCGGTTGCGCCTGCAGGCCTATGGCGATGACACCGAGTCGATCAAGGCCTTCGGCCTCGACGTGGTGACCGACCTGTGCGACCAGCTGCGCAATGCCGGCGTGCCGGGGCTGCATTTCTACACCATGAACCAGAGCGCACCGGTGCTGGAAATCCTGCGCCGGCTCGATCTGGGTTAAATTCGGCCAGGTGTCCCTGACGCCTGGAGCTTGCCTTTGCGCCAACTGTCTCATTTCCTTCTGCCGCTCGCCGTCCGCTGGCTGCGCCGATTGGGCGGATCAGCCGGCTGGCGCTGGCCCGCAGCAGCCTGGCTGCTGCTGGGCCTGGCGCCGCTGCAGGCGGCCGAGCCCGTCGCGGCTAGCCCGGCGACCCCGGTGCCGGCGCTCACGGCCGCGCCCACCGCCTCGGCTCACCATGGCCTGGCACCCGCCGAGCTGCTGCGCCAGGCCAAGGGCGTGGTGCAGGACTCGCTGCATGCGGGCGCCGACTGGCTGGCCGGCGCCAAGTCCGAGCCGCTGGTGCTCGAGCAGGGCACGGCGTCCTTCCTGGCCAACATGCTGCATGGCCGCAAGACCGCCAGCGGCGAGCGCTACGACATGAACGAGCTGACCGCCGCGCACAAGACCTTGCCCTTCGGTACCCGGGTCATCGTGCGCAGCCTGCAGACCGGGCGCGAGGTGGCGGTCCGCATCGTTGACCGTGGCCCGCACCTGAAGAACCGCATCATCGACCTGAGCCACGCGGCGGCGGCCGCGCTGGGCATCAAGGGGCACGGCATCTCCGAGGTCCAGATCGTGCAGCAGATGCCCGCCAGGCCGGCAGCCGGGGAGCTGGCTCCCCGTTCGGCCAGTCCTCAGTAGTTGCCGCTCTCGACCGTCCAGCCGGAACCGATAGGGTCCTGCAGCGCCTCGGTCACGAAGGGCAGTGCCTCGCGCAGCTGCGCGGCGAGCGTGAAGGGCGGATTGATCACATGCATGCCGCTGGCGCGCATTGCGGTATGGGCGCGACCCTGCGCGACCTGGGCGCTGGTGCCTTCGGTCGGGGTCAGGCCCACGTTGAGTTCCGCCTGCACCCAGCTGCGCTGCAGGCGCTGGCTCATGGCCTTGAGCTTGCGCGCCAGTGAATGCGCCTCCGGGCGCCCGATCACCGGATACCAGACCGCGTAGCTGCCGGTCGGGAAGCGCTGCAACGCCTCCTCCAGGCAGTCGATCACGGCCGCGTAGTCGGTCTTGAGCTCGTAGCTCGGGTCGATCAGCACCAGGCCGCGTCTTGTTGGCGTCGGCAGCAGCGAGCGCAGACCCTCGAAGCCGTTGCGGCGCAGCACCTCGATCTGCTTGCCGCGCTCGAGCTCGGCCACCTGCCGATCCAGCAGGCGCGAGTCGGTCGGATGGACCTCGAACAGCTTGAGCTTGTCCTGCGGGCGCAGCAGCGCCTGGCTGATCCAGGGCGATCCGGGGTAGACGCGCAGGTCCTTGCCCTGGTTGAAGCTGCGCACCTGCTGCAGGTAGTTCTTCACCAGCTCGGGCACCGGCTGGCTGCCGGCCTTGGCGGCCTCGACGGCGGCCAGCAGGCGGAAGATGCCGGCATCGGACTCGGCCGACTTGCGCGCGTGGTCCTGGTCCAGGCGATAGACGCCCGCGCCAGCGTGGGTGTCGACCACGGTGAAGCCGGTGTCTTTCTGACCCATGTATTGCAGGATGGCGACCAGCGTCATGTGCTTGAGCACGTCGGCGTGGTTGCCCGCGTGGAAGGCGTGGCGGTAACTGAACATGGGGCGGATGGTAACGCAAGGGGGCGCCAGCCTGAAATGAAAAACGGCCCTGCTGGGCCGTTCTCGGAGCGCTGCCGCTTGGGGCTCGTCGATCAGCGGATCACGGCCAGCTGGGCGCGGGCACCGTTCCTGAAGGTGTAGAGGGTCAGCGCGGCGTTCTTGCGGTCGCCCTTCTCGTCGAACTCCACCTTGCCGGAAGCGCCCTGGTACTGGATCTTCTTGAGCTCCGGCAGGTACTTGGCGGGTTCGGCCGAACCGGCCGCCTGCATGGCCTGGGCCAGCAGCTTGACGCCGTCGTAGGCGTAGGGCGAGTAGGCCTGGACCTCGACCTTGTACTTGTCCTTGAAGGCGGCGCGGAACTTCTCGTTGCCGCTGACCTCGTCGCCGTCGACGCCGCCGGCCTCGACGCAGTAGACCCGGTCGTCGCCCAGCGCCTCGGCCGAGAGCTGGATCATCTGTGCGGTGCACAGGCCGTCGCCGCCGACCAGCTTGGCCGGAATGCCGAGCTGCTTCATCTGGCGCAGCATCGGGCCGCCGACCGAGTCCATGCCGCCGAAGAAGATCACGTCGGGCTTCTTGGCCTTGATCGTGGTCAGGATGGCCTTGAAGTCGGTCGCCTTGTCGTTGGTGAACTCATGGGCCAGCACCTGGGCGCCAGCAGCGGCGGCGGCCTTCTCGAACTCGTCAGCCAGGCCCTGGCCGTAGGCGCTGCGGTCGTCAATCACGGCCACGGTCTTGGCCTTGAGCGTCTCGACCGAATAGCGGCCCATGGCGCCACCCTGCTGGGTGTCGTCGGCCACCAGGCGGAATACGCCGGCATAGCCCTGGCGGGTGATCTTGGGGTTGGTCGACGAGGGCGTGATCTGCGGGATGCCGGCGTCGTTGTAGATCTTCGAGGCCGGCAGGGTGGTGCCCGAGGTCACATGACCGACCACGCCGTTGATCTTGGCGTCGACCAGCTTCTGCGCGGCGGCGGCGCCCTGCTTGGGATCGGCGGCATCGTCCTCGGCCAGCAGCTCGAACTTGGCGCTCTTGTCGCCGATCTTGATGCCGGCTGCGTTGAGCTCCTCGACCGCCAGGCGGGCGCCGTTTTCGGTGTCCTGGCCGAAATGTGCCACCGGGCCGCTGGTCGGGCCGACATGGCCGATCTTCACGACCAGCTGTTCGGCGGCCGGGGCGGCGCCAGGTGCCTGGGCTTCTTCCTTCTTGCCGCAGGCGGCCAGGGCCACGCTGGCAGCCAGGGCGATGAGCTTGATTTCAGTACGCATGATGATGATTTTTTTCAGTGGGTCGTAGCTGCCCGCCGGAGGGCGGGCGCATGGATGGCAGGCCTGGCTGACGCCGTCGTGCCGGCCGGCAGTCCGGTCAGCGGATGATCGCCAGCTGGGCGCGGGCACCGTTCCTGAAGGTGTAGAGGGTCAGCGCGGCATTCTTGCGGCCACCCTGCTCGTCGAACTCCACCTTGCCGGAAGCGCCCTGGTACTGGATCTTCTTGAGCTCCGGCAGGTACTTGGCGGGTTCGGCCGAACCGGCCGCCTGCATGGCCTGGGCCAGCAGCTTGACGCCGTCGTAGGCATAGGCCGCATAGGCCTGCACATCGGCCTGGTACCTGGCCTTGAAGGCAGTGCGGAACTTCTCGTTGTCGTTGACTTCGGCGCCATCGACGCCGCCGGCCTCGACGCAGTAGACTTGGTCGTTGCCCAGTGCCTCGGCCGAGAGCTTGATCATCTCGCCGGTGCACAGGCCGTCGCCGCCGACCAGCTTGGCCTTGATGCCGAGCTGCTTCATCTGGCGCAGCATCGGGCCGCCGGCCGAGTCCATACCACCGAAGAAGATCACGTCGGGCTGCTTGGCCTTGATCGTGGTCAGGATGGCCTTGAAGTCGGTGGCCTTGTCGTTGGTGAACTCATGGCCCACCACCTGGGCGCCAGCGGCAGCGGCGGCCTTCGCGAATTCGTCAGCCAGGCCCTGGCCGTAGGCGGTGCGGTCGTCGATCACGGCCACGGTCTTGGCCTTGAGCGTCTCGACCGAGTAGCGACCCAGGGCGCCGCCCTGTTGTGTGTCGTCGGCCACCAGTCGGAAGGCACCGGCATAACCCTGGCGGGTGATCTTGGGGTTGGTCGACGAGGGCGTGATCTGCGGGATGCCGGCGCCGTTGTAGACCTGAGAGGCGGGCAGGGTGGTGCCCGAGGTCAGGTGGCCGATGACGCCATTGACCTTGGCATCGACCAGCTTCTGCGCGGCAGCCGTGGCCTGCTTGGGGTCGGCGGCGTCGTCCTCTGCCAGCAGCTCGAACTTGGCGCTCTTGTCGCCGATCTTGATGCCGGCGGCGTTGAGCTCCTCGACCGCCAGCCGGGCGCCGTTCTCGTTGTCCTTGCCCAGATGGGCCACCTGGCCGCTGGTCGCGCCGACATGGCCGATCTTCACCACCAGCTGGTCGGCAGCCGGTGCAGCTGCAGGGCTTACAGGAGTAGCGGCTTCTTCTTTCTTGCCGCAAGCCGCCAGGGTCACGGCGGCGGCCAGCACGGCCAGCTTCAGTTCAGTGCGCATAGAGATTGTCTTTCGATGAGGCTTGCGGCAATCCCGCACCCACGCGGATGCTCGCCCCACGCTCGGGTGGTGTGGCGATTGTATGTTCGGCTGGGTGAGCAGTCATCCTTGCCATAGTTGAAGCCCCAACCTATAATGGAGGGCTTCGCAGCGATCCATGGGCTCCGCGGCGAAGTTCATCCCCACCTAAGAGGCTTCCTCCAGAGAAGCACCGACCGTGGAAAAGAGCCCGCCAAACCTCACTCTTTCAAAGAGAAACTTATGCAAAAGACTACTGTCAGCGCCAAGCCCGCTGAGGTTGTGCACGAGTGGTTTGTGGTTGACGCCACCGATAAGGTGCTCGGACGTGTCGCCAGCGAAGTGGCACTCCGTCTGCGCGGCAAGCACAAGGCCATTTATACCCCTCACGTCGACACCGGCGATTTCATCGTCGTCGTCAACGCAGCCAAGCTGAAGGTCACGGGCACCAAGGCCCTGGACAAGGTGTACTACCGTCACTCGGGTTTCCCGGGCGGTATCTACGGCACCAACTTCCGCGATCTGCAAGCCAAGCACCCCGGCCGCGCGCTGGAGAAGGCCGTCAAGGGCATGCTGCCCAAGGGCCCGCTCGGCTACGCCATGATCAAGAAGCTCAAGGTGTACGGTGGTGCTGAGCACCCGCACACCGCCCAGCAACCCAAAGTGTTGGACATCTAAGGAGCTGCCATGATTGGTGATTGGAACAATGGCACCGGCCGTCGCAAATCCAGCGTCGCCCGCGTGTTTCTGAAAAAAGGCTCTGGCAAGATCACGGTCAACGGCAAGGACATCGAAGCTTTCTTCGGTCGCCAAACCTCGATCATGATCGCCAAGCAACCGCTGGCCCTGACCGAGAACCTGGAAGCCTTCGACGTGCAAGTCAACGTGCACGGCGGCGGTGAATCCGGCCAGGCAGGTGCAGTGCGTCACGGCATCACCCGCGCCCTGATCGACTACGATGCGGCCCTCAAGCCCGCACTGAGCGCTGCTGGTTTCGTGACCCGCGACGCCCGCGAAGTCGAGCGTAAGAAGGTCGGTCTGCGTTCCGCACGCCGCGCCAAGCAGTTCAGCAAGCGTTAATTCGCCAGCCCTGCTGCAAAAGACCGCCTGCCAGCCCCGCGCTGGAGGGCGGTTTTTTTATGGCCTGTCCGTAAAGACCCTGTTGCCTGCATCGGTATCACGGGCCTTGCCGCAAGCTATACCCGAGTTTTTTGCTATAGTATTAACCATTCTTCTGATTTCTAGGGTTGCACACCATGAGCGAACAAGCCGTTGCCGTTGATACCGAAATGCCCGCCCCGCTGGTCTTCACCGACAGCGCCGCGATCAAGGTGGCCGACCTGATCGCCGAGGAGGGCAATCCCGACCTCAAGCTGCGCGTCTTCGTCCAGGGTGGCGGCTGCTCGGGCTTCCAGTACGGCTTCACCTTCGACGAGATCGTCAACGAGGACGACACGGTGATGAGCAAGAACGGCGTCTCGCTGCTGATCGACGCCATGAGCTACCAGTACCTGGTCGGCGCCGAGATCGACTACAAGGAAGACCTGCAGGGCGCGCAGTTCGTGATCAAGAACCCGAACGCCAGCACCACCTGCGGCTGCGGTTCCAGCTTCAGCGTCTGACGCCAGCCGGGCCGGGTCCGGCCTGCCGCGCCAGCGCACATCCGCCTAAAGCCTGCCGACCTGCCGTCGGCGGGCTTTTGCGTTTCTGGCCTCCCTCTGGGCCTTGTCGCGCTGCGGCCTGCCGCGGGACTCAGGCTGGGTAGATCGCGCCCAGGATGCGCGGTCCGGCGGCACCGGTGACCGCGCTCAGGTTGCCCGGCCGGCCTTCCAGTGCCTGCCAGGCCAGCCAGGCAAAGGCGGCGGCCTCGACCAGGTCGACCGGCCAGCCGCGTTCGGCGGTCGTCAGTACCGGGCAGGGCGCCAACTCGCGGCGCAGCGCGGCCATCAGCGCGTCGTTGCAGGCGCCGCCGCCGCAGACCAGCAGTTCGGACAGCTCCGCCTCGCCCCAGGGCAGATCGCGCAGCGCCTGGGCTATGCTGCGCGCGGTCAGCTCGACCAGGGTGGCCTGCACATCGGCCGGCGCCAGGGCCTCGAAGCCCTGCAGCTGGCGCTGCAGCCAGTCGGCGTGGAACAGGTCGCGCCCGGTGCTCTTGATGCCCTGCAGCGCGAAATAGGGTTCTGCCAGCAGCCTGGCCAGCAGCGCCGGGTCGGCCCGGCCGCTCGCGCCCCAGGCGCCGCCACGGTCGTAGCGCGCCCCGGTATGGCGCGCGCACCAGAGGTCGAGCAGCATGTTGCCGGGGCCGGTGTCCAGTCCCAGCACCCGGCCGTCGCTGGTGAGCGCCGTGACATTGGCGATGCCACCGATGTTGACGACCGCGACCGACGATCCAGCCTGGCCGAACACCTCGCGGTGGAAGGCCGGCACCAGTGGCGCACCCTGGCCGCCAGCGGCGATGTCGCGGCTGCGGAAGTCGGCGACCACGGCGATGCCGCCGAGTTCGGCCAGCAGCGCGGGCTGGTTGAGCTGCAGGGTGTAGGGCGGAAAACCGGGGTCCTGCGCATCGACCCGGCGGCCGCGCAGCCAGGCCCCGGGCGGGTGGTGGCGTACCGTCTGGCCATGGGCGCCGATCGCCCGCACCGCGCTGGCCTCGAGGCCGCTGGCGCCCAGCAGCGCCCGCACCACCTCGGCATAGACCAGGGTCAGCTGGTGCGCCGCGACCGCCGCGCGATGCAGTTCATCCGCTCCGCTGGCATTGAGCGCGAGCAGTTCGGCGCGCAGCCCGGGCGGCAGGGGCAGGCCATGGCTGGCCAACACGCGCGCGGGCCGGGCCGCGAAGTCGATCAGCACGCCGTCCACCCCGTCGAGCGAGGTGCCGGACATCAGGCCGATGTAGAGCGCCGGGCTGGCGCAAGAGCTGGACAAGGCTTACTCGGCGCTGGCTTGCACCACCGTGGCGGCGGCGTCGAGCTGCTGGCGGATGGCCTGGGCCTGGCGCTTGAATTCGGCCTTGGCGCTGGCCGTCACCGTCTGGCTGCCGCCATCGCGCGCCAGGGTCAGCGGGTCCTGGTGCTGGTTGCGCACCAGGTATTCGAAGTGCAGGTGTGGCCCGGTCGAGGCGCCGGTGCTGCCGACGGCGCCGATCAGCGCGCCCTGTTCGACCGACTGGCCCTGGCGCACGCCGATGCGGCTCAGGTGGGCATAGGCGGTCGATTTCTGGTCGCTGTGCTGCACGATCACGATGTTGCCGTAGCCGTTCTTCCAGCCGGCGAAGCTGACCTTGCCGTCGCCGACCGAGCGCACCGGGGTGCCGGTGGGGGCGGCGAAGTCCACGCCCAGATGGGGCGTCTCGCGGCCCGAGATCGGATGGAAGCGCATGCCGTAGCGGCTGCTGACGCGCGAGAACGCCAGCGGCGAGGCCAGGAAGGCCCGCTTGAGGCTCTGGCCGTCCGGGCTGTAGAAGGCCCCCTTGCTGCCAGGCTCATGGAACCAGATCACCTGGTGCTTCTGGCCGCGGTTGACGAATTCGGCGCCCAGCAGCTGGCCGAAGCTCAGCACTTCGCCCTCGGCCTCGAAGGTCTCGTAGGCGACCTGGAAGCGGTCGCCCGGGGCGAGGTCGCGCCGGAAGTCGATCTCGCCGGCGAATACGTCGGCCAACTGTTCCGCCACGCTGTCGGGCAGCTTGGCGGCATCGGTGGCCTCGAACAGGCTGCTGCGTATGGTGGCACCGGCCAACCGCACCTTGCGCTGCAGCGGGCCCATTTCCAGCTTGGACTGCAGGCCCTTGGCACCACGATCAATCCGTAGGCGGGCAAATTCCTTGCCGTTCTTGGCTGGCCAGAGCACCCGCAGCTCGAGCAGCTTGCCCTTGTCGCTGGTGCGCGTCGAGGCCAGCTTGCCGGCCGGGCCATCGAGCAGCAGGCGGCGCGTGACCGGATCGCGTGCCAGGAAGGTCACGGCTTCGCTGTCGCTGACCCCGAGTCGCTTGAGCAGGCTCTGGACCGAGTCGTTGCGCCGGGTCAGGTCGCTGTTGAACAGCTCGAAGCGGGCCGGCGGCTTGCCCTGTGCCGGCGCCGCGGCCGGCACCGGCGTGACCGGCTCGATCACCTGCTGGACCGGCAGATCGGCGGCATCGGGTGCCAGTGGGGCCACCGCGACCGCGGTGACGCCGGTGCCCAGCAGCAGGGCGCCCAGCCCGGCCATCAGACGGCGCGGGTGGCGCTGCATGGTTTGCACCAGCAGTTCGAAACGTTGCTTCATCAAAAAGTAGATCCGGTGGCAGCGGGCGGAATGCGGCCGCTGCGATAAGGGGGAAGTCGGCCGCCAGTAACGCGGTGCATACCGGGAACAGCAGCGCCTGCCAATAGGCCAGAGGCGCGCCAACTAAAATCCCGGTTTGAGACATCCGTCTATTTTACCTAGGCCAGAGAAAGCCGCAACTGGAAAAAACCTTATGAATGAACAAGTTGAGTCCGGGAAAGACGCAGATCTGACAACTGGCCAGGCTGTGCCCGTGCTGTCCGACCGGGTCCGGCACGCGCTGGCCGTGACCCGCCGTGGCTGCGAGGAGCTGATTCCCGAGGCGGACTGGATCAAGAAGCTGGTCAAGAGCGAGGCCAGCGGCCAGCCGCTGCGCATCAAGCTCGGCCTGGACCCGACCGCGCCCGACATCCACATCGGCCACACCGTGGTGCTCAACAAGATGCGCCAGTTGCAGGACCTGGGGCACCAGGTGATCTTCCTGATCGGCGACTTCACCAGCCTGATCGGCGACCCGTCGGGCCGCAACAGCACGCGTCCGCCGCTCACCCCCGAGCAGATCAAGCTCAACGCCGAGACCTACTACAAGCAGGCCAGCCTGGTGCTCGATCCCGCCAGGACCGAGATCCGCTACAACAGCGAATGGTGCCTGCCGCTGGGCTCGATGGGCATGATCCAGCTCTCGGCCAAGTACACGGTCGCGCGCATGATGGAGCGCAACGACTTCCACGATCGCTTCAAGGCCGGCACGCCGATCTCGGTGCACGAGTTCCTCTATCCGCTGATGCAGGGCTACGACTCGGTTGCGCTGAAATCCGACCTCGAGCTCGGCGGTACCGACCAGAAGTTCAACCTGCTGATGGGTCGCCATCTGCAGCAGGAGTACGGCCAGGAGCCGCAGTGCATCCTGACCATGCCGCTGCTGGAAGGCCTGGACGGCGTCGACAAGATGTCGAAGTCGAAGAACAACTACATCGGCATCACCGAACCGGCCAACACCATGTTCGCCAAGGTGCTGTCGATCAGCGACACGCTGATGTGGAAGTGGTACACCCTGCTGTCCTTCCGCAGCGAGGCCGAGATCGCCGCGCTCAAGGCCGCGGTGGCCCAGGGCGCCAACCCGAAGGACGCCAAGGTCGCGCTGGCCAAGGAGATCACCGCGCGCTTCCACAGCGCGGCGGCGGCCGACGCGGCCGAGCAGGACTTCATCAACCGCAGCAAGGGCGGGGTGCCCGACGAGATCCCCGAGGTCGCGCTGTCGGGCGCGCCGCTGGGCATCGGCGCCTTGCTGAAGTCGGCCGGCCTGGCTCCGTCGACCAGTGAGGCCAACCGCCTGATCGACGGCGGTGGCGTGCGCATCGACGGCGCGGTCGTCAGCGACAAGGGTCTCAAGCTCGACGCCGGCACCTTCGTGGTCCAGGTCGGCAAGCGCAAGTTCGCGCGCGTGACGCTGGCATGAAGGCCGTCTTGCAGCGCGTCAGCGAAGCCCGGGTCACGGTCGAGGGCGAGCTGATCGGCGAGATCGGCCAGGGCCTGCTGGTGCTGTTGTGCGCCGAGCGCGGCGACACCGAGGCCATCGCCGACAAGCTGCTGGCCAAGCTGCTCAAGCTGCGCATCTTCTCGGACGAGGCTGGCAAGATGAACCGCAGCCTGCAGGACATCGGTGGCGGCCTGCTGCTGGTGAGCCAGTTCACGCTGGCGGCCGATACCTCGGGCGGCAACCGGCCCAGCTTCGGCCAGGCCGCCGCGCCCGACGAGGGCCGCCGGCTCTACGACTATGTCGTCGCGCAGGCGCGTGCCGCTCACCCAGTCGTGCAGACCGGGCGCTTCGCGGCCGACATGAAGGTGCAGCTGGTCAACGACGGGCCGGTGACGATACCGCTGCAGATGAATGCCTGAGCCGGGTGAATCGGTGTTTGCCGGGCTGGACCAGCATGGCCTGAACCTGCAGGCGGTGTTCGACCTGGCCGATTTGCCGCCCGAGCTGCTGGCGCCGCTTGGCCTTGACGGTGCCGGGCGCGCGCGTTTTCGCCAGCTGATCCTGATCGGGCACCTGGGGCGCGATTTCTGGGACGCGCTGCAGCGGCGCGGCATGCATGGCGCCCATCCGGTGGACCAGTTCGTGACCGAGCGGGTCGTGGCCTGGATGGCGCAGGCGCTGCCGGACCATGAATGGCAACAGGTCTTTCCTGGATCGGTGCCGGTCGGGCTGCAGCGGCTGGGCGCGCTGGCAGGCTGGCACCAGGCTTCGCCGTTCTGGGTCGGCGTCGATGCCGAATGGGGCAGCTGGTTCGCCTACCGTGCGGTCCTGCTGGCCGATACCGCTTTGCCCGTCACGTCCAGGCGCGAGCTCGGATCGCCCTGCGCCGCTTGCGTGGACAAGCCCTGCATCAGCGCCTGTCCGGCCGGTGCGCTGGCCACTGAGCAAACCGGCGGCTGGCGGCTGCAGGCTTGCCTGGACCATCGCAAGCAGCCTGGCTCGTCCTGCCAGGATCGTTGCCTGGCACGCAATGCCTGTCCGGTCGGCGAGCGCTACCGTTACCGGGACGAGCAGATCGCCTACCACTACCTGCATTCGCTGCATTTCATCCGCCAGCATTGCTGAAGAGTTGTGCGCTCCAGGGCCGGGGTGACGCCGGGCTCCTCATGCTGCGAGCAGAAATCGTCACCCGGCGCCACCTCGGCCCTGTTGCTTCGGGTGTGGCACCAAGCTCCTCATGCTTCGAGCAGAAATCGTCGCCCGGTGCCCCTCGGCCCTGTTGCCAACGGGCCCTCCCGCCGATAATCGCGCGATGAACGAATCCCTGAAAAACCCGGCCGCTGGCGCCGCCTTCAGCCAGCTGCCGCTGGCCGTCTCCACCCTGGACAACCTGGAGCAGCTCGGCTACCGCGCGATGACGGCGATCCAGTCCGCTAGCCTGCCGCTGGCCTTGGCCGGCCAGGACCTGATCGCCCAGGCCAGCACCGGCAGCGGCAAGACGGTGGCCTTCGGCATCCCGCTGGTCGAGAAGCTCGATCCGGCGCAGTGGCAGGTGCAGGCGCTGGTGCTGTGCCCGACGCGCGAGCTGGCCGACCAGGTCACGCTCGAGATCCGTCGCCTGGCGCGCGCGCATGGCAACATCAAGGTCGTGACGCTGTGCGGCGGTGTCGCGCTGCGTGGCCAGACCCTGAGCCTGGAGCATGGCGCCCATGTGGTGGTCGGCACGCCGGGCCGCATCCTCGATCACCTGGAGCGCGGCCACCTGAGCCTGGCTGCCGTGCGCACCCTGGTGCTCGACGAGGCTGATCGCATGCTCGACATGGGCTTCTTCGACGACATCGCCCAGGTTGCCAAGCTCTGTCCGGCGGACCGCCAGACCCTGTTGTTCTCGGCCACCTATCCGGAAGGGGTGGACCGGTTGGCGGCGCAGTTCATGCGCGCGCCGCAGACCGTCAAGGTGCAGGCCCAGCATGCGGCCGATAAGATCCGCCAGCATTTCTACGAGGTGAAGAACAGCGAGCGGCTGTCGGTGGTCGCGCGGCTGCTGAACCATTTCCGGCCTGAGTCGACGCTGGCCTTCTGCAACACCAAGCAGCAATGCCGCGACCTGGTCGCGCTGCTGCAGGGCCAGGGCTTCGCGGCGCTGGCGCTCTACGGCGAGCTGGATCAGCGCGAGCGCGACCAGGTGCTGGTGCAGTTCGCCAACCGCAGCTGCTCGGTGCTGGTGGCGACCGATGTCGCGGCGCGCGGGCTCGACATCGCCCAGCTCGACGCGGTGATCAACGTCGACTGCACGCCCGACGCCGAGGTGCATATCCACCGCATCGGCCGCACCGGCCGCGGCGAGGCCGAGGGCCTGGCGCTTACCTTGGCCAGCCTGGACGAGATGGGCTCGGTCGGCAAGATCGAGCAATTGCAGGGCCGCGAGGTCGCCTGGCAGCCGCTGGACAGCCTGACCCAGGCGCCGGGTGGCCCGCTGCGCCCGCCGATGGCGACGTTGCAGATCCTGGGCGGACGCAAGGAGAAGATCCGCGCTGGCGACGTGCTCGGCGCGCTGACCGGCGAGCTGGGCTACACGCGCGAGCAGATCGGCAAGATCAACATCAACGAGTTCTCGACCTATGTCGCCGTCGAGCGCGCCATCGCCAAGCAGGCCGAGGCCAGGCTGGCCGCCGGTCGCATCAAGGGCCGCAGCGTCAAGGTGCGCTTACTGGCCTGAGCGGCACGCGCTTGAGCAGCAGCAGCAAGGCGGTGCCCAGCAGCATGATGCCCGCCGCCAGGTAGAGCCCGGACTGGTAGCTGCCGAAGCGGGTCGCGAGCCAGCCGGTCACGGCCGGACCGACGATCTGCGCGCTGCCGTAGGCGAGCGACATCTTGCCCATCATCTTGGCTGGACGGCCGGGGTAGTAGCGCCCGGCCATCGTCAGCACCAGGCTCACGATGCCGACGAAGGTGCCGCCGAACAGCAGCGCGCCGGCCAAGGTCGTTGCCAGTCCGCCGCCGGCCAGCGGCAGCAGGATGCCTGCGATCTGCAGCAGTGCGGCCGTGATCAGCGCGTTGAGGTCGCCGATGCGCCGCGCGACGAAGTCCCAGACGATGCTGGCGGGCGCCGCGGCGATCCCGATCGCCAGGAAGGCCCATTTGCCCTGTCCCGCTAGTCCTGGCAGCCGCTCGACGATGGCGACGATGAAGGTGGTGCTGACCACGTAGCCGATGCCGGCGCAGAAATACGCCGCCATGAACAGGCGCAGGAAGGCCGGGCTTGGTGGGCTGTCCTGCCAGGTCTGTGCGCCCTGGCTGGCCATGCTGCGCGGCGGCACCGGCAGCCAGGCCAACGCGGGAATGGCGAGCAGGCCGCCGAACGCCGTCAGCGCCAGCCATTGGCCGCGCCAGTCCAGGTGCTCGCCCATCCAGGCCACTGCGACCGAGCACAGCACCACGCCGAGCCCGACGCCGCTGTAGTGGATGCCGAGCTCGCTGCGGTGGCCATGGCGGATCAGCCAGTTCAGTACCAGCCCGGCACCGAACAGCATGCCGGCCGCGCTGCTCAGGCCCGCGAGGTAGCGCGAGATGGCCCAGATGGTGAAGTCGTTGCTCAGCCCCATCATCGCGGTGCTGGCGACGGCCACCACCAGTCCGAGGCGGTAGAGACGGTCCTTGAGCACCAGGTCGCCGCCCAGCATCGCGAGCAGCGCGCCGCTCAGGTAGCCGGCGTAGTTGATCGCGGCCAGCCAGCCCGCCTCGGCGACGCCAAGCCCGGCCTGCTGCTGCATCAGCGGCAGCAGCGGCGTGTACGCGAAGCGCGCCACGCCCAGCGTCAGCAGCAGGCTGAAGATGCCCGCGGTCATTACCTTGAGACGGGCACGCTGGCCCTGGCTGCTCATGAAGGCGCCTTATTCGGCGTAGGGATTGGGGAAGCCTAGGCCTTCAAGGATCTCGATCTCGTAGGCCTCCATCTCCTCGGCGTCCTGCTCGCTGGTTTCGTGGTCCCAGCCCTGGGCGTGCAGCGCGCCGTGCACCAGCAGGTGGGCGTAATGCTGCTGCAGCGTCTTGCCCTGCTCGGCGGCTTCGCGCGCGACCACCGGCGCGCACAGCACCAGGTCGGCTTGCACCACGGGGTCCTGCGCGTAGTCGAAGGTCAGCACATTGGTCGCGTAGTCCTTGCCGCGGTAGTCGCGGTTCAGGCTCTGGCCTTCCTCGGCGTCGACGATGCGCACGGTGAATTCGCCGTCATCGGCCAGGGCATGGCGCAGCCAGCGCATGACTTTCTGGCGCGGCAGCGCGGCGCGGTGCTCGGCCACGCCGTCGAAGCGAGCGAATTGCAGGGAGAGGGTCAGGTCGGGCAGGGCCATGTCAGTCTTTCGGGGCGGTTTTGTCGTAGGCATCGACGATGCGAGCGACCAGCGGGTGGCGCACCACGTCGGCGCTGGTCAGTCGGTTGAAGGCGATGCCCTGCACGCGCTTGAGGACGCGCTCGGCATCGATCAGGCCGCTGAGCTGGGTGCGCGGCAGGTCGACCTGGCTGACGTCGCCGGTGATGACGGCCTTGCTGCCAAAGCCGATGCGGGTGAGGAACATCTTCATCTGCTCGGGCGTGGTGTTCTGCGCCTCGTCGAGGATCACGAAGGCGTGATTCAGCGTGCGCCCGCGCATGAAGGCCAGCGGCGCGATCTCGATCTGCTGGCGCTCGAAGGCCTTCTGCACCTTGTCGAAGCCCATCAGGTCGTAGAGCGCGTCGTACAGCGGCCGCAGGTAGGGGTCGACCTTCTGCGTCAGGTCGCCGGGCAGGAAGCCCAGCCGCTCGCCGGCCTCGACCGCCGGTCGCGTCAGCACGATGCGCTGCACCGCGCTGCGCTCGAGCGCATCGACCGCGCAGGCCACCGCGAGGTAGGTCTTGCCGGTGCCGGCCGGGCCGATGCCGAAGGTGATGTCGTGGCAGGCCATCTGGTCGAGGTAGCGCTGCTGGTTGGCGGTGCGCCCGCGCACCTCGCCGCGTCTCGTCTGCATCGCGACATGCTCGACGCTGTCCTCGGGCAGGGCGCTGTCGCCCGCGAGCATGAGCTGGACCTGCTCGTTGGGGATGGGGCGCTTGGCGATCTCGTACAGCGCCTGGATCACCTCCATCGCCTGTTCGGCCCTGGCCTTGGGGCCCTCGACGCGGAACTGCTCGAAACGGTGCGCGACCTTGACCTGCAGCGCAGCCTCGATCGTGCGCAGATGGCTGTCGAGCGGCCCGCACAGGTGGGCCATGCGCTCGTTGTCGGGCGGAGAGAAATGGTGTCGCAGAATCAAACCGATAATTCCAGCTAAAGGAAAACGTCAATGATAGGCAAACTCACCGGCACCCTGCTGGAAAAATCTCCGCCCCAGGTCCTGATCGACTGCGGCGGCGTGGGCTACGAGGTCGATGTGCCGATGAGCACCTTCTACGGCCTGCCCCATCTGGGCGAGAAGGTCGCGCTGCTGACGCATTTCGTCGTGCGCGAGGACGCGCAGCTGCTCTACGGCTTCGCGACCGCCACTGAACGTGAGGCCTTTCGGCAATTGATCAAGGTCAGCGGCGTCGGCCCGCGCATGGCGCTGAGTCTGCTGTCGGGCATGAGCGTGGCCGAGCTGGCGCAGGCCGTGAGCGCGCAGGAGCCGGGTCGCCTGGTCAAGGTGCCGGGCATCGGCAAGAAGACTGCCGAGCGGCTGCTGCTCGAGCTCAAGGGCAAGCTCGGCGCCGACCTGGGCGCCCTGGCCGGCGGCGGCCTGCCGCTGGAGGATGCGCATGGCGACATCGGTCAGGCGCTGATCGCGCTCGGCTACAACGAGAAGGAGGCCGCCGCCGCGCTCAAGGCGCTGCCGGCCGAGGTCGGGGTGAGCGAGGGCATCAAGCTCGCGCTCAAGGCGCTGGCGAAGTGATTTTCAAGCGGGGATAAGCACCGATGGCCATAGAAACCGACGATTTCGCCCGCGCGCCGCGCCAGCCGCGCATGGTCTCCGCCGCGCCCGAGTCCAGCCGCGAGGAGGCGCTCGAGCGCGCGCTGCGGCCCAAGGGCCTGCAGGAATACGTGGGCCAGGCCAAGGTGCGCGAGCAGCTCGAGATCTTCATCGGCGCGGCCAGGAAGCGCCAGGAGGCGCTCGACCATGTGCTGCTGTTCGGTCCGCCCGGACTCGGCAAGACGACGCTTTCGCACATCATCGCGCATGAGCTCGGCGTCAACCTGCGCCAGACCAGCGGTCCGGTGCTGGAAAAGCCCAAGGACCTGGCGGCGCTGCTGACCAACCTCGAGCCCAACGACGTGCTGTTCATCGACGAGATCCACCGACTCTCGCCAGTGGTCGAGGAGATCCTCTACCCGGCGATGGAGGACTACCAGATCGACATCATGATCGGCGAGGGACCGGCGGCGCGCTCGATCAAGCTCGACCTGCAGCCCTTCACCCTGGTCGGCGCGACCACGCGCGCCGGCATGCTGACCAATCCGCTGCGCGACCGCTTCGGCATCGTCGGCCGGCTCGAGTTCTACAACGCCAGCGAGCTGGCGCTGATCGTCAAGCGCAGCGCCGGCCTGCTGAATGCGCCGATGGACGAGGCGGCGGCGTTCGAGGTCGCTAGAAGGTCGCGCGGCACGCCGCGCATCGCCAACCGGCTGCTGCGCCGGGTGCGCGACTACGCCGAGGTCAAGGGCGATGGTCGCATCACGCTCGAGATGGCGAACCGCGCGCTGACCATGCTCGATGTCGATCCGGTCGGCTTCGACCTGATGGACCGCAAGTTGCTCGAAGCCGTGATCCACAAGTTCGACGGCGGCCCGGTCGGGCTCGACAACATCGCGGCCAGCATCGGCGAGGAGGCCGGCACGATCGAGGACGTGATCGAGCCCTACCTGATCCAGCAGGGCTATCTGCAGCGCACCACGCGCGGGCGGATCGCGACCCAGGCGGCGTTCCGCCATCTGGGGCTGGAGCCGCCCAAGGTCGATCCGGCGCTGTACGGCGACGACTGATTCGCTGCTGCAGCCCTGGCTTCAGGTGCTGGCGTCGTCGTCCGAGTCGTCCTCGAGATGGCTGGCATCGGCCCAGCCGACCAGGCTCAGGCCCTCGGGCGTCCAGAGCAGGCGGTTGATCGCCGCGTTCTCGACCGTCCAGGTGCGTGGCGCCTGCAGCTCGAGCCCGGTCGCCAGCCGATACACCATGTCGAGCACGCCGCCATGGGCGACGATGACGATCTGCTCGCCGGGGTGGCGCGCCGCGATCCCGTCGAAGGTGGCCTCGATGCGCTCGCGCAGCTGCAGCAGGGTCTCGCCACCGCCCGGTGCGAAGTCGGGCACCCGGGTGCGCCAGGCCTGGGTCGCCTCGGGCTCCTCGACCTCGAGCTCGGTCCAGGTCTTGCCCTGGAAGGCACCGAAATGGCGCTCGCGCAGACCGCTGTGCGTGCGCACCTCGAGCGCCAGCGCGGCCGCGATCGCGCGCGCGGTCTGGTGCGCGCGCGCCAGGTCGCTCGAATAGACCGCGGCGATCGGCTCTTCGCGCAGCGCGGCGGCCGCGCGCGCGGCCTGCCAGTGGCCGCGCTCGTTGAGCGGGATGTCAAGCTGGCCCTGCAGGCGCTTGTCCTGGTTCCAGGTCGTCTCGCCGTGGCGCAGTGCCAGGATGCGGGTGAATTCCATGCTGGGGCCTCTTGGGGCGGTGTGGGGTTGGCTGGCCTTGGCCTGTCGTCGCTGCGGCTAGGTTGCTGCAACGCTGCGGATCAGCGCGGGACTTCGATCACGACCCGGCGCGGACCGGCTGGCGGCTGCGGGAAGCCCTGCAGCGCCGCGTCGAGCAGCGCCGCCCACAGCGTCGGGTTGTCGGACCAGGGGCCGTCGTGCGAGGCCTGGGTCTCGTACACCACCCGCGCGCTGCGCGCGTCGCGCAGCGCCAGCGAGACCTCGCGCTGGTAATAGGGCGTCGTCAGGTGGGGGAACAGCGGCATGCCGATGCCGACCGAGCCATGCGGGAAGACATGGCCGATGCCGATGTTGACGCCGAAGCGAGGCCTGGCCGGCTCGTCCCAGGGCGCATAGGGCAGGCGGATCGAGCGCGCGCCGAGCTCGACCGTCCAGCGCGGCAACGCCGCGCCGGCAGGCAGCGCTTCGGGCGCGGCGCGCAGGCCTACCCGCTCGAGCGCCTGGCGTGCCAGCTCCTCGAGTGCCTCCTGTTGCAGGCTCGGCGACTGCAGCTGCGAGGGCCGGCGCTCGAAGCGGTAGCGGTCGCCGGGGGCCGGCCTGGTCGATTCGCCAGCCGCGCCGGCTGACCAGTCGGCATAGCTGCGCACCTCGTTCTCGAGCCGGATCGCGCCAGCGCAGCCGCCCAGCAGCAGCGCGCCGGCCAGCAGGCTCAGGCCGCCCAAGCGGTGGAGCCGGGTCCTGCCGGATCGGATGGTGACTGGGGAACGGGACATGGCAGGCTCCTGCATGAGAGGGGGCGTCCGGTGGCGGCCTGGGCTTGGCCACCGGCAGGGCGCCGATCAGCGCGCCGGCGTCAGGCTGATGACCTGCTCGGCCGGCAGGGCGGGCGGCATCGGCAGCTCCTCCTCGTCGAACACCAGGTCGCCATTCTCGTCGGCGATGCCGGTGGTGCGCAAGGTCTCGAAGGGGTGCAGCTGGCGGTCCATCAGGTGGCTCGGCACGACGTTCTGCAGCGCGCCGAGCATGCTCTCGATGCGGCCCGGGAACTTCTTGTCCCATTCGCGCAGCATGTTGCCGACTTGCTTGCGCTGCAGGTTCTCCTGGCTGCCGCAGAGCGTGCAGGGGATGATCGGGAACTCGCGCACCTGGGCCCAGCGGATCAGGTCCTTCTCGGGCACATAGGCCAGCGGGCGGATCACCATGAACTCGCCGTTGTCGCTGACCAGCTTGGCCGGCATGCCCTTGAGCTTGGCGCCGAAGAACATGTTGAGGAAGAAGGTCTGCAGGATGTCGTCGCGGTGGTGGCCGAGCGCGATCTTGGTGCAGCCGAGCTCCTTGGCCACCCGGTACAGGATGCCGCGGCGCAGCCGGCTGCACAGGCTGCACATGGTCTTGCCCTCGGGGATCACCTTCTTGACGATGGAGTAGGTGTCCTGGGTCTCGATGTGGAACTTGATGCCGAGCTGCTTGAGGTACTCGGGCAGGATATGGTCGGGGAAGCCCGGCTGCTTCTGGTCTAGGTTGACCGCGATCAGCTCGAACTTGACCGGCGCGCGCGCCTGCAGCTTCATCAGGATGTCGAGCAGGCCGTAGCTGTCCTTGCCGCCCGACAGGCAGACCATCACGCGGTCGCCTTCCTCGATCATGTTGTAGTCGGCGATGGCGCGGCCGACCTCGCGGCACAGGCGCTTCTCGAGCTTGCGGTCCTCGCGCTCGATCTTGTGCTTCTTCTGCGCCTCGGCGGCGTCGGCAGCGGATTCGGCGGCCGTCTCGGCGGCCTCGTTCCAGGTGGCGGTATCGTTCATTTCAATCTCAGAATTTGGGTGATGCTGGCGCCGGATGCGCTCACCACTGGCCGCTTTCCATGCGGATCGCGACTTCGCAGTCGTCGAAGATCTCGAGCTTGGCGATCTTGATGCGCACGCCGATCACGCCGGGCAGTTGCAGCAGGCGGTGGCCGAGCTTGCCGATCAGGGTCTCGAGCAGGTTCACATGCTCGGCGGTGCATTCGTCGATGATGATCTGGCGCACCTTGCGGTAGTCCAGCACATGGTCGATGTCGTCGTCGTGCGGCAGCAGCGGCTGCACGCCCTGGTTCAGCTCGGCATCGACCTGGATCGGCTGCGGGCGGGTCTTCTCGTGCTCGAGGATGCCGAGGTTGGCGACGAAGCGCAGTCCGGTCAGGGTCAGGATCTGCTGGCCGGCTTTCGGGGCTTGGATGGGATTCATGGCTGGGCAGTGGCGGGCTTGACGTGGAACACTTCCACGCCGACGGCCTCGCAGTCGGGGTAGACGTCGGGTTTGCAGGTCGACAGGCGCACGGCGCGCACGCCGGGGTGGGCAAGCAGGCGTTGTGCCAGGTCGTCGCACAGGGTTTCCTGCAACTCGACATGGCCTTGCTGCAGGCGCAGCGCGACCTCGGCGCGCACGAAGTCGTAGTCGACCACCTCGTGCAGCGAGTCGAGCGCGGGGGTGGAGCGCTCGAACGGCACCCAGAGCTCGACATCGATCCACAGGCGCTGGGTCACGCCCTTCTCGAAGTCGTGCGCGCCGATATGGGCCTGCACCTCGTGGCGGCGCAGGAAGAGCTTGCGGCAGCTCAGGCGCAGCTCGTCCATCAGGGACAGCTGCACCGGCAGGGTCAGGTCGGGAGCGTTCATGGGGTGGGATTGTCCTCGACCGCGAACATCACGTCGCGTGCCAGTGGCACCAGATGCTGGCCGCTGTCGACGCACAGGGTGCTGCCGGTGATCGATGGCGTCTGCGCCAGGAACAGGCAGGTGCGCGCCACGTCGGCCGGATCGGTCGGCCGGCGCAGCAGGTTGACGCGGCTGGCGCGGTCGAAGTTCTCCTGCGTCTGCGGGCCGCTCAGGTACATCAGTCCCGGCGCCACGCCGCAGACGCGCACGCGCGGCGCCAGCGCCTGCGCCTGCAGCGCGACCGCGCGCTCCAGCGCCAGCTTGGTCACGGTATAGGAGAAATAGTCCGGGTTCAGGTTGAACACCTTCTGGTCCAGGATGTGGATCACGCTGGCGTCGACATCCGCACCGGCGGGCAGACCGGCGGTCAGCTCGCGCGCGAGCGACAGCGGAGCGATCAGGTTGACCTCGAGCTGGGCGCGCGCGAGTTCGGCGTCGAAACCGGGTCCGCTGTCGGGCTCGAAGGCCGAGGCATTGTTGACCAGGCAGCTGAGCGGGCCGGCAATCTGCGCCGCGCGCGCCATCAGCTCGCGCCGGCCGGCCTCGCTGGTCAGGTCGCCCTCGATCGCGGTCGCGTCCAGGCCCTGCTCGCTCAGCTGCCGGCACAGCGCCTGTGCGGCGTCGCCCGAGCGGCGGTACTGGCACAGCACGCGCCAGCCGGCCTGCGCGAAGGCGCGACAGATCTCGGCGCCCAGGCGCACGCCGCCGCCCGTGACGAGCACGGTCGGGACTGGGGCGATGGGGGTACTGCAGCTCATGGGGCGTCTTTCATGGGGTGGCGGCGCTTATGATGGCGCCGCACCCGTAACCAGATGGCAGAACCATGTCGAGCGATTTGTCCGAGAAGCTGAAAGCCCATATTGTCCGCGAGCTGGAGATTTCCGGCGGCTGGCTGCCCTTTGACCGCTTCATGGCGCTCGCGCTGTACCAGCCCGGCCTGGGCTATTACGCCAACGACAGCGTCAAGTTCGGTGCCATGCCCGGCAGCGGCAGCGACTTCGTCACCGCGCCCGAGCTTTCGCCCTGGTTCGGCCGCACGCTGGGGCGCCAGGTCGCGCAGGCGCTGGCAGCCACCGGCTGCTCGGAGGTCTGGGAGTTCGGTGCCGGCAGCGGCGCGCTGGCGCAGCAGATCCTGACCCAGCTCGACGCCATGGGCCAAGGCGAGGTGCGCTATCGCATCGTCGACCTGTCGGGCACGCTGCGCGCGCGCCAGCAGCAGACCTTGGCGGCCTTCGGCGACCGGGTCGAGTGGATCGACCGGCTGCCGGAACGCTTCGAGGGCGTGATCGTCGGCAACGAGGTGCTCGACGCGATGCCGGTGCAGCTGCTGCAGCGGCGCGGCGCGGTCTGGTTCGAGCGCGGTGTCGCGCTCGCACCGGCTGGCCAGCCATCCGCCGAGTCGCCGGCCTTCGCCTGGGCGGACCGCCCGACCGAACTGCGCCCGCCGCTCGAGATCGAGGGCCCGCACGACTACCTGACCGAGATCCACCCGCAGGCCGAGGCCTTCGTGCGCACCCTGGCCGAGCGCTGGACCCGCGGCGCCGCCTTCTTCATCGACTACGGCTTTCCCGAGTCCGAGTACTACCATCCGCAGCGCCACATGGGCACGCTGGTCTGCCACCGCAGCCACCAGGTCGACCACGATCCGCTGACCGAGGTCGGGCTCAAGGACATCACGGCCCATGTCAACTTCACCGGCATCGCGCTGGCGGCGCAGGACGCCGGCCTGCCGGTGCTGGGCTATACCAGCCAGGGCCGCTTCCTGATCAATGCCGGCCTGATCGCGCTGGCTGGCGAGGTGCCGGTGGCTGAGCGCGCCAACCTGGCCAAGCTGGTCAACGAGCACGAGATGGGCGAGCTGTTCAAGGTGCTGGCCTTTGCCCCGGCAGCTTGCGCCGAGGGCTGGGTGCCGCTCGGCTTCGCGGCCGGCGACCGCAGCCACACGCTGTAAGCCATGCTGCGCTGGCTGATCGTCGTGCTGCTGGCCCTGGTGCTGGTGCAGGGCCTGACGGGGTGGTTGCGCAAGATCGGGCTCGGCCGGCTGCCGGGCGACCTGCGCTTTCGCGCCTTCGGTCGCTACTGGGAGCTGCCGATCGCGACCGCGCTGCTGCTGAGCTGGATCGCCGCGCTGCTGCAGCATCTGCTCTGAATGGCTTGCCGGCTGGCGGGCCGGCCTTGAAAAACCGCCAGCCGCCGCCTACTCTGTCCGTGAGCCCACCTTCCCGGAGAAGCCATGTCCAGCCCTGATACCCTGCACCTTGTCTGCCCGCATTGCCACACCACCAACCGCGTCGCGCTACAGCATCTGTCGAGTGCGCCGGATTGCGGCAAGTGCCACCAGCCGCTGTTCACCGGGCAGCCGGTGGCGCTCGACGCGGCCAGCTTCGACCGGCACCTGAGCCGCAGCGACCTGCCGCTGCTGGTCGATTTCTGGGCGCCCTGGTGCGGTCCCTGCCGCATGATGGCGCCGGCCTTCGAGGCGGCAGCGGCCCAGCTCGAGCCGCAACTGCGTCTGGCCAAGGTCAACACCGAGGACGAGCAGGCACTCGCGGCCCGCTACCAGATCCGCAGCATCCCGACGCTGGCGCTGTTCTGGCAGGGCCGCGAGATCGCGCGCCAGCCCGGTGCGATGGGGCAGGCCGACATCGTGCGCTGGACCCGCGCGGCGCTGGCGCGACCGCGCTGAGCCATCCCTGCTTCGGCAGCTGCGGGGCGCCGCCAGCCGCCTTCAGGCGCTGACTGGCGTGTCGCGCTGCGCCGGGTTCAGCGCCTGCGCGATCGCCGCGCTGCGCGCGTGCTCGATCGCCAGCGCGATCAGCGGACCCAGTCGGCGCGGGTCGCCGCCTTGCTGCTTGACTTCCTCGCTCACGCGCGCCGCGATCGGCGCCGTCGCCACCGCGAGCGCGGCCTCGAGCGCGGTCAGCAGCCGCCTGGCCTGGGGGTAGGGTGCCTGCTCGAAGTTGAGCCGGCCGCGCGCGTCGCACTCGCAGGCCTGCAGGAACTCGACGAAGCGCTCGGGCCGGCGGATCGCATCGCAGCGCTCGAGCAGTCGCAGCGTCGCTGGCGCCGACAGGTCGGTGCAGCGGTGGATATGGCCATGTTCGCGCGCGACCACCTCGGCCAGTTCCTTGCAGTCGCGCGGCACGCGCCAGCGTTCGCACAACTTGAGCAGCAGCTTGACGCTGCGCATCTCGTGGCCGATGTGGCGCGGCAGCACGTCGGCGGGCGTGTTGCCCTTGCCGAGGTCGTGGCACAGGCAGGCGAAGCGCACCGTCAGCGGCGCCTGCAGGCTGGCCGCCATGTCGAGCACCATGCCCAGGTGCACGCCGGTATCGACCTCGGGGTGGTAGTCGGCGCGCTGCGGCACGCCCCAGAGTCGGTCGACCTCGGGCAGCAGTACCTTGAGTGCGCCGCACTCGCGCAGCAGCTCCAGCATGCGCGAGGGCTTCTGTTCCATCAGCCCGCGCGACAGCTCCTGCCAGACCCGCTCGGGCACCAGGTGATCGACCTCGCCCTGCTCGACCATGGAGCGCATCAGCTCCATGGTCTCGGGCGCGACCTGAAAATCGGGCCAGCGCGCCGCGAAGCGCGCCATGCGCAGGATGCGCACCGGGTCCTCGTGGAAGGCGTCGGTCACATGGCGCAGCACCTTGTGCTGCAGGTCGCTCCGGCCATCGTGGGGGTCGACCAGGCGCGGGTCGTTCGGGTCGAAGCGGCCGTCTGCGTCGAGCGCCTCGGCCGGCAGCGCGATCGCATTGATGGTCAGGTCGCGCCGCGCCAGGTCTTCTTCCAGGCTCACGTCGGTGTCGGCGTGGAAGGCGAAGCCGTGGTAGCCGCGCGCGGTCTTGCGTTCGGTGCGCGCCAGTGCGTATTCCTCGCGCGTGCGCGGATGCAGGAACACCGGAAAATCGCGCCCGACCGGCAGGAAGCCCAGCGCCGTCATCGCCTCGGGCGTGCTGCCGACGACGACCCAGTCGCGGTCGGCATGCGGGCTGCCGTCGGGCAGCTGATGCACGGTATGGAAATGGCCCAGCAGGCCGTCGCGTACCGCGCCGCCGACCAGGTAGGTCTGTGCGCCGGCCGGCTTCATGCGTACTTTTCCAGGATGCGGGTCGAGCGCTCGACGCCCTCGATCGAGTCGCCCTGGGTCACGGCTTCCAGCATCGAACAGGCCATCATGCGGTAGAAGGCCTTGTCCATTGCCTTGCGTGCGGCCGACATCTGTTGCGCGATGTCCTCGCAGGGGCGGCCGGCATCGACCATCTCGGCCAGGGCCCGGACCTGGCCCTCGATGCGGCGCAGCCGGTTGACGATGTCGCGCTGGTGCTCGCTGCGCTGCACGGCGGCGCTGGGCACCGGCGTCGGGCTGGCCTGGGTTGCAGTCTTGTTCGCGGGCATGTGGGAGGATCTTTCTGTGGTTCGGGACCGGCCAGGGTCAGCCCCGGGTGTAGCGCTGGCGCATGGCCAGCAGGGGATCGGCGCGGCCCTGCAGTTCGAGGTAGCTGGCCACCACCGGCTCGAGCGCCTCGGCGCTGATGCCGAGCTCGGCCAGGCCGGGCAGCTTGCCGCTGGCGACGTTGTCGACCTTGAGCGAGGCGAAATTGTCGGTGCTCATGAGCGGCTCGCCCGGCAGCGATTGCAGCAGCAGCGCCTGCAGATAGCCGAAGGCGCGCGGCATGCCGATCACCGGGCGCGGATGGCCCGACAGCCGACCGGCGATCTGCACCAGCTCGCGCAGCGGGTAGGCACGCGGCCCGGCCAGCTCATAGGTCTGGCCGATGGTCGCCGGCTGCTGCAGGCAATGGACGACGGCGCGCGCGACATCGCCGACCCAGACCGGCTGCAGGCGCGCGTCGGCGCCCGGCAGCAGCATCACGGGCACGACGGCCTGCAGGCGGGCGAACAGGGTCAGGAAGCTGTCGCCGGCGCCGAAGATCACGCTCGGGCGCAGCAGGGTCAGCTCCAGCCCAGCCTCGCGCAGCGCTGCTTCGCCAGCGGCCTTGCTGCGCTGGTAGAGCGAGGGACCATCGGCGCTGGCGCCCAGCGCGCTGACATGCACCAGCCGCCGGATCCCGGCAGCCTGCATCGCGCGCGCCAGCTTGCGCGGCAACTCCACATGGGCGCGTTCGAAGCGCTGCTGATTGCCATGCAGCACGCCGACCAGGTTGACGACCGCGTCATGGCCCGGCAGCAGGCGCGCCAGCTCGGCCTCGTCATGCACATCGGCCTCGAGCACGGTCACGCCGGGCAGGGGCTGGACCGCGCGCGCGTTGACCTCGCGCCGGGTCGGCACGGTCACGCGCAGGCC
This sequence comes from Malikia granosa, assembly GCF_002980595.1. GTDB lineage: Bacteria > Pseudomonadota > Gammaproteobacteria > Burkholderiales > Burkholderiaceae_C > Malikia > Malikia granosa. The sequence goes on from NZ_PVLQ01000008.1 coordinate 113,173, forward strand.
GGCACGCACCAGCTGTTCGCAGATCTGGCGACCGACGAAGCCGGTGCCGCCCAGCAGCAGGATGTTATTCATCTTTGTTTCCTCCGGTGCGGTTCAGGGCAGGTCGGCATTGGGGGGCAGGTTGCCCAGCCGCGGCCCGATCGCGGCCAGGCGGCTGCCGATGCGTTGCGGCTGCCCGCTCAGCAGTGCCGCATACTGGGTGGTGTTGGCGATCACTTTCTTGACGTAGTCGCGCGTCTCTGTGAACGGGATGTTCTCGATCCAGACCGGCGCCTCGAGCACCGGGCCGTTGCGCCAGACGCGCGGCCGACCGGGTCCGGCGTTGTAGGCGGCGGCGGCCATCGGCATCGAGCCCTCGAAGTCGTCCAGCGCCAGCTTGAGGTAGGCGGTGCCGATCAGGATGTTGGTGTCGCGCTCGGCGATCTGGTGCGGCTTGTAGTCGCTCAGGCCGATGCGTTTGGCGGTCCACTGCGCGGTCGCCGGCATGACCTGCATCAGTCCCGCCGCGCCGACGCCCGAGCGCGCCTCGGTGATGAAACGGCTTTCCTGCCGGATCAGCCCGTAGACATAGGCCGGATCGAGTCCGACCTCGCGCGCGCGCCTGACCACCTGTTCGCGGTGCGGGGTCGGGAAGCGCTGGCTGTAGTCGATCTCGCTCTTGGTGCGCTCGCTGGTGTTGATGCAGCGGTCCCAGACCTGCTGCTGGCAGGCCAGGTCGGCCGCGGCCAGCAGCTCGCGGTCATTCATGCCGCCGCGCTGGTGCAGGTTGGTCTGGTAGTTCCATTCGCGCACGCCTTCGCTGCGCAGGCCGTTGGCGATGGCCCAGAGCGCGCGTTGCAGGCCGGGGTTGTGCTGGGCTGCCGCCTTTTCGGCCGGACTCAGCGGCGCGGGTACCGACGCCACCGCAGTGGCCTGGCCCAGCGCCTCCTGCGCGAGCTGTTCGTAGAAACCGGTACTGCCCGCGATGCGCTGCAGCAGCGCGCGCGCCTGGGCCTCGTGATCGGGCCCCTGCAGCGCGAGCAGCGCACGCGCCTGCCAGTAGCTCCAGGCCGGGTCGCGCCGCTGCGCCTCGCTCATCTGGGCGATCGCGCCCTGCACCTGCTTCCAGTCGGCCGAGCGCAGCGCGGCACGCGTCTTCCAGGCCAGCATCTCGTCGTTGAGGTAGCGTTCCTGCGCCTGGTTGAAATAGTCGAGAGCGCGCGGCGACAGCCTGAGCGCGGCCTGGCGGCCGATCACGCCCCAGACCCAGCTGCGTTCCTCGTCGGTCAGCTGGGTGCGCCAGCGCAGCTTGCCGAGCTGTTCGGCGGCTTCCTCGTGATCCTTGATCGCCAGCCTGACCAGCGCCAGCGTGACCAGCTCCTTGGTGCTCTGGCGCAGCGCGGTCAGCTTCTCGAGGTAGCGCGCCGGGTTGGCGTAGATTTCCTCGACCGTGGCCGCCCATTGCCGGTCGAGCATGGACACGGCCTGGGTCGCGACGCGCAGGCGGCCACTCTCCATCCCGAGCCGGGCGCGTTGCCAGACCGTGTCGACATCGAGCGCCTCGCGCTGCAGCAGCGCGCGCGCGGCGCTGGCGCAGCCCTCGTCGGCCTCCTTCTGGCCCAGCCAGAGCGGGCGCAGCGTCTCGGCCGCCGAGGCACGCGGGCCCTGCGGATCGGCCAGCAAGGCATAGCACTGGACCTCGCGGTCGTCGTTCATGCGGTATTGCGCCTGCTCGAGGCGGAAATTGTCCCAGTCGCCGCGCCGGCCCAGCAGCAGCAGCCAGTCGTTGCGCAACCGGTCCTCGTAGTAGCTGCCGGCCCAGCGGCTCATGAAGGCGCGGATCTCGTCCGGGCTCGCGCTCTCGAGCCGCACGCGCAGCTCCCAGTAGGCGCCCAGGGGTTCGAGCAGATGGCCTTGCAGGCGTGGCAGGGCGGCGCTCAAGGCTCGGCTGTCCTTCTTGCGGAAGGCCTCGCGCATGTCTTGCAGGGTTTGCTCGGGCCCGCTCTGGGCGCTCGCCGCCGTTGGCGCACCCAGCAAGGCGGTGGACATGGAAAGCGTGGCAAAAATCGAACACAATCCTGCCAGGGTCACATTTCTCATCATAAGGCGATTATGGACAACATTGACCGAGTCGTGCAGGCGGGCCGGGCGGCCCAGAAGGCCGTCTGGCGCAAGCGGCTGGTGGCCGAGCGCCTGCAACTGGAGGACAGGCTGGCGCGCAACGAGGCGCTGCAGCGGGTCATGCGGGTCTGGCTGGTTGATCGTCCCGATGTCGTGATCGGCGCCTACTGGCCGATCAAGGGCGAGTTCGATCCGCTGCCGGCGCTGTTCCGCTGGCAGGAGGCCGGCATGGAGGCCGATGCGGCCGCTGCTTCGCAGCGGCGCCGGATCGGGCTGCCGGTCATCAACAAGATCGACAAGACGCTGAGCTTTCATCGCTGGTACCCCGGTTGCGAGATGGAGGAGGACGCCTTCGGCATTCCCAAGCCCAAGGACACCGAGTTGGTGCACCCGACCCTGCTGTTTGTTCCCTGCGTCGGCTACGGGCCGGGCGGCTACCGGCTCGGCTACGGCGGCGGCTTCTACGACCGCACGCTGGCCGCGCTGTCGCCCCGGCCCTTCACCGTCGGCCTGGGTTACACCCATGGCTTCCTGCCCGAGCTCGAACCCGAGCCGCATGACCTGGCGCTCGACGCGTTGCTCAACGACAACGGTGTGGTCTGGCCGCTGCCCTGAGTCGCTATTCGGACTGTCAGCGCGCCATGCGGCGCGCCAGCCACATGCCGGCCAGCATCGCCGGCACGAACAGCCAGACATCCCGGCCGCCGAGCAGCAGCGTCGCCAGCGCCGGTCCCGGGCAATAGCCCGCCAGGCCCCAGCCGACGCCGAAGATCACTGCGCCCTGCAGCAGCGGGGCGTCGATGCGCTCCTGCCGCGGCAGCTCGAAGCGGCTGCTGAACCAGGGCCGGTGCTGCGGTTGGCTCGGCTTGGGCGGCGTGAGCCGGAACGCCAGCAGCGTGACCATGACTGCGCCGCCCATCACGAAGGCCAGGCTCGGGTCCCAGGCGCCGGGGAATTCACCCTGTGCCAGGCCGGCCAGGTTCAGGAAGCCGATCACCTTGGCCGGCTGTGCCATGCCCGACAGCAGCAGGCCGAGCGCAAACAGCAGGCCGGCGGCCAGCGCCAGCAGCAGGCCACCGATCAGCTGCGCGGCCGGAGTGCGCTGGGGCAGGGGCGGGGTGACGAAGTTATCGGGTTTCATTGCAGGCCTCCGGTCAGGAACACGGTCACGAAGGCGCTGGCCATGAAGGTCAGCACCGCGACCAGCGAGCGCAGCGAACGCCGGCCCAGGCCGCAGACGCCATGTCCGCTGGTGCAGCCCGAGCCGCGCACGCTGCCGAAGCCGACCAGCAGTCCGGCGGCCACCATCAGCAGCGGCGCGCGCGCCGGCAGTTCCGGCACCGGCAGCCATTGCGCGAACAGCGCGCCGCCCAGGACCAGTCCGAGCAGGAAGGCCCAGCGCCAGCAGGCGTGCCAGCCACGCTCGCTCAGCGCCGCGCAGGCGATGCCGCTGATGCCGGCAATGCGGCCCAGCCCGGCCAGCAGCAGCCAGCTCGCCAGGCCGATCAGGATGCCGCCCAGGGCGGCCGAAAGATAGGGGTGCAATTTCTCTCCAGGGGCCGCCAGCCGGCGGCAAACCCGCTATTTTCAGCCGAAAGCGCTGGCCGCCGCGGCGCAGGATTGCCGCCCTATTTATGATGTCGGGTCAATCCCGTCTGGCCCTTTCGATCCTCTGCCGCCGCCATGCAACCGATCCAGCTCTTCGATCCCGACTCCAGCAGCTACACCTACCTGCTGTTCGATGAATCCAGCCGCGAGGCGCTGATCATCGATCCGGTCGACAGCCAGCTCGAACGCGACCTGGCCGTGCTGCGCCAGTACGGACTCAAGCTGCTGTGGACGATCGAGACCCATGCCCATGCCGACCACATCACGAGCGCGGGCCTGCTGGCCGAGCATGCCGGCGCGCGCACCGTGGCGCCGGCCGGCTGCGGCATCAACACGGCCGCGGTCCAGCTGCAGGATGGCGACCGGCTCGAATTCGGCCGCCAGTCGCTGCTGGCCCTGGCCACGCCCGGCCATACCGCCGGCAGCATGAGCTACTACTGGGATTGCGACGGCAAGCACCATGTCTTCACTGGCGACACGCTGCTGATCAACGGCTGCGGCCGAACCGATTTCCAGTCCGGCAGCGCCGAGGCGCTCTGGCACAGCATCACTGACAGGCTGTTCGCGCTGCCGGCCGACACCACGGTCTGGCCTGGTCATGACTACCACGGCCGCAAGCATTCGAGCATCGGCCACGAGAAGGCGCACAACCCGCGCCTGGCCGGCAAGACACAGCAGGAATTCGTCGCCATCATGGCAGGCCTGGACCTGCCCAAGCCGCGCCGGATCGACGAGGCCGTGCCGGCCAACCTGAGCTCGGGCCTGCGCCACGACGCCGATGGCGCCTGGCTGCTGCAGCCGCGCCCGGCCGCCGGCTATGCGGGCGATGTCTCGCCGCAGCTGGCCTGGGCCTGGGTCCACGCGGGTGAAGCCGTGCTGGTCGACGTGCGCACCGATGCCGAGCGGGCCTGGGTCGGCTTCGTGCCCGAGGCGGTCCCGCTGGCCTGGAAGCAATGGCCCGGCATGGCGACGAACCCGGACTTCGATGCCGCGCTGCTGCAGGCAGCTGCCGGCCGCAAGGTGGTGCTGCTGTGCCGCAGTGGCGTGCGTTCGGTGGCGGCGGCCAAGCGCGCGACCGAACTCGGGCTCGAGGCCTACAACATCCTCGAGGGCTTCGAGGGCGATCCCGATGCCCAGGGCCAGCGCGGCCACCTGGGCGGCTGGCGTTTCCACGGTCTGCCCTGGCGCCAGAACTGATGCGCTTTTGGTGCAGCAAGGGTTAACCCTGGTAGCGGCCTGATTATCATCGCGGCATGAGTTTTCTTGCCATCGACGTTGGTAACACCCGCCTCAAGTGGGCGCTTTACGACAAGCCTGCCGTGGACGCCCGCCTGCTCGCGCATGGGGTGCAGTTCCTCGAGAACATCGAGACCCTGGCCGAGGGCGACTGGAGCCGCATCGCGGCGCCGACCCAGGTGCTGGGCTGCGTGGTCGCTGGCGAGGCAGTCAAGCGCCGCGTCATCGAGCAGCTCGAGCTCTGGGACGTGACGCCACAGTGGGTGGTGTCGAGTGCCGCCGAGGCCGGACTGGTCAACGGCTACGACCATCCGTCGCGGCTGGGCTCGGACCGCTGGGTCGCGATGATAGGCGCGCGCCAGCGCCTGATCGCGCGCGGCCAGCGCAGCCCCTGCGTGCTGGTGATGGTCGGCACGGCGGTGACGGTCGAGGCCATCGACGCCGACGGCCGCTTCCTCGGCGGCATCATCCTGCCGGGCCACGGCATCATGCTGCGCGCGCTCGAGTCGGGCACCGCCGGCCTGCATGTGCCGACCGGCGAGGTGCGCGACTTTCCGACCAACACCAGCGATGCGCTGACCAGCGGCGGTACCTTCGCGATCGCCGGTGCGGTGCAGCGCATGGTCGACAACCTGCGCCACCACAGCGGTCAGGAGCCGACCTGCATCATGACCGGTGGCGCGGGCTGGAAGATGGCGCCGAGCATGACCGTCAAGTCCGAGTTGGTCGAGAGCCTGATCTTCGATGGTCTGCTCGCGATCGCGCACCACCGCTTCGGCGCCGTTCCGGTCGCCTGAACGGCGCGCAGCCACCAGCCCGCCGCCTTGCCGGCGAAGCGGGCGGCTGCCGCTTTAGGCGAGCGGCCGGCCCAGCCAGCGCCTGGCCAGCTCGACCCAGAGGCTGGCGCCGACCGGGATCAGCTCGTCGTTGAAGTCGTAGTAGGGGTTGTGCAGCGTGCAGGGACCCGCGTCATGGCCGCCGCCGGCATAGCCGGCCCGGTGCTCGCCGTCGCCATTGCCCAGGAACAGGTAGGCTCCCGGCCTGGCCTGCAGCATGAAGGCGAAGTCCTCGGCGCCCATGGTCGGTTCCTGCGCCAGCGTCAGCTCGGGTCCGACCAGGTCCAGCATCACCTCGCGCACGAAGGCGGCTTCCGGCGCGCTGTTGACCGTCGGCGGGTAGTTGCGCTCGAACTCGAACTCGCAGCTGGCGCCGAAGGCGGCGCAGCTGTGGACCGACAGCTCGCGCATGCGCTGCTCGATCAGGTCCAGCACCTCGGTCGTGAAGGTACGCACCGTGCCCTGGATCTCACAGCTGTCCGGCACCACGTTGGTGGCTTCGCCGGCATGGATCATCGTGACCGAGATCACGCCGGTATCGATCGGCTTCTTGTTGCGCGAGATGATGGTCTGGAAGGATTGCACCAGCTGGCAGGCGAGCGGGATCGGATCGATCGACCGGTCCGGCATCGCCGCGTGGCCGCCCTTGCCGCGGATCGTGATCTTGAACTCGTTGCTCGACGCCATCACCGGCCCCGGGCTGACGGCCAGGCTGCCGGTCGGCAGACCGGGCCAGTTGTGCAGGCCGAACACCGCCTCCACCGGCCAGCGCTCGAACAGGCCGTCGATGATCATCTCGCGCGCGCCGCCGCCGCCTTCCTCGGCCGGCTGGAAGATCAGCACCACGGTGCCGTCGAAGTCGCGCCGCCGCGCCAGTTCGCGCGCCGCCGCCAGCAGGATCGTGATATGGCCGTCATGGCCGCAGCCATGCATGCGGCCTTGGTGCCGGCTCGCGTGCTCGAAGCGGTTGAGCTCGGTCATCGGCAGCGCGTCCATGTCGGCACGCAGGCCGATGGCGCGACCACAGGCGCCGCCGTCACGGCCGTGGACCAGTCCGACCAGGCCGGTGCGGCCCAGGCCCCGGTGCACCGGTATGCCCCATTCGGTCAGCCTGGCTGCGATCAGCTCGGCGGTGCGCAGCTCCTCGAAAGCCAGTTCGGGATGGGCATGGATGTCGCGGCGCAGTTGCGCCATCTCGGGCATCTGCGCGACCAGGGTATCGATCAGTTTCATAGCAAGGCTCCGGCCATGGGGAGATATTAGGCCATCCGCATGTCGCTTGCCCAGGTCCGGACTCTGCCATCAGGGCGGCGCCGAACGACCTGGATAATGCAGCGATGCCAGCACCAGGGCAAGGCCCCATGATCCCGGGCGCCTGCTGCAGCGGCAGCAGGGCCTGACCATCCGGACTCCCGATGAACATCCTCTTCGTCCACCAGAACTTTCCCGGCCAGTTCAAGCACCTGGCGCCGGCCTTGGCGCGCCAGGGCCATCGCGTGCTGGCCATGACGATGCGCCAGACCGAGCCCGGGGTCTGGCGGGGCGTGCGCATCCTGCCCTACCGGGCGCAGCGCGGCTCCACCCCCGGCGTCCACCCCTGGGTGCAGGATGTCGAGGCCAAGACGCTGCGTGGCGAGGCCTGCTTCCGCGCCGCCCTGGCGCTCCAGCGCGAAGGCTTCGAGCCCGACGTGATCGTGGCGCATCCCGGCTGGGGCGAGAGCTTGTTCCTCAAGCAGGTCTGGCCGCGGGCTCGGCTGGGCATCTACTGCGAGTTCTTCTACCAGGCGCAGGGGGCCGATGCCGGCTTCGATCCCGAGTTCGCGTCCGCCGACCCGGCGGGCGATGCCTGCCGGCTGCGGCTCAAGAACCTCAACAACCTGCTGCATTTCGAGGTCGCCGAGGCCGGCATTGCGCCGACGCAATGGCAGGCCAGCACCTTCCCCGCGCCATTCCGCGACCGCATCACGGTGGTGCATGACGGCATCGATACCGCGGCCCTCGCGCCCCGGGCGGACGGGCACCTGATGCTCAACGGCCGGGTGCGGCTGGAGCGCGGCGACGAGATCATCACCTTCGTCAACCGCCAGCTCGAACCCTACCGCGGCTACCATGTCTTCATGCGTGCGCTGCCCGAGATCCTGCGCCGGCGCCCCAACGCCAGGGTCATGATCGTCGGCGGTGACGGCGTGAGCTATGGCGCCGCGCCCGATCGGGCGCGTTACGGCGCGCGCAGCTGGAAGCGCATCTTTGCCGAAGAGGTCAGGCCACTGATCCTCGATGCCGACTGGGCGCGCGTGCATTTCCTCGGCAACCTGCCTTACCAGCAGTTCGTGCCGCTGCTGCAGCTCAGCGCCGTCCATGTCTATCTGACCTATCCCTTCGTGCTGAGCTGGAGCCTGCTCGAGGCCATGAGCGTGGGCTGCGCCATCGTCGCCAGTGATACCGCGCCGCTGCGCGAGGCCATCGTCCACGGCGAGACCGGCCGCCTGGTCGACTTCTTCGACGTTCCGGCACTGGCGCAGCAGGTCTGCGCGCTGCTCGACGACAAGCCCGAGCGCGAGCGCCTGGGCCGGCAGGCGAGGGCGTTCGCGCGCGAGCGCTACGACCTCGCGACCGCCTGCCTGCCGCGCCAGCTGGCCTGGGTCAGCGAGCTGGCGGGCTGAAGCGGTCCTGGGACAGGAATTTTCTGCCTTCATGCTGCGGATCACGAAAACGCCGAATTTTCTGTATATAATCATGGCTTCTGATCGATGCGCAATGCATCGTATTCCTCGATAGCTCAGTCGGTAGAGCGCCGGACTGTTAATCCGTAGGTCCCTGGTTCGAGCCCAGGTCGAGGAGCCAGAGTTTGACGCGGGATTAGCTCAGTTGGTAGAGCGATACCTTGCCAAGGTATAGGTCGAGAGTTCGAGTCTCTTATCCCGCTCCAGCGTCTTCACGCTCGAGCAGTCCGCCCATGTGGCTCAGTGGTAGAGCACCCCCTTGGTAAGGGGGAGGTCGGCAGTTCGATCCTGCCCATGGGCACCACGCCTTTTTCTTGCGCGGCCGTTCTGGTTGCCTGATTCCCCATTTTCTCGTCGATCAGCCGGTTGGCCGTAGCCACCCAGGCTTGGTGCTGTCGTCTTTGTCAGTGGCGAGACTTTCATATGACATTGCTAGAATGGTCTGAATATGAAAAAAATGTGGCCAGTCAGCTTGCCCGCCCATGAGGGTCTGGGTGCCTTCCCGTGCACCTTGCTGCCGCGGGTCGCGCGTCCCGGCAAGGTCTCGTGCTCCCCTAGGCTGGAAGAGCAGGCCGCATGAATCCTGACAAGAAAACCTCCGAGCTGGCGGCGGCTGTGCTGGCCTTGAAGCCCGCCTATTGGCGTGCCTTCGGCTTTGCCATCGTCTCCGGCCTGCTGGTGCTGGTGCCCACGCTCTACATGCTCGAGGTCTACGACCGGGTGGTCAACAGCCGCAACCACATGACGCTGGCCATGCTGACCCTGCTGGTGCTGCTGGCCTATGTGGTGATGGAAGTGCTGGACTGGGCGCGCGCCGAGACCCTGCGCGAGGCGGGGGCGGCGCTGGACCGGGCGCTGGCGCCGCGCGTGTTCCAGGCCATCTACGAGTCCAACCTGCGCCGTCTGGGGGCGGCATCGATCCAGCCGATGCACGATTTCCGCACCCTGCGCGATTTCCTGCATCACCCGCTGCTGGGATCGCTGATGGAGTCGCCGGTCTCGCTGGTGTTCGCGCTGATCCTGTTTCTGATGAGTCCGGCACTGGGCTGGTCGGCCGTCGCCGGCGCACTGGTCCAGGTGGCACTGGCCTGGTTCAACGAACGCAGCACCCAGCCGCCGCTGCTGGCAGCCAACCGGGCCGCGATTGCCGCCCAGCAATATGCCGACAACTCATTGCGCCAGGCCGAGGTGATCGAGGCCATGGGCATGCTGCAGCCCATCCACCGCCGCTGGATGGCCCGGCAGCGCGAGTTCCTGGGCCTGCAAGCCCAGGCTTCCGACCAGGCGGCGGCTTTCCAGGCCACCAGCAAGTTCGTCCAGACCACCATGGCCTCGCTGCTGCTGGGCGTCGGGGCCTGGCTGATACTCGAGAATGCCTTGCCCGGGGGCGGCGGCGCGATGATCGTCGGCTCGGTATTGGGCGGACGCATGCTGGCCCCGCTGGTGCAGACCATCAGCCAGTGGCGCGCGGTCGTCAACCTGCGCGATGCCTGGGGCCGGCTGGACCAGCTGCTGACCCAGCTGCCTGCCCGGCCGCCCGCCATGTCATTGCCGCCACCCAAGGGCCGGCTGCAGCTGGAAAACCTGATGGCGGCGGCCCCGGGCTCGAATGCCCCCATCCTCAAGGGACTGGCCTTCGCCCTGCAGCCGGGCGAGGTGCTGGCCGTGGTCGGCCCATCGGCTTCGGGCAAGACCACGCTGGCCAGGCTGCTGGTCGGGCTCTGGCCTGCCGCTGGCGGCAAGGTGAGGCTGGACGGCGTCGACATCTTCGCCTGGGACAAGCTGGAGCTGGGGCCTTGCCTGGGCTATCTGCCGCAGGGGGTCGAGTTGCTCGAAGGCACGCTGGCCGAGAACATTGCGCGCTTCGGCACGCCCAGTCCGGCCAAGCTGGAAGCGGCGGCGCGCGCCGTCGGCCTGCATGACTTCATCCTGAGCCTGCCCCAGGGCTACGACAGCCCGGTCGGACGCGACGGCGCCATGCTCTCGGGCGGCCAGCGCCAGCGCATCGCGCTGGCACGTGCGCTCTATGGCGATCCGGTGTTCGTCGTGCTCGACGAGCCCAATTCCAGCCTGGACGAGGCCGGCGACCTGGCGTTGGCGCAGGCCATCGCCCAGCTCAAGGCGCGCGGCACCACCTTCGTCGTGATGACCCATCGCACCAGCGTGCTGGGCGTGGCCGACAAGCTGCTGGTGCTGCGCGACGGCATGCAGCAGGCCTTCGGCCCGCGCGACGAGGTGCTGGCGGCACTGGCCAAGGCGGCGCAGCAGGCGCAACAGCAGGCCCAGCAGGTTCATAGGCCGCACGCACCGCAAGCGGGCCCCAAGATGGCAGCCCCGGCGCCCTGATGGCGGTGCAATACCTGGACGGATCGAACGAGATGACAAGCAAGGGGTTTTTGGCGCGCAGCGAGCTCACGGCCACGCTCTGGTCCTTCCGGCGCGAGTTCATGGTGGCGGGGCTGTTCAGCCTGGTGATCAACTTGCTGCTGCTGTCGCCCACGCTCTACATGCTGCAGGTGTATGACCGGGTGCTGGTCAGCCGCAGCGAGCTGACCCTGCTGGCGGTCTCGCTGCTGACCCTGTTCCTGTTTGCCGTGATGGCGTTCGCCGAATGGTCGCGCTCGCGCCTGCTGGTGCGCGCTGGCGTCCGGCTGGACGCCGTGCTCGGGACCCGGGTCTTCAACGCCAGCTTCGAGGCCAACCTGAGCCAGTCGGGCGCGCCGGTGCAGCGCGCCTTTGCCGACCTGACCGAGATCCGCCAGTTCCTGACCGGCAACGGCATCTTCGCCTTCTTCGATGCGCCCTGGACCCCGATCTACATCGCGGTGCTGTTCTTCCTCCATCCCTTCCTGGGCTGGGTCGCGATTGCCTTTGCCCTGCTCCAGGCCACGCTGGCCTGGCTGGGCCATCGCCACACCGTTGCGCCGGCCGAGGCGGCGGCCAAGGCCCAGAGCGAGGTCAACCAGTTCCTGCAGCACAAGCTGCGCAATGCCGAGGTGGTCGAGTCCATGGGCATGCTGGCCGGACTGCGCCAGCGCTGGCAGCAGCGTCACGCCGATTCCATGGCCTTGCATGGCACCGCGCAGGAACTGACGCATCGCATCACGGCCATCAGCAAATGGCTGCGCTACTGCCAGCAGTCCCTGGCCCTCGGGGCTGGCGCGCTGCTGGTGATCGACGGCCAGTTGAGCGCCGGCGCCATGATCGCGGCCAATGTGCTGATGACCCGTGCCCTGGCGCCGATCGATCTGATGGTGAGCAGCTGGCGCAGTTTCCTCGGCGCGCGCGGCGCCTTCGAGCGACTGGAAAAGCTGCTGCAGCTCCACCCGGAGCGCGATCCGGCGCTGAGCCGCGTTCCGCCCCGGGGCTCGATCTGCCTGCGTCAGGTGCAGGCCAGTGCCCCGGGCCGTTCCCGTCCCATCCTGCAGGATGTGAGCCTGCAGGCTGAGCCCGGCAGCGTGACGGTGGTGCTGGGCCCCTCGGGCTCGGGCAAGTCCACGCTGGCCAGGGTGCTGGTCGGCATCTGGCCCGAGGTCCAGGGCGAGGTGCTGCTCGACGGCCATCCCCTCGCTGGCTGGAGCCGTGCCGAGCTCGGATCGCATCTGGGCTATCTGCCGCAGGACATCGAGCTGTTCGACGGCACGGTGGCCGAGAACATCGCTCGCTTTGCCGAGATCGATTCCGGCCAGGTGATCGCTGCTGCGCAAAGTGCAGGCCTGCACGAGATGATCCTGCGCCTGCCCAAGGGCTACGACACCCCGATCGGCGAGGCCGGCAGCCTGCTGTCGGGCGGCCAGCGCCAGCGCATCGCGCTGGCCCGCGCGATCCATGGCGAGCCGGCGCTGATCGTGCTCGACGAGCCCAACGCCAACCTGGACGATGTCGGCGAAGCCGCGCTGAACCAGACGGTGCGCGAGCTCAAGGCCAAGGGCAAGACGGTGTTCCTGATCACCCACCGCCCCGGTGCCGTGCAGCTGGCCGACCAGCTGCTGGTGCTGCAGGAAGGGCGGATCGCCATGCAGGGGCCGCGTGCCGCCGTGCTGGCGCAGCTGCAGGCCCGGGCGCAGGCCCAGGCATCCCGGCCGGCGGCGGATGCCTTGCCTGCCTCGGCCTGAGCCGGCCTCCGGCGACCGCTGTCCAGCCTCTTCCTGCCCCGAACCGATTCCGATCCAAGCTTCCATCATGGCCCATCCTCAGCAACCCTCGACCTCTGTCTCCGCCACGCCCGGGACGGCCCCATCCAGCCAGCCGCCCGCCGATGCCGGTCGCGCGGCCCGCATCGGCCTGTGGGTGCTGGGCCTGGGTTTCGGCGGCTTCCTGCTCTGGGCCGGACTGGCTCCGCTCGACGAGGGCGTGCCGACCCATGGCATGGTCGCCATCGACACCAAGCGCAAGGCGGTCCAGCACCTGAGTGGCGGCATCGTCAAGCAGGTGCTGGTCCGGGAGGGCGATCTGGTCCAGCAGGGACAGCCCCTGATCGAGCTCGACCAGGCGGTGGCGCGCGCCAACTACGAGGCCGTGCGCCAACGCTACCTCGGCCTGCGCGCGATGCAGGGCCGCCTGCTGGCCGAGCAGGCCGGCACGGCGACGGTCAGCTTCCACCCCGATCTCCAGCAGGCCGCCGCCGACCCGCTGATCCGGAACCAGCTCGAGACCCAGCGCCAGCTCTTCGGCTCGCGCCGCGCCGCCCTGCGCGCCGATCTGCAGGCGATCGAGGAAAGCATCCAGGGCCAGCAGGCCCAGCTGCAGGCCTACCAGGGCATGATGGGCAACCGCAACAGCCAGCTCGCGCTGCTGCAGGAGGAGCTCAGGCATACGCGCGAGCTGGTGGCCGAGGGCTACGCGCCGCGCAACCGCCAGCTCGAGCTCGAGCGCTCGCTCGCCGATGTCCAGGTTGCCCTCGCCGACCTGAACGGCAACAGCCTGCGCGGTCAGCGCACCATCGCCGAACTGCGCCAGCGCGCGCTGGCACGCCAGCAGGAATACCGCAAGGAAGTCGAGACCGAGCTGACCGAGGTCACGCGCGAAGTCCAGTCCGATGCCGAGAAGTTCCTGGCCGTCAAGGCCGACCTCGAGCGCACCGAGATCCGCTCGCCCGCTTCCGGCCAGGTGGTCGGGCTGGTGGTGCAGACCGTCGGCGGCGTGATCGAGCCGGGCCAGAAGCTGATGGACGTGGTGCCGGCCGATGCCCCGCTGCTGCTCGAGGCACGCATCGAGCCGCATCTGATCGACAAGGTCAGAGCCGGGCTGCCGGCCGACCTGCGTTTCACTGCCTTTGCGCATTCGCCGCAGCTGGTGGTCGCGGGCGAGGTGGTGTCGGTATCGAGCGACCTGCTGAGCGAGCAGCAGGGCGGCACCGTGTTCTCCTATTACCTGGCCCGCATCAAGGTCACGCCCGACGGCATGAAGACCCTGGGCCAGCGCCGGCTGCAGCCCGGCATGCCGGTCGAGGTCATCATCAAGACCGGCGAGCGTTCGCTGCTGACCTACCTGCTCCATCCGCTGACCAAGCGCCTGGCGGCGTCGCTGAAGGAGGAGTGAACATGCCTGCAGCATGGCTGACGCCCTCCGCCCGTTCGCCTGGCCTGCGCGGCTGGCCTTGCTGGACCGTACTTGGGCTGGCCGCCTGGCTGGCCGGCCTGCCGGCCTGGGGGCTGGACCTGCAGCAGGCCTATGAAGCCGCGCGCGAGCATGATGCGACCGCGCGCGCGGCTTACGCTGCGGCGGAAGCCGCACGCGAGCGCCTGCCGCAGGCCAGGGCCCAGCTGTTGCCCAACATCGCCTTCAGCGCCGGGCGCAACCGCAACGACCTGTCGCGCGAGCAGTCCGGCTTGCCGCTGGCCGAGGCGCCTTACTACAGCTTCAACCAGACCCTGCAGCTGCGCCAGCCGATCTACCGCCGGCCGCTGCTGCTCGCGCTCGAGCAGGCAAGCCATCTGGTTGCCGATGCCGAGGCCACGCTGGAGCAGGAGCGGCAGAACCTGGGGGTACGGGTCGCTGGCGCCTATCTGGAGGCGTTGCTGGCGCAGGACCAGCTCGAGCTGGTCCTGCGCCAGCATGCCTTCACCCTGGCCTACCTGGATGCCGCGCGCAAGGCGCTGGTCGCAGGCTCGGGCACCCGAACCGACATCGACGAGGCGCAGGCCCGCCTGGATCTGAACCTGGCGCAGCAGCTCGAGGCGCGCCAGCAGGTCGACTACACCCGACGCCAGCTCGAGTCCATGACCGGCCAGCCCGTCGGCGAGCTGGCGCCGGTCGATCCGCAGCGGCTGGCCCTGGCCGCGCCGCAGCCGGCGGCGCTGGAGGATTGGCTGGCGCTGGCCGAATCCGTCAGTCCGGAACTGCTTGCGCTCAAGTCCCGACTGGAGGCGGCGCGGCTCGAGATCGGCAAGGCCCAGGGGGCCCATCATCCGACCCTGGATGCGGTGCTGCAGGTGACCCGCAGCGCCAGCGAGAACGTGACCACGCCCGAATCGAGCTATCTCAACCGCATGGTCGGTCTGCAGCTGAACCTGCCGCTCTATGCCGGTGGTTACGCCAGCTCGGTGGTGCGGCAGGCGGTGGCAGAGAGCAAGCGCGCCGAAGAGACGCTGGAGGCAGCCCGGCGCGACCTCGGCCTGCGGCTGCAGCGCGAATTCCGCGGCGTCACCGAGGGGGTGCTCAAGGTCAGGGCGCTGGAGCAGGCGGTGCGTTCGGCCGAGCAGCTCGTCAAGTCGAGCCGCCGCTCCTTCGAGGCCGGCAGCCGCAACATGCTCGATGTCCTGAACGCCGAACAGCAGCAGCAGACGGCGCTGCGCGACTTGGCGCAGGCGCGCTACCTCTATCTGCTGTCGCGGGTGCGGCTGCAGGCCCTGGCCGGCACCGATCCGTCGGCAGCCATCAGCCAGGTCAATGGCTGGCTCGCACCGCGCTGACCTGGGCCGGCCGCGCCGCCGGCAGGTCGGGCCCGCCAGGGCGCTCGCCCGGGATCAGGCCGCCGACAGTCCTGCCAGGTCGCGCAGGATCTGCACCTTGTCGGTCTTCTCCCAGGTGAACTCGGGTTCGTCACGGCCGAAGTGGCCGTAGGCGGCGGTCTTGCTGTAGATCGGGCGCAGCAGATCCAGCATCTGGATGATGCCGCGCGGGCGCAGGTCGAACACCTCGCGCACGATCTGCGCGATGCGCTCGTCGGCGATCACGCCCGTGCCCTCGGTGTAGACCGTGATGTTCATCGGCTGCGCGACGCCGATTGCGTAGGCGACCTGGATCTGGCATTGCTTGGCCAGGCCGGCGGCGACGATGTTCTTGGCCACGTAGCGTGCGGCGTAGGCGGCCGAGCGGTCGACCTTGGTCGGGTCCTTGCCGCTGAACGCGCCACCGCCATGCGGGCAGGCGCCGCCATAGGTGTCGACGATGATCTTGCGCCCGGTCAGGCCGCAGTCGCCCTGCGGGCCACCGATGACGAAGCGGCCGGTCGGGTTGATCAGGTACTTGGTGTCCTGCAGCCACTCTTTCGGCAGCACCGGCTTGATGATCTCCTCGATGATGGCCTCGGTGAAGCTGGCCTTCATCCTGGTCGGCGATTCCGACTGGTCCGGGCTGTGCTGGGTCGACAGCACCACGGTGTCGATGCTGTGCGGCTTGCCATCGACATAGCGCAGCGTGACCTGGCTCTTGGCATCCGGACGCAGGAAGGGCAGGCGGCCATCCTTGCGCAGCTGGGCCTGGCGCTCGACCAGGCGGTGCGCGTAGTAGATCGGCGCCGGCATCAGGTCCGGCGTCTCGTCGCAGGCATAGCCGAACATCAGGCCCTGGTCGCCGGCGCCGATGTTGAGGTAGTCGTCCGAGGCATGGTCAACGCCCTGGGCGATGTCGTTGCTCTGCTTGTCGTAGGCGACCAGCACCGCGCAACCCTTGTAGTCGATGCCGTACTCGGTGTTGTCGTAGCCGATGCGCTTGATCGTGTCGCGCGCGACCTGGATGTAGTCGACGTTGGCCTGGGTCGTGATCTCGCCGGCCAGCACCACGAGACCGGTGTTGGTCAGGGTTTCGGCCGCCACGCGCGAACGCGGGTCTTGCTCGAGGATGGCGTCAAGGATGGCATCCGAGATCTGGTCCGCCACCTTGTCGGGGTGGCCTTCGGAGACTGATTCGGAAGTGAAGAGGTAGTCGCTGGACATTCAATTGGCTCCGTGGAAAGTTGGCGCGTTGCCAACTCCTGACGGAGCCTGGCGAACGCTTTAGCAGGATTTGTGAGTCGCCCTGCAAGTAGTTCATTAACTCGGCGACCCCTCAATTCTACGACTTGCCGGGGCAAGCGTCGATAATTACCCCGTGATGAAACATGTCTTTCGCTTCCTGGCGACCTGGCCCTTGCCCCTGCTGCACGCCCTGGGTTGGCTGCTGGGCTGGCTGTCCTGGCTGGCATCCCCCGCCTACCGGCGCCGTCTGGCGCGCAATGCCGGACTGGCCGGCGTGGCGGCTGGAGCGCGCCTGGCCTCGGTCGGCGAGGCCGGCAAGCTCAGTGCCGAGCTGCCCCGGCTCTGGCTGGGCCGGCCGGTGCCCTGGCGCTGGGACGGCGTCGAGCATATCGAGGCCGCGCGCGCAGCCGGACAGGGCATGCTGTTCCTGACCCCGCACCTGGGCTGCTTCGAGGTCACGGCCCAGGCCTACGCGGCCCGCTTTGGCACCGGTCCCGCGGCCCGGCCGATGACGGTGCTGTACCGGCCACCGCGCCAGGACTGGCTGCGCGAGCTGGTCGAGGCCAGCCGGGCCCGCCCCGGACTGGCGACGGCGCCGACCACGCTGGCCGGCGTGCGCCAGCTGATCCAGGCACTGAAGAACGGCGAGGCGGTCGGCCTGCTGCCGGACCAGGTGCCGCCCGAAGGGCAGGGCGTCTGGGCGCCTTTCTTCGGCCAGCCGGCCTACACGATGACGCTGTCGGCGCGCTTTGCCCGCCAGGCCAACACCCGGGTGCTGCTGGCCTGGGGCGAGCGCTTGTCCTGGGGTCGCGGCTATGTCGTGCACATCCTCCCGCTCGAGCAGGTGCTTGAGGCGCCGCTGTCGGGCGACATGGCCGATCTGGCCGCCCAGATCAACCTCGCGATGGAGCGGGTCATCGCGCGCTGTCCGCAGCAATACCTCTGGGGCTACGCGCGCTACAAGTCGCCACGCTCAGCCGCCTGAGCCGGCGTCGAGGCCGGCACGAACGGTCAGTTTCAGGCTTCGGCTGCCGGTGCCGCAGGGGCATCCGGTGCAGCGGCGCCGGCATCGACCGCCGGATGGGTCCAGTCCCAGAGCAGGGTCGCTACATCGTCCAGTCCCTGCTTCTTGAGCGCCGAGAACAGCCTGACCTCGCCACCGCCGGCCTGCAGCTTGGTGATCTGCAGCACCTTGGCCGCCTCGCTGCGGGTCAGCTTGTCGGCCTTGGTCAGCAGCACCAGGAACTTGAGCCCCTGCTCGACGCGCGGACGGATGATCTCGAGCAGCGCCTCGTCGAGCTCGGTCAGCCCCAGGCGCGGGTCGCACAACAGCACGACGGCGCGCAGATTGGGCCGGCTGACCAGGTAGTTGGCCATCACCTGCTGCCAGCGTCGCTTGGCCTCCTGCGGCACCGCGGCATAGCCATAGCCCGGCAGGTCGGCCAGCACCGCGTCGGTCGCGCCCTGCTTGCCGAGCGCGAACAGGTTGATGCTCTGCGTGCGGCCCGGCGTCTTGGAGGCGAAGGCCAGCCGCTTCTGCTGCGTCAGCGTGTTGATGCTGGTCGACTTGCCGGCGTTGGAGCGGCCGACGAAGGCGATCTCGGGCACATCGAGCGCCGGCAGGTGGTGCAATTGCGGCGCCTCGGTCAGGAAACGCGCCGTATGCAGCCAGCCATGGGCCGTTTTGGCATCGGACGCTGGCCGGGCGGCAGGCGGGATTTTGCGGTCGGAGGCGGGTTCTGGGCTCATGTGCGGTTCTGCGGTCATCGTCCATTGTAAAATCATCTCGTTCTGCGTCTTGCGTGCCCATGGTTGCGCAGTTCGCTCCTTCGCCAACCGACGCCATCTGCCCCTCGAAATGAAACTGATCGCATCCCTCATCGGCGCCGCTGCGCTCGCAGCCCTGTCGTTGTCCGCCCACGCGCAGGCCGTCAAGCCCGATCTGGGTAAGGGCGCTGCATCCTTTGGCCAGGTGTGCGCGGCCTGCCACGCAGCCGACGGCAACTCGGTCATCGGCGCCAACCCCAAGTTGGCCGGCCAGCACCCTGAGTACCTGGTCAAGCAGCTGACCGAATTCAAGTCCGGCAAGCGCGCCAACGCCGTGATGTCCGGCATGGCCGCCGCCCTGAGCGACGAGGACATGCGCAACATCGGCTTCTGGCTCGCCAGCCAGAAGCCCGCCACCGGCGTTGCCAAGGACAAGGCCCTGGTGTCCCTGGGCGAGCGCATCTACCGCGGCGGCATTGCCGACCGTCAGATCGCCGCCTGCGCGGGTTGCCACTCGCCCAACGGTGCCGGCATCCCGGCCCAGTACCCGCGCCTGTCGGGCCAGCACGCCGAGTACACCTCCACCCAGCTCAAGGCCTTCCGCAGCGGCGAGCGCAAGAACAGCGCCCAGATGACCGGCGTGGCCGCCTACCTGACCGACAAGGAAATCGCGGCGGTTTCCGACTACATCGCCGGCCTGCGCTGAACCACGGCCTGGCAAGACCCCCAGTCATCTGGGGGAAATAAGCTGGCCTTAATCTTCGGCAGCACAATCCGGGCGTTGGCAGTCCAGCTCTCCCTTCAGCCCCTACCCAGGCAGGCCCGGACTTCTGGCCTGCTTTTTTATTTCTGAACCATGAGCGTTTCCACCACCGGTTTTGAACTCGAACGGGGTTCGCAGCGTCTGCGAGCCACGGTGGAATTGCTGTCGTCGATGCGCTTCGCGATCGCGCTGCTGACGGTGATCTGCATTGCCTCGGTCATCGGCACGGTGCTCAAGCAGCACGAGCCCGTCAACAACTACATCAACCAGTTCGGTCCCTTCTGGGCCGAGCTGTTCGGCAAGGCCCAGCTCTATGCGGTCTATGGCGCCTGGTGGTTCATGCTGATCCTGGCCTTCCTGGTCGTCAGCACCAGCCTGTGCATTGCGCGCAACACGCCCAAGATCCTGAAGGACCTCAAGTCCTACAAGGAATCGGTGCGCGAGCAGAGCCTGAAGGCCTTTGCCCACCGCGCCGAAGCCGACCTGGTGGCTGCGCCCGAGGCGGCAGCACAATCCATGGGCCAGGCCCTGGCCGGCGCCGGCTGGAAGGTCAAGCTGCAGCAACGCGAGACCGGCGTCATGGTCGCTGCCAAGGCTGGTTCCGCCAACAAGCTGGGCTATCTGGCCGCGCACAGCGCGATCGTGCTGATCTGCCTGGGCGGCCTGTTCGACGGTGACCTGGTGGTCAAGGCCCAGACCTGGTTCCAGGGCAAGACCCCCTTCACCGGCGGCGGCATGATCGCCGACGTGCCGGACCAGCACCGCCTGTCCGATCGCAACCCGACCTTCCGCGGCAACCTGCTCGTCAGCGAGGGCCAGCGTTCCGGCACCGCCATCCTGGCCCAGCCCGATGGCGTGCTGCTGCAGGACCTGCCGTTCGACATCGAGCTCAAGAAGTTCAGCGTCGACTACTACTCGACCGGCATGCCCAAGCTGTTCGCGAGCGACATCGTGATCCACGACCGCTACAGCGGCGAAACCCAGGAAGCGCGGGTCGAGGTCAACCATCCGGTCAGCTACCGCGGCATCGAGATCTACCAGTCCAGCTTCGACGACGGCGGCTCCAAGCTCAAGCTCAAGGGCATCGCGATTAACGGCAAGCCCGGTGCGCTCGAGATCGAGGGCCGGGTCGGCGAATCGGCCCGGATCGAGCTCGGCGGCAAGCCGATGACGCTCGAGTTCACCGCCCTGCGCGTGATCAACGTCGAGAACCTCGGCCAGACCGCGGCCAGCGGCGTCGATGTGCGCAAGGTTGACCTGCGCCATGCGATCGAAGGTCGCCTGGGTGCCGGCAACAAGACCATGAGCCGGCAGGAGCGGCGCAACGTCGGGCCGAGCGTGAACTACAAGCTGCGCGACGCCTCCGGCCAGGCGATCGAGTTCAACAACTACATGTTCCCGCTCGAGCTCGACGGCCGCCGTGTCTTCCTGCTCGGGGTGCGCGACACACCGGGCGAGCCCTTCCGCTACCTGCGCCTGCCGGCCGACGAGTCCGACAGCATGAACGGTTTCCTGAACCTGCGCGCCGCGCTGGCCGACCCGGCACAGCGCCGCGAGGCCGTGCGCCGCTATGCCGCGGGCGCCACCGAAGGCCAGCGCCCTGACCTGACCCAGGCGCTCGAGGCCTCGGCCACCCGCGCGCTCGACCTGTTCGCCGGCATCGAGGCGTCGAGCGCGGCCCGCGACCCGGCGCGTCCGCCCGGCGGCCTGCCCGCGCTGTCGCAGTTCATCGAATCCCAGGTGCCCGAGGCCGAGCGCGAGCGCGCCAGCGAGATGCTGCTGCGCATCCTCAACGGCACGCTGTTCGAACTGGCCCAGGTCGGCCGCGCCAAGGCCGGCATGTCAGCCCTGGCGCGCGACGAGCGCAGCGTGTCCTTCATGACCCAGGCCCTGGTCGCCCTGAGCGACAGCTTCTACTACCCGGTGCCGATGGCGCTCGGGCTCGATGCCTTCACCCAGGTCCAGGCCAGCGTGTTCCAGGTCGCGCGTGCGCCCGGCAAGACCGTGGTCTACATCGGCTGCCTGTTCCTGATCCTCGGCGTGTTCGCCATGCTCTATGTGCGCGAGCGCCGCCTCTGGGTCTGGCTCGCACCGCGTGCTGACGGCAGCCTGCACGCCACGCTGGCGTTCTCGAGCAATCGCAAGATGATGGACACCGAGCGCGAATTCGACACCCTCAAGACCCTGCTGCTGCAGTCCCCCACCGAGGTGAAAGCATGACTACCGCCACCCAGAACCTTGCCTTGCAACTGCCCCCTGGCTATTTCGCCCGCAGAAGTCCGTGGGACTGGCTGTTCGCGCTGTTCGTCGCGGTCGGTGCGGGCATCGCCTTCGCGCTCTACAGCAGCTACATGGACGGCTACGAGCAGGCGATCCTGATCGGTAGCGTGCCTTCGCTGGTCGCGTTGGCCTGGTTCTGGCGTCCGGTACGCCAGCTGACGCTGGCGGTCGCCGCGCTGTCGCTGCTCGCGATCTGGCTCTACCAGGCAGGCAGCGGTCCCGACCTTGCGCGCGCCGAACAGGCCTTCCTGCTCAAGTATTTCCTCTCCAGCCAGTCCGCCATCCTCTGGATGAGCATGCTGTTCTTCATGGCCACCGCCTTCTACTGGGTCGGCCTGCTGTCACGCGCGGGCGACGCCTTCGAGAAGCTGGGCTCGCGCCTGACCTGGGTCGCGATCACGCTGGCGCTGGTTGGCTCGCTGGTGCGCTGGTTCGAGAGCTATCTGATCGGTGCCGATGTCGGCCATATCCCGGTCAGCAACCTGTACGAGGTCTTCGTGCTGTTTTCCTGGCTGACGGCGGCCTACTACCTCTACTACGAAGACCAGTACCAGACCCGTCGCATGGGCGCCTTCGTGATGCTGGTCGTCAGCGCGGCGGTCGGCTTCCTGCTCTGGTACACCGTGGTGCGCGAGGCACACCAGATCCAGCCCCTGGTTCCGGCGCTGCAGAGCTGGTGGATGAAGCTGCACGTGCCGGCCAACTTCATCGGCTACGGCACCTTCGCGCTCGCAGCCATGCTGGCCTTTGCCTACCTGATCAAGCACAGCGCGGGCGAGACGCGCTGGTACAAGCTGGCGCCGCTCTGGCTGCTCGGCATCGTGCTGTGCTTCGAGCCGCTGGTGTTCCGCCGCGGCGCGACCGAGGCCGGTGGCAGCTACTGGTTCGTCTACTTCGGCATCTCGGCCTTGATCGTCGGCACCATCCTGTTCGGGCGTCGGCGCATCGCCGAGCGCCTGCCCACGCTCGAGGTGCTCGACGATGTGATGTACAAGTCGATCGCGGTCGGCTTCGCCTTCTTCACCATCGCGACCGTGCTCGGCGCGCTCTGGGCCGCCGAGGCCTGGGGCGGCTACTGGAGCTGGGATCCGAAGGAGACCTGGGCCCTGATCGTCTGGCTCAACTACGCCGCCTGGCTGCACATGCGCCTGATGAAGGGCCTGCGTGGCACGGTCGCGGCCTGGTGGGCGCTGACCGGACTGGCCATCACCACCTTCGCCTTCCTGGGCGTCAACATGTTCCTGAGCGGCCTGCACAGCTACGGCACTCTCTGACCGGCCCTGGCCTGGTGCAACCCGGAGCGTCCCGACCCAGGGGCGATCCGGGTTTTTGCTTTCTGCTACCTTGTGCCGACTTCATTCCTGCTGTCGTGAAAATGCTGCCACCATGCTGATCCGTTCCCAAGACAAGGACTTCCTGCCGCCGCCCGCGAGCGAGATCACGCCCCGCGCGGTCTGGCAGCAGCGGCGCCAGCTGCTGCGGCTGGCGGCCATCGCGGGTGGCGCGTCGCTGGCACCCTGGGCCAGCCAGGCCGCCGAGCGCCCCGGCAAGCTGGCTGCCTTGCCCGGCGCGCGCTCGAGCCTGCCGGGCGCCACCACCCCGGAGCCGCTCACCCCCTACGCCGATGTCACCGGCTACAACAACTTCTACGAGTTCGGCACCGACAAGGCCGACCCGGCCCGCCAGGCGCACCGCCTGAAGACCCGGCCCTGGAGCGTCCAGGTCGACGGCCTGGTCGGCAAGCCGCGCAGCTTTGCCATCGAGGACCTGCTCAAGCTCGCCGGCATGGAGGAGCGCATCTACCGCCTGCGCTGCGTCGAGGGCTGGTCGATGGTGATTCCCTGGGTCGGCTACCCGCTGGCCGAGCTGCTCAAGCAGGTCCAGCCGCTGGGCAGCGCCAAGTATGTCGAGTTCGTCAGCCAGGCCGACCCATCGACCATGCCCGAGCTGCGCGCCGGCGTGCTCGACTGGCCCTATACCGAGGGCCTGCGGCTCGACGAGGCCATGCACCCGCTGACGCTGCTGGCCTTCGGCCTCTACGGCGAGGTACTGCCGAACCAGAACGGCGCCCCGCTGCGCCTGGTCGTGCCGTGGAAATACGGCTTCAAGAGCGCCAAGTCCCTGGTCAGGATCAGGCTGGTCGAGCAGATGCCCAGGACCTCGTGGAACCTGGCGGCACCGCGCGAGTACGGCTTCTACTCCAACGTCAATCCCGAGGTGGCCCACCCGCGCTGGAGCCAGGCCAATGAGCGGCGCCTGGGCGAGCCCGGCGGCCTGTTCGCCAAGCGCCGTCCGACCCAGCCCTTCAACGGCTATGCCGCGCAGGTGGCACAGCTCTACACCGGCATGGACCTGCACCGCTTCTACTGAAGGCGGTCCAGCCGAGGCGACGGCTAGCGGTTCCAGCAGGCGGCCACGCCGAGCGAACCGCTCACGCCCTGGGTGCCGGTCTGGTTCAGCGTGAAATTGCCGCATGCGTCACTGGCCATCGAATTCACCGCCGTTGCCGTCAGGCTGTAGCCCGTGTTGCTGACGCTGGCGCTCAGGGTGTAGTTGGCCGTGCCCGACCTGGGCACCTGGGTCACCGGCAGGGTGGGGGCGGTGTTGTTGCCCTTGGCGGTGGAATAGAAGCCGCGCGTCGTGTAGTAGGACTCGAGGAACAGGGCATTCTCGAGCAAGGCCTGCTTGGCCTCGGCCCGCTTGCCCCGCGCCAGATAGCCCACATAGGACGGCGTGGCGATCGAGGCCAGCAGGCCGACGATCGCGATGACGATCATCAGCTCGATCAGGCTGAAGCCGCCAAGGGTTCGCGTCGGTCGCGCAGAGGTAGACAGGTTCATGTCCTGGCCTCTCTACATCAGCTGTTGCCAGTTGATGCGCTGCGGCTTGCCGGCCACGCCGCGGCCGCGGTTGGTGACGGTCTGGACCTTGCCCCGTGTTCCCGGCACCAGCTTGAAGCCGACCTTGGCATCCCGGTCCAGCCAGGTCACCGAATCCATCAGCCCGACGGTGGAGGCCATTCCGGTCGGGACCAGGCCGTCGAGCACGGTATCGTCGCCGGTCTTGAACTGGTAGTCCTGGTTCAGGTCGAACACCGGCCGGCTGGGGCGACGCCCATTGAAGGACAGCTCCATCAGCCAGCTCGAGCCCTGCGCGTTGCAGGGGTCGGCAGAAGGAATGGCCGTTGTGAAGATGATGCGGTTGTCGTTCGAATTGACGTTGTCGACCACGGTCGTGGCCTCGGCGATCACCCGCTCGCCGCTGTCGGGCAGGTCCATGTACCAGCCGCGCTGGTTGCTCAGGTTGACCGCATTGTCCGAGGTGACCCGCAAGTTCATGCCGCCCTTGCTCGTGGTGTTGGTGACGGTCTGTGCCACCAGGTCGCTGCGGCCGGTGATGGGCTGCTTGTTGTCCCACAGGCCGTAGAAGCTCTGCTTGACCGACATGGCGGTCGCCCCGATGTCCTCGGCCGCGAGCAGCCGACCGGTGCCCAGGAAAACCCAGAAGCCGCCATCGCCCTTGATGGCGCTGGGCTGGACCGTGATCGGCTGCACGTTGCCGCTGCCGTCCTGGGCGGTGAACAGCTTGGCGACGGTCCAGCTCGAAGCGCTGCTCGACTTCAGGTCGAACTTCCACAGATTGCCCTTCAGGTCGCCGGCATAGGCGACATCGGCGATGCGGTCGCCATCGCTGTCGACCAGGGTCGGGGTCGACAGGCCGTTGTCGCTGTCGCTCGCCAGGGCCGTGATCTTCTTGATCAGGGCTCCGTCGGACAGCCTGACGACATACAGGTGAACCCCCTTGTTCTCGCTGTTGTAGCCATTGCCGAACACCGCCGCCCAGTTGCCGTCGTTGAGCCTGACCACCTGCGGCTGGCTGTAGCTGTAGCCCATGTCCTTGTCGGACTCGTCGGCGTTGAATTCCCACATGAACCGGGTCGGCGCATCGACGGTGGGCTTGGTGGCATCGACCGCGAACACGGACTTGCCGCCAGCACGCAGGCCGGAGACGACCACGCTGTTCCAGCCCGAGCTGTCCGACAGGGCATTGTTCAGGTAGGCATCGCCCGCGCCGGGCGAGCCATCGACGAAGTAGCGGTGGTTGTAGTCCGGATTGGTCAGCTGGTGCAGCCGGGGAAAGACGCTGGTCGGGATCACGGCAAACTGCTCGACGCCATCACTGGCCTTGAAGGCATGCAGCATGCCGTCGTTGGCGCCGACATAGATCATCGGGGTCCGGGTCTTCTTGTAGTTGACATAGGAAGCATAGCTGGACTTGCCCTCGCTGCCCGCGGCCAACTGGTCGTAATGCTGGTCGTCGGCGCCGAGATAGACCGGGTCCGAGGCAATGATGTCGCCCAGCACCCATTCGCTGCGGTCCTGCCTGGCGCTGCCATCGTAATTGCGCTCGAAGGCGATCCGGTTGCGGAACACGCCCCCGGTGTAGCGCTGCTCCATGCTGTGGTCGCCGCGCAGCCAGTTCAGGCGCAGGCTGCCCCTGCCGTCCGACTGGTCCAGGCTGTTTTGCTGGCTCTTCGTCAGGTTGCTCCAGGCCAGGCTGGCACCGCCGCTGCCATTGCGGATGTAGATCGAGCGTGCATCGGGCGCGGGCATCATGGCGGCTGCATTCCAGACCGGGCCGCTGACGCTGCCGTTGACCGAATTGACTTCGAGCGCATACAGCTGTCCGTTCCAGTACCGGGTGTCGAAGCGTGCCTGGAAGATGCGCGTGCTGCCGCTGGTCTTGGTCGAATTGGTCGCCAGCGCAGCGGCAGTCGGGGTGGTCGCCTCGATCAGGGACAGCAGCTTCTCGAACGCGTACTGCAGGGTATCGGGCGTCTCGGCGCTGAAGAAGCGGCCGCGGCTGTTGATGGCCGTGTGCCAGAGGTCGGGCGCGCTCAAGCCATAGCTCGGGTCATTGGTCTTGCCCATCCACTTGGTCGCGGGTGGCCATTCGAGTGCGCCCGACCGCAAGCTCGGGTAGCTGCCGCCATACATGTCGCCGTTCCAGTTCAGCCCGGCAGCGCCCAGGAAGTCGGTCAGGCCGAGACCGACCGTGAAGTTGACCATGTGCTGCCAGCTGGCCGGGTTGTTCTTCGGGTTCCAGTAGATCGTCTCGGCGCTGTCCAGCACCCCGTTGCCATCGCCATCCTCATCGGTCGTTAGAGGGTTGAGGTTGTTGCTCAGCGACGGGGCCAGATCGGTCAGCCAGTAATAGAAGGCCATGTCGGCCAGGGTGTGCGGCGTCGTGTCTGCATAGACCTGGGCGTAGTCGGCGCTGTTCTTGTAGCGGGTGCCGTCCGGCAGCCACTGTCCGTTGTTGTCGTCGGTGTCGTTGAGGTCCTTGTCGTCGTTCCAGATGCCGTCCGTCATCAACGCATGGTAATTGCGCCGGCAGCTGTATTGCCCCGATCCGCTCACACCGGGGCTGTTGGCATAGGGGCTGTTGGCCGATGTGGTGTCGCTGAAATAGCGGCCGGCCCGGCTCATGGCCTGGCGCAGCGGCGTGTCGCCCGAGGTGGGCAGCCGGAACAGCCAGTCGTAGAAGTTCTTGCGCTGCTGGCTCTGGCTGTCGCCGAAGGCCTGGATCGCATTGCTGCCGAACTGGCCCAGCCAGCCCGAGCAGCTGGCCGTGACCAGCTTGTCATTGGCCTGGTCGTAGCAGGTGTTGAGCGCCTGCCATGCCACGCGAATCCTGGGGCTGAGCTGCGAGAAGGCCAGCGAGGCACTGCCCTGCGTCGCGAGGTTGCGCGTGCGGTAGAAGGAATACCAGTTGGCGAAGTTCTGCCGCTCGTCGCTGCCGTTCGGGCCCGAGGTGGCGCTGACCTGCACATAGCGGTAGCAACTGTTGTTGCGCTTCTGTGCCACCGGGTCAGAGCAGCCTGAGCGGCTGGCGTCGAACAGGTAGTAATAGGCTGGCACGCCACCAAAGGTCTTGGTGGGTTCTCCCACCTGGCTCTGCGCCGAGACCTTGAGGCGCACCACCACGGCCGAGCCGCTGTAGTTCTCGTTGAAGCACAGCCGCAGGGTGTTGCTGTTGATGAGCCGGGTCCGGTAGCGTCCGTCAGCGGGCTGGACGCTGGGGTTGCAATTGTCCTTGTCGGAGTTGCCGTCACCGCTGAACGGCATGCCGTTGACGCTCACGCCGAGCAGGTTGGTGCCGGGATCGATGCCCTTGACGCTGCCGTCCACATCGACGAAATCGGTGATGTCGAAGTAGGGCACTTCCTGGTTGTTCTTGTTGCCCAGCATCGCGCCGCTGACTTCCCGCTCGCTGACCTGGCCGGTGAAATGCCCCATGTAGCATTCATAGCTGCCATCGCCGCCGCCCCCGCCGGAGCAGGTCTGATATCCCGTCATCCCGAGCGCTGCGGTCGGCTGGAAGTTGCTCGACAGGTCGATTCGCTGGTCGAAAACGGGTCCCGCCCTGTAGTAGCCGTTGCGCCAGGCGGCATTGAACTCGGTGCTGAGCGTCTTGCGGTCCGCGCCCACGGGCGCCGAATAGATGACCCGTGGGTTGTAGTAGAGCCCGTTGCCATGCGCGGACTTGGCCCAGCGGTTGTCGAGTGCGGCGCAGTCGCTGTTGTCGTCGCAGGTCTCGGGCACATAGCCCCGCCTCATGCTGCCCGAATCATCGAGCGTCAGGATCAGGTTGGGGTCGACCTGGTTCGACAGGAACAGGGGCAGCGGCTCGATGTCGAAGCTGTCCGCCGGTCCGGACAGCAGCAGCAGGCTGGTCACGGCCAGTTTCAGGCTGATGTGCTTCATGGTGGAACTTCCTCTGGGCATGTCGGCTCGGTGTGCTGGCTTCAACTGGCTTCCAGGCACAGGCGGTATTCACTCTGCAGCAGGACCCGGGTGTCGGCTTGCTTGCGCGACGCGGCCGAAGCCCCCACCGCGAGTGCCGTGATGCGATAGCGGTAGTGCGTCCGGGGCGCCGTGCAGTCCACCGAAGGCGCGGCCGTGCCCAGGTATTCGATGACGAAGCGCGGTGGCTGGTCCACGCCCTCGATCAGCTGGTTGATCGCGATCGACTTGCTGCCGTCGATCGCGCCGTTGGCGTCGAACCAGCCATAGCCGCCCGCGCTCGTGGGGCTGATCCAGTAATCGGTCTTCGACGCCTTGACAATGATCGCGGTCTTGGCGCTGGCGCTGAGGGCGTTCCGGTTCAGCAGCCCGGCCGCCACGTTCTCCACATTGCTGTTGGCGCTGTCAGTGAAGCGGGCGTGGTATTCGAACGCCAGCCTTTCCTCGCCATCGACCAGCGCGGCCTCTGCCGCCTGGAAGGCCAGGTCGCGGTCGCGCGTGTTGCTGCTCATGACGGCTTGCAGGCGTCCGCTGCGCGAGGCTGCCAGCACGACCAGCGTGACCACCAGCAACAGCAGCAAGCCGGTCACCAGCACCATGCCTTGCTGGCTGCGAGGGGAGCGATGGCGGTAGGCGTTCATGACAGTCGCTTGCGCAGGCCGAAGGTCATCGTGTAGCTGCGACGCAGCCGGCGGTCGGTGATGACGGTCCCGTTGCCGAGCGTGAAGCTGCGGCTTTCGGCAATCACGTTGTCGTCCTGGGACTCGAGTGTCACGGTCACTCGCACCGCCAGCACCCTGGTCCAGTCGGTCACGTTGCTTGCCTCGGTGTAGGCCGTGATCACCAGGATACCGTCGGCGTTGGGCGTTCCCACGCCATAGAGCATCTGCAGGTCGGTGACGCCGCTGACCAGCTCCTGCGCCTCTGTCGCTACCGCGCCGCCGCTGGTCGTCAGGGCCTGGCGGTACAGCGAGGGAATCAGGCTGCTGCTGTTGCTGTACTTGCGCCCGCTGTTGCGCAGGTAATAGGCATTGGCCGACAGCGGCAGCACCTTGGCTCCTGCCATGTCCTGGGCACCGGCACTCGGGCTCGCCAGTGCGGTGCTGTGCTGGATGCCGCCGGTATTGCCGGTCATCTGGAACAGCGAGGCCGTCGTCTGGCAGTCGGTCAGCAGCAGCAGGCTGCCGGCGTTGAAGCTGCCGGAGCCCAGCACGATAGGCTGGGTCGTGCCGCTGTTGTAGCTGCTCACCAAGCCCGGCGTGACGTCGTCGGCGTTGGCGCGCAGCACGACCAGGGTGTCGCCCCGGAGCGCGTTGGGCCCATAGCCGCCCGGAGCGGTCTGGGGAAAGTTGGCATCGCCCACCGCGTTGCTGTCTGCGCTCTCGTCCTGTCCGAACAGCGGCCGGTCGGTGTTGCTCCACCAGTTGCTGGTGTAGCTGCTGACGAAGTTGACGGGGTTGGCCTGGCTCGGCAGCTGGCAGGTCATGTTGCCCGCCATCCGGATGTCATAGCCCATGATCTCGAACACATAGCGTGCATTCGACTGCAGTTGAGCCAGGGCCTCGAGCTGGCGATAGCTGCGGGCCGTGCTGAGGTAGAGGGCGACCAGGGCGCCGACGACGACCAGTCCGATGCTGATGCTGACCAGCAGTTCGACCAGCGAGACGCCACGCGCGCGCGGGTGCAGTTTCATACCCCCCCCTCGGTCGTGAAGCAGGCGGGTCTTGTCGAGCTGCAGTCGCAGCCGGCCTCGCAGTCGGGCGCGCTGGATCGGCGGTCGTTCCATTCGATCCAGATCCTGGCCATCCGGGAGTCCGGGTCGAACTCGACATGCCCATCGCCGTCCGGAAGCGCTTGCGCGATCCGGCTTTTCCAGGCGCTGACATCGGCAATCGCCACATTGCTCGGCCCCTGGGCGGCCGACTGGCTGCCAGCGTCCACCGCATAAGCCGCTGCCTGGTCGTGGTTCACATGGTTGAGCACGCGCATGCTGTCGAGGATGTCGTTGGCCAGGAAGGTGGCTTCGGCACGGTAGAGGGCATTCTGCTGGTTCTGCAGGTTGCTGACCTGCAGCTTGGCCAGGCCCAGCAGTCCGATGGTCATGATCACGATCGTGACCAGGACTTCCAGCAATGAACTGCCTCGGGCGGGGTTGTGGTGGCGGGTCATGGGCTCTCGCAGTTCTGCAGATTGCTCCCGTCGCCTTTTTCGGGAATGCCGTTGTTGTCGCTGTCGGTCGCCAGTACCGATCGGGTCGCGATCACCAGGATGGCCTGCGACTTGTTCAGCTCCCCGTTGGCGCAGATGGCGAAGGTGCCGGTCCCGAGCCCCCAGACCAGGCCGGTGCGCAGGAAGGTGATCCCGTTCGTGAAGTTGCTGTTCGGCCGCACGGTGATCCGCGCTGGCAGGTCCTGCCTAGCCTGCAGCAGCAGCTCGCCGTCATCGCGTGCGACCGCAGCGCCTTCGCTGGCGGCGTCTTCGTTGACGAAGGCGATCCAGCCACTGTCCCAGCCGGTGCCGCTGGAGGCACAGCTGCTGCCGTTGCTGCTGCGGCAGACGCTGACCGGCTGGCCGCGGCGCGCGGCCTCGGAGCGGGCCAGGTTCAGCGTGGCCATCAGTTCGCTGGCCACGGTCCGGGTCCGGTTGGCCTGGATCATGGTCTGGAAAGAAGGGACGGCGAACGCCCCGATGATCGCCACGATCGCAACCGTCACCATCAGCTCGAGCAGGGTGAAGCCGCCCGCACTGGCCTGCCGCCTGGCAAGCCAGCCGTCTTGGGGCGCTGTGGTCAGGGGGTGCAGCATGTTCTGTTATGTCATTGGGATCAATATGAAGTCATACAGCCTTGCTGCCATATCCTTGGATTTAAATGGAGCATTGCGGTTTCTGTCAGTTTAAATCCAAAAGGCTGAAAAGTGTCTGCTTCAGCTGGAGCTGTCTGCCCGAGCGGCCAGGGACGCTGGCAGGGGTTCCGTGGCCAAGACCCGATCCACCCCCTCGAAGGGGAGTTCGGTCGTGACGAATTCCGCTACCGGCACGGCCACCGCGATCGCATCGACCTCGCGCGACAGCGCAAGCGCGCTCGCGCGCGGGTAGCTGCCCCTGAGCGCCAGCTGGCAGCGGGCGCCCGAAGGGGTGAGCGTCAGCTCCGGGCCGGTCAGGTAGGCCCGCAGGCCGTCCGCCAGCCAGGCCTGCCAGCGCTGGCTGGCCGCGGTCCAGGCCGCTGCACCACCGACGAAGACCTCGACCGGTATCCGGCCCCGGTCCTGCACCAGCCAGTCCAGCAGGACCGGAATCTGGCGGCGAGAGATCTCGCCGCCGCCCAGTTGCGGCGCATGGTTGACCTCGTTGATGATGGCGCCGTTCTCGAACCAGGGGCGGGCGATGTCGGGCGTGATCAGGTCGATGCCGGCGATGTCGAGCCCGAACAGCCGGCTCGCCTCGAGCGCGATGCTGAGGTTTTCCGGGTGGACGATGGCGCTGACCTCCTCGTCGGTGCCGCCCCAGGCGGTCGACTCGATCCGGCGCAGCGCGACCCAGGTCCCGGCGGGCGGTACCGAGTCGGCGCGGTAGCCGGCCATTGCTAGCGCGCTCAGCGCCAGCGCGTCGAGCGGCTGGATCTTCGAGCGTTGCCAGGGTGGCAGCCGCCGTTGCGCCTCGACTTCAGCCTGCACGAGTTCGGCGATCGAACGCTGGCCATCGGTCAGGACCGACATCGGCAGGCGCTTGACCGCATACAGCAGCCGACCCCTGGCGATGAAGAGGCGGTGGCAGCAGCCGGCGACCTGTCGTTCCACGATCACCTGCCCGGCGCGCGACAGACCTTGCGCCTGGGCGAAGGCGGCCTGCAGCGTGTCCTCATCGGCGACATCGACCGTCACGCCTTCGCCCCGGTCCCGGTCCAGCGGCTTGATCACCACTGGCCAGCCCAGCTGCCGTGCCGCTGCCAGCGCATTGGCCGCATCGGCCACGACCTGGTGTTGGGGGGCTGGCAGTCCTGCCCCCTGCAGCAGCCGGGCGCTCAGCGCCTTGTTCTGCGCCAGCCGCGCGCCGATGGACGAGTCGAGCTCGGTCGCGCTGCGGTCGATCCGGTGCGCCTTGCTGCCCCAGCCGAGCTGGAAGATCCCGCCACCCAGGTGAATGAAGGGAATGCCCTTGCCATGGGCGGCCCGCAGCAGCGGCAGGGTGGATTTGCCAGGCGGCATCAGCCGGGTCAGCCGGCCGACCACGTGCTTGGCCTCGTCGTAGCAGCCCTCGAGGCTGGCCTCGCTCAGCGCCTGGTCGGCGACCCGCTCGCAGAGCCTGAGCGCCGCCGTCAGGGCTTCGCCGTAGAGCGCCAGGGGCAGCTGCTGGACCAGCGCCAGCCCGACCCGCGCCTGCCATTGGCCTGTTGCGGGGTCAGGCCCGCCGAGCGCAAGGATCTGCGGCGGGTCGAACACCGGGATCCGGCTGGCCTGCAGCAACTGGCGCGCGAGCAGCAGGGCGCGCCACAGCCATTGCAGGGCGGCTTCCTGCTGCGCTGACGGTGGTGCCTGCGAGCAGCCCGGCGCCGGATCGATGGCCTCGGCTGGCGTCTGCAGCAACAGGCTCAGCCAGCGGTCCAGGGCTGGCAGGTCGATCGCTTGCGGCAGGGTGAAGGCCTGCGCGAAGCGCTGTAGCCGCTGCTGGCGCTGGCCGGCCGCCGGTTCAGGCTGCTGGTCCTGAGGATCGGCCAGTGCGCCAGGTGCGAGCAGCCGCGCGCCGATCAGTCGCAGCAGCTCCGCGCGCATGAGCTTGCCCTCGGGATTGCGCGGTATCGCCTCGACGATCAGCACCCGGTAAGGCCCGCGCGCGCCGAGCCGGTGGCTGGCATGCTCGAGCAGCGCCTGCTCCGAGGCAGTCGCTCCGGCCCTGAGGGTCAGCGCGCAGACCGGGATGTCCTGGTGCACGCGGTGTCGCACCGGCACCACGGCCACGTCGGCGACGGCGGGGTGGGCTGCCATCAGCTGCTCGATCTCGGCCGGGTAGATGTTGATCCCGTTCATGATCAGCAGGTGGTCGGCGCGGCCATAGAACACCAGTTGCCCCTCGCGGGTCAGCAGGCCGAGGTCGCCGGGCAGGAAGCCGCCGTCCTGGAAGCTGGCCCGCGTGGCCTCCGCGTCGCCGAGGTAGCCGTCGACCAGGGCCGGCGTCCGGATCCGGACCAGGCCGACCGTCCCGGGTGGCAGCGGCTGGCCGCGGCGGTCGACCAGCTCGATCTCGACCCCGGCCGGCGGGCGGCCGATCGTGCCCGCGACCTCGTAGACCTCGGGCGGTCCTGCAACTGCGACCGGCCCGGCCTCGTTGATGCCGTAGCGGACGTAGAGCTGCGGGGTCAGCCGCTGCCGGAAGCGCTGGCGCAGGTCGTCGCTGACCGTCGAGGCGGTGAGCTCGAAGGCGCGCAGCATCGGCAGCGCCGGCTGGCTGTCTGCCGGCAGCGCGGCGATCAGCTTCTCGGCATGGAAGACGGTGCCGTAGAGCACCGTGAGCCGGTCGCGCGCGCAGCGCTGCAGCAACTGGGGGGCGTCGCTCCACAGTTCCAGCGCGCAGGCGGCTCCAGCCCACAGCGCCTCGTGCAGGCGGAACTTCGAGGTCGAGAAGTCGAAATGGCTCAGCGCCGCCACCCGGTCCGACGGCGTCAGCCCGAGCGCCCTGGCGCCCAGCTCGGATCTGGCGCGCCCCTGGGCGTGGCTGACCGGGATCAGCTTGGGCCGGCCGGTCGAGCCAGAGCCCGTGATCAGCAGCCAGGGGACGTCCGGCGCGGTCGCCAGCAGGCTTTCATCGATAGGGATCGGACTGGCTTCGATCGCCTGGCGTTCCAGCCGCAGGCTGGCGACACCAGCTTCGAAGCGCTCGGGCTGGTCGCTCGCCAGCCAGGTCAGGCCGGCCTGTTCGGCCAGCTGGTGGCGCTGGCTGGCAGTCGCGCTGCGCGGGATCGAGTAGGCGGTTGCCCCGAGGCGCGCGAGCGCCAGCAGCGCCAGCACCAGGCCAAGTTCCTCGACGAAGCTCAAGCCGACGACCTGACCGGCCCGCACGCCCTGGGCGTGGAGCGCGGCGGCGTATTGCCAGACCGACTGGTCGAGTTCGCGAAAAACTATCGTCCTGTGGGGCAGCAGCAGGGCCGGAGCGTCCGGGCGCGCCTGGGCCTGCCCGATCAGATCAAAAGTGATGTTCCCCTGCACGGCGACCTCCTCCGTGCAGTCTAGTCATGGCCGGGTGGCCCGGCTAGTCCTGGTTTACATCGATTCCAGTCGCAGCTGATCCTCGATCGATTCGCGCGCGCGCACCAGTCGCGCTTGATCGCCATCGACCAGCAGCTCGGCGGCGCGGCCGCGACTGTTGTAGTTGCTGGACATGCTCATGCAGTAGGCGCCGGCCGAGCAGACCGCCAGCAGGTCGCCGGGCTGCACGGCGAGTTCGCGCTCGCGGCCCAGCCAGTCGCCGCTCTCGCAGACCGGACCGACCACGTCCCAGGTCTGGGTCTCGGTTTCGCGCGGCTGCACCGGCACGATGGCGTGATAGGCCTCGTACATGGCCGGGCGCGGCAGGTCGTTCATCGCGGCATCGACGATCAGGAAGTTCTTCTGCTCGCCGGGCTTGAGGAATACCGTCTCGGTCAGGCAGATGCCGGCATTGCCGATCAGCGAGCGGCCCGGCTCGATCACCAGCTTGCGCTGGCCGTAGCCGCGCGCGTCGAGCTTGGCCAGCAGCAGCTGCCACAGCGCGTCGGCCGCCGGCGGGGTCTCGCCGTGGTAGTTGATGCCCAGGCCGCCGCCGAAGTCGATGTGCTCGAGCGTGATGCCGCTGGCCTCGATCGCATCGACCAGGTCCAGCACCCGGTCCATCGCGTCGAGGTAGGGCGAGGTCTCGGTGATCTGCGAGCCGATGTGGCAGTCGATGCCGGTCACCTTCAGGCCGGGCAGGGCAGCGGCGTGCTGGTAAGCCACCAGCGCATCGGTGTGCGCGATGCCGAACTTGTTGCCCTTGAGGCCGGTCGAGATGTAGGGATGGGTCTTGGCGTCGACATCGGGGTTGACGCGCAGGCTGACCGGCGCGCGCCGGCCCAGGCCGGCGGCGACTTCGCTCAGCACGTCGAGCTCTGGCAGGCTCTCGACGTTGAAGCAGCCGATGCCGGCTTCGAGCGCGCGCTTCATCTCGGCGCGGGTCTTGCCCACGCCCGAGAAGATCACCTTGGCCGGCTCCACGCCGGCGCGCAGCGCGCGCTCGAGCTCGCCACCCGAGACGATGTCGAGGCCGCAGCCGGCCTCGACGAAGGTGCGCAGCACGGCCAGTGTCGAGTTGGCCTTCATCGCGTAGCAGATCAGGGCCTCGCGGCCAGCGAAGCCGCGCTGGTAAGCGGCGAGCGCATCCAGCATCGCGGCTTTCGAATAGACGAACAGCGGCGTGCCATGCTCGCGCGCGAGCTCGGCGGCGGACACGCCCTCGACCATCAGCTGGCCGTCGCGGTAGTCGATGAAGGGGCGGGCCGGCAGGTCGGCGCGTGCTTGTTCGAGTGGGGACATGGGTTCAGCGTTGAGTCTTGTGGATGGTGGGGGCCGGGGCGGGTGCCGTGGAGATCTGTCCGTCTGGCAGATAGAGCGGGCCCTTCTGGCCGCAGCCAGCCAGCGCCAGCAGGGCGGCGCTGCAGAGTCCGACCCGCGCCAGTCGCCCCGGGCGGGTCAAGGCCCTGGCCGTCATGGGGCCAAGAGCTGGCAGGCCGGGCAGGCCTAGAATTCGGCGGATTGCAAACATCCGGGAATTGTAATGACCGACCTCGAATACATGGATCGCGCCGAAGCAGTGTTGCAGGCGATCGAGCTGGCTTGCGACCGCATCAACGACGACAGCGATGCCGACATCGACAACCAGCGCGTTGGCGGCATGATCACGCTGACCTTCGCCAACCGCAGCCAGATCGTGATCAACCTGCAGAAACCGCTGCAGGAGATCTGGCTGGCCGCACGTTCGGGCGGCTACCACTACCAGTTCGACGGCAGCCAGTGGCAGGACACCAAGGGCCAGGGCGAGTTCTTCGCCCATCTCTCGCGCGAGGCCAGCGCCCAGGCGGGCCAGCCGCTGGTCTTCAGTTCCTGAACAGGTCGAGGATGCTGTTCTTCTCGTCCGATGCAGCCGGCGCGGTTTCGCCTTCGCCGCCGCCGATCCGGGCCACGCCGCTGCCGGGCGCATAGTTGTCGTAGTACCACTCGCCGGCCACGTTCACCACGCCGGCCGGAACGGCCAGGTCCGTCACCGGCACGTCGCGCAGTGCCTCGGACATGAAGTTGATCCAGATCGGCAGCGAAAGCCCGCCGCCGGTCTCGCGGCTGCCCAGGTTGCGCGGGTTGTCGTAGCCGACCCAGACCGCACCGACCAGGGTCGGTTGGTAGCCCACGAACCAGGCATCGACCGCATCGTTGGTGGTGCCGGTCTTGCCGTAGAGGTCGCGCCGCTTGAGCGTGGCCTGGGCCCTGGCTGCAGTGCCCGAGCGCGCGACCTCGTTGAGCAGCTGGCTCATGATGAAGGCGTTGCGCGGCTCGATCACCTGTGGCATCTCTGCCAGCGCTGGCGGCTTGGTTTCCTGCAGCACGCGGCCCCGGTGGTCGTCGATGCGGCTGATGAAGCGCGGCGCGGCATAGTGCCCGCCGTTGGCGAACACGCCATAGCCGGCCGCCATCTGGAGCGGCGTGACCGAGCCCGCGCCCAGCGCCATGGTCAGGTAGGGCGGGTGCTTGTCGGCATCGAAGCCGAAGCGGGTGACCCACTGCTGCGCCTCGCTGGCGCCCACGGTCTGCAGGATACGGATCGACACCATGTTCTTCGACTTGGCCAGTGCCGTGCGCACGCTCATCGGACCCTCGAACTTGCCGTCGTAGTTCTTCGGTTCCCAGGGCTGCCCGCCCGTGACCCCGGCACTGAAATACAGCGGTGCGTCGTTGACCATGGTCGCTGGCGTCACGCCATGCTCAAGCGCTGCCGAATAGATGAAGGGCTTGAAGCTCGAGCCCGGCTGGCGCCAGGCCTGGGTCACATGGTTGAACTTGTTCTTCTCGAAGTCGAAGCCGCCGACCAGCGCGCGGATCTCGCCGCTGCGCGGATCGAGCGCGACGAAGGCTGCCTCGACCTCGGGCAGCTGGGTCAGCTCCCAGCCGCTGGCGCCCTTGACCACGCGCACCACCGCGCCCGGGCGCAGCTTGAGGTTGGGCGGCGCCTTGGCCGCCAGGCCCGACTGGACCGGCTTCAGGCCGTCGCCCGTGATCTCGATCGGCTCGTCGTCGCCGCGCAGCACCACCACCTTGCGCGGTCCGGCCTCCAGCACCACGGCCGTGCGCAGTTCGCCGCTGTCGGGGTGACTGGAGATCACCTCGTCGATTGCATCGGCCCGCGCCTTCGGGTCGGCCGGCAGCTCGATGAATTTCTCCGGCCCGCGGTAATGCTGGCGGCGCTCGAAGTCGAGCACGCCCCGGCGCAGCGCCTGGTAAGCCGCGCGCTGGGCCGAGGCGTCCAGCGTCGTGTGCACCGTCAGGCCCCGGGTATAGGTTTCCGCACCATACTGCTCGAACACCGCCTGGCGCACCATCTCGGCCAGGTACTCGGCATGCAGCGGCGGCTTGCCGTTGTCGCGACGCAACACCAGCGGCTCTTCCTTCGCCAGGCGCGCCTCCTCGGCGCTGATGAAGCCGTTTTCCTGCATGCGCTCGATGATGTACTGCTGACGGATGCGGGCGCGTTTGGGGTTGGTGATCGGGTTGTAGGCCGAGGGCGCCTTGGGCAGGCCGGCCAGCATCGCGGCTTCGGCGATCGTGAGGTCCTTGAGCGGCTTGCCGAAGTAGACCTGCGACGCAGCGGCGAAACCATAGGCGCGGTGACCCAGGAAGATCTGGTTCATGTAGATCTCGAGGATCTGGTCCTTGCTCAGCAGGGCCTCGAGCTTGAAGGTCAGCAGCACCTCGTAGATCTTGCGCAGGTAGCTCTTCTCGCTCGAGAGGTAGACGTTGCGTGCCACCTGCATCGTGATGGTCGAGGCGCCCTGGCTCTTGGACTGCCCCAGGTTGGCCAGTGCCGCGCGCAGCATGCCGATGTAGTCGACCCCGCTGTGCTCGTAGAAGCGGGCATCCTCGATCGCCAGCACGGCATTGATCATGACCGGCGGGATGTCCTCGATCGGTGTCAGGTTGCGGCGCTCCTCGCCGAACTCGGCAATCGTCTCGCCGTCGGCGCTCAGCACGCGCAGCGGCAGCTTGGGTCGGTAGTCGGCCAGCGCGGCCACATCGGGCAGCTTGGGGAAAGCCAGGGCGAGCGCAAGCCCCAGGATCAGCAGCAGGGCCAGCAGGCCGGCGACGCTGGCTCCGAGCAGCCACTTGAGCCAGCGCCAGCCCGATGAGGCTTGCTGGCCGCTAGGGGAGGTCTGATCCTCCTGCGAGTACGGGTGTGGGGGGCGAGCAGGCATGGGCGTCCGTCAGAGAGTGGTGCTGGATTATAGAAATCCGCCCGTTCTTTCGCTCGACAAGACTTCTATTGGTACAAAGACAATTGACATTTATGGCATCAAATAAGGTCTGATTCAGTCTTGTAGCCTTTGCTGTCTTGCTGATAGTATGCAAGTAACGCAAAAGAAAACGCCGTTCAGGCGGCTTTCGAAGGGGAGAGGAATTGATCTCATTCGGAACACTCATCAGTCGGGGACCCGTGCCCATGCTCGGCATCGACATCAGTTCCTCCACCATCAAGCTGGTTGAGCTCGGGCGCAATCCGGACGGCCAACTGGTGCTCGAACGCTGCGGCATCGAGCCGCTCGAGCGGGGGTGGATCAACGAAGGCAATGTCGAGCGCTTCGACGAGGTGGCGGACGCCCTGCGCCGGCTGCTGCAGCGCAGCGGCAGCAAGACCCGTAACGTGGCGCTGGCCTTGCCGGGGTCGGCGGTCATCACCAAGAAGATCGTGCTGGCCGCCGGCCTGAGCGATCTCGAGCTCGAGTCCCTGGTCGAGGTCGAGGCCTCGCAGTACATCCCCTTTCCACTGGCGGAAGTCAGCCTGGACTTCTGCGTGATCGGGCCCTCGGCTGGTTCGGCCGAGATGGTCGACGTGCTGCTGGCGGCCTCGCGCAAGGAGAAGGTCTCGGATCGCCAGGCCTTGGCCGAGGCGGTCGGCCTGCTGCCGGTCGTGATGGACGTGGAATCCTATGCCATTCGCCTGGCGGCCGGCCGCGTCATGGACAGCCTGCCCAACCAGGGCCGCGACGCGCTGATCGCCCTGGTCGAGATCGGCTCGCACAGCACCAGCTTGCAGGTCATACGCAACGACGACATGCTCTACGAGCGCGACCAGGTCTTCGGAGGCGCCATGCTGAGCCAGCAGATCGCGCGCCAGTACGGCCTGAGCTTCGAGGAGGCCGATGCGAGGAAGAAGGGCGCCGAACTCCCGCCCGACTATGCCGCCCAGGTGCTGCATCCCTTCATGGAAAGCCTGGGCCAGGAAATCGGGCGCGCGTTGCAGTTCTTCTTCACCAGCACGCCGCACAACAAGGTCGACCATGTCCTGCTGTCCGGCGGTTGCGCCGCCTTGCCCGGCTTGGTCGAGACCGTGGCCGCCCAGACCGCCTTCCCCTGCAAGCTGGTCAATCCCTTCGATGGCATGTTGCTCGGCCCCGAGCTCAGGTCAGCGGCACTGGCCCGCGAGTCGACCTCCTACCTGGTCGCTACCGGACTGGCATTGCGGAGGTTCTACCCATGATCCTGATCAACCTGTTGCCGCATCGCGAGGCCGCGCGCAAGCGGCGTCGCGAGCTGTTCCTGCTCGAGCTCCTGCTGGCCTTGCTGGCCGGCCTGCTGCTGGCCGGCGCCGTGGCGCTGTCCTACCAGGCGCGCATCGATGCCCAGCGCGACCGCAACGACCTGTTCCGCGCCGAGATCGCGCTGCTCGATGCGCAGATCAAGGAAGTTGCCAGCCTCAAGACCCAGGTCGAGGCCCTCAAGGCGCGCCAGCAGGCGGTCGAGCGGCTGCAGGCCGATCGCAACCTGCCGGTCCACCTGCTCGAGGAAATGGTCAAGCAGGTGCCCGATGGCGTCTACCTGAGTTCGCTCAAGCAGGAAGGCTCGAGCATCATCATCGCCGGCATGGCCCAGTCGCAGGAGCGTGTTTCTGAGCTGTTGCGCAACCTGGGCAACCGCAGCGCCTGGCTGCGTCAGCCGCAGCTGGTCGAGATCGTCGCGGGCGAGGTCAACGTGCCCCAGCGCGGCATCCGGCGCGTGTCCAACTTCTCGATCCGCGTCGCGCTGGTGCCCAGCCAGCCAGCCGAGACCAACCCGTCTGCGCCCAAGCCCGATGCCGCTGCGGCCGGCAAGGTCTGAGGAGGAAGCGATGGCCAAACCCAAGCCCAAGTCGTCTGTCGATTTCGCCCTCTGGCGCGAGCGGCTGCGCCAGGATTTCTCGAACCTTGATCGCAGCGACCCGTCGCGCTGGCCACCCTTGCCGCGCTACCTGCTGCTGGGCGCCACCGTGGTGCTGGTCTTCGTGGCGCTCTGGTATGGCTGGCTCAGCAGCCGGGCCGATGAGCTCGAGGCCGAACGGCGGCAGGAAGTCGATCTGCGCGTCACCTACACCAGCAAGCTGGCCCAGGCGGTCAATCTCGAGGTGCTCAAGCTCCAGCTCGAACAGGTCCAGGTCTATGTCAACCAGCTCGAGAAGCAGCTGCCGAGCAAGGCCGAAATGGATGCCCTGCTGTCCGACATCAACCAGGCCGGTCTCGGACGCAGCCTGCAGTTCGAGCTGTTCCGGCCCGGCAGCGTGAACGTGCAGGAATACTATGCCGAGCAGCCGATCGCCCTGCGCGTCAGCGGCGGCTACCACGACATCGCGCTGTTCGCTGCCGACATCGCCGCGCTGTCGCGCATCGTCACGCTCAACGACCTCAGCATCGCTCCGGTCGCCAACAAGCCCAACCTGCTGACCTTGGAGGCCACGGCCAAGACCTTTCGCTACCTGGATCCCGACGAGGTGCTGGTCCAGCAGGCCGCCGCCAAGGCTGCCGCGAAAAAGGGGAAGCAGAAATGAAGCCGATCCATCCCGTTCCGCTTGGCTCCGCCCTGGGCCTGGTCCTGCTGCTGGCCGCCTGTGGCCAGACCGCCCAGGACGAGATCCGGCAATGGATGGCCGAGCAGCGCCAGGCCGTCTCGCCCCAGGTCGAACCGATACCCGAGCCGACCCGCTTCGTGCCGCAGGCCTACGGATCCGAATCGGTGCTGCCGCCCTTCAGTGCCGAGAAGCTGTTCGTCGCCCTGCGCAGCGAGAGCGCCTCGGGTGCCGGCAGCGCCCTGATCCGGGCCGAGCTCAACCGGCGCAAGGAGCCGCTCGAGTTCATCCCGCTCGATGCCATGTCCATGGTCGGCTTGCTCGACCGGCGCGGCCGCCGGGTGGCACTGGTGCGGGTGGACAAGCTGCTCTACCAGGTCGGCGTCGGCCAGTATTTGGGACAGAACTTTGGTCGCGTCATGAAGATCAGCGAGCACGAGATCGCCTTGCGCGAGATCGTTCAGGACGCCGCCGGCGACTGGGTCGAGCGCCCGGTCACGCTGCAGCTACAGGAGGAGACCCGCAAATGAAGCATACCCAGAAACCGACGGCGGGCCGGATCGGCTGGCACAGCCTGCTGCTGCTGACCCTGTTGTCATCCGGCCTGGTGCAGGCCGAACTCGCGGTCGATCGCACCACGGCCACGGTCCAGGACCGCGCGGGCATCCTGCGCCGCCCTGCTATCGCTGCGGTCAAGCCGGTCCTTGCCGAAGGCATAGACAACGTGGTGCTGCCGCTGCAGGACGTGGATTTCCGTCGCGGCCCCGATGGGGCCGGCCGCGTGCTCGTGAGTCTCGCCAGCAGCCAGGTCGGGGTCGATGTGCATCAGCAGGGCAACAAGCTGGTGGTCGACTTTCTCAAGACCTCGCTGTCCGAGGGCTTGCGTCGTCGTCTCGATGTCACCGACTTCGGCACCCCGGTGCAGAGCGTCAGCACGAGCCAGGTCGGCGACCGCGTGCGCATGGTGGTCGAGGCCCGGGGGCGCTGGGAGCACAGCGCCTACCAGACCGACAAGCAGTTCGTGCTCGAGCTGCGCGAGCCCAAGGTTGATCCGAACAAGCTGACCCAGGGGCCGGGCTATGCCGGCGAGAAGCTGACGCTGAATTTCCAGAACATCGAGGTCAGGTCGCTGCTGCAGGTGATCGCCGACTTCACCAACTTCAACATCGTGAGCTCGGACACGGTGACCGGCAACGTCACGCTGCGGCTCAAGGACGTGCCCTGGGACCAGGCACTCGACATCATCCTGCAGGCCAAGGGCCTGGGCATGCGCAAGACCGGCAACGTGATCTGGGTCGCGCCCAAGGACGAGATCGCCGCGCGCGAGAAGCAGGAGTTCGAGGCCAAGGCGGCGCTGCAGACCCTCGAGCCGGTGCGCACCCAGTCCTTCCAGATGAACTACGCCAAGGCGGTCGACATCGCGTCCCAGCTGCGTGGCGAAGTGCTCGGCCAGCAGGGTACGAGCGTCACGGCTGCGGGCGCTCGATTGCTGTCGCCGCGCGGCAGCGCCGTGCCCGAGCCGCGCACCAACCAGCTGTTCGTGACCGACATCCCGTCGCGGCTCGAGGCGGTGCAGGATCTGATCAAGAAGCTCGACATCCCGGTGCGCCAGGTCATGATCGAGGCCCGCATCGTCGAGGCCAGCGACACCTTCGGCCGCTCGCTCGGCGTCAAGCTCGGCGGTAGCGACCTGCGCGGCATCCGCGGCGGCGATGCCGGCTATTCGATCGGCGGCGGCAACCGGGCCGCCTTCGGTGGCAGCTATGACGCGGTCTCGGCGACCACGCTCGAGCGGGCCAATGCCCTGACCTCGGCCAATACCCAGTTCGTCAACCTGCCGGCGCTCGCGATCGGGACCACCACCCCGCCCGCGTTCGCGCTGTCGCTGTTCAGCCCGACCGCCAACCGCTTCCTCGACCTCGAGATCTCGGCCCTGCAGGCCGATGGCAAGGGCAAGGTGGTCGCGAGCCCGCGCGTCATCACCGCCGACCAGACCCAGGCCGAGATCGAGCAGGGCGTCGACATTCCCTACCAGGCCGCTGCCGGCGTGACCGGAGCGACGACGGTGCAGTTCCGCAAGGCCAGCCTGCGGCTGACGGTGACGCCGCAGATCACGCCCGACGGCGGCATCATCCTCAACGTCGAGGTCGCCAAGGACACTCCCGGCACGGTCTACAACGGCGGCGTGGCGATCAACACCAAGCGCGTCAAGACCAATGTGCTGGTCGAGAACGGCGGCACCGTGGTCATCGGCGGCATCTTCAGCTCGACCGAACAGGAAGATATCAACAAGGTGCCCTTGCTCGGCGACATCCCGATTGCCGGCAACCTGTTCAAGAACCGCACGCTCAAGACTGAAAAGACCGAGCTGCTGGTGTTCCTGACGCCGCGCACCCTGTCCGATGTCATCACCACGGCGCGCTGAGCCTGCACGAAGGGGAAAGAACATGAAGATGTTTCAATGGCTTGTGACTCTGCTCATGCTGGCTGCGCTGGCGGCTTGCGGTGGCGGTGGGGGGAGTGCGGGAACCCAGATGGTCGGCGCGGAGACCGGGACTGGTGCCGGTACGGGAACCGGTTCGGTTGCGAGTGCTGCCATGACCCTGCAGCTGGTTGATGCGACCGGTGCCGCCCTGGCATCGCCCAGCTTGTCGCAGACTGAAGCGCGCAATCTGAAGGTCACGCTGAAGAACGCCGTCGGGACGGTACAGGCCTTCAAGCGGGTCGCCGTCACGCTCGACAGCCCGTTTGCTGTCTTGACTCCCCAGTCCGGCACGCAGTTGACCGATGCCGCTGGCGTGGCGGTATTCGCAATCGCTCCTGCTTCGGTCACTTCGAGCGGTGCGGTCACCGCCACTGCCAAGGCCAGCGTCGATGGCGCCGAAGTCTCGAAGACGCTGGACCTGCAGATCACGGCAGGCAATGTGGCCCTGTCGGGCCTGGCGGTCACGCCAGCGTCGGTCCAGCTTGGCCAGTCGGTGAACGTCAGCGTCAATGCCAGCGTCAACGGCCAGCCCGCCGCGTCCAACTCGGTGACGGTGGCTATCACCAGCACTTGCGGCACCGTGTCGCCCGCCTCGGCTCAGGTCGACGGCAACGGCAAGGCATCGGCGGTGATCCAGACCACGGTTTCGGGCAGTTGTTCGGTCGCGGCCACCACTGCGGGGGTCGCATCGCCCGCGACGGCCAGCTACACGGTGACCACCGCACCCGTGACCGGCATCCAGTTCGTGCAGGTCAGTCCTTCCGTCATCTATCAGCAGGACTCGGTGGGGGCCAACAGTTCGATCGTGAAGTTCAAGGTCATCGACT
Organism: Malikia granosa; assembly: GCF_002980595.1. Taxonomy (GTDB): domain Bacteria; phylum Pseudomonadota; class Gammaproteobacteria; order Burkholderiales; family Burkholderiaceae_C; genus Malikia; species Malikia granosa. The sequence continues at coordinate 157,870 of NZ_PVLQ01000008.1, forward strand.
CCAACGGCAATCCGGTCAGTGGTCAGACAGTCAACGCCGCCTTGATCAACCCGACCGGAGGCGTACATTTCTGCGACGCTGCCGCCGTCGCAGGCTCCGCCGTGTCGGCGGCACCGAGCGGTGAGGTCAGCTTCTCGGTCTGCTCCGGCACCCAGCCCGAGACCGTGCAGGTGCGCGCGACGCTGGCCGGTGCCAGCGGCATCTTCACCGACTCGAACATCCTGACGGTGCAGACCGGGCTGCCGACGCAGCGGTTCTTTGACATCGCTGCGGATCGGCTGAACCTCTACTGTGGTGGCTATTTCACCAGTAAAGTGAACAATGACTTCACAAACATCACTGTCAACTTGGCTGATCGCCAGGGAAATCCGGTGCCAAATGGCACGCCGCTGGCCTTGGTGACCGAAGGCGGGCAGATCAATTCGTCGAATGTCAGCAGTTGCCTGATTGATGGCGGCGCCTGCACGGTCAAATTGCTGTGTCAGGATTACCGGCCGCTCGGCTCCCTAAATTTAAATGGTAGCCCGCTTGGTGATCCGCGTCCGGGTCGGGTCACCGTGCTGGCGATGGCCGACGGCGAAGAGTCCTTCATCGATGCGAACAACAACAACCGATACGACCCCGGCGAGCTGTTCGAAGACCTCGGCGCACCTTTCATGGACAAGAACGAGGATGGCCTCCTGACTCTGGCCTATAAGAACCGCATCACTAATACCGATGAGGGCGAGGTGAGCTATCCGATCGCCGCAGAAGCGAAAGGTAGCTTGGCCTGTCCCGCTAATTCGAATGTTTGGCTGTCACAACCGGGCACTTGCAACGGCGTCTGGAATGGCAGCGGCACCAAGCCGGACGGCAGTCGCTACACGCCGACCAAGGTGCGGCGGTCGATCGTGATCGTGTTCTCGGGCGGCGAGATCGGGTTGCCCGGCCAGTACGACGCCAGTATTCCGTTGGCCAGTCGGACCGCTGTGCTTTTCAGCTCAAGGAATTCCATCGTCGCCAGGCTGGCTGACCTGGATGGCAATCCGCTGCCGGCCGATGCCACGCTTGGCGTGACAGTGCGCAAGCCCGATACGAGTAATTGCACGGCCAAGCTGCTGGACTCGGTGATCGGCAACAGCACCGAGCCGACCGTGCATGAGGCGATCCTCGAGAAATGCTCGGGTGGCGAGACGATTGAATTCACCGTGGTGGTCACTTCGGCCTCCGCCAGCAAGACCAGCATGTTCACGGTGACGGTGCCTTGATACGGATGGGCCTGCCCCAGGGGGCATCGGGTTACACTCGCAAGCCGTGATCCCGATGCCCGGGCCTGCCGCTTGAGCAGGGCGGGTGCGTTCAATTGCCCCTCTACCAGACCTTGCTCTCTTGACCATCGTCCTCGTCGGCCTGCCCGGTTCAGGCAAATCCACTGTCGGGCGCCAGCTTGCCCGGCGCCTGGCCATTCCCTTCGTCGATTCCGACCAGGTGATCGAGCAGCGCCTGGGCTGCTCGATCCGCGAGTTCTTCGAGCGCGAGGGCGAGGCGCGCTTTCGCGACATCGAGCAGGACACGCTCGACGACCTGACCCGGGGCCCGGATGTGGTGCTGTCGACCGGCGGCGGCTCCTGCATGCGCGAGGCCACCCGGGCTTTCCTGCACGAGCGCGGCCAGGTGATCTACCTGCGCTCGGTGCCGGAGGACATCTACCGCCGCATCAAGCATGACCGCGGCCGTCCGCTGCTGCTGGTCGCCGATCCCTTGCAGCGGCTGCGCGAGCTCTACGAGGCGCGCGATCCGCAGTACCGCGAGTGCGCGCATTACGTGATCGAGACTGGCCGGCCCTCGGTCGCGACCCTGGTCAACATGATCGTGATGCAGCTGGAGCTGGCTGGCAAGCTGCCGGCCCCCGCCCCCCGCTAAACTAGCGGGATGACCCCAGCCACCCACCAGCCGTCCGCAGCCGGACAAGTCCATGCTCGCGTCGAGATCGACCTGGGCGAGCGCAGCTACCCGATCCTGATCGGTTCCTCCTTGCTCGACGATCCGGCCACCTGGTCCGGCCTGCCCAAGGCCGCCAGCGCGCTGATCGTGACCAACGAGACCGTCGGTCCGCTCTATGCCGCCCGGCTGCAGCAGGCCCTGCGCCCCCACTACCCGCAGGTCCATGTGCTGAGCCTGCCCGATGGCGAGGCCTACAAGACCTGGGACTCGCTGAACCTGATCTTCGATGCGCTGCTGTCGCGCGGCTGCGACCGCAAGACGGTGCTGTTCGCGCTCGGCGGCGGCGTGGTGGGCGACATGACCGGCTTTGCCGCCGCCTGCTACATGCGCGGCGTGCCCTTCGTGCAGGTGCCGACCACGCTGCTGGCCCAGGTCGATTCCTCGGTCGGCGGCAAGACCGCGATCAACCACCCGCTGGGCAAGAACATGATCGGCGCCTTCTACCAGCCGGTGCGGGTGGTCTGCGACCTCGACACGCTGCAGACCCTGCCCGAGCGCGAGCTGTCCGCCGGCCTGGCCGAGGTGATCAAGTACGGCCCGATCCACGACCTGGCCTTCCTGGACTGGATCGAGGCGAATCTGCCGGCGCTGCGCGCGCGCGAGCCGAAGGCACTGGCCTATGCGGTGCAGCGCAGCTGCGAGATCAAGGCCGAGGTCGTCGGCCAGGACGAGCGCGAGGCGGGCCTGCGCGCGATCCTTAACTTCGGCCACACCTTCGGTCACGCGATCGAGGCCGGCCTGGGCTATGGCGAATGGCTGCACGGCGAAGGCGTCGGTTGCGGCATGGTGATGGCCGCGCGCCTGTCGCAGCGTCTTGGCCTGCTGGCCGAGGACAAGGTCGAGCGGCTGGTGCGGCTGGTCGATGCCGCCGGCCTGCCGGTGCGCGGGCCGCAGCTGAAAGCGGGTCATGGCGAGGATTGCGCGGACTTGCCCAACGCGCAGCGCTATCTGCAGCTGATGCGGGTCGACAAGAAGGCCGAGGCCGGCGAGATCAAGTTCGTGCTGGTCGAGGATGCCGGTCGGGCGGTGGTGCGCGGCGCGCCCGACGCGCTGGTGGCCGAGGTCATCGATGCCTGCTGCGCCTGAGGCGCAGGGCCTGCAAATCTATGCGTGCGATCCCGCACGCACCCAGGGGCGGCGCTTTGCCGAAGGGCCGGCGCCGACACGCAACGACTTCCAGCGCGACCGCGACCGCATCGTCCATTCGAGCGCGTTCCGGCGCCTGGTCTACAAGACCCAGGTCTTCCTGAACCACGAGGGCGACCTGTTCCGTACCCGGCTGACCCATTCGCTCGAGGTGGCGCAGCTGGCGCGCAGCATCGCGCGCAGCCTGGGCTTGCACGAGGACCTGGTCGAGGCGATCGCGCTCGCGCATGACCTGGGCCATACCCCCTTTGGCCATGCCGGCCAGGATGCACTCAACGCCTGCCTGCAGGGCGACGAGGCGCAGGCCGCGCCACCCGGGCCGGACGAGCCGCGCGGCGGCTTCGAACACAATATGCAGAGCCTGCGCGTGGTCGATGCGCTCGAGCAGCGCTATCCGGCCTTCGACGGGCTCAACCTCTGCTTCGAGACGCGCGAGGGCATACTCAAGCATTGTTCGCGCGCCAATGCCGAATGGCTGGAGGCGCGCGAGCCGGGCGGTGTCGGCCAGCGCTTCCTGCTCGGGCGCTCGCCCTCGCTCGAGGCGCAGCTGGCCAACCTGGCCGACGAGATCGCCTACAACGCACATGACATCGACGACGGGGTGCGCTCGGGCCTGCTGAGCCTGGAGCAGCTCGAGGCGGTGCCGCTGTTCGATGGTCACCGGCGCGAGGTGCTGGCCGAGTTTCCCGCGCTGCAGGGCCGGCGCCTGCTCTACGAGGCGATCCGGCGCATGCTGAGCGTGCAGATCTACGACGTGATCGACGCGACCCAGGCGGCCGTGCGAGCGGAGGGGATTGATTCGCTGGCGGCGGTCAGGGCGGCGCCGGTGCTGGTGCAGTTCTCGCCGGCCATGCGCGAGCAGTCCGCGCAGCTCAAGCGCTTCCTGTTTCGCAACCTCTACCGCCATCCGCAGGTGCTCGAGACCACTGGCCGCGGTTGCCAGGTGGTCAGCGAGCTTTATGCGGCCTACTGTGCCGAGCCGGCCCAGCTGCCCGATTCGGCGCGCCGCCCGGGAATGGGCCTGCGGCGCCAGGTGGCCGATTACATCGCCGGCATGACCGACCGCTTCGCGATCCGCGAGCACCAGCGGCTGACCGGTGGCAGTCCCTTTTTCTGACATCCGATGCCTTCCTCGTCCAACCGCGCAGTTGCCGCCGCTCCACTCCATGCCGACCACGGAGCTGCTGCGCCAGGCAGTTCCATTGCCTGGCTGGTGATCGGCTCCGGCGTGGTGGCGGCCCTGCATGTGGGCAAGCTGCCGCCCGTCATCCCTGTCCTGCGCACCGAGCTGGGCCTGACCCTGGTCCAGGCGGGCTTCCTGCTATCGGTGATGCAAGTGGCTGGCATGCTGCTGGGCGTATTGGCCGGCTTGCTGGCCGACCGGATGGGGCTGCGCCGCACCATGCTGCTGGGGCTGTGCCTGTTGGCGCTGGGCTGTGCGCTCGGGGCCACGGCGTCCCAGGTGTCGCTGCTGCTGCTGGCCCGCATGGTCGAAGGGATCGGTCTGCTGCTGGCCGTCCTGCCGGCACCAGGCCTGATCCGGCGCCTGGTGCAAGGGCCGCAGACGCTGAATCTGCTGCTGGGAGCCTGGGGCGCCTACATGCCGACCGGGGCGGCCACGGCCATGCTGTTCGGCCCAGGGCTCTATGCGGCGCTGGGCTGGCGCCCGGCCTGGCTGCTGCTGTCGGGGCTGACCCTGTGCTGGGCGTTCTTGATCTGGCACAAGGTGCCAGCCGATCCCGCCCGCTCGGCGGCGCTGCCGGGGCCGGGCTGGGGTGGGCGGCTGCGCCAGACCCTGTCCTCTGCCGGTCCCTGGTGGGTGGCGCTGGCCTTCTGCGTCTATTCGGGGCAGTGGCTGGCGGTGGTCGGCTTCCTGCCCACCATCCAGACCCAGGCCGGCTGGTCGCTTGGCGTCGCTGGGGTCCTGAGTGCGGCTACCGCGGGAGCCAATGCGACCGGCAACCTGGCCGCCGGCCGACTGCTGGCGCGCCATTGGCAGCCCGGTCATCTGCTGGCCATCGGCTATGGCTCCATGGGCCTGGCCTGCTGGGTCGCGTTCAGCGGCCTGGTCGGGCCGGTCGGGCAGTTCATCGCGCTGCTGGTCTTCTCCTCGGTCAGCGGCCTGATCCCGGGCACCCTGTTCAGCCTGGCGGTGCGGCTGGCGCCGAGCGGGCATACGGTGTCGACCACGGTCGGCTGGGTGCAGCAGCTGTCTTCGCTCGGACAGTTTGCCGGACCGCCGACAGTGGCCTGGCTGGTCGCGCGCCAGGGGGGCGACTGGTCGCCGGCCTGGTGGTTCTCGAGCGGCTGCTGCGTGATCGGCCTGGGTCTGGCCTGTCTGTTGCAGCGTCGCCTGCGCTGAGGGCTTCGTCATGGCCCGCTTGCCCCGACTGGCCGTCACCGGCGTTCCCCATCATGTGATCCTGCGCGGCAACAACCGGCAGCCGGTCTTCGTCGATCGCGAGGACCGGGAGTTCTTCCTGTCCCAGCTGGCCGAGCTGGCGCAGCGCGAGCGGGTCCAGGTCCATGCCTATGTGCTGATGGACAACCACCTGCATCTGCTGTTGACCCCGCAGCAGGATGGTGCGCTGTCGCGCTTGATGCAGTCGCTCGGGCGCAGCTATGTGCGGCGCTTCAACCTGCGCCATGGCCGCAGCGGTACGCTCTGGGAAGGGCGTTACCGCTCGACCGTGATCGACAGCGAGCGCTATCTGCTGGCCTGCATGGTCTACATCGACCTCAATCCTGTGCGGGCTGGCATGGTTCCTGCTGCAGAGTTCTACCCCTGGTCCAGCCATGCCCATTACATCGGTCGGCGCCACGACAAATGGCTGACGCCGCATCCGCTGGTGTGGTCCCTGGGCAACACGCCGTTTGCGCGCGAGGCTGCCTATGCCGAACTGGTGCGCCAGGGACTCAGCGAAGCCCGCCAGCGCGAGCTGTCCGAGTCGGCGCTGCAGGGCTGGCCGCTGGGCGGGGCAGGCTTCCTGGCCCGGCTGCGCGAGCAGACCAGCCGCCGCCTCGAGAAGGGCCGTGCCGGGCGTCCGCGCACCCCGGCCGCCGCAGCGGACGAAGACGGCTGAGCCACATCTTTCCCTTTAGTCTTTTTACTCTGTCCCCAATTTATTTTCACTCTGTTTTGACTTGTAATAAATTGGTCTCTGACCCCAATTTTTTTGCTTGATTGTGCGGGGCGAATCGTCTATCCTCTTAGGGTTAATGCTTAATTGAGGAGTTTGGCGTGACCCGTCCTACCGAAATCGCTCAGCTGCAGCAGCAAGGTCTGTACAGCTCCGCCCAAGAACATGACGCCTGCGGCGTCGGCTTCGTGGCCCATATCAAGGGCCAGAAGAGCCATGCCATCGTCGGCCAGGCCCTCAAGATCCTCGAGAACCTGGATCACCGTGGCGCCGTCGGTGCCGATCCGCTGATGGGCGACGGTGCCGGTCTGCTGCTCCAGATCCCCGACCAGCTGTATCGCGAAGAGATGGCCAAGCAGGGCGTGACCCTGCCGCCGGCCGGCGAGTATGGCGTCGGCTTCGTCTTCCTGCCCAAGGAACACGCCTCCCGCCTGGCCTGCGAGCAGGAGATGGAGCGCGCGATCAAGGCCGAAGGCCAGGTCCTGCTGGGCTGGCGCGACGTGCCGGTCAACCTCGAGATGCCGATGTCCCCGGCCGTGCGCGAGAAGGAGCCGGTCATGCGCCAGGTCTTCATCGGCCGCGGCGCCGACGTGATCGTGCAGGACGCGCTCGAGCGCAAGCTGTACGTGATCCGCAAGACCGCCAGTGCCCATATCCAGGCGCTCAAGCTCAAGCACAGCAACGAGTACTACATCCCCTCGATGTCGAGCCGCACCGTGGTCTACAAGGGCCTGCTGCTGGCGAACCAGGTCGGCGAGTACTACCTCGACCTGCAGGACCCGCGCTGCGTCTCGGCCATCGGCCTGGTGCACCAGCGCTTCTCGACCAACACCTTCCCCGAGTGGCCGCTGGCCCACCCCTACCGCTATGTCGCGCACAACGGCGAGATCAACACGGTCAAGGGCAACTACAACTGGATGAAGGCGCGCGAAGGCGTGATGTCCTCGCCGGTGCTGGGCGATGACCTGAAGAAGCTGTACCCGATCAGCTTCGCTAGCCAGTCCGACACCGCGACCTTCGACAACTGCCTCGAGCTGCTGACCATGGCCGGCTACCCGATCAGCCAGGCCGTGATGATGATGATCCCCGAGCCGTGGGAGCAGCACAGCACGATGGACCCGCGCCGTCGCGCCTTCTACGAATACCACGCCGCCATGCTCGAGCCGTGGGACGGCCCGGCCTCGGTCGTGTTCACCGATGGCCGCCAGATCGGCGCCACGCTGGACCGCAACGGCCTGCGTCCGGCGCGCTACTGCGTGACCGATGACGACTTCGTCATCATGGGTTCCGAAGCCGGCGTGCTGCCGGTGCCCGACAGCAAGATCGTGCGCAAGTGGCGCCTGCAGCCGGGCAAGATGTTCCTGATCGACCTCGAGCAGGGCCGCATGATCGACGACGAGGAGCTGAAAGCCAACCTCGCCAACTCCAAGCCCTACGCCCAGTGGATCGAGAACCTGCGCATCCGCCTCGATGACGTGGTGCAGCCGGTCGCCGGCGAGCTCGATTCCCAGACCATGGTCGAGGAGTCCTCCGTCGCAGCCGTCGAGAGCGTCGAGCCCTCGCTGCTGGACCGCCAGCAGGCCTTCGGCATGACCCAGGAAGACATCAAGTTCCTGATGGCGCCGATGGCGAAGAACGGCGAGGAAGGCATCGGCTCGATGGGCAACGACAGCCCGCTGGCCGTGCTCTCGTCGAAGAACAAGCCGCTCTACAACTACTTCAAGCAGCTGTTCGCCCAGGTGACCAACCCGCCGATCGACCCGATCCGCGAGGCGATCGTGATGTCGCTGGTGTCCTTCATCGGTCCCAAGCCCAACCTGCTCGACATCAACCAGGTCAACCCGCCGATGCGGCTCGAGGTCAGCCAGCCCATCCTTGACTTCAAGGACATGGCCAAGCTGCGCAACATCGAGGCCAAGACCCAGGGCAAGTTCAAGAGCGCCACCATCGACATCACCTATCCGGTGAGCTGGGGCAAGCAGGGCGTCGAGGCCAAGCTGGCTTCGCTGTGCGCCGAGGCCGTCGATGCGATCAAGGGTGGCAAGAACATCCTGATCATCAGCGACCGCAACATCAGCGCGACCCAGGTCGCCATTCCCGCGCTGCTGGCCCTGTCTGCGATCCACCAGCACCTGGTGCGCGAGGGCCTGCGCACGACCGCCGGCCTGGTGGTCGAGACCGGCTCCGCACGCGAGATCCACCACTTCGCGGTGCTGGCCGGCTATGGCGCCGAGGCGGTCCATCCCTACCTGGCGATGGAAACCCTGCAGGCGATCAGCAAGGACCTGCCGGGCGAGCTGTCGACCGAGAAGGCGATCTACAACTACGTCAAGGCGATCGGCAAGGGCCTGTCCAAGATCATGTCCAAGATGGGCGTGAGCACCTACATGTCCTACTGCGGCGCCCAGCTGTTCGAGGCCATCGGCATCGACAGCGAGACCGTGGCCAAGTACTTCACCGGCACCCCGACCCGCGTCGAGGGCATCGGCGTGTTCGACATCGCCGAGGAAGCGATCCGCACCCACCAGGCGGCCTTCGGCGACGATCCGCTGCTGGCCAACATGCTCGACGCCGGCGGCGAATACGCCTGGCGCACCCGCGGCGAGGAGCATCTGTGGACGCCTGACGCGATCGCCAAGCTGCAGCACTCGACCCGCGCCAACAACTGGAACACCTACAAGGAATACGCCCAGATCATCAACGACCAGAGCAAGCGCCACCTGACGCTGCGCGGTCTGTTCGAGTTCAAGGTCGATCCGAGCAAGGCGATTGCGGTCGAGGAAGTCGAGCCGGCCAAGGAGATCGTCAAGCGCTTCGCCACTGGCGCGATGTCGCTGGGTTCGATCTCGACCGAGGCCCACGCCACCCTGGCCGTCGCGATGAACCGCATTGGCGGCAAGTCCAACACCGGCGAAGGCGGCGAGGACCCGGCGCGCTACCGCAACGAGCTCAAGGGCATCCCGATCAAGCAGGGCGAGACCCTGGCCTCGGTGATCGGCGCCGAGCAGGTCGAGGTCGACCTGCCGCTGCTGGCCGGTGACAGCCTGCGTTCGCGCATCAAGCAGGTCGCTTCGGGCCGCTTCGGCGTCACCGCCGAGTACCTGGCCTCTGCCGACCAGGTCCAGATCAAGATGGCCCAGGGCGCCAAGCCGGGCGAGGGCGGCCAGCTGCCGGGCGGCAAGGTGTCCGAGTACATCGGCTTCCTGCGCCACTCGGTGCCGGGCGTCGGCCTGATCTCGCCGCCGCCGCACCACGACATCTACTCGATCGAGGATCTGGCCCAGCTGATCCACGACCTGAAGAACGTCGCCACCAGCGCCAGCATCTCGGTCAAGCTGGTGTCCGAAGTCGGCGTCGGCACCATCGCCGCCGGCGTCGCCAAGTGCAAGGCCGACCACCTCGTGATCGCCGGCCATGACGGCGGCACCGGTGCCTCGCCGCTGTCTTCGATCAAGCATGCCGGCGGTCCGTGGGAAATCGGCCTGGCCGAGACCCAGCAGACCCTGGTGCTGAACCGCCTGCGTGGCCGCATCCGCGTCCAGGCCGACGGCCAGATGAAGACCGGCCGCGACGTCGTGATCGGCGCGCTGCTGGGCGCTGACGAGTTCGGCTTCGCGACCGCTCCGCTGGTTGTCGAGGGCTGCATCATGATGCGCAAGTGCCACCTGAACACCTGCCCGGTCGGCGTCGCGACCCAGGACCCCGAGCTGCGCAAGAAGTTCAGCGGCAAGCCCGAGCATGTCGTCAACTACTTCTTCTTCATCGCCGAGGAAGTGCGCCAGATCATGGCCCAGCTGGGCATCCGCAAGTTCGACGACCTGGTCGGCCGTGTCGACCTGCTCGACACCCGCAAGGGCCTGGAGCACTGGAAGGCCCAGGGCCTGGACTTCAGCCGCCTGTTCGCCCAGCCCCAGGTGCCGGCCGACGTGCCGCGCCTGCATGTGGCCGAGCAGGACCACTGCCTCGAGAAGTCGCTCGACAACGTCCTGATCGCCAAGTCCAAGGCCGCGATCGAGAACGGCGAGAAGGTCCAGTTCATGGAGGTGGCGCGCAACGTCAACCGTTCCGTCGGCGCCATGCTGTCGGGCGCGGTGACCCGGGTGCACCCGGAAGGCCTGCCGGACGACACCATCCGCATCCAGCTCGAGGGCACGGGCGGCCAGTCCTTCGGCGCCTTCCTGTGCAAGGGCGTGACCCTGTACCTGATCGGTGAAGCCAACGACTACACCGGCAAGGGCCTGTCGGGCGGCCGCATCGTGGTGCGTCCGAGTCTGGACTTCCGCGGCGTGGCGCAGAACAACATCATCGTCGGCAATACCGTGATGTACGGCGCGACCACCGGCGAGGCCTTCTTCAGCGGCGTCGGCGGCGAGCGCTTCGCGGTCCGCCTGTCGGGTGCCACTGCCGTCGTCGAAGGCGTGGGCGACCATGGCTGCGAATACATGACCGGCGGCACCGTGGCCGTGCTTGGCAAGACCGGCCGCAACTTCGCGGCTGGCATGAGCGGCGGCATTGCCTATGTCTACGACGAGGACGGCCAGTTCGCCTCGCGCTGCAACACGGCCCAGGTCACCCTGGACAAGGTGCTGTCGGCGACCGAGCAGCAGGCGATCGGCGATGTCGCGACCTGGCACCGTGGCCAGACCGACGAGGAGCAGCTCAAGAAGCTGCTCGAGGATCACCTGCGCTGGACTGGCAGCAAGCGTGCGCGCGACCTGCTGGACAACTGGGCCGAGGCTCGCGCCAAGTTCGTCAAGGTCTTCCCGACCGAGTACAAGCGCGCGCTGGGCGAGATCCATGCCCGCAAGCAGGCCAAGGCAGCGACCCCGGAAGCCGTCGCCGCCAAGTAATCCGTCAAAATCGATTCAGGGGGCAGGGCGCGAGTCCTGCCCCGCAAAGGAAAGAAAATGGGAAAAGTCACCGGCTTCATGGAATTTGAGCGCATCGAAGAGGGCTACAAGCCCGTCGCCGAGCGCCTCAAGCACTACAAGGAATTCGTGATCGGTCTGAGCGATGAGCAGGCCAAGATCCAGGGCGCGCGCTGCATGGACTGCGGCACCCCGTTCTGCAACAACGGCTGCCCGGTCAACAACATCATTCCGGACTTCAACGACCTGGTCTACCACCAGGACTGGCAGAACGCGAGCACGGTGCTGCACAGCACCAACAACTTCCCCGAGTTCACCGGTCGCATCTGCCCGGCGCCCTGCGAGGCGGCCTGCGTGATCAACGTCAACGGCGATCCGGTCGGCATCAAGTCGATCGAGCACGCGATCATCGACAAGGCCTGGGAAAACGGCTGGGTCAAGCCGCAGCCGGCCAAGGTCCAGACCGGCAAGAAGGTCGCCGTCGTCGGCGCCGGCCCGGCCGGCCTGGCCGCGGCCCAGCAGCTGGCGCGTGCCGGCCATGACGTCACGCTGTTCGAGAAGAACGATCGCGTCGGCGGCCTGCTGCGCTACGGCATCCCCGACTTCAAGTTCGAGAAGTCGCATATCGACCGCCGCGTCAAGCAGCTCGAGGCCGAAGGCGTCAAGATCCGCACCGGCGTGCTGATCGGCAGCATGCCCGAGGGTTCCAAGGTCACCAACTGGGCCAAGGAAAGCATCAGTCCCGAGCAGCTCAAGCAGGACTTCGACGCCGTGCTGCTGACCGGCGGCTCCGAGCAGTCGCGCGACCTGCCGGTGCCGGGCCGCGAGCTCGACGGCATCCATTTCGCGATGGAGTTCCTGCCGCAGCAGAACAAGGTCAACGCCGACGGCAAGCTCAAGGGCCAGCTGCGCGCCGATGGCAAGCATGTGATCGTGATCGGCGGTGGCGACACCGGCTCCGACTGCGTGGGCACCTCGACCCGCCACGGCGCTGCCAGCGTGACCCAGTTCGAGGTCATGCCGATGCCGCCCGAGCAGGAGAACAAGCCGCTGGTCTGGCCCTACTGGCCGCTCAAGCTGCGTACCAGCTCCAGCCACGACGAGAGCGCCGAGAAGGGCATCCTCAAGCGCGAGTTCGCGATCTCGACCAAGGAGTTCATCGGCAAGAACGGCAAGGTCACCGGCCTCAAGACGGTTCAGGTCGAGCTCAAGGACGGCAAGCTGGTCGAGGTGCCTGGCACCGAGAAGGAATTCCAGGCTGACCTGGTGCTGCTGGCGATGGGCTTCGTCCATCCGGTCGCGACCATCCTGGATGGCTTCGGCATCGAGAAGGACGGTCGCGGCAATGCCAAGGCCAGCGATGCGCTGGTCGGCGGCTACGCGACCAGCGTGCCCAAGGTCTTCGCTGCCGGCGACATCCGCCGCGGCCAGTCGCTGGTGGTGTGGGCGATCCGCGAAGGCCGCCAGGCCGCGCGCGCGGTCGACGAGTTCCTGATGGGCTCGACCCAGCTGCCGCGCTGATGCGCCCGGGGGTATAGGCGAATCCAGCTCAGGGTTTTCCTCTATCCCTTATCATATGGAAGCCGGTCAGTCCGGCTTTCTTCATTTCTGAGCCTGCCCCATGTCCACACCGCACCTGGTTGAAATCCGCGATCTCACCTTCGGGTATGGGGATGGCCGCCTCGTGCTCGAGGACATCAACCTGCATGTGCCGCGCGGCAAGGTCACGGTGCTGATCGGTGCCTCGGGCGGTGGCAAGACCACCTTGCTGCGCCTGATCGGCGGCCAGAACAAGGCCGTCAAGGGCCAGGTGCTGTTCGACGGCCAGGATGTCGGCCAGCTCGACCGCGACGGCCTCTACGCGATGCGCCGCCGCATGGGCATGCTGTACCAGTTCGGCGCGCTGTTCACCGACCAGGATGTCTACGACAACGTGGCCTTCCCGCTGCGCGAGCACAGCGGCCTGCCCGAGTCGATGATCCGCGACATCGTGCTGATGAAGCTGCAGGCGGTCGGCCTGCGCGGCGCGCGGCATCTGATGCCCAGTGAATTGTCGGGCGGCATGGCGCGCCGCGTCGCGCTGGCGCGCGCGATCGCGCTCGACCCCGAACTCGTGATGTACGACGAGCCGTTCTCGGGCCTGGACCCGATCTCGCTCGGCACCGCCGCGCGCCTGATCCGCCAGCTCAACGACACGCTGGGACTGACCAGCCTGATGGTCTCGCACGAGCTCGACGCCACCTTTGCGGTCTGCGACCATGTGATCGTGCTGGCCAACGGCAAGGTGGCGCAGCAGGGCACGCCCGACGAGATCCGCGCCAGCGACAACCCGCTGATCCGGCAATATGTCACCGCCTCGCCCGAGGGGCCGGTGCGCTTCCACTACCCCGGTCCCGAGGTCGAGGAAGACTTTGGCCTGGTGGCCAGGAGAACTGCATGAAACGCCTGGCACCGGCCGAGATCGGTTTCGCCGTGCGCAGCTGGCTGGCTGACCTCGGCCGCGGCGCGCGGCTGTTCTTCCGCCTGCTGCTCGGCACCTGGGGCAGCTGGCGCCGCTTCGGCCTGATTCGCGACCAGATTCATTTCCTCGGCAACTACTCGCTTGCGATCATCGGGGTCTCGGGCCTGTTCGTCGGCTTCGTGTTCGCGCTGCAGGGCTACAACATCCTCGAGAAGTTCGGCTCGACCGAGGCGCTGGGCCTGATGGTGTCGCTGAGCCTGATCCGCGAGCTCGGTCCGGTGGTGACCGCGCTGCTGTTCGCGGGCCGCGCCGGTACCTCGCTGACGGCCGAGATCGGCCTGATGAAGGCCGGCGAGCAGATCAGCGTGATGGAGATGATGGCGGTCGATCCGATCGACCGCGTGCTGGCGCCGCGCTTCTGGGCCGGTGTCATCACGATGCCGCTGCTCGGCGCGGTCTTCAGCGCGATGGGCATCATCGGCGGCTGGATCGTCGGCGTGCTGATGATCGGCGTCGATGGCGGTTCGTTCTGGAGCCAGATCCAGGGCGGGGTCGACGTCTGGGCCGACATCGGCAACAGCCTGATCAAGAGCCTGGTGTTCGGCATCGCGGTGACCTTCATCGCGCTGCAGCAGGGTTTCGAGGCCAGTCCGACGCCCGAGGGGGTGTCGCGCGCGACCACCCGTACCGTGGTGATGGCCTCGCTGTCTGTCCTCGGTCTGGATTTCATCCTGACCGCCATGATGTTTGCCGTTTGATTCAAGGGAGAGCCAATTGCAACGCTCCAAAGTCGATGTCTGGGTAGGCCTGTTCGTGCTGATCGGCGCGGCCGCCATCCTGTTCCTGGCCCTGCAGTCGGCCAACCTGCTCAACCTGAGCTTCGAGAAGACCTACCAGGTGACGGCCAAGTTCGACAATGCCGGCGGCCTGAAGCCGAAGGCGGCGGTCAAGAGCGCTGGCGTCGTGGTCGGCCGCATCGAGTCGATCAATTTCGACGACAAGAGCTACCAGGCCCAGGTGGTGCTGGCGCTCGAGTCGCGCTATGCCTTCCCGAAGGACAGCTCGCTCAAGGTCTTGACCAGCGGCCTGCTCGGCGAGCAATATGTCGGCATCGAGCCGGGTGGCGACGAGAAGAACCTGGCTCAGGGTGATGTGATCACCCAGACCCAGTCGGCCGTGGTGCTCGAGAACCTGATCGGCCAGTTCCTCTACAGCAAGGCGGCTGACGCGGGCAATTCCCCCGCCAATGCCACGGCGCCCTGAGCGCCACAGCGACCAAGGACATGGCGATGAGCTCGACTCTCCACAAGCTGCTGCAGACGGCCGGGCTGACGGCCTTGCTGGCGCTGGCCGGCTGTGCCAGCGGACCGGCGGCCGACCCGCGCGATCCGCTCGAGCCGCTCAACCGCGGCATCTACCAGTTCAACGTCGATGTCGACCGCGCGCTGCTCAAGCCGGTGGCGACGGCCTATGTCGATGTCGCGCCGGCGCCCGTGCGCACCGGCGTCAACAACTTCTTCGGCAACTTGCGTGACGGCTGGTCGGCCGTCAACGGCGTGCTGCAGTTGCGTCCGCGCGAGGCGACCGAGAACGGCATGCGCTTTGCCATCAACAGCACCTTCGGCCTGGTCGGCCTGCTCGACATCGCCTCGGAAATGGGCCTCGAGCGCACCACGCTGGACTTCGGCATGACGCTGGGCCGCTGGGGCGTGCCTGACGGTCCCTACCTGATGCTGCCGCTGCTCGGCCCCTCGACGTTGCGCGACACGGCGGCCTTGCCGGTCGATGGACAGGGCAATGCCGTCGGCCAGGTCGGCCATATCCCGACCCGCAACGAGCTGAGGGCGCTGAGCGTCGTCGACCAGCGCGCCGGCCTGCTGCGCGCCGGCGACATGCTGCAGGAGGCGGCACTCGATCCCTACAGCTTCCTGCGCGATTCCTACCTGCAGCGTCGCCACAGCCAGATGGGCGTGACTCCGCCCGAGGAACGCTACGACCTCGAATGAAACAATTGCAGGCATTTGTAAGCGGAGGGCGCGACTGTCATCGCCCTCGGCTACAGTGACCTGGCAACAGCCCCTTGTCGGGGCCTCTCTTGCAGACAGGAAAGACCCAATGAATCTTGCCATCGACCGCCGCACGGCCCTGGGTTGGGCGGCCGCCTTTTCCCTTTCCGGCCTGGCCGGCCGCGCCATGGCGCAGGCCAGCGAGGGCCCCGAGGTGCTGATCCAGCGCGTCGCCGCCGAACTGATCGAGGCGGTCAAGTCCGATCCGGCGCTGCGCAACGGCGACCAGGCCCGGGTGATCGCGCTGGTCGACAACCGCTTGCTGCCGCACGTGAACTTCATGCGCATGACGGCATCGGCCGTCGGCCGCTTCTGGCGCCAGGCCACGCCTGAGCAGAAGCAGAAGCTGCAGGCCGAGTTCAAGACCCTGCTGGTGCGCACCTATTCGGGCGCGCTGAGCCAGGTCAAGGACCAGACCCTGGTCGTCAAGCCGCTGCGCGCCAATCCGGGCGATACCGAGGTCATTGTGCGCTCCGAGCTGCGCAGCCCGGGCAAGGACCCGGTCCAGCTCGACTACCGGGTCGAGAAGACCGATGCCGGCTGGAAGGTCTACGACCTCAACGTGCTCGGCGTCTGGCTGGTCGAGACCTACCGCGGCCAGTTCGCGCAGGAAATCAATGCCAAGGGCCTGGATGGCTTGATCGCGGCGCTGGCGCAGCGCAACCGCGGCAATGTCACCGAGAAGCCGCCGGTCGGCAGCAAGGGCTGAGGCCGTGAGCCGATTGCCTGCCTTGCCGTCCCGGCTCACCCATGCCGAGGCGCCGGCCTGCCTGGCCGCCTGCGAGGCCGCGCTGCGCCGCACCCCGGCTGGCGAGCCGGCCGAGCTCGATGCCGGTGCGCTGCAGGACTTCGATTCCTCCGCCGTGGCGCTGTTGCTGGCGCTGGCGCGCGTGGCGCGCGAGCGCAGCGTCGAGCTGCGCCTGCTGGCCCTGCCGCAGCGCCTGCGCGAGCTGGCCGTACTTTATGGGGTCGGCAGCCTGCTGCCCGGCTAGAATCCCCGGTCCATGTCAGCAGTCTCATTCCAGAACGTTTCCAAGACCTTTGCCACCGCGCGCGGGGAGCTGCACGCCCTCAAGGGCGTGAGCTTCGACATCGAGCCGGGCGAGTTCTTCGGCCTGCTCGGCCCCAATGGCGCGGGCAAGACCACGCTGATCAGCATCCTGGCCGGCCTGTCGCGCGCCAGCAGCGGCCGCGTGCTGGTGCATGGCGCCGATGTGCAGGCCGACTTTGCCCAGGCCCGCCGTTGCCTCGGCGTGGTGCCGCAGGAGCTGGTGTTCGACCCCTTCTTCAATGTGCGCGAGGCGCTGCGCTTCCAGTCGGGCTATTTCGGCATCCAGCGCAACGACGACTGGATCGACGAGCTGCTCGACGGCCTCGGCCTGACCGATAAGGCGAACGCCAACATGCGCCAGCTCTCGGGCGGCATGAAGCGGCGCGTGCTGGTCGCGCAGGCGCTGGTGCACAAGCCGCCGGTGATCGTGCTCGACGAGCCGACCGCCGGGGTCGATGTCGAGCTGCGCCAGACCCTGTGGGCCTTCGTCTCCAGGCTCAACAAGCAGGGCAGCACCGTGCTGCTGACGACGCATTACCTGGAGGAGGCCGAGGCGCTGTGCAACCGCATCGCGATGCTCAAGCTCGGCCAGGTGGTGGCGCTGGACAAGACCTCGGAGCTGCTCAAGCAGGCGGTCGCGACCCAGCTCTGCTTCAAGACCGACCAGGCGCTGCCGCCCGCGCTGGCGGCGCAGGCGCGCGTGACCGGCCGCGTGGTGCGGCTGCCGGCGCAGGACGCGGCGGCGGTCGAGCGGCTGCTGGCCCAGCTGCGCGAGCAGGGCATCGCGGTCGAGGACATCGAAATCCGCAAGGCCGATCTCGAGGACGTGTTCCTCGACCTGATGGCCGGCCACCCGGAGGCAAGCGCATGAGCGGCTGGACCACCCTGTTCTACAAGGAAGTGCTGCGCTTCTGGAAGGTCGGCTTCCAGACCGTGGCGGCACCGGTCATGACGGCCATCCTGTACCTGCTGATCTTCGGCCATGTGCTGGAAGAGCATGTGCAGGTCTACGATGGCGTGGGCTATACCGCCTTCCTGCTGCCGGGCCTGATCATGATGAGCCTGCTGCAGAACGCCTTCGCCAACAGCTCGTCGAGCCTGATCCAGAGCAAGATCATGGGCAACCTGGTCTTCATCCTGCTGAGCCCGCTGTCGCACCGGGCCTGGTTCCTGGCCTATGTCGCCTCCTCGATGGTGCGCGGCCTGGTGGTCGGCGCTGGCGTGCTGCTGGCCACCTGCTGGACCGCCCAGTTGAGTTTTGCCGAGCCGCTCTGGATCCTGGCCTTCGCGCTGCTGGGCTCGGCCCTGCTCGGTTCGCTCGGCGTGATCGCCGGTCTCTGGGCCGAGAAGTTCGACCAGATGGCGGCGTTCCAGAACTTCGTCATCATGCCGATGACCTTCCTGAGCGGCGTGTTCTATTCCATCCACTCGCTGCCGCCGTTCTGGCAGCAGCTCAGCCGCTTCAACCCCTTCTTCTACATGATCGACGGCTTCCGCCACGGCTTCTTCGGCCGCGGCGACGTCTCGCCCTGGCTCAGCCTGGGCGTGGTGGGAGGGGCTTTCGCCCTGGTCGCGGGCCTGGCCCTGCACCTGCTCAAGACCGGCTACAAGATCCGACACTGAACATGACTTCCGACGAACTGCAATCCATCATCGCCGCCGGCCTGAGCTGCGAGCACCTGGAGGTTTCGGGCGATGGCCGCCACTGGGCCGCCGTTGTCGTGTCCGCCGCCTTCGAGGGCAAGCGCGCGATCGCGCGCCACCAGCAGGTCTATGCGACCCTGGGTCCGCGCATCCACAACGACGAGGTACATGCGCTGTCGATCAAGGCCTACACCCCGGCCGAATGGGCCGCTGCCCAGGGCTGAAGATGGACAAGCTACTGATTCGCGGTGGCCGCCGCCTGAACGGCGAGGTGAATGTCTCGGGCGCCAAGAACGCGGCGCTGCCCGAGCTCTGTGCCGCCTTGCTGACCGACCAGCCGGTGATGCTGCGCAACGTGCCGCGCCTGCGCGACGTGGCGACCATGCGCCAGCTGCTCGAGAACATGGGCGTGCAGGCCCAGACCCATGGCGAGCGCGGTGGCTTCACGCTGCAGGCGGCCGATCCGATCAAGCCGGAAGCGCCCTACGAGCTGGTCAAGACCATGCGCGCCTCGGTGTTGGTGCTGGGCCCGCTGCTGGCGCGCTTCGGCCAGGCCAAGGTCTCGCTGCCGGGCGGCTGCGCGATCGGCTCGCGTCCGGTCGACCAGCACATCAAGGGCCTGCAGGCCATGGGCGCCGAGATCGAGGTCGAGCATGGCTACATGATCGCGCGCCTGCCGGCCGGCCGCACCCGCCTGAAGGGCGCGCGCATCACGACCGACATGGTGACCGTGACCGGGACCGAGAACTTCCTGATGGCCGCCACCCTGGCCGAGGGCGAGACCATCCTCGAGAACGCGGCGCAGGAGCCCGAGATCACCGATCTGGCCGAGATGCTGATCAAGATGGGAGCCCGGATCGAGGGCCATGGCAGCAGCCGCATCCGCATCCAGGGCGTCGAGCGGCTCGATGGCTGCGACCATGCGGTGGTGGCCGACCGGATCGAGGCCGGCACCTTCCTGTGTGCGGTCGCGGCCACCGGCGGCGAGGCGCTGCTGCACCATGCGCGCGCCGATCATCTCGACGCGGTGATCGACAAGCTGCGTGATGCCGGCGTCCGGGTCGATGCGGTCGAAGGCGGCCTGCGCGTGACCTCGCCCGGCGCGGCCCAGCTCAAGGGCCAGACCTTCCGCACCACCGAATACCCGGGCTTCCCGACCGACATGCAGGCCCAGTTCATGGCGCTCAACGTGGCGGCGCAGGGCGCCAGCAGCGTGACCGAGACCATCTTCGAGAACCGCTTCATGCATGTGCAGGAGCTGCAGCGCCTGGGCGCGCGCATCCATACCGACGGCCGGGTCGCGCTGGTCGAGGGTCTGGGCGAGTTCGGCCGCCTGTCGGGCGCGACCGTGATGGCGACCGACCTGCGGGCCTCCGCCAGCCTGGTGATCGCCGGCCTGGTGGCCAAGGGCGAGACCGTGGTCGACCGCATCTACCACCTGGACCGCGGCTACGACCAGATGGAAGTCAAACTGCGCGCCCTCGGCGCCGACATCGAAAGAATCCAATGAGCCAGGCCAAACTGACCCTGGCCCTGTCCAAGGGCCGCATCTTCGAGGAGACCTTGCCGCTGCTGCGCGCTGCCGGCATCGAGGTGCTGGAAGATCCCGAGAAGTCGCGCAAGCTGATCCTGCCGACCAACCGCGCCGACGTGCAGGTGGTGCTGGTGCGCGCCAGCGACGTGCCGACCTATGTCCAGTATGGCGGTGCCGACCTGGGCGTCTGCGGCAAGGACACGCTGATCGAGCACGAGGCCGAGTGGGGCGGTGCCGGCAGCGTCGGCCTGTACCAGCCGCTCGACCTCAAGATCGCCAAGTGCCGCATGAGCGTGGCGGTGCGCGCCGACTTCGATTACGCCAATGCGGTGCGCCAGGGCGCGCGCCTCAAGGTCGCGACCAAGTATGTCGCGATCGCGCGCGAGTTCTTCGCCAGCAAGGGCGTGCACGTCGACCTGATCAAGCTCTACGGCAGCATGGAATTGGCACCGCTGACCGGCATGGCCGATGCCATCGTCGACTTGGTCTCGACCGGCAACACGCTGAAGGCCAACCATCTGGTCGAGGTCGAGCCGATCATGGAGATTTCCTCGCGCCTGGTCGTCAATCCGGCCGCGCTCAAGGTCAAGCGCGAGCTGATCCGTCCCATCCTCGACGCCTTTGCCCAGGCCACGGCCTGAAACCTTCCCTAGGTCCGACAAGATGAAAGCCACCCCGCTGGTGCTGCGCACCACCGACGCCGATTTCGAAGCCCGCTTCCAGCAGCGCCTGCACTGGTCGGCCGACACCGATGCCGCGATCGAGCAGCGCGTGGCCGCTATCCTGGCCGACGTGCGGGAGCGGGGCGACGCGGCGGTGATCGAGTACACCCAGCGCTTCGACGGCCTGCAGGTCGATGGCATGGCCGGACTCGAGCTCAAGCAGGACGAGCTCAAGGCAGCGTTCGACGGCCTGCCCGAGGTCCAGCGCGAGGCGCTGCAGGCGGCTGCCGCGCGGGTGCGCCGCTACCACGAGGCGCAGAAGCGCGCCAGCGGCGAGAGCTGGAGCTATCGCGACGAGGACGGCACGCTGCTGGGCCAGAAGGTCACGCCGCTGGACCGGGTCGGCATCTACGTGCCGGGCGGCAAGGCGGCTTATCCGTCTTCCGTGCTGATGAATGCGATTCCGGCCCATGTCGCTGGCGTGGGCGAGATCATCATGGTGGTGCCGACGCCGCGCGGCGAGAAGAACGCGCTGGTGCTGGCCGCCGCCCATGTGGCCGGCGTGACGCGCGCCTTCACCATCGGCGGCGCCCAGGCCGTGGCCGCGCTGGCCTATGGCACCGCGACCGTCCCCAAGGTCGACAAGATCACCGGCCCCGGCAACGCCTATGTCGCGAGCGCCAAGAAGCATGTGTTCGGCACGGTGGGCATCGACATGATCGCCGGCCCGAGCGAGATCCTGGTGCTGGCCGACGGCACGACGCCGCCGGACTGGGTCGCGATGGACCTGTTCAGTCAGGCCGAGCACGACGAGCTGGCGCAGAGCATCCTGCTGTGCCCGGACGCCGCCTACATCGAGGCGGTGCAGGCCTCGATCGACAAGCTGCTGCCCGAGATGCCGCGCGCCGAGATCATCGCCAAGAGCCTGAACGGGCGCGGTGCGCTGATCCTGACCCGCAGCATGGAGGAGGCCTGCGAGATCAGCAACCGGATCGCGCCCGAGCACCTCGAGGTGTCGTCGAGCGAGCCGCTGCGTTGGGAGCCGCTGCTGCGCCATGCGGGCGCCATCTTCCTGGGTGCCTACACCAGCGAATCCTTGGGCGACTACTGCGCCGGCCCGAACCACGTGCTGCCGACCAGCGGCACCGCGCGCTTCAGCTCACCGCTGGGTGTCTACGATTTCCAGAAGCGCTCCAGCCTGATCGAGGTCAGCGAGGCCGGCGCCCAGGTGCTGGGCCGCATTGCCTCGGTGATCGCGCATGGCGAGGGCCTGCAGGCGCACGCCCGCGCGGCCGAGCTGCGGCTGCGATCCGCCTGACGGCATCCCTGACCCCGGCTGGCGCCGCCTGCGCTGACTGCTTGGAGGGCCGCGCCATGTTGCAGCAATATCTCGCTTCACCTGGGCCACACTCGCTCGATGCCGCTCCATCGGCATCCCGGCAACCTGCCGGGCTGGATGGACTCGTCATGAACATCGTGCATGGCGTGGCGGTCTGTGGCGACGAGAACGCCTACCGCCGCATCCTGCATCAGTTCCTCGAGCGCTATCGGGCCGGGGTCGCCGAGTGGCGTTCAGCGCCAGCGGATCGCGGGCTTGTCCTCGACCTGGCGCACCAGCTCAAGAGTGTAGCCAGCTATCTGGGGCTGGAGCGGCTGGCAGCCACGGCGCACGAGGTGGATGATCCGGACGCTTCGCTGGAGCAGATCGAGCTCGCGTGGCAGCGACTGCAGGCGACGATGACCGAGGCATTGGCTGCGATTGCCGCTTTCCTGTCGCCTCCGCCTGGCGACAGTCCCGGCTGATCCAGGCAGACACTCAGCAGGCCTCGCTGCTGCCGACACCGGCTTGGCGGAACTGGCCGGGCGTCAGCCCGAACCGGGCCTTGAAGGCTGCAGTGAAGTTGGCGCCGCTCGTGAAGCCGAGTTCCTGCGCGATGGACTGGATTTCCATCAGCGTCTGCTTCAGCAACTGGCATGCCTGGCGCATGCGCGCCTCGCGCAGGTACTCGAAAACGCTCATGTCGACCCGCTGCTTGAACGCCTGGCCCAGGCGGCTGACGTTGGTGCCCGCCGCCCGCGCGACCTGCTCGAGCTTGGGGGTGCGGTCCATTTGAGCCAGCAGGTAGGAGCTCGCCGCCTCGAAGATCAGGTCGTCCAGCGTGGCCGGGGAACCTTGGGCCGTACCGGCCGGCATCACTACGGGCTTGGGCTTTTCTTGCAGATGGAGGGCCAGGCGCAAGCCGACTTCCGCGAAGTTGAATGGCTTGTGGATGTAGTCCACGGCTCCCGCCAGCAGGCCGTGAACCCGGTCGTCTGGCGTCGTCGCCCCGGACAGGAACATCACGTCAACCGATCTCGTCCTGCAGCCCGTTTTCAGGATGCGGCAGGCGGTGAGTCCGTCGCAGTGCGGCATGTTGATGTCCATCAGCACCAGATCGGGGAGCAGGCGCCTGGTCTGTGCAATCGCTTCCGCTCCGTCGCTGGCCAGGTAGACATGGCAGCCCTGTTTCCTCAGGTATTGCGCCAGCAGTTCCTGCTGGATGGGCTCGTCCTCCGCGATCAACAGGCGTCGTCCATGCAGCCGGGACAACTCGGAAGTCTGGATGTGGTCGTTCATTGACTCAGATGGAACGACCGTGAAAACATTTGGTTGCAGCAATGCCATCTCATCGCTGGGCAATGTTGAATCCAGCACGGTCAAGCTAAATTCACATATAAGGTCTTGTTTATACATGGAATTATGAGCTTTAACACCGCGGCGACGCACGGAGAGTTTGACTACGATCAAGGCTTGACGCTGATGTCGGTCACCGACACGCAAAGCTACATCACCTACGCGAACGAGGCTTTCGCGGAGGTCAGCGGTTATCACGACGGCGAGCTTCAGGGGCAGCCGCACAAGATCGTTCGCCATCCCGACATGCCGGCTGCCGCCTTTGCCGACATGTGGACGACCCTGAAGCAGGGCATGTCCTGGACCGCGCTGGTCAAGAACCGGCGCAAGGACGGTGGCCATTACTGGGTGCGCGCGAACGCTGCCCCCATGGTGCGTGACGGGCAGGTGGCCGGGTATATCTCGGTGCGCACCAAGCCCAGGCGCGAGGAGATCGCCGCGGCCGAGCAGCTGTACGGCGACTTCCGCGCCGGCCGGGCCGGTTCGCGCCGTTTCCATCGTGGCCTGGTCGTGCGCACCGGCCTCGGGTCCTGGCGCTCGCTGTTGCAATTGATCTCGGTGGCCGCGCGCATACGTCTGGTGCTGGCCTTCATCGCCCTGGGCCAGCTGGGCCTGCTGGCCTCGCTCGGGCTCGGCACGGTGCCGCTGGCAACGGCGGCCGGGGTGACGCTGCTGCTCTGCGGCTTGGCAGACGCCTGGCTGCAAGTGCAGATCAGTCGCCCCCTTGCCAAGGTGGCCCAGCACGCGCAGTCGGTGGCGGCCGGCAACATGGTTCGCTCGCAGCATTTCAACCGGATCGACGACATCGGCATGATCATGCGGTCGGTGAACCAGGCGGGACTGAACCTGCGTTCGCTGGTCGCCGATGTCGAGGCGCAGGTCGAAGGCGTCCAGGGCGTCAGCCAGCAGATCCGGCAGGCCGGCAACGATCTGGCAGCTCGGACCGAGCAGTCGGCTTCCGGGCTGGAGCAGACCGCTGCGTCGATGGAAGAGCTCACCTCGACCGTGGTGCAGAATGCCGACGGCGCACGCGAGGCGACACAGCTGGCCCAGGGGGCCAGCCAGGCCGCCGAACGGGGCGGAGCAGTGGTCGCGCAGGTGGTCGAGCTGATGCAGCGCATCACGAGCAGCTCGAAAAAGATCGCCGACATCATCGGGCTGATCGATGGCATCGCCTTCCAGACCAATATCCTGGCGCTGAACGCGGCGGTGGAAGCTGCGCGAGCCGGCGAGCAGGGGCGTGGCTTCGCGGTCGTGGCGAGCGAGGTGCGCAGCCTGGCCCAGAGAAGCGCTGACGCAGCGCACGAAATCAAGTCGCTGATCGAGGAAAGCGTGGCGGAGGTCAACTCTGGCTCGTCCTTGGTCCGGCAGGCCGGCGACACCATGAACGGCCTAGTGCGCGAAGTCCAGCGCGTCAGCCAGCTGATCGGCGAAATCACGACCGCAAGCAACGAGCAGGCCAATGGCGTGTCTCAGGTCTGCGTGGCGGTCGCCGAACTTGACCGGGTGACGCAGGAGAATGCCACCATGGTGCAGGGCAGCGTGGATGCCGCGCATGTACTGATGGCGCGGGCTGAGCGCCTGGGCGACGCGGTCAAGGTCTACAAGAACCGGTACGCTTGAGACGGCCTGCTCCCAGCCTGGCTCACCAGGGAATGATCTGTCCGGCGTGGTCGACGAACTGCGCCCGCCCGGTCGGTTCCAGGCCGTCGAGCACGCGCAGCAGGCGGGCGGCCGAATCGAGCGGGTCCATTGCCTGTTCGCCGACGAAGGGCCGGCTCAGGCCCGAGCGCACCGTGCCGGGCTGCAGCGCCGCGACCACGGCCAGCGGGCGCCGGCGCGCGATCTCGATCGCTGCCGTCTGCAGCAGCATGTTGAGCGCTGCCTTGGACGCGCGGTAGCCGTACCAGCCGCCCTTGCGGTTGTCCTCGATGCTGCCAACCCGGGCCGACAGCTTGGCCCAGATCACGCGCTCCCCTGTGGCCAGCCGGGGCAGCAGCCGCTGCAGCAGCAAGGCCGGGCCGATCGCATTGATGCTCATCGCGTCCTGCAGCGCTCCGGCATCGAGCTCGTCGAGCCGCTTTTCCGGCGGGCGTCCATCGAGCAGCAGCGCGCCGGTGGCGTCGATCACGAGCTGGAACGGACCCCGCTCGGCCAGCGTCAGCGCCAGCCGCTCGAGGCTGGCCGGGTCCCTGAGGTCGAAGCCGGGATCGCTCTGGCGCGACAGTCCGATCACGCTGGCGCAGCGCGGATCGGACTGCAGCAGCGTCACGAAGGCCTGGCCGATGGCGCCGCTGGCGCCCAGCACCAGGGCCGAATAGCCCGCACGCAGGCTCTGCATCGACGGGGCGGGGAGGGCGGTGTGGTCTTGCATGTCGTCTTTGCTCGGAGGTGCAGGATCAAGCGGATCACTCATGGGCCGCGCGCCAGCGCGCCAGGCCGGCATCGACCTGCGCACCATTGACGACCGGCCGCACGTCCTGGGGCAGGCGGCGCCGGTTGGCGTCGATCCAGGCGCCGCCGACCCAGAGTTCGGTCGCGGGCGGCAATTGCTCGCGCAGCAGCGACAGCTGCTCCGTGACCTCGCGCACCGAGGCGTGCAGGCTGATGCTGAGCGCGACGATGTCGATGCCGAGATGCCCGACCGCGGCCAGGATCTCGCTCGCGGGCAGCCGCGGGCCGAGCGCGAGCCGTTCGCAGCCGGCGAGCGCGAAATAGCATTCGGCCATCAGCAGGCCCAGCGTGTGCTGCTCCTGCGGCAGCGTGGTCAGCAGCACCCGCGGCGGGCGGTTGTCGCCTTGGCTGTCGAGCTTGGCGATGGCTTCGCGCAGCACCGACTGCAGGGTTTCGCTGAACAAGTGCTCCTGGTGGATCGAGAGCCGGTTCGCCAGCCAGGCCTGGCCGATGTGCTGGCCCAGCGGGACCAGCAATTGCTCGATCGCCTGCGCCAGGCCCAGCTGCTGCAGCTCTTGCTGCAGCGCCGCCCGCAGCTGCAGCTGCTGGCCCTGTTCTAGCAGGGCCAGCCAGCCGTCCAGGCCGGTCGCCGCGCACTGATCCGCCGGGGCACAGCTGGCCTGCAGCAAGGCCTCGAGCTGCGGCAGCGGCAAGGGCACGACCTGGCCCGGCCGATGGCCCGCGTCGAGCAGCTGCTTGATCCGCAGCAGGCGCTGCAGCTGCGGCTGGTCGTACAGGCGGTCGCCACGCGCATCGCGCAGCGGGGTCGGAAAGCCGTAGCGGCGCTCCCAGACCCGCAGGGCGTCCTTGCCCAGTCCGGTGTCGCGCTCGATCTCGGCGATGTTCCAGAGCTGGGCGGATGGAGGGCTGGCGGTGGTCGGATTCATGGTCGCGGGGGAAGAGGCTGAAAAATGGATTGGGGCTTTGTCTTGAGCGTCACACGCGACTTGCATAAATGAAGCATACTTGGCTTTGTCTAAGACAAATAGAGGCCGCCATGAAATTCCTGCATTTGAGCCTGCCTTTTGCCGCTGCCGCGATGACGGCCCTCGGCGCTGCCTCCGTGCAGGCCGCCGAGCCGGCCGCCAGCTGCCCGGCCCTGCTGCAGCACAGCTTCCCGAGGCTGCAGGACGAGAAGCCGCAGTCGCTCTGCCAGTACAGCGGCAAGGTGCTGCTGGTGGTCAACACCGCCAGCTACTGCGGCTTCACCGGCCAGTACGAGGGCCTGGAGCAGCTGCACGCGCGCTACCGCGACCGTGGCCTGGTCGTGCTGGGCTTCCCGTCCAACGACTTCGCCCAGGAGACCGGCAGCAACCAGCAGATCGCCGAATTCTGCAGCAATACCTACGGCGTCAAGTTTCCGATGTTCGCCAAGAGCTCGGTCGCTGGCGCCCAGGCCTCGCCCTTCTTCCGCCAGCTGGCCGAGGCCACCGGCCAGAAGCCGCGCTGGAACTTCTACAAATACCTGATCGGTCGCGATGGCAAGCCGGTTGCCTCCTACTCGAGCATGACCGGGCCCGATAGCCAGGCCCTGCGGCGCGAGATCGAACGCCTGCTGGCCCTGCCGGCCCCCCGCTGAAGGAAGAAAAAGATGAAGATTGCAATCGTCGGCTCCGGCATCTCGGGCCTGGCCGTGGCCCATGCGC
The DNA here is from genome assembly GCF_002980595.1 of Malikia granosa. GTDB lineage: Bacteria > Pseudomonadota > Gammaproteobacteria > Burkholderiales > Burkholderiaceae_C > Malikia > Malikia granosa. The sequence continues at coordinate 185,199 of NZ_PVLQ01000008.1, forward strand.
TCAAGGGCCAGGCGGCCTTGACCCTGTTCGAGGCCGGCGACTATTTCGGCGGCCATACCCACACGGTGGACGTGACCCTGCCCGACGCCAGCGGCCGCCCGGTCACCCAGGGCGTCGATACCGGCTTCCTGGTCTACAACGAGCGCACCTACCCGCAGCTGATCGCGCTGTTCGAGCAACTGGGCGTCGCGACCGCCAAGTCCGACATGTCGTTCTCGGTCCAGGTGCCGGCGGCTGGCAACGGACGCGCGCTGGAATGGAGCGGCAGCAACCTGGCCTCGCTGTTCGCGCAGAAGCGCAACCTGCTCAATCCGCGCTTCCTCGGCATGCTGGCCGACCTGCTGCGCTTCAACAAGCTGTGCACCCGCATCGCCGAGCAGGGGGTGGACGCCGAGCTGATGCAGCCGCTGGGCGACTTCCTCTCGGCCCATCGCTTCGGCGCGGCGTTCCGCGACTGGTATTTCCTGCCGATGCTGGGCTGCATCTGGAGCTGCCCGACCGACCAGATGCTGCAGTTCCCGGTCGCGACCATGATCCGCTTCTGCCACAACCATGGCCTGATCCAGGTCAGCAACCGGCCGCAATGGCACACGGTGGCCGGCGGTGCGCGTCACTATGTCGAGAAGATCCTGGCCGGCATCGCCGACAAGCGGCTCAACACGCCGGTGCGGCTGATCGAGCGCGATGCCGCCGGGGTGCGGATCGTGACCGATCACGGCGCCGAGCGCTTCGACCAGCTGGTGCTCGCGACCCATTCCGACCAGGCGCTCGCGCTGCTGCGCGAGCCCAGCGCACTGGAGCGCGAGCTGCTCGGCGCGATCCGCTACCAGCCCAACCGGGCCGTGCTGCACACCGACGTGTCGGTGATGCCGCAGCGCCGGCGTGCCTGGGCGGCCTGGAACTACGAGCGCGCCGCCGACGACGGCCGCGAGTCGGCCCGGGTCTGCCTGCATTACTGGCTCAACCTGCTGCAGCCGCTGCCGTTCGCGCAGGATGTCATCGTGTCGCTCAATCCGGTGCGCGAGATCGATCCGGCCCGCATCATCGGCGAGTACGAGTACGCGCATCCGGTGTTCGACCTGGCAGCGATCCGGGCCCAGCAGCGCCTGGGCGAGCTGCAGGGTCAGCAGCACAGCTGGTTCTGCGGTGCCTGGACCGGCTACGGCTTCCACGAGGACGGACTCAAGTCCGGGCTGGCGGTGGCGGCCGGCCTCCAGCAGCAGCTGCAGGACTGGCGGGAGGCCGCATGAGCCTGTCGGCCGCACCAGCCGCTTCGGCCTCCTCGACCCCCTCAGCAGCGGTCGAGCCAGCGGGCTGGCCTGGCGCCGGGCCGCTGATCGGCTTCGGCCAGGTGCACCACAGCCGGCTGCGGCCGAGCCGCAACGACTTCAGCTATCCGACCTGCTTCCTGCTGTTGCCGATGCGCCGCCTGGCGGCTGACCCGGCGGCGGCTGGCGCGCTGGCGCTGAACCGCCCGGGGCTGCTCAGCTTCTTCGATGCCGATCATGGCGACGGCCGCGGTCCGGAGCAGGGCGGCGCGCTGGCCTGGCTCGACGAGCTGTTGCGCGCCGAGGGCATCAGCGACGCCGATGGCGAGGTCTGGCTCCATGCCTATCCGCGCATGCTCGGCCATACCTTCAAGCCGGTCAGCTTCTGGTATTGCGAGCGCGCCGACGGCAGCCTGCGCGCGATCGTGGCCGAGGTCAACAACACCTTCGGCGAACGCCACTGCTACCTGCTCGAGCAGCCGCGCTACGGTATCGAATTGCAGGCCGAAAAGGTCTTCCATGTCTCGCCCTTCTGCGAGCTGGCCGGGCGCTACCGCTTCCGCTTCCTGCGCCACGGGCAGGGCGGCGAGCTGCAGACCCTGGTGCGGGTCGACCATGACGACGAGGCCGGCCCGCTGCTGCGCACCAGCGTCGGCGGCCGGCTCGAGCCCGTCACGCGCGCCAGCCTGCGGCGTGCGCTGCTGGGCTATCCCGCCATGACGCTGATGATCGTGTGGCGCATCCACTGGCAGGCGCTCAAGCTCTGGGTCAAGCGGGTGCGCTTCCATGCCAAGCCCGCTCCGCCTGACCGATTCCTGACCCGCTGACCTTCGGGAGACTCCATCCATGAACAGCTCCACCTTTCCACGCGGCGTTTCCGGCCTGCAGCCCTTGCCGGCCGACCTGCCCGCTTCCGCCCGTACCCTGTTCGGCCTGCTGCAGCGCCTGTCCCACGGCTCGCTGACCCTGCAGCTGCCCGACGGCCAGTTGCAGCATTTCGGCCAGGCCGAGTCGGGCTCGCCCTGCGCGGTGATCCATCTGCACAACTGGAAGCCCTGCGCGGCCGCGCTCAAGTCGGGCGACATCGGCTTTGCCGAGAGCTATGTCGCCGGCGACTGGAGCACGCCGCATCTGGCCGAGCTGCTCGGCCTGCTGGCCGCCAACCGGCAGGCGCTCGATGCCGCGATCTTCGGCCACTGGGCCGGCCGGTTGCTGTACCGGATCAAGCATCTGCTCAACCGCAACACGCGCGCCAACAGCCGCAAGAACATCCACGCCCATTACGACCTCGGCAATGCCTTCTACCGGCTCTGGCTCGATCCGAGCATGAACTATTCCTCGGCCTGGTTCGAGGGGCGCATGGATGGCGACCTGAACCAGGCCCAGCATGCCAAGGTGGCGCGCGCGCTGCGCATGGTCGAGCTGCAGCCGGGCCAGCGCCTGCTCGAGATCGGCTGCGGCTGGGGCGCGCTGGCGGAAAAGGCCACGCTCGAGTTCGGCGCCTCGGTGACCGGCGTGACCCTGTCGACCGAGCAGCTCGGCTTCGCGCGCCAGCGCCTGGCCGACCAGGGCCAGTCGGAGCGGGCCGATCTGCGGCTGCAGGACTACCGCGACATCGACGACGGGCCCTATGACGCGATCTGCTCGATCGAGATGATCGAGGCGGTCGGGCAGGAATACTGGCCGACCTATTTCCAGACCGTGCAGCGGCTGCTCAAATCCGGTGGCAAGGCCTGCATCCAGAGCATCGTGATCGACGACCGGCTGTTCGCGCGCTACCTGCGCTCGACCGACTTCATCCAGCAGTACATCTTCCCCGGCGGCTGCCTGCCCTGTCCGGCCGAGTTCAGGCGCCAGGCCGAGTCCGCCGGGCTGCGCGTGGTCGACGAGTTCGCCTTCGGCCTCGACTATGCCGAGACCTGCCGGCGCTGGCGCGAGTCCTTCCTGGCCCGGCGCGAGGAGGTGCTGCAGATCGGCTTCGACGAGCGCTTCATCCGGGTCTGGGAGTTCTACCTGGCCTATTGCGAGGCGGGTTTCCGCGCCGGCGACATCGACGTGCGTCAGTACACGCTGCAAAAGCCATGAGCAAGACCCGGCGCCGCATCGTCTTGGCCCTGCTGGCTGCAGGGCCGGTCATTGCCTGGCCGGTCGCTGCCCTAGCAAACGGATTGGCCAGCGCAGCGACCGATCCCGTGTCGGCGAGTGCCGCTGCGGTGCTTGACCAGGGTCGTCTGCTGTCGCTGCCGGGGGCCCGGCTGGCGGGCCAGGGCCTGCTGCGCTTCTGGGGCCTGGAGGTCTACCAGGCCCGCCTTTGGGTCGGCCCCGGCTTCAGGCCCGAGTCCTTCGCCAGCCAGCCCTTCGCGCTCGAGCTCGAGTACCGGCGCGCCTTCAAGGCCAGCGCGATCGCCGAGCGCTCGATCCAGGAGATGCGCCGCCTGGGTTCCTTCAGCGATACCCAGGCCCGGCGCTGGCAGCGCGCCTTGCAGGCTGCGCTGCCCGATGTCAGGCCGGGCGACCGCATCGTCGGCCTGAACCGGCCGGGCCAGGGCGTGCGCTTCGAGCAGGACGGGCACCTGCTCGGCGAGCTGGCCGACCCCGAGTTCGCGCGCCTGTTCTTTGCCATCTGGCTGGCACCGGCCAGTCCGGAGCCAGCGCTGCGCGAGGCGCTGCTGGCCGGCCTGGCGGCAGACTGAGGCGGGACTGGCCATGCCTGCGATGCCCGGCTCCGAATCCGAGCTGCCGACTGCCACCGGTACGGTTGCCGGGCCGGCGCCGCGCCGCCTGGGCCTGAGCGCGCGCCAGGGACTGGCCTATGGCCTGCTCGGGTTGCCGCTGGCCTTCGTCTCGCTGCCGCTGTACGTGCTGCTGCCGCACCACTATGCGCGCGAGTTCGGCCTGCCGCTGGCCACCCTGGGCGCCTTGCTGCTGGCCGCCAGGCTGGCCGATGCGCTGGTCGATCCCCTGCTCGGGCGCTGGATCGACCGCCGGTTCCGTCGTTCGGCGCGCAGCGTGCAAGGGCAGGGGTTGCTGGCCGCGTTGCTGCTGGCGCTGGGCCTGACCGGCTTGTTCCTGCCCCCGGTGCGCGGCGCCGATGCCTTGCTGCTCTGGGCCGGTGCCAGCTTGATCCTGAGCTATGCCGGCTACAGCCTGCTGGCGATCGCGCACCAGGCCTGGGGCGCGCGGCTCGGCGGCGACGAGGTCGAGCGCGGTCGCATCGTGGCCTGGCGCGAGGGGGCTGGCCTGCTCGGGGTGCTGCTGGCCTCCGTCCTGCCGGCCTGGCAGGGCATAGCGGCCATGCTGGCTGTCCTTGCCATCAGCCTGGCGCTGGGCTGGCTGGCCTGGTGGCGCTCGCCTCAGCCGCCGCAGCTGCCGGCGGCCATCGCGGTGGAGCAGGGCCAGGTCTCGTGCTGGCAGCCCTGGCGTCAGCCGGCGTTTCGTGGCCTGCTCGGGGTGTTCGTGCTCAACGGCATCGCCAGCGCGATTCCGGCCACGCTGGTGCTGTTCTTCGTCGAGGACCGGCTGCAGGCGCCGGTGGCGCAACAGCCGCTGTTCCTGCTGAGCTATTTCCTGGCAGCGGCAATCGGTCTGCCGCTGTGGCTGCGCCTGGTGCGGGCCTGGGGGCTGGCGCGCAGCTGGCTGCTCGGCATGGGGCTGTCGGTAGCCGTGTTCGGCTGGGCCGCGGCGCTGGGGACGGGCGACCTGATCCCGTTCGGCCTGGTCTGTCTGCTGGCCGGACTGGCCTTGGGGGCGGATCTTGCGCTGCCCGGCGCCTTGCTGGCCGGCCTGCTGGCCGATACGGGCGAACGCGACCAGCACGCTGCGACCTATTTCGGCTGGTGGAATTTCGCCACCAAGCTCAACCTCGCACTGGCGGCCGGTCTGGCGCTGCCCTTGCTGGCCTGGTGGGGCTACGAGCCGGGCAGCCGCAGTCCGCAGGGCCTGCAGGCGCTGGGCTGGGCCTATGCCGTGCTGCCCTGCGTCCTCAAGCTGCTGGCGGCAGCCGCGCTCTGGCGCTGGAGCCGCCTGCATCACATTCACCACCGCTGGAGCTCCCGATGAAACCGAAACTGCTGCTCTTGTCACTGGCCGCCAGCCTGGCTCTCCTGACCGGCTGTGCCGGCCCCCAGGTCGGCGACTACGCCGCCGAGCAACCCGCGCTCGACCTGCGGCGCTATTTCGACGGGCCGATCGAGGCCCATGGCATGTTCCAGGACCGGGGCGGCGCGGTCGTCAAGCGCTTCACGGTGCGCATGGAGGGGCGCTGGCAAGGCGAGCAGGGCGTGCTCGACGAGCAGTTCCTGTATTCGGACGGCACGCGCGAGCGCCGCGTCTGGCGCCTGACGCACCATGGCAATGGCCGCTACACCGGGCGCGCCGACGACGTGGTCGGCGAGGCCAGCGGCCAGGTCGCGGGCAATGCCTTCCGCTGGGCCTACACGCTCAAGCTGCCGGTCGATGGCAAGATCTACGAGGTCCAGTTCGACGACTGGATGTACCTGGTCGACGAGCGCGTCATGCTGAACCGCGCCACCATGAGCAAGTTCGGCCTGCGCCTGGGCGAGGTCACGCTGAGCTTCCACAAGCCGGCGCCGCTGGCTGCTGCCCAGGCTGGACCAGCCGCTTCGGCTGGAGCCGCGCGATGAGCCTGAATCCCCGCATTCGTGACTGGAGCGGCCGGCGCGTCTGGCTGCTCGGCGCCTCCAGCGGCATCGGCCTGGCCACGGCCCGCCTGCTGCATGGGCGCGGCGCGCGCGTGATCGTGTCGGCGCGCCAGGCCGCTGCGCTCGACGACTTCGTCGAAGCCCACCCGGGCAGCCAGGCGCTGGCGCTCGACATCACCGATCGCGAGGCGGTCCGGGTGGCGGCTGATCGCCTGGTCGCAGAAGGTCCGCTCGACCTGGTCTGCTATCTCGCCGGTCACTACCGGCCGATGCGCGCGATGGACCTCGACCTCGAGGACGCGCTGCGTCACCAGCAGGTCAACCTGACCGGAGTCTGGCATCTGCTGGCGGCCCTGTTGCCGGCGTTGCTGGCGCAGGGCCATGGCCATCTCAGCCTGGTCAGCAGCGTGGCGGGTTTTCGCGGCCTGCCGCGCAGCCTGGCCTATGGCCCGACCAAGGCGGCGCTGATCAACCTGGCCGAATCGCTCTACCTCGACCTGCGACCGCGCGGACTGGGGGTCAGCGTGATCACGCCCGGTTTCGTCGCGACGCCGCTGACCGCCGGCAACGATTTCCCGATGCCGGCGCTGCTGACGCCCGAGCAGGCCGCCGCCGAGATCGTGCGCGGCTGGGAGCGCGGCAGCTTCATGATCCATTTCCCCAAGCGCTTCAGCCGCTTCCTGCTGCTGTTGCGGCTGCTGCCCCATTCCGCCTATTTCGCGCTGGTGCGCCGCTTCACCGGGCTCTGAACCATGCCACCCGACGCCATGACCCGCTTCGTGCGCTATTTCGAGCAACTGCAGCCGGCCGACATCGCGCGGCTGGGCCATTACTACGCTGCCGACGCGCGCTTCAAGGACCCGTTCAACGACGTGCGCGGCGTGCCGGCGATCGCGCGCATCTTCCAGCACATGTTCGACTCGCTCGAACAGCCGCGCTTCGTCGTCACCCGGCAGCTGCTGCAGGGCAACGAGGCCTTCCTGAGCTGGGAATTCAGCTTCCGTTTCAGGGACTTCAGGCGCGAGCAGCTGCAGCGCATCGAGGGCGCCACCCTCCTGCAGTTCGATCACGCCGGCCTGGTGACGCTGCACCGCGACTACTGGGACGCGGCCGAGGAGCTGTACGAGAAGCTGCCGCTGGTAGGCAGCCTGATGCGCTGGCTGAAAGCGCGCGCCAACGCCTGAGCATGAGCTACCGCGTCGTCTGGTTCAAGCGCGACCTGCGCCTGTGCGACCATGCGCCGCTGGCCGAGGCGGCCCGGCAAGGGCCGGTGCTGTGCCTCTATCTGATCGAGCCCGGACTCTGGGCCCAGCCCGATGCCGCGACCCAGCATTACCGCTTCGCGCTCGAGGGCCTGGCCGACCTGGAGGCCGAATTGCAGCGCCTGGGCGGGCGGCTGCTGGTGCGGGTCGGCGAGGCGGTCGAGGTGCTGGAGCAGCTGTACCGCACCGCGCCCTTCCTGGCGCTGCATGCGCACGAGGAGACCGGCAACGGCTGGACCTATGCGCGCGACCTGGCGGTGGGGCGCTGGTGTCGCGGCAAAGGCCTGGCCTGGCGCGAATGGCCGCAGTTCGGTGTCGTGCGTTGGCTGGCGGATCGCAATCGCTGGCAACGCGAATGGGAGGCGCTGATGGCCCAGCCGCCGGCCGATTTGCCCGAGCCGCGCTTCTTCGATCCGCCCATGCCCAGCGATCCGCCGCCCCAGCCGGCGCAGCTGGGGCTGGACCCCTGGCAGCCGCCGCAGCGCCAGCGCGGTGGTCGGCGGCGCGCACTGGCGCTGCTCGACGACTTCCTCGACCAGCGCTGCGAGCGCTACCGCGGCCATATCTCGTCGCCGCTGTCGGCGCCCACCGCCTGCTCGCGCCTGTCGCCCTACCTGGCCCAGGGCAGCCTCAGCCTGCGCGAGGTGGTGCAGGCCACGCGCGCGCAGATCGCCTTGCTGCCCGAGTCGCAGGTGCGTAGTCGGCAGGGCCTGCAGGCCTTCCTGAGCCGGCTCTACTGGCATTGCCATTTCATCCAGAAGCTCGAGAGCGAGCCCGCGCTCGAATCGCGCAACCTGCACCGCGGCTACGACCGCCTGCGCGAGCCGGACTGGAATCCGGCCCATTTCGCGGCTCTGGTGCAGGGTCGCACCGGCTGGCCGCTGGTCGATGCCTGCGTCGCGATGCTGCGTCAGACCGGCTGGCTCAACTTCCGCATGCGCGCTATGCTGGTCTCGGTCGCGGCTTATCCGCTCTGGCTGCACTGGCGCGAGGTCGGCCTGTGGCTGGCGCGCGAGTTCCTCGACTACGAGCCCGGCATCCACTGGAGCCAGCTGCAGATGCAGTCGGGCACCACCGGCATCAACACCACCCGGGTCTACAACCCGGTCAAGCAGGCGCGCGACCAGGACCCGCAGGGCGTCTTCGTGCGGCGCTGGCTGCCGGCCCTGCGCCGCGTGCCGGACAGCTGGATCTTCGAGCCCTGGCTTATGCCACCCGAGCTGCAGCAGCGCTGCGGCCTGCGCGTCGGCATCGACATTGCGCAGCCGGTGGTCGATCTCGAGGCCGCCACCCGCGCGGCCAAGCAAAGGCTGTACGCCCGGCGCGGCCAGCCCGAGGTGCGCGCCGCCAAGGCCGCCATCGTCGACAAGCATGGCTCGCGCAAGGGCATGCCGGGCCGGGTGGCCGAGCGCGGCAAGCGCAGCCTGCGTCCTGTCACGGCGTCAGCCGACGCATCACAACTGAGCCTGGATTTTTGAGGCCGATCCGAATGAAGATGAGAAAGAAATCCGAGCTGCCGAGCAAGACCTGCCTCTGCTGCGGCCTGCCCTTTGCCTGGCGCAAGAAATGGGAGCGCGACTGGGACCAGGTCAAGTACTGCTCCGAGCGCTGCCGCCGCAGCGCGCCCAAGGCCCAGGAGGCTACCCGATGAGCGCCGGCGTGATCTACTGGCTGCGCAATGACCTGCGCTTGCACGACAACCCGGCACTGTTGCTGGCGGCAAGGCGCGCGAGCGAACAGGGCGGCTGGCTGCTGCCGGTCTGTCTGCACGACCCGGTCCAGCAGCTCGAGACGCGCTGGGGCTTCGCGCGCATGGGCGCGCACCGGCGCGCCTTCCTGGACCAGGCGTTGCAGGACCTGGGGCGGCAACTGGCCGGCCTGGGCAGCGGCCTGTTGCAGCTGCACGGCAGCCCAGCCATGGTGCTGCCCGAACTGGCGCGCCGACTCGGTGCCCGCCGCCTGGTCTGCGAGGCCATCGCCGCGCCCGAGGAGCTGGCCGAGGTCCAGGCGCTGCGCGCCGCCGGCCTGCAGGTCGAGACGGTCTGGCAGTCCAGCCTGATCGATCCGGCCGACCTGCCCTTTGCGCCCGAGGCCGTGCCCGATACCTTCACCACCTTCCGCCAGAAGCTGGAACGCGCCGGCGTGCTCGAAGCCTTGCCCAGGCCGGCGCCGGCCGCGCTGTCGCCCCTGCCGGCCGCATTTCCGGCTACAGCGGCAACGCTTGCCGGCGCGTTGCGCCCCCTGGAAGGGGAGGCGTCGGCGCTGGGCGATTGGCTGGCATCAATCGCTGCCAGGCCGGACATGCACAGCCCGGCCGTCGATCCGCGCAGCTCCTTCCCCTATGCCGAGGCCCGCTGCCATGGCGGCGAGCGCGCCGCGCTGGCCCACCTGGCCCAGTATTGCGCGCGCGGCCTGCCGCACAGCTACAAGGACACGCGCAACGGCCTGGCGGGCCTCGACTACTCGAGCAAGTTCTCGCCCTGGCTCGCGACCGGCGCCCTGTCGCCACGCCAGGCCATGGCCGCGATCCGCGCCTTCGAGGCCGAGCGCGGCGCCAACGACAGCAGCTACTGGCTCTGGTTCGAGCTGCTCTGGCGCGACCATTTCCGCTGGATGTCGCGCAAGCATGGGCGTCGGCTGTATGGTGCGCGCGGCCTGTCCGAGCGACCCTTGCCGGCGCACAACGCGCGCGGCTTCGAGCGCTGGACCGAGGGCCGCACCGGCGACGCGCTGGTCGATGCCGGCATGCGCGAGTTGTCTGCCACCGGCTATCTGTCGAACCGGCTGCGCCAGAACGTGGCCAGCTATCTGGTGCACGACCTCGGCGGCGACTGGCGCGCCGGCGCGGCCTGGTTCGAGTCCCAGCTGATCGACTACGACTGCTGCAGCAACCAGGGCAACTGGCTCTACATCGCCGGGCGCGGCACCGACCCGCGCGGCGGGCGCCGCTTCAACACGAACAAGCAGGCGCAGGACTACGACCGCGACGGCGCCTATCGCCGGCTCTGGGGCCGGCCGTGAGCGCGCTGGAAACCCAGGCTGCCCCAGCCATCGGCCCGGCCCCCGCGAGTGCGCCCGATGGCCCTACGCTGCGCCTGGTCCTGGGTGACCAGCTCGACCCGCAGCATCCCTGGTACCGCGAGCCCCGGCCCGATGTCGTCTACCTGCTGCTGGAAATGCGCCAGGAGACCGACTATGTCGTGCACCACGCCCAGAAGGTGATCGCCATCTTCGCCGCGATGCGCGATTTCGCGCGCCAGCTCAAGGCCGCCGGCCACCGGGTGCGCCATGTCGCGATCGACGATGCCTCGAATCGTCAGTCGCTGACCGCCAATCTCGACGCGCTGATCGCCCACTACGGCGCCAGCGCCTTCGAATGGCAGCTGCCCGACGAATGGCGGCTCGACGCGCAGCTGAGCGACTGGGCCGCGCGCCAGGCCATTGCCTGCCGCGCCGTCGACAGCTGCCATTTCTACACCGCGCGCGGCGATGCCGCCGAGCTCTTTGCCGGCCGCAAGCAATGGCTGCTCGAGCATTGCTACCGCCAGCTGCGCCGGCGCCACGGCGTGCTGCTCGATGCCGATGGCAATCCGGAGGGCGGCCAGTGGAACTTCGATGCCGACAATCGCCAGCCCTGGCCCGGCAATCCGCCCGAGCCGGTCGATAGCCGGCCGCGCCACGACCATTCGGCACTCTGGCGCCAGATCGAGGCCGCCGGCGTCGTCACCATGGGCGAGTCGCAGGCGGCCGAGTTCCGCTGGCCGCTCAATCGCGCCGAAGCGCTGCAGCAACTCGATGGCTTCATCGAGCACGCGCTGCCGCATTTCGGCGCCTACCAGGACGCGCTCTCAGGCAAAAGCTGGCGCCTGTTTCACTCGCTGCTGTCGTTCGCGCTCAACGTCAAGATGCTCAATCCGCGCGAGGTGGTGCAGCGCGCCGAGCAGGCGTACCGACAGGGCAGGGCGCCGCTGGCCGCCGTCGAGGGCTTCATCCGCCAGATCCTGGGCTGGCGCGAGTACGTGCGTGGCGTCTACTGGGCGCGCATGCCGGGCTACACCGAGTCCAACGCGCTCGGTCATGACCGTCCGCTGCCGCACTGGTTCTGGACCGGCGATACCGGAATGGCCTGCCTGTCGGCGGCGATCGGGACTTCACTGCGGCAGGCCTACGCGCACCATATCCAGCGCCTGATGGTGATCGGCAACTTCGCGCTGCTGGCCGGACTCGACCCGCAGCAATTGCACCGCTGGTACCTGGGCATCTACATCGATGCCTTCGAATGGGTCGAGGCGCCCAACACCCTGGGCATGAGCCAGTTCGCCGACGGCGGCCTGCTCGCGACCAAGCCTTATGTCTCGAGCGCGGCCTACCTCGATCGCATGGGCGACCATTGCAAGGGTTGCCGCTACGACAGGAAGGCCAAGACCGGCGAGCGCGCCTGCCCGTTCAACGCGCTCTACTGGGACTTCTTCGAGCGCCAGTCCGAACGCCTGCGCGGCAAGCACCGGCTCGCCATGGTCTACAAGAACCTCGACAAGATGACGCCCGCGGCGCGCGCCGCCTTGCGCGAGCAGGCCGCGGCCACGCTCGCACGCATCGAGACCCTCTGAACGGGCCACCGCTTCCAGGCGCAAGGCTCGGCCAGCCACGATCCTGTCCAGTGCAAGGCGGGCAGAAATCGATGCGGTTCGAGCCAAGAAATCGTGATGCCCAGTTTTGGTAATAAGATAAATATATGATAAATTAAAAGATTGAACTTTCAAAGTCGAGGTACCGATGGGCAAGGTGGAAGCTGGTCCGGCGACAGATTCGAAGCCTGGATTGGCTCGGCCGCTCCAGGTCCTGGTGGCTGATGATGACGCCCTCAACCTGAGGGTGGCCGCTCGCCTGCTGAGGGAGCAAGACTGCAGCGGAGCCCTGGTCACCAGCGGCGACAAGGCCCTGCAGCTGATCGCCCAGCGGGAATTCGACCTGATGCTGCTCGACATCAGCATGCCGCAGATGGATGGCGCACAGACCCTGCAGGCCCTGCGTGAACGAGAGCGCCAAGGTGCGCGCCACCTGCCGGTGCTGATGATTTCGGGCTTCGACGACCCGGCCACCGTCGCACGTTTCCTGGCGGCAGGTGCCGACGGCTTCCTGGTCAAGCCGCTGGCAGCGGATCGTCTGCGCGCTGAAATCAGCCGCTTGACAAGAGGCTAGCGCCATGTGGTGGTCCAAGAACCGGGGGCGTGACATGGACACCTTGCTGCATGCCATCAGCCGGCTGGCCCTGGTGCTCGAGACCGACCGTCGCGGCCGGATCCTGCGCGCCAACGAGCGGTTTGAACAGCTCAGCGGTTTTCGCGAGGCGACTCTGCGCGGCCGCAAGCACCGCAGTCTGCGCTCAGGCGTCCATCCCCCCCTGTTCTGGAAGCAGGTCTGGCGCACGCTCAGCCAGGGCCGGGCCTGGCAGGGCGAGATCTGCAACCGGGCGCGGGACGGACGCTTCTACTGGATCGAGGTCATGGTGTCGCCGATCAGCACGGCCGATGGCCAGGTGGAGAAATACCTCTGCATCGGCTACCCGATCGCCCATTCGAGGCTGGATCTGCCCTCGATGCTGACCAACCAGCATATGTTGACCCGCACGGCCGCCATTGCCGGCGTGGGCGGCTGGTACCTCGATCTGCCGGCCCAGCGCCTGTTCATGACGGATGCCTGCCTTGGCATTTTTGGCCTCGAACCTTTCAGTTGCAGCGAGGCCTGCAGCAGCCAGGTCTACTTCGAGCCGCGCTCGCGGCCCCCGGCCATCACTGCGCTGGTAGCGGCCGTGAGCGCCTCCGGAGCGACCGAGCAGGTCGAGGAGTTCCGCTTGCCCTCGGGAGAAAAGCGCTTCATCCGGCTGATCGGCGAACTTGACCTGCGCGATGGCCAGCCCAGCCGCGTCATCGGCACGGCGCAGGACATCACCGAGCAGGTCATGGCCCAGCGCGGCGTCGAGGAAAGCCAGCGCATCCTGCGTTCGGCCATCGACGAGTTCGGCGAGGCCTTCGCGCTGTTCGATCCCCAGGAAAGGCTGGTGTTCTGCAACGATCTCTACCGTGGCATCTACCGCATCCGCGATGACGAGGCCATGGTCGGCATGCGCTTCGAGGACATGCTCCAGATCGCCATCGAACGGGGGGCTTTTCCGGGTATTGACCGCCAAGACCAGGACTGGGTCGCCAAGCGCCTGGAGGCATTCCGCCGCCCCAGGTCCGAGTACAAGCAGCAGTTGCCCGATGGCCGCTGGCTCAAGGCGATCGACCGCACCACGCCCGACCAGTTCCACGTCAGCTTTCGCATCGACATCACCGACATGCAGCGGGCGCTGGAGGCCACCGATGCCGCCTCGCGCAGCAAGAGCCAGTTCCTGGCCAACATGAGCCACGAGATCCGTACGCCGATGAACGCGGTCCTCGGCATGCTCGAGCTGCTGTCGCACACCGGCCTGAGCAGCCGCCAGGGCGATCTGGTACAGAAGGCCAGCAATGCCGCTGGCTCGCTGCTCGGCATCCTCAACGACATCCTCGACTATTCCAAGGTCGAGATGGGCAAGATGCAGCTCGATCTCGAGCCCTTCGTGCTCGACGACCTGCTCTGTGCCCTCTCGACCATCCTGTCGGGCACCATGGGGCGCAAGCCGGTTGAACTGGTGTTCGACCTCGACCCCGAGATCCCCGCCATGCTGGTCGGTGATGCGATGCGCCTCAAGCAGGCCCTGATCAACCTCTGCGGCAATGCGATCAAGTTCACATCCGAGGGCGAGGTGGTGCTGGGCCTGAAGCTGCAGCGCCGTGACCGCGACATGGCGCGGGTGGCCTTCTCGGTCCGTGACACCGGCATCGGCATCACGCCCGAGCAGCAACAGCATATCTTCAGTGGCTTTTCCCAGGCCGAGCCGGCCACGGCGCGTCTGTACGGCGGCACCGGCCTGGGCCTGTCGATCAGTCAGCGACTGGTCGGACTGATGGGCGGGCATCTCGTCGTCGACAGCGTCGCGGGCAAGGGCAGCACTTTCTCGTTCGAGATCGAGCTGCCGATCGCGAAGAAATGGCCGGCCCATCTGCCGCAGCGCACCGACGTGCGCATGAGCGGATTGAGCGTGCTGCTGGTCGAGGACAACCCGCTGACGCGCGCTGCCGTGGCGCGCATGCTGGCCGGCCTGGGCTGGTCGGTTCATCCGGTGTCGAACCTGCAGGATGCCCTGGCCTGGCTGGACGCCAGCCTGGTCGATGGCAGTCCCCCCGATGTCATCCTGATGGATGCCGGCCTGCCGAACGGCAGCCAGTTGCGCCAGCGCTGCGACGACTGGCAGCTGCGCAGGGGCTCGCAGCTGCGGCCGCTGATCTGGGTCGACATCACTTCGGTCCCGGGAGACCTGCTGCGTGACTGCGACGGTGCCCGTTGCGTGACCTTGGTCAAGCCTCTCACGCCGGGCATGGTGTTCGATGCCGTCGCGAACCGCCGTCTCGGTGGCCCGACCCATGGCCTGCCGGCCGTGTCGGCGCCCTCGTTGCAGCGCCTGGCCGGCCTGAGGCTGCTGCTGGTCGAGGACAACCTGATCAACCAGGAGATCGGGCTGGAGGTGTTGCGGCGCGAAGGGGCACAGGTCGATCTGGCCGAGAACGGGCAGGAGGGCGTCGCCGCCGTCAACCAGGCCGAGACGGCCTACGACCTCGTGCTGATGGACTTGCAGATGCCCGAGATGGACGGCCTGCTGGCTACCCAGGTCATACGCCGCAATCCGCGGCACCAGGCCTTGCCCATCCTGGCCATGACGGCCTATGCCATGCAGGAGGACCGCGAGGCTTGCGCGGTCGCGGGCATGAACGGCCATGTCAGCAAGCCCTTCGACATCAACAGCCTGGTGCGCTCCATCCTGGAGCACACCGGGCGGCTGCTCCCGGCGACCGCCGCTGCCCTGCCGTCCCAGCCCGAGTGGCTCGCGCAGCCGCTCGATGCGGCCCAGGCTATCCGGCGGCTGGGGGGTGATCCGGCTTTCTATGCCCGCCTGCTCGAGAGCTTCCCGCGCTCGGCGCAGCAGCTGGCCCAGCGGCTCCGGCAGCAGCTTGCCGATGGCGAAATCCGTGTCGCCGCCGCCTTGGCCCACCAGCTCAAGGGAACCGCGGGCGCTGTCGGCGCCGAGCAGCTCGCGGCCGCCTGTGCCCAGTTCGAACAGCGGACCAGGGCCTGGCCGCATCCGCCCCGCCCGGAGCAGGCCTTGCCCGACCCGGTGCTGCTGGAGTCCTTGCTGGATTCGATCGACCAGGCACTGGAGCTGGTGCTTGCGGCGCAGGCCCAATGGCTGGCGGATGCCAGCGCCATGCCGTCCGATGCCGGACCGCCCGCGGACATGCCGGATACGCTTGAATCCGATCTGGCGGCCTTGCTCGCGGCGCTGCGCGACGGCGACATGGAGGTCTTCGAACGCTTCGATGCCCTGTCCCGGCGCCACGGCCGGATCCAGGCCTTGGCCTGGGAGCCGTTGCGGCTGGCCATCGAGCAGTTCGACCTCGAGGCCGCCGAGCAAGCCGCCAGCCATTTCCTGGCAATAGTTTCATCTGGTAAATATATTGACTGATATATGCGCACCAACCTGCCCATCACTTCGAATGCCTACGATTTCCCCGCTGACCAGACGCTGATTTCAGTGACCGACCTCAAGGGTCGCATCACCTATTGCAACAGCAATTTCGTGACCGTCAGCGGTTTCCTGAGCGAGGAGCTGCTGGGCCAGCCGCACAACATCGTGCGCCATCCCGACATGCCGGAAGAAGCCTTCCGCGACATGTGGCAGACGATCCAGGGCGATGGCCTGCCCTGGAGCGCACTGGTCAAGAACCGCCGCAAGAATGGCGACTATTACTGGGTGCGTGCCAACGCAACCCCGGTGCGCGACGGCGATCGCATCGTCGGTTTCCTGTCGGTACGCACCAAGCCGGCGCCGCAAGAGGTCGAGTTCTTCGAGCGCCTCTACGCCACCATGCGCGCCGAAGCCGCGGCAGGCAAGCGGATTCATGTGCTGCGCCATGGCGAGGTGCAGCGCAAGGGCCTGGCCGGCACCCTGTCGCGCCTGTTGCACCCCACGCTCAAGGCCAAGCTGATCGGCTTGTCCGTGTGGTCGGGTGGGGTGCCGGTGCTGGCCTACCTGCTGGGCGCTCCCTGGTGGCTGCTGGTCCTGTCCGGCCTGGTCTCGCTCTCGACGGCCGCCTATGGCACGCTGCGCCTGGCGATCGCACCGCTCAACGCAGTCATCGCCACGGCCAACAAGATGGCCGCCGGCGACCTGACCCATCTGGTCGAGGTCAACAGCAAGGGCGAGATCGGGCAATTGCAGCTGGCCCTGGCCCAGCTGACCGTCTCGGTGCGTACCGTCGTGCGCGATGTGCGCCACGAGGTGGCCAACCTGAGAGGTGGGGCGCAGGAAATCGCGGCGGGTGGCCAGGACATGTCCTCGCGCACCGAGTCGCAAGCCAGCAACCTGGAGCAGACCGCGGCCTCGATGGAGCAGATCAACGGCACCATCAGGCAGACTGCCCACCTGGCTTCCGAGGGCGCTGCGGTGGCGCGCGAGACCGCCGCCGTGGCCAAGCGCAGCCATGAGGCCGTGGTGACGGTGGCCGATACCATGCAGGAAATCGCTGACTCATCGCTCCGCATCGGTGAAATCGTCCAGGTGATCGAGGGCGTGGCCTTCCAGACCAATATCCTGGCACTCAATGCGGCCGTCGAGGCCGCGCGTGCCGGTGAGCAAGGCCGCGGCTTTGCCGTGGTGGCGGCCGAGGTGCGCGTGCTCGCGCAACGCGCCTCGAATGAGGCCAAGGCGATCCGGCAGTTGATCGAGGAGTCCCGGGGCCGCGTCGATGCCGGCAACCTACGCGCTGCCGAGGCGCGCAACCGCATGGATGAAGCCATGGCCTCGGTCCAGAGGGTGACCACCATGCTCGAGAGCATCCACAGCGCCACTCAGGAGCAGGCGAATGGCATCGCTCAGATCAGCACGGCGGTGACCCAGCTCGATTCGATCACGCAGCAGAATGCCGCCATGGTGGAGGAGTTCGCGGCTGGGTCGACCTCGCTGCAGGAGCAGGTTGAGAAGGTCCACAGCACCATCCGCGTGTTCAAGCTGGTGGAAAGCGATACCACATTGGCCGAAGTGGATGCGGTCGAGCTGCGCAAGCAGCAACGCCAGTCAGCCGCTGACGGATTCTCTGCCCACCTCGACTTTGACCGCGCGATCGAGTCCCATCACCAGTGGCGGGTTACCCTGCGCAACTCGATCGCGCGCAAGCTCAAGGTCGATGTCGACAGGCTGCGCCGCGATGACTGCTGTGACCTGGGGCGCTGGCTGCACGGCCCGGCCGGCCAGGCCTGGAGCTCCAACCCCGTCTTCACGCGCCTGCTGCAGAGCCACCGCGACTTCCACCAGGAGGCGGGCAAGATCGGCGACCTGATCAACCGGAACCAGCTGCGGGAAGCCGAGCAGCTGATCGGCTCCGGCCATCCCTTCCACAAGGCGGGCACGCAGGTCATCGCCGGGATTGGCGCCTTGCGCGAAGTCGCCAACGAGAGCAGCCAGCCTGCGGCCCCGCTGCGCGCCCTGCGCCCGGCTTCTGCCTCGGCCGTCCGGCAGCCGGTTGCCGCCGAGGCTGACTGGGAAACCTTCTGACGCGGTGGGCCGCTGCGCGCTGCGGCCCCCTGCTCAGCCGGCCAGGATCTCGCCCAGGGCCGCCACCAGCTGAGCGCATTGCTCGTCGGTGCCGATCGTGATGCGCAGGAACTGGTCGATGCGCGCCTGCTTGAAATGCCGCACGATGATGGCGCGCGCGCGCAGCGCCGCGGCCAGCTCGGCGCCGTCGCGCGCCGGGTGACGCGCGAAGACGAAGTTGGCGCCCGAAGGCAGCACCTCGAAGCCGAGCTGCTGCAGCTGGGCCACCAGGGTCTCGCGGGTGGCGATCACCTTCTGGCAGCTGTCCAGGAAGAATTCCTCGTCCTCGACCGAGGCGACGGCACCAGCCAGGGCGAGGCGATCCAGCGGGTAGGAGTTGAAGCTGTTCTTGACCCGCTCCAGGCCCTCGATCAGGTCCTTGTGGCCGATCGCATAACCGACGCGCAGGCCGGCCAGCGAGCGGCTCTTGGAGAAAGTGTGCGACACCAGCAGGTTCGGGTACTGGTCGACCAGCGCAATCGCGCTCTCGCCGCCGAAGTCGACATAGGCCTCGTCGACCAGCACTACCGCGTCGGGGTTGCCCGCCACGATCTGCTCGACCGCCTGCAGCGGCAGCAGGCGGCCGGTCGGCGCGTTCGGGTTCGGGAAGATGATGGCGCCGGCCTTCTCCCCGGAGCCGTCGCCGCGCGGCAGGTAGTCCTCGACCCGGATCGTGAAGTCCTCGGCCAGCGGGATCTGCCGGTGCGCCACGCCATAGAGGCCGCAGTAGACCGGGTAGAAGCTGTAGCTGATGTCGGGGAACCAGAGCTCGCGCTCCTGGTTCAGCAGCGCCTGGAAGGCATGGGCCAGCACCTCGTCCGAGCCGTTGCCGACGAAGACCTGGTTCGGCTGCACCTCGAAGCGCTGGGCCAGCACGGTTTTCAGCGCGTCCGCGTTCGGGTCCGGATAGAGGCGCAGGCTGTCGCCGGTCGCCGCGCGGATCGCCTCGAGCGCCTTCGGCGATGGGCCGTAGGGATGTTCGTTGGTGTTGAGCTTGACCAGGTTGTCGATCTTGGGCTGTTCGCCCGGCACATAGGGGGTCAGGCCGTGTACGACGGCGCTCCAGAAGCGGCTCATGCGGTGATTCTGCGGTAGGGAATGGACCGGCCCGGACAGCCGCTCGAGCGGCCTTCCCGTCAGGGTGCGACAGGCCCGCGGGCAGCGGTCAATCGGGCTGACGATGGTATCATGGGCTCCATTTTTCTACTGGGCGCCAAGCCCTATCAGCCCCATGCGGCAAGCCGAAGTCACCCGCAATACCCTCGAAACCCAGATCACCGTCCGCATCAACCTGGACGGCACGGGCCAGTCCAAGCTGCACACCGGCATCGGTTTCTTCGACCACATGCTGGACCAGATCGCGCGTCACGGCCTGATCGATCTCGACATCGACTGCCAGGGTGACCTGCACATCGACGGCCACCACACGGTCGAGGATGTCGGCATCGCGCTCGGCCAGGCCTTCGCCCAGGCGGTCGGCGACAAGAAGGGCATCCGGCGCTACGGCCATGCCTATGTGCCGCTCGACGAGGCGCTCAGCCGCGTGGTGGTCGACTTCTCGGGCCGCCCGGGCCTGCACATGGACTGCAAGTTCACTGCCGGCGCCATCGGCCAGCTCGATACTCAGCTGGTGTTCGAGTTCTTCCAGGGCTTCGTCAACCATGCCCTGGTGACGCTGCACATCGACAACCTCAAGGGTCACAACGCGCATCACCAGTGCGAGACCATCTTCAAGGCCTTCGGCCGCACCCTGCGCGCCGCGCTCGAACTCGACCCGCGCTCGGCCGGCGTGATCCCCTCGACCAAGGGTTCGCTCTGATTTCCTTCGTCCGCGTTCCGGAACCGACAAGATGAACCGACAGACAGTGGCCGTGGTCGACTACGGCATGGGCAACCTGCGCTCCGTCGCGCAGGCCGTCATCCACGCCGCGACCGCGGTCGACCATGTGGACGTGGTCGTGACCTCCGACCCGCAGGTGGTGCGCGACGCGCACCGCGTCGTGCTGCCGGGCCAGGGCGCCATGCCCGACTGCATGATGGAGCTCGAGCGCTCCGGCCTGCGCGATGCCGTGCTCGAGGCCGCCGCTGCCAAGCCGCTGTTCGGCGTCTGCGTCGGCATGCAGATGCTGCTCGACCACAGCGAGGAAGGTCCGACCGACGGCCTCGGCCTGATTCCGGGCCGCGTGATCAAGTTCCAGCTCGATGGCCAGTACCAGCCCGACGGCAGCCGCTTCAAGGTGCCGCAGATGGGCTGGAACCGCGTCTTCCACCAGCTCGGTCGCGGCGACTCGCACCCGGTCTGGGCCGGCATTCCCGACGGTGCCTATTTCTACTTCGTGCACAGCTTCCACGCCCACCCGCAGCAGGCCGCGCACAGCGTCGGCGAGACCGACTACGGCAGCCGCTTCAGTTCGGCCATCGCGCGCGACAACATCTTTGCGACCCAGTTCCACCCGGAAAAGAGTGCCGACCAGGGCCTCGCGCTCTATCGCAACTTCCTGCACTGGAAGCCCTGATTTCTTTCGTCCCTCCTGAACCCGATACCGCCATGCTCCTGATCCCTGCCATCGACCTGAAAGACGGCCAATGCGTGCGCCTCAAACAAGGCGACATGGACCAATCCACCGTGTTCGGCGAAGACCCCGCGGCCATGGCCCGCAACTGGGTCGCCAAGGGCGCGCGCCGCCTGCACCTGGTCGACCTCAACGGCGCCTTTGCCGGCCAGCCGCGCAACGGCCAGGCGATCAAGTCCATCCTGAAGGAAGTCGGCAACGAGATCGACGTCCAGCTCGGCGGCGGCATCCGTGACCTCGACACCATCGAGCGCTATCTCGACGCCGGCCTGCGCTACGTCATCATCGGCACCGCCGCGGTCAAGAACCCGGGCTTCCTGCAGGATGCCTGCACCGCCTTCCCGGGCCACATCATCGTCGGCCTCGACGCCAAGGACGGCAAGGTCGCGACCGACGGCTGGTCCAAGCTGACCGGCCACGAGGTCGCCGACCTCGGCAAGAAGTTCGAGGACTACGGCGTCGAATCGATCATCTACACCGACATCGGCCGCGACGGCATGCTGTCTGGCATCAACATCGAGGCCACCGTCAAGCTGGCGCAGGCGCTGACCATCCCCGTGATCGCGTCGGGCGGCCTGTCCAACCTCGATGACATCCGCAAGCTGTGCGCGGTCGAGGACGAGGGTGTGCAGGGCGTGATCTGCGGCCGCTCGATCTACAGCGGCGACCTCGACTTCGCGGCCGGCCAGAAGCTGGCCGACGAGCTGCGCGGCTGATCCCATGAGCGCGCGTGCCACCCTGGTGCCCGAGACCCTGGGCGGCCTGAACTGCTGGCGCCTGAGCCTGCCGGGCGGCGACAGCCTGCGCGTGGCCGAGCAGGGTGGCCATGTGCTGTCCTGGATCGCTGGCGGGCGCGAGCGCCTGTTCCTGAGCCCGCGCAGCGCGCTCGACGGCAGCGCGCTCGACGGCAGCGCGCCGGTGCGCGGCGGCGTGCCGGTCTGCTGGCCGCAGTTCAACCAGCGCGGCGATCTAGTCAAGCATGGCTTCGCGCGCCAGCTGCCCTGGCTGACCACCGCCTACGACCTCGGCGCTGATGCGGCCAGCCTCGAGCTCACGCTCTGCAGCAGCGAGCGCACGCGCGCGCTCTGGCCGCACGAGTTCGAGCTCACGCTGAGGCTGCTGCTGCAGCCGGGCCGGCTGCGCCTGACCCTGGGCGCGCGCAACACCGGCGCCCAGCCGCTGGCCTTCACGGGCGCGTTGCACAGCTATTTCGCCTGCGACGATGTCGCCCAGGCCAGCCTGTCCGGCCTGCAGGGCCGCCCGGAATGGGATTCCCTGACCGATGGCCATGCCCAGGGCGCCGAGCCGCTGCGCTTCGAGGCCGAGTTCGACCGCGTCTATTCCGGCCAGTCCACGCCGATGCGGCTGCAGGACGGCGCCCAGGCACTGACCATCAGCCAGAGCGACTCCTGGGGCGACACCGTGGTCTGGAATCCGCATGTCGCCAAGTGCGCCGCGCTGGCCGACATGGAGGCCGACGGCTGGCGCCGCATGCTCTGCGTCGAGGCGGCCCGGGTGTTCGAGCCGGTGACGCTGGCCCCCGGCCAGACCTGGCAGGGCTGGCAGCAGCTCGAACTCGGCTGATTCCGTCCCGGCGACGGCGCCGTGGCGCCGCGGTGCTGCGACAATAGCGCCATGCTTGCGAAACGAATCATCCCCTGCCTGGACGTGACCGGCGGCCGCGTGGTCAAGGGCGTCAACTTCCTCGAACTGCGCGACGCCGGCGATCCGGTCGAGATCGCCGCCCGCTACAACGAGCAGGGTGCCGACGAGCTGACCTTCCTCGACATCACCGCGACCAGCGACGGCCGCGACCTGATCCTGCACATCATCGAGGCCGTGGCCTCCCAGGTCTTCATTCCCCTGACCGTGGGCGGCGGCGTGCGCGTGGTCGAGGACGTGCGGCGTCTGCTCAACGCCGGCGCCGACAAGGTCAGCTTCAACTCGGCCGCCATCGCCAACCCGCAGGTGATCCGCGACGCCTCGGCCAAGTACGGCTCGCAGTGCATCGTGGTCGCGATCGACGCCAAGCGCCGCCTGCCCGAGGACGAGCTGCGGCTGGGCGCCAATGGTCTGCCGGTCGGCCCGGGCTGGGATGTCTACAGCCATGGCGG
Organism: Malikia granosa; assembly: GCF_002980595.1. GTDB lineage: Bacteria > Pseudomonadota > Gammaproteobacteria > Burkholderiales > Burkholderiaceae_C > Malikia > Malikia granosa. Next base: position 207,809 of record NZ_PVLQ01000008.1, read on the forward strand.
GCGCAAGAACGTCGGCCTCGACGCCATCGCCTGGGCCACGCAGATGGCCGAGCATGGCGCCGGCGAGATCCTGCTGACCAGCATGGACCGCGACGGCACCAAGTCCGGCTTCGACCTGCAGCTCACGCGCGCGGTCAGCGACGCGATCCCGGTGCCGGTGATCGCCTCCGGCGGCGTCGGCAACCTGGACCACCTGGCCGACGGCGTGCAGCAGGGCGGCGCCGACGCGGTGCTGGCCGCCAGCATCTTCCACTACGGCGAATACACCATCGCCGAGGCCAAGCAGCGCATGGCCGCGCGCGGCATCCCGGTGCGGCTGTGAGGACCATGACCATGGATTGGCTCGACCAGATCAAGTGGGACGACAAGGGCCTGGTGCCCGTGATCGCGCAGGAAAACGCCAGCGGCGACGTGCTGATGTTCGCCTGGATGAACCGCGAGGCCTTGCAGAAGACCGCCGAGCTGGGCCGCGCGGTCTACTTCAGCCGCTCGCGCAGCAAGCTCTGGTTCAAGGGCGAGGAATCCGGCCATGTGCAGACCGTGCACGACATCCGGCTCGATTGCGACAACGACGTGGTGCTGCTGAAAGTCACGCAGCAGGGCCACGAGCCCGGCATCGCCTGCCACACCGGCCGCCACAGCTGCTTCTACCAGCGCCACGAGAACGGCGAGTGGAAGAGCGTCGATCCGGTCCTGAAAGACCCCGAGACCATCTACAAATGACGAACTCCACCGACACCCTGGACCGCCTCGCGGCGGTGATCGAATCGCGCAAGCCCGCCAACGGCGGCGATCCCGAGAAGAGCTATGTCGCGCGCCTGCTGCACAAGGGCCCGGACGCCTTTCTCAAGAAGGTGGCCGAGGAAACCGGCGAGGCCGTCATGGCCGCCAAGGACCTGCAATACGGTGCCGGCGAGGCCAAGGCCCTGGTCGGCGAAGTGGCCGACCTCTGGTTCCACAGCATGATCGCGCTGGCGCATTTCGGCCTCAGCCCGGCCGACGTGGTGGCCGAACTCGCGCGCCGCGAGGGCCTGGGCGGCCTCGAGGAAAAAGCGCTGCGCAAGGCCAAGGCGCGCGAGCAGGGCGAATAAGCCAGCCCGCCTCGAAAAGGACCTGTCCATGAGCAGCGAAGACCAGCAAGAGCGCCTGCGCAGCCTCAATACCGTCGGCCTGGTCAGCTATGTGCTGCACCTGATCGTCGCGGTCGGCGCGCTGATTCCGGGCGGCCAGTGGGGGCCGACGCTGCTGATCGCGGCGCTGGTGCTCGACCTGGTCAAGCGCGACGATGCGCGCGGCAGCTGGCATGAAAGCCATTTCCGCTGGCGCATCCGCACCGTCGCCTTCGCCCTGCTGGCCTATCTGCTGACCTTGCCGCTCTGGCTCTTCATCCTGCCGGGTTGGCTGGCCTGGACCGCCATCTCGGCCTGGTTCGTCTACCGCATCGTCAAAGGCATGGTCCGCATGAACGCGGGCCAACCCATGGAGTTCCCTCAATGAACGCTTCCCCCGACTGCATCTTCTGCAAAATCGTCGCCGGCCAGATCCCGAGCCGCAAGGTCTACGAGGACGACGAGCTCTACGCCTTCCACGACATCAAGCCCTGGGCACCGGTGCATTTCCTGGTCATCCCCAAGCTGCACATCCCGTCGATGGCCCAGCTCGAGGCCAGTCACGCGGCGCTGCTCGGCAAGATGATGGTGCTGGCGCCCCAGCTCGCGCTCGAGCAGGGCTGCAATCCCTACCCGAGCGGCGGCTTCCGCGTCATCGCCAACACCGGCGACGACGGCGGCCAGGAAGTGCATCACCTGCACCTGCATGTGATCGGCGGCCCGCGTCCCTGGGCGCGCGGCTGACTTGATTTAAGCAAACCGTCACCCCATATGGGGATAATGGAAGATTGCTGCGCGTGAACCAATCGCGTGTGGTGGAATCCAAATCGATCGATGGGGCGCAGTCCCCGCTCTGGAGTTAAAAATGGGTAGTTTTTCCATCTGGCACTGGCTGATCGTGCTGCTGATCGTCGTCATGGTCTTCGGCACCAAGAAGCTCAAGAACATCGGCTCCGACCTCGGTGGCGCCGTCAAGGGCTTCAAGGACGGCATGAAGGACGGCGGCGGCACGGCGGCCGACGACAAGCCTGCGTCCCAGGCTGCTCCCCAGGTCGCGCAGAACGCCGCGGCCGACAAGGCCACCATCGACGTCGAAGCCAAGACCAAGGGTTGAGGCCGCTGGCTGAATCCGAATGATCGATCTCGGCATATCCAAGCTCGCGCTGATCGGTGCGGTGGCGCTCGTCGTCATCGGCCCCGAGAAGCTGCCGCGCGTCGCGCGCACCGTCGGCACCCTGCTCGGCAAGGCGCAGCGCTATGTCGCCGACGTCAAGGCCGAGGTCAACCGCTCGATGGAGCTCGACGAGCTCAAGAAGATGAAGGACAGCATGACCAGCGCCGCGCAGGAGGTCCAGTCCTCGATGCGCGAGGTCGGCAGCGAGTTCGAGCGCAGCGTGTCCGGCGGCACCGATACGGTCCAGACCGATGTCCCGGCCTACGAGCCCGCCCCTCCGGTCTACCGTCATCCCAAGAAGAACTTCCGCCTCAAGCAGAAGGCCGTGCCCCAGTGGTACAAGGCCCGCCAGGGCCTGCGCAGCAAGGCCCAGTCAGGCGCGGCGCGGGTGGCGCGCTTCCGTCCCAAGTCCCGCTTCCAGTGACCCCCTGATCCATGTCAGACAAGCAAGAACCGGCTGACGAGCTCGCCGGCAGCGAGCAGCCCTTCGTCCAGCACCTGATGGAGTTGCGCGACCGCCTGCTCTACTGCCTCTACGGCATCGCGCTCGCGATGGCGCTGCTGGCGATCTGGCCCGGTCCCTCGGGCCTGATCGACCTGATCGCGCTGCCGATCCGGGCCCACATGCCGCCCGACGTCAAGCTGATCGCGGTCGGCGTCTTCACGCCCTTCTTCATTCCGCTCAAGGTACTGATGATGGCGGGCCTGCTGCTCGCGCTGCCCTGGGTGCTGTACCAGATCTGGGCCTTCGTCGCCCCCGGCCTCTACAGCCACGAGAAGAACTTCGCGCTGCCGCTGATCATCTTCGGCAGCCTGCTGGCCTATGTCGGCATCGCCTTCGTGCAGTTCTTCGTGCTCGACAAGATGTTCGGCTTCATCCAGAACTTCACGCCCGAGAGCGTCAACGCGACGCCCGACATCGCCTCCTACGTCGAGTCCATCCTGTCGCTCTACCTGGCCTTCGGCCTGGCCTTCCAGGTGCCGATCGTCGTGATGCTGCTGGTGCGCTTCGAGCTCGTCACGGTGGCCCAGCTCAAGACCTACCGCGGCTACTTCGTCGTCGCCTCCTTCGTCGTCGCGGCGGTCGTGACCCCGCCCGACGTGATCTCGCAGCTGGCGCTGGCGGTGCCGATGTGCCTGCTGTACGAGATCGGCATCCTGGGCTCGCGCTGGTTCGCGCGCATCAGCCGCAACCCCGAAGCCGACGCCGACCCGGCCAAGTCCGACTGAGAGCCGGCCCGCGCCCGCCCGTGCTTCTTCAGCGCGGGGAGGGCGCCTTGCGCTGCTCCGGCACCACCTGCAGCTGCTGCTGCGCATTGCGGCGCACCACCTCGAGCCGGGCCGGCTTGCCGGGCGGCAGCGCGGCCACCGCGGCCAGCAGGCCGGCCACATTGCGCACTGGCTGCTCGGCGACGCTGACGATCACGTCGCCCGGACGCAATCCGGCCCGCGCCGCCGGGCCGTTCTGCAGCACGCCGGTGATCATCACGCCCTCGCGCAGCTCGGTGTCGAAATAGGCCGCCAGCTCGGGCGTGAGCGCCTGCGGCTCGACGCCGATCCAGCCGCGCGTGACCTTGCCGTCGCGCAGGATGGCCTCCATGACCTGGCGCGCGCTCGAGGTCGGGATCGCGAAGCCGATTCCCATCGAGCCGCCCGAGCGCGAGTAGATCGCGGTGTTGATCCCCATCAGCCGGCCCTGCGCATCGACCAGCGCGCCGCCCGAGTTGCCCGGGTTGATCGCCGCGTCGGTCTGGATGAAGTTCTCGAAGGTGTTGATGCCGAGCTGGTTGCGCCCGAGCGCGCTGACGATGCCGCTGGTCACGGTCTGGCCGACGCCGAACGGGTTGCCGATCGCCAGCACCACGTCGCCGACCGCGAGCTGCTCCGAGTCGCCCAGCGTGATCGTGGGCAGCCGCTCGAGGTCGATCTTGAGCACCGCCAGGTCGGTCTCGGGGTCGGTGCCGATGATCCGGCCCGGCGCCTTGCGCCCGTCGCTGAGCTGGACCTCGATCTCGTCGGCATCGGCGATCACATGGTGGTTGGTCAGCAGATAGCCGGCCGGGCTCACGATCACGCCCGAGCCCAGGCCGGTCTGCGGCTGCGACTCGGCCTGGTCGCCGTAGAAGAAGCGGAACCAGGGATCGTTGGCATAGGGGTTGCGTGCCGGCGCCTTGCTGGTGCTGATGCTGACCACCGCCGGCGCGGCCGCCTGCGCCGCGTTGCGGTAGCTGCTGCCGGCTGCCGCCGCCGCAGCGGGCGAGGCCGACTCCAGCACCGGTACCACGGCCTGCGCGGCCTGCCGCTGCCCCGACTCCAGCCATTGCGGCCTGAGCGTGCCGACCACGAACCAGAGGGCCAGCAGCAGCGTGACCGATTGCGAGAAGAACAGCCAGTAGCGTTTCATGTGCAAACAGGGTTGTTGATGTGGATCAAGCCAGCTCGGACGGGATTGGGCTGAAATGACCTTATCAATCCAAGGTTATTGACGGAGCCAGCATGAAAGCAATTGTGGACCTTTTTTCGACCGACTATGGTCTGATGAGCATCGCGGTCATCCTGTTCGTGATCTGCATGTCGGTCTGGTTCTCGCGCTTCTTCAAGCGCAAGATGAACGAGTCGGCGCAGGAGCAGCAGCGCTTGCAGGCTGGCCAGCGCACGCCGCGCTGAAGCGCCGCGCCTGCTGCCGGCGCCTGGCCTGAAGGGCTGTCACAATGCGGTTCGAGTCCAGTCCGAGCCCGAAAATGACCGCATCGTCCGAGCCCTCGTCTTCCCCATTTTCCGAAGCTGCCGCGCCAGGCTGCAGCCTGAGCGATCTGGTCGCCGCCTGCGACGGCCTGCTGCAGCCGGCCCAGTTCAAGGACTATGGCCCCAATGGCCTGCAGGTCGAGGGCCGCGACAGCGTGCGCAAGCTCGTCAGCGGCGTCACCGCGAGCCGGGCCCTGATCGAGGCCGCGATCGCCGCCGAGGCCGATGCCATCCTGGTCCACCATGGCCTGTTCTGGCGTGGCCAGGACGGCCGCGTGACCGGCTGGATGAAGCAGCGGCTGGCGCTGCTGCTGCAGCATGACATCAGCCTGCTGGCCTACCATCTGCCGCTCGACGCCCATGCCGAGTTCGGCAACAACGCCCAGCTCGGGCGCCAGCTCGGCTTTGCACCGCCCGACGGCGCGGCCTGGGGCCGTTTCGGCGAGCAGCAGCTCGGCTTCTTGGGCCAGGCCGTGCCTTGCAGCGGCCCTGAGCTGGCGCGCCAGGTCGAGCGTGCGCTCGGCCGGACGCCGCTGCTGATCGATGCCTGCCCGCGGTCGATCCGGCGCGTGGCCTGGTGCAGCGGCGGCGCGCAGGGCTATTTCGAAGCCGCGATCGCGGCTGGTGCCGATGCCTTCCTGACCGGCGAGATCTCCGAGCCGCAGGCCCATCTCGCGCGCGAGTGCGGGGTCGCCTTCCTGGCCTGCGGCCATCACGCGACCGAGCGCTATGGCGCGCCCGCGCTGGCGACCCAGGTCGCCGCCCAGCTCGGCCTGCAACACCAGTTCATCGAGATCGACAACCCCGCATGACCGCCTCACTCCCGATCGCCATCACCATGGGTGACCCGGCCGGCATCGGCCCCGAGATCATCGCCCAGCTCTTCCGTCAGCAGCCCGGTTGGTCGCAGCGCTGCTTTGCGGTCGGCGACCTCGCCACGCTGCGCCGGGCCGCGGCCGCCACCGGTGGCCTGCTGCCGGTCGCGCTGATCGAGCAGCCGGCCGACGTGTTCGAGCTGCCGCCGCGCTGCCTGCCGGTGCTGCCGGCCGTCTGCATGGAGTCGCTGGCCGAATGGGGCCGGATCGACGCGCGCGCCGGCCGTGCCGCCGCCGACAGCATCGCCTGGGCGGCCCGCGCCGCGTTGCGCGGCGAGGTCGGTGCCGTCGTCACCGCGCCGATCCACAAGGAGGCGCTGGCCGCGGCCGGCATCGAGCATCCCGGCCACACCGAATTCCTGCAGGCGCTGGCCGCCGAGCACCTGGGCCGTTCGGTCGCCGAGCTGCCGGTGCGCATGATGCTCTCGAACGACGAGCTGCGCACCGTGCTGGTCAGCATCCATGTCTCGCTGCGCGATGCGCTCGCAGCCGTCACGACGGCCAATGTGCTGCAGACCCTGCGCATCACGGCCACCCATCTGGCGCGCCAGCTCGGGCGTGCGCCGCGCATCGCGGTGGCCGGGGTCAATCCGCATGCCGGCGAGGGCGGCCTGTTCGGGCGCGAGGAAATCGAGCAGATCGCGCCGGCAGTGCGGCAGGCGCAGGCCGAGGGGCTCGATGTCAGCGGTCCGCACGCGCCCGACACCGTCTTCATGCGCGCGCGCGCTGGCGAGTTCGACGTCGTGATCGCGATGTACCACGACCAGGGCCTGATCCCGGTCAAGTACCTGGGGCTCGAGCATGGGGTCAACAGCACGCTGGGCCTGCCCTTCGTGCGCACCAGTCCCGACCATGGCACCGCCTTCGACCTGGCCGGCAGCGGCCGGGCCGATCCCTCGAGCCTGATCGCTGCGCTGCGGGCGGCGATGGGGGCCTGAGCGGCGCCTAGCCCTTCTGCTTGAGGCTGTCGCGGATCTCGCGCAGCAGCAGCACATCCTCGGGCGTGGGCGGCGGAGCGGCCGGCGCGGGTGCCGGCGCCGGCACGGCCCGCTTGAGGCGGTTGATCTGCTTGACCATCAGGAAGATCGCCAGTGCCAGGATCAGGAAGTTCAGCGCCACGGTCAGGAAGTTGCCGTAGGCGAACACCGGAACACCAGCCTTCTTGAGTTCGACCAGGGTCCGCGCGGTCCCGGGCGGCGGGTCGCCAAGCAGGATGAACAGGTTGGAGAAGTCCAGGTTGCCGATCAGCATGCCGACCAGCGGCATGATCAGGTCGTCGACCACCGAACCGACGATCTTGCCGAAGGCGCCGCCGATGATGACGCCAACTGCCAGATCGATCACATTGCCCTTGATCGCAAAATCGCGAAACTCCTGCATCATGCCCATGGTCGTGCTCCTGTTGGTCAAATGGCCTTTTGCATGGACATGGTAACGGGTTTTCTGCTAACCCCAGGGTGCGCTCCGGTACAATGCCATGTTGACCAGAGCTGGCTTGCCGGTCGGCTCCCTTGTCCTTCCCAGTCATTGAAAGATCCCCATGAGCGAAGCATCCGTCGACAACGGCCGCCGCACCTGGCTCATCACCTCGGGCGCCGTGGGCGCAGTGGGAGCCGCTGCTGTCGCCGTCCCCTTTGTGAGCACGTTCCAGCCCTCCGAGCGAGCCAAGGCAGCCGGTGCTGCCGTCCAGGTCGATATTTCCGCGATCCAGCCGGGCGAGAAGCTCGTGGTCGAATGGCGCGGCAAGCCCGTGTGGATCATGAAGCGCACGACCGAACAGGTCGCTGCCCTCGAGAAGCTCGACGCCGAGGTGGCTGATCCCGAGTCCCAGCGCACCGCCTACCCGACGCCCGAGTACGCGAAGAACCGCAGCCGCTCGATCAAGCCCGAGATCTTCGTCGCGATCGGCATCTGCACCCATCTGGGCTGCTCGCCGTCGGACAAGTTCCAGACCGGCGCCCAGCCTTCGCTGCCCGACAACTGGCAGGGCGGCTACCTGTGCCCATGCCATGGCTCCACCTTCGACCTGGCCGGCCGCGTGTTCAAGAACAAGCCCGCGCCCGACAACCTCGAAGTGCCGCCGCACATGTACCTGTCCGACACCGTTCTGCTGATCGGTGAGGACAAGAAGGCCTGATCCGAACCAATCTGAGGAACATCATGGCAGCTGAATTCAAGGAACTTCCGGCCAACGCCCCGACGGGCGAGAAGGTCGCCAACTGGTTCGAGAACCGCTTTCCCTCGGCATTTGCTGGCTACAAGCAGCATCTGTCCGAGTACTACGCACCGAAGAACTTCAACTTCTGGTATTTCTTCGGCTCGCTGGCGCTGCTGGTGCTGGTGATCCAGATCGTGACCGGCATCTTCCTGGTCATGAACTACAAGCCGGATGCCAATCTGGCCTTCGCCTCGGTCGAGTACATCATGCGCGATGTGCCCTGGGGCTGGCTGATCCGCTACATGCACTCGACTGGCGCCTCCGCCTTCTTCGTCGTGGTCTACCTGCACATGTACCGCGGCCTGATCTACGGCTCCTACCGCAAGCCGCGCGAGCTGGTCTGGGTGTTCGGCTGCGCCATCTTCCTGGCGCTGATGGCCGAGGCCTTCATGGGCTACCTGCTGCCCTGGGGCCAGATGTCGTTCTGGGGCGCCCAGGTGATCGTCAACCTGTTCGCCGCCGTGCCCTTCATCGGTCCTGACCTGGCGCTGCTGATCCGCGGCGACTTCGTGGTCGGCGACGCGACCCTGAACCGCTTCTTCAGCTTCCACGTCATTGCCGTGCCGCTGATCCTGCTCGGCCTGGTGGTCGCGCATATCCTGGCGCTGCATGACGTCGGCTCGAACAACCCGGACGGCATCGAGATCAAGGGCCCGAACGCCCCGAAGGACGCCCAGGGCCACCCGCTCGACGGCATCCCCTTCCACCCCTACTACTCGGTCCATGACCTGCTGGGCGTCGGCGTGTTCCTGATGGCCTTCTCGGCGATCATCTTCTTCGCGCCCGAGTTCGGTGGCTATTTCCTCGAGTACAACAACTTCATCCCGGCCGATCCGTTCAAGACCCCGCTGCACATCGCACCGGTCTGGTACTTCACGCCGTTCTACTCGATGCTGCGTGCCATCACCACCCAGATGATCTACGTGCTGATCGCCGTCGCCATCATCGGTGCCCTGCTGGGCGTGGCCAAGGCCAAGGTCGGTGCGATCGGCAAGATCGCCATCCTGGGCGCCACCGCCGTCGTGATCGTCCTGCTGCTGTCCATCGACGCCAAGTTCTGGGGCGTCGTCGCCATGGGCGGCGCGGTCGTGATCATGTTCTTCCTGCCGTGGCTGGACTACAGCCCGGTCAAGTCGATCCGCTACCGTCCGAACTGGCACAAGCTGGTCTATGCCGTGTTCGTGATCAACTTCCTGATCCTGGGCTACCTGGGCGTGCAGCCGCCGTCGCCGGTCGGCGAGCGCGTGTCGCAGGTCGGCACCCTGCTGTACTTCGGCTTCTTCCTGCTGATGCCCTGGTGGAGCCGTCTGGGCACGCCCAAGCCGGTCCCGAGCCGCGTGACCTTCAAGCCGCACTGAGCCCAACCGCCTACAGGAGTTACAAGATGAAAAAGTGGATTGTGGGCTGCGTGATGGCCCTGGGTCTGGCTGGTGGCGCGCTGGCCGCTGGCGCCGGCTTCCCGCTGGACAAGGCGCCCGACCTGAGCAAGAAGAGCGAGCAGGAATACCAGGCTGCGTTGCAGAACGGTGCCAAGCTGTTCGTCAACTACTGCCTGAACTGCCACTCGGCAGCCTTCATGCGCTTCAACCGCCTGAAGGACATCGGCCTGACCGACCAGCAGATCAAGGACAACCTGCTGTTCACGACCGACAAGGTCGGTGAGGTCATGAAGTCGGCGATCAACCCGCGCCAGGCCAAGGAGTGGTTCGGTGCCAACCCGCCCGACCTGACCGTGATCTCGCGTTCGCGCGCCAGCGCTGCCGGCACGGGCTCCGACTACCTCTACACCTATATGCGCACCTTCTACCGCGACGACACCCGTCCGACCGGCTGGAACAACATGGTGTTCCCGAACGTCGGCATGCCGCACGCGCTGTACGAGCTGCAGGGCGAGCGCAAGCCCATCCTCGACGAACACCACAAGCTCACTGGCTGGGAGCAGGTCAAGCCCGGCAAGCTGAGCCCCGAGGCCTATGACGCCGCGATCGGCGACCTGGTGGCCTATATGCGCTGGATGGCCGAACCGGCACAGCACCAGCGTACCCGACTCGGTGTCTGGGTCCTGCTGTTCCTGGGCCTGTTCACCTTCACGGCCTGGCGACTGAACAAAGCGTTCTGGAAAGACGTCAAGTAAGGCCCGCTGGCCCGCAACGGGCCGGACCGACCGCAGTGGCTGGCCGTTTCAGGCCCGCCACTGCTTTTGCTTTTTGATTGAGGAGTTTTCGCCATGATGGTTTTGTACTCGGGCACCACCTGCCCTTACTCGCATCGCTGCCGTTTCGTGCTGTTCGAGAAGGGCATGGACTTCGAGATCCGCGACGTCGACCTCTACAACAAGCCCGAAGACATCGCGGTCATGAACCCCTATGGCCAGGTGCCGATCCTGGTCGAGCGCGACCTGATCCTGTACGAGTCGAACATCATCAACGAGTACATCGACGAGCGCTTCCCGCATCCGCAGCTGATGCCGGGCGACCCGGTCGACCGCGCCCGCGTGCGCCTGTTCCTGCTCAACTTCGAGAAGGAGCTGTTCGCCCATGTGTCGGTGCTCGAGCAGCGCGGCATCAAGCCCACCGACAAGTCGGTCGAGAAGGCCAAGGCCCATATCCGCGACCGCCTGACCCAGCTCGCGCCGGTGTTCCTGAAGAACAAGTACATGCTGGGCGACAACTTCTCGATGCTCGACGTCGCGATCGCGCCGCTGCTGTGGCGCCTGGACCACTACGGCATCGAGCTGAGCAAGAACGCCGCACCGCTGCTCAAGTACGCCGAGCGCATCTTCTCGCGTCCGGCCTATATCGAGGCGCTGACCCCGTCCGAAAAGGTCATGCGCAAGTAAGCGCAGCCTGCACTGGAGATGTCAGCGATGAGCCAGGGCGACCTGCCTTCCACCCGTCCCTACCTGATCCGCGCCATCCACGAATGGTGCTGTGACAACGGGTTCACGCCCTATATCGCCGTGGCGGTCGATCAGTGGGTGCAAGTGCCGCGCGAGTTCGTCAAGGATGGCGAGATCGTGCTCAACACCAGCTACGATGCGACCGGCAACCTGCGGCTTGGCAACGACTGCATCGAGTTCAAGGCCCGCTTCGGCGGCGTCGCGCGCGAGATCCGGGTGCCGGTCGACCATGTGCTGGCGATCTATGCGCGCGAGAACGGCCAGGGCATGGCCTTCCCGCCGCCCGAGCGCGAGTCGGCGCAGGCCCAGTCCGAACAGCCGCCCCAGGATGAGCCGCCGCCGTCCGGCAGCGGCCGTCCGGCGCTCAAGCGGGTGAAGTAGAATAGCGCCGTTGCCGCCTTAGCTCAGTTGGTAGAGCACCCGCCTTGTAAGCGGTAGGTCGTCAGTTCGAATCCGACAGGCGGCACCAACCATACCCACAAAGGCCCCCAAGAATCACCACTTGGGGGCCTTTTTCATTGGTGCGTAGAGGGAAGAACCCCCCAAGGAGGCACAAAGCCCCACATTGACAGCCACTCAAAACAGGGGGTACAAGACGGGGGTACAACGCACCCCCCAAGGGGGTACAACCTTACACCCCCCACCGAAGACCGCAAAACATGCTGACAGACGCCCAATGCAAGAACGCCACTTGCCCCCCAGACAGGAAGCAGGCGAGGCTTTACGACAGCGGGGGGCTGTTCCTGCAGGTCAGTCCGGCTGGGTCCAAGCGATGGTTCTGGCGCTACTCGGTCAACGGCGCCAAGAAAGACATGGCGCTGGGGAGCTATCCCGATATCGGGCTGAAGGCCGCGCGCAACGCCAGAGACGCGGCGAAGCTGAAGAAGACCGAAGGCGTTGATCCGATCCAGGCCCGGCAGGTCGAGAAGCTCAAGGCCCGCGTCGGCAGCGGCGACACCCTGGAAGCCGTGGCGCGCGACTGGCTGGCGCGCGGCAAGCCGGCATGGAGCGACACCCACTTCGAGCGCGAGCAGCGCAACGTCGAGAAGGACCTGCTGCCCTGGCTGGGGCGGCGCAAGATCAGCGATATCGAGCCGGTCGAGCTGCTGTCAGTGATCCAGAAGGTCGCTGAACGCGGCGCGCTGTCCGTGGTCGAGCGGGTCCACCTGACGGCGCGCGGTATCTGGTGCCATGCCGTGGCGACGGGCAGGGCGCCCAGGGACATCACCAGCGACATCAAGAAGGCGCTGCCCAGGCACCTGAAGAAGAACTTTCCCGCCATCGTCGAGCCGGCCGAGCTGGGCGAGCTGCTGCGCGCGATGGATGGCTACAAGGGCGGTCCCGTGGTCCGAGCCGGCCTGAAGCTGGCCCCGATCCTGTTCCAGCGACCCGGCAACCTGCGCACCATGCGATGGGAAGACCTGGACCTGGAGCGGGGACTGTGGAGCATCCCCAGCGAGGATATGAAGCGCACCAAGGAGCAGAAGGCCAACGGCCAGCCGCATATCTGCCCGTTGCCCAGGCAGGCCGTGGAGCTGCTGCGCGAGCTGCACCACCTGACCGGAGGCCGCGAGTATGTGCTGCCCGGCCTGCGCGACCCCAAGACGCCGATGTCAGAGGCCGGGCTGTCGGCGGCCCTGAACGCGATGGGCTACAAGGGCCGGCAGACTTGGCACGGGTTCCGGGCGACAGGGCGGACGATCCTGCGTCAGGTGCTGAAGTACCCCGCTGACGTGATCGAGGCCCAATTAGCCCATGTCGGCCAGATCACCCACGGCGGCGCCTACGACCGCGCGACCCACCAGGAAGAACGCACCGTGATGATCCAGCACTGGGCGGACTTCCTGGACCGCCTGCGCACGGGTGCTGATGTGATCCCGCTGCAGAAGGCGGCCTGAGCGATATCGGCAGCCAGCCCACCATCAGCCTGGCCGTGAGCCGGGTTTTTCGTTCTTGGTCGAAGGCCACCGTACAATTGAGCTAACGCGCCTAGCCATCGACTGATCCCCGTTGGTGAATACCCGGACACCCTGACCGGGCGGCGCGTTTTCCATTTTAGGGTTGCGAGACAGGGGAACGCATGGGAATCTCGGACGAGATTGAACGCATAGCGGAGGAATTCATTCCGGTATGCGTCCTGATAGATGCTTTGCTTAATCAAGAAGGTATTACGCCTTATAGATTGAGTCGGTGGATCGAAAGAAATATGAATGCAATTAAGTGCATTCCAGTACTTGATTTTAGTTATGATGAAAAAGACTTCGTATGGAGAGAAGATATTCGAGATGCGGTAGGTGATTTTGGTTTTTGCGTGAATTCGGCAGATGGTGATTTTGATTACAGCCTTTTTGCCAGCTACGAGTACGATGGATTCGTTCCTGGATGGCTTGCCTCTGATTTGCGAGGGTTTTTTTCTAAAACTTTAGTGAAGTATCCAGAGAAAGAAATTGATGAGCTACTGAAGGCGGAGCACTGGCGCATTGCAATAAAAGCCAATATAGAGGAGAGGCAAGCAGAGCTAGAGCAGCGGAAAGCGCTTGCTCGACCGCAAATAGCCACCGCAGCACCGCAAGACGATGAAGAAAAGCCGCTATCCACCAAGGAGCGCAATACCTTGCTTAGGCTGGTTATCGGAGTGGCTGTTCACGCCTACGGCTACAACCCATCGTACCGCCGCAATACTGCACCAGGCGAGATTTCAGAAGCACTTACAGAGCTTGGTATGAGCATAGACCCGGATACCGTGCGCAAGTACCTGAAGGAAGCAGCCGAGACCGTCCTGCCTGCCGGCTCCATCAAGCCCTGATAAAAACCGAATTCGGTTAGCAGTAAACCGAATTCGGCCACACGGGTGGCGTACCCCGGCACAGTTGCCCCTAATCCCTGGCCCATTGCACAGGGAGACACAAAGGGCAACCAATGGCACTACTGAGAAAGCCGCAAACCAAGGCCGAGATGGGATACCGCTCGGACACCAGCATCACCAACGCGATCAAGGCGGGCTTGTTGACCAAGCCTGTCCCCATCGGCCCCAGGGCCTTGGGCTGGCCGGATGACGAGATCCGGGCCATCAACGCCGCACGCATTGCGGGCAAGACGGATGACGAGATCCGCGCCCTGGTCGAGCATCTGCAAGGCCAGCGGGCTATCAAGTTCGAGCGCCTGATGGGCTGGATGCCTCCCGATGCCGCGCCCGAGCTGGCCGGCGCCGGCCGCGTGGCCGAGCTGCGGAGGGGCTGCTGATGACCCAAGAAAAAACGCCCGCCGCAACCGAAGTCACGACGAGCGCCCAGAACAGCGCGATTCTCGCAGAACGGAACGATGACGGCAAGCTGAAGCTGGTGACCTGCAAGGACGAAGCCCGGATTGATTCGCGCATACTGGCGCAGCACTTCGGCAAGGATCACCATGATGTGTTCGAGCTGGTGAAGAACTACCATGCCGACTTCGAGCAGATGGGGGTTGTTCGGTTTCAAACCGAGAAACCCCTACCCGGCTCCAAGGGGGGTAGGCCGGAACGCTTCGCGCTGCTGACCGAGGATCAGGCCATCTGCTGCTGACCTACACGCGCAACACCGCCAAGGCGCGCGCGCTCAAGGTCAAGCTGGTGCAAGCCTTCGGGGAGGCTCGACGCGCGGCACAGATGCGCGGCGCTGAGTACCTGCCGACCTATCACGCCCTGCACGACGCCATCCATGCGCGCGCGGCTGGATCACCGAACGAGAAGTTCGTTCACCTGAACGTCAACAGGCTGGTGAACAAGGTCGCCGGTATCGAGGCCGGGCAGCGGGCGAGCGCCACCGTGCCGGCGCAGTCCATGCTGATCGTGGCCCAGGCCATCGCGGCGAAGGCCATGCAGCAGGCACCCAACCACCGCGCCGGGTTCCAGCAGGCCAAGACTGCCTTGGTCGAGCTGTCGCGCGTGGCGCTGCTAGAGAGGGGGGCCGCCTGATGCCCGGCCAGACCACCACCTGCGCGGGCAACAAGCCCCCGCGCCGCAACGAGCGCCGCAAGGCCCGAGAGCGCAAGCGAGAGCCGGCCAAGCCGTGCTATATTCGCGTCAAGCCGAAAGGCCCGGTGCGTAAGAACACCTTGTACCAAGTGGTTGCAGCCCCCACCGTAAAGCGGGGTTTTGTCATGTCCGAATTGATCCGGCTCGCGCTTGCGCGTGCTGGCCTGGTTAGGGGCAGATGGGCTTGTCCGCGAGGCTGGCCGCACGGCTTGGTACGTGTTCTTAACATCTGCCCACCCGCTGCGCTTAAGAACGCAGCGAGTGGTTCCGAGTCTCACCAAGGAGCCGAAACCCATGGCCAAAACCCTGACCCTGGCGCGCAAGCCCGCGCCCACATCGTCCCCAGCGGACACCACGCCCCCCAACGCTCAAGAGCACGTCCAGGCCGCCCGGCAGTCGCTGGAAAAGGCACTGCAAGCCCTGAGCGGCGACGCCTGCACGGCAGCGGACATTCAGACAGCCACGGGCCGAGCGATCCGCGCGGCAACCCTGCTCAAGCGCGCCTGCAAAGCGCTCGACGCCGACACCACCAGCAAGGGGGCCTAACCATGATCCCCACCCTGAACACAGCCGGTACGGCACCGGCTGGAGCCGCTGCATGGCCCAACGTCATCACCCTGGCCAGCCGCCGCGCTGCGCCCATCCAGTCCCAAGCGGACATCACCGACCCCCATGTGATCGCGCTGCACGCTGCGGCCGAAAACGCCCTGGCCAGCGCCTTGCACCTGCTGCGCTCCATCGACTGCGACCCAGCCAAGCTGCAAGCCGCCACGGGCCGCGCGATCCGCGCCGCCACCCTGCTCAAGCGTGCCAGTGCCGCCCAGGCCGAAGGGGGTGCAGCATGAGCGCCGACAACATGATCCCGAAGCGCCGCGCCGCTGACTGGAAGAATCCATCCGTACCGGCCATGACCGTCGAGCAATTAGGCGTCGCGCTCAACGACATAGCCGTGATGGCAAAGCACATCGAACGCTTCACCTCGCTGCTGATGGCCAACCTGGTGCATGGACAGGACGACGAAGAAACCTACCTGGTTGCCATTGAGGCGATGGCGCAGCGCATAGGCTGGGCGTCTGACATGGCTTGTGACCGCATCGACGGGACTGGCGGCGCAGTGCGTGGCGACGCTGAAAGATGGATGATGCCGCCGTCTTTCCACCGCTACCAGGCTGCTGCCGAGGGAGTGGCAGCATGAGCAAGACCACCCACACCCCCGGCCCCTGGTACTGCACGAGCGAAAAAGACAGCGT
This sequence comes from Malikia granosa, assembly GCF_002980595.1. Taxonomy (GTDB): domain Bacteria; phylum Pseudomonadota; class Gammaproteobacteria; order Burkholderiales; family Burkholderiaceae_C; genus Malikia; species Malikia granosa. The sequence continues at coordinate 224,091 of NZ_PVLQ01000008.1, forward strand.
TACCGGGGAAGTTTCGACCAAGCCCATTGGGTATGGATCGTATGGTGACGTTGCGCTGACCTTCGGCGATGGCGCCAAGGGCAACGCCCGACTGATAGCCCAGGCACCTGAGCTGCTGGCAGAGCTGCGCGCCGCCGGCCAGATCATCAAGAACGCCCTGGCAGTGATGCCGCCCGAGCTACTGGACAAGTGGCACCAACTCAACCGCGACACCGGCGCCTGCACTGAAGACCCGACGCGAGCCACTGAGCGCGCTACCTTGATTGCCAAGGCTGAGGGTGGAGCATGAGCGACAACACCCTGACCGAGCACGCCGACAACAGCGTGACCCTGACCGCCGCCCGGCAGGTTGCGTGCCTTGAAGCGAGCTGGGAGATTGAGCAACTGGCCGCGCATCTGGCCTGCAACGTGATACCGGATCACGACCCGCTGCACCTGGTAGTGCGAGGCATCGCCGGGCGCATTCGTAGCCTGTCGCGGGTTCTCGTGTCCGGCTTGGATGACGAGCTTGAGCCAGTGGCGCACCTGGAACGCGAGGTGTTCGGCACCGCGCAAAGGGAGGCCGAATGACCTCCCCCACGATTCAAGACGCCATGGCAGCGGCTGGGCTGCGCCCGGCCAAGGATCTGCACATCCCCGGCACGGGCAAGCTGATCCGCTACCGGGTCGAGGGCGACAAGGCCGGCAGCGTCAACGGCTGGGCCGTGCTGCATGAGATGGGCACCGCGTCCTTCGGTTCCTTCGGCAGTTGGAAGACTGGCGCGACTCATGCCTGGCGGAGCGGCTTCGACCGCACCCGAGCGCCCACGGCGCAAGAGCGGGAGGAGATCAAGATCCGCATGGAGCTGCTGGAAAAGGCCCGGCGCGAGGAGCTGGCCAAGGTCCGCGCCCAGGCCCGCGACAAGGCGGCAACGCTGTGGAGGCGGGCCAAGCCGGCCACCAACGCCCACCCCTACCTGGTGCGCAAGCAGGTCAACGCCTACGGCCTGCGGGCGCTGGGCAACGCCTTGCTGATCCCGCTGCGCGACACATCGGGCACGCTGCACAGCCTGCAGTTCATCTACCCGGACGGCGGCAAGAAGTTCCTGACGGGCGGCATGACCCAGGGCTGTTATGTGGCCATCGGCAGGCCGCGCGAGGCGCTGCTGATCGCCGAGGGCTACGCGACCGCGGCAACGCTGCATCAAGCCTCTGGTCTGCCCGTGGCGGCCTGCTTCAGTGCGAACAACATGGAGCCAGTGGCCCGCGCGCTGCGCGCCAAGTTCCCCGAGCTGCGGCTGGTGCTGTGTGCCGACGATGACCGCCAGACCCAGGGTAACCCCGGCCTGACGGCGGCGCGCGCTGCGGCGCGGGCTGTGCGTGGCGTGGTCGCGGTCCCTGTGTTCGAGGAGGCGGCCCCATGTCAGAGCTGACCGACTTCAACGACATGGCCATCGAGCGCGGCCTCGATGCCGTGGCCGAGGCCATCAAGACCGCAGCGCAAGCGGACCCCCGACCACCCGAGCCGGTATTCCCGGATCTGCCCGAGCTGCCCGACGACCAGGACGACGCGGCAGGCCGCGCTGAAACCCCCTTCGAGTGGCCCGAGCCGATCCTGCCTGGCACCGCCAAGACGCCCGACATCCCGGTCCATGAGGTGCTGACCGGCTGGCTGGGCGACTATGCCCACCATGTCGCCAAGTCCACCCAGACGCCTGGGGCCATGTCGGTGCTGTGCGCGCTTGGGGTGCTGGCGACCGTGCTGCAAAGGCGCTTCGAGGTCGCGCCCAAGGGCGGCAAGAGCTTTCGGGAAACCCTGTCCTTGTGGTGCGTGAGCGTGAGCCCACCCGGCACGCGCAAGACGGCGGTGCTCGGGGCCTTCCTGGGGCCGCTGGTGCGCTGGGAAAAGCTGCTGGCCGACAGGATGCGGCGCGACATTGCCAAGAACCTGACGCTGCGCAACACGATCCAGAAGCGGATCGAGGCGCTGACGCTGCGCTGTGGCAAGGCAGACCCGGCCGAGCTGGAAGAACTGCGGCGCGAGATCGAGCAGCTACAGGACGAGCTGCCCGACGAGCTGCGCGCGCCCAGGCTGTTCACCGCCGACGTGACACCCGAGCGGCTGCAAGTCATGCTGATGGAGCACGGCGAGAGCATGGCGGTTCACAGCGACGAGCCCGGCATCTTCGGCATCATGGGCGGGCGCTACTCGGGCGGATCGGCAAACCTCGACGTGTTCCTGCAAGGCCATGCCGGTAGTCCCATGCGCGTGGACCGGGCGGGCCGCAAAGCCTATGCCGACAGGCCGGCGCTGTCCTTCAACCTGATGATTCAGCCAGCCATCATGGCCGACGTGGCCAAGGGCAACGGCTTCAGGGGGTCCGGCCTGTTGGCCCGCTTCCTCTACGCCATGCCAGAAAGCAACGTCGGGCGGCGCAACGTGCGCGAGATGCACGACATCCCCGACGAAGTGCGCGAGGACTACGAAGCCGGTATCGAGGGCCTGCTGCACGGACTGCCGGGCGAGCCCGGCGCACCCGGCCCGGCGACTGTCCTGGAACTGACCGACACGGCGCGCGAGCTGTGGTTTGACTTTGCCCAAGAGGTCGAGCATCTACAAGGCGCGGGCGGCGACCTGGAGGGAATCAGCGACTGGACCAGCAAGCTGCCCGGCACCGTGGCCCGCATCGCGGCGCTGCTGGAGCTGGCCGAGTGGGGGCTGACGGCCGAGTGGGTCAGCGAGTCAGCTATGGCTCGGGCAATCCATCTGGCGCGGCTGCTGATCCCGCACGCCCAGGCGGCCTTCGGGCTGCTGGGGGCCGACCCGGTGGACGACGACGCGGCGCTGGTGCTGCGCTGGTTGACCGGAAACGGACGGGCAGAAGCCAGCCAGCGGGACATTCAGGCTGCGCTGCGGTGGCGATTCAAGAGCGTGAACAAGCTGCGCGACGCCATACACAAACTGAAGCAGACCGGGTGCGTCATGACCTACCAGAGGCGCAACAAGGGGGCCAAGCCGACCGAAATGGTCCGGGTGAACCCCTGTCTGTGTAGTTAGTGCTGTTCTCCCTTAAAGATGATTTTTAAGTAATTTTCTCTTTACTTATCAATATCTTGAGGAATACAGGCCTTTACCCTGTCAACGCATACACAAAGTACACAAACCCGAATCATCGGACGTGACCAGCGACACCCAGCAAGCCAAGGGGCCAGCCGATCAAAAGCAGTCTGTGTAGTTTGTGTATGTGTGTATGGGGGTAGTGGCCTTGCCTGATCCACGACCGCAACCTGATGAACGCCATGCAGCCGGCACCACCCACCCCCGGCTTCGGGTCCTCCCTGGCTTCCCCCAGCGCGGGTAATTCGAGCCGCGATGTCCAACTGTTCAGCGAGCCTCCTAAGGGGGTCATAACATGAACCACGACCAAGACACACAAGACCTTCTGACGCTCTACCCGGCACTTGGCCAGCCCTGCACCCAGCAAGAGCTGGCCGACCTGGTAGGGGTCACACAATCCGCCATCAGCCGTCACATCACGGCCGGCCACATCCCCCGCACCGGCACCGCCCTGGAGCAACTGCGGGCCTACCTGGCACACCTGACCGCCGAGGCTACCCGCCAGACAGGCGACGGCCTCCTGAGCCTGCCGGCAGAGCGTGCCGCCCTGGCGCGCGCCCAGCGCGAGGCGGTCGAGATGAAGAACGAGGCCATGCGCGGCAAGTACGCCCCGGCCGTGTTGCTGCGCGAGGTCCTGGCTATGGTCAGCGCCCCGATGGCTGCCCATATCGACCAGTTGGCCGGCCAGATAGACCAGGCCGCGCCGGATCTGCCCGAGTCCGCCCGCGCTGTGGTGCTGGCCGTCATCGCCAGCGCCCGCGCAGAATGGATTAGAGCCACGTCAGAGCTGGTCGACCACAGCCTGTCCGAGCACCAGGACGACCAAGACGACCAGGACGACGGCCTGCTTGATGGTGGCAACCAGAAGGATGAGCAATGAAATCCGACCACGAGAAATTCATCTCGCCCTACAAGCCGATCGAGGCTCGCTCAGCGCTTGAGGCTGCTTGCGATCTGCTGGCCCGTGGCGAGCCCTTGCCGCCGAGCCTGCGCGCCTGGATGCTGGGAGCGCTGCGCGAGCGGCTGTCAGATCAGCGCGCCGACCTGGATCGCCTGCTGGGGCTTCGCAGCCGTCGAGGTGGCCGGCTCCACGCCTTTGCCGGCCAGCCTGGCCGTGATTCCGACCTGCGCGAGCTGGCACGCGGCCGGGGGTTCAAGTACGCCCGCGAGCTGCACGCCCTGATCGTGTCGCATCGAAGCGATCCCGATCCTGATCTGACCCAGATTGAACAGCGGCACCGCTGCCCGCTTCCCCGCAGTCTGTCCCAGGTATCGCGCATCGTCAGCACAAAGGCCGGAAAAGACCGCCGCACCACCCCGGATTGCAACCAGTCTCCCGCCGCGCTCGATACGTCATCACTTGGATGGCTTTTCAAAGGGGCGGATTCAAATCTGAAGTGCAACACCCGGGTTTTCAGTGAATGAGGGTGGAGCGTTGCGGGCTGTTCAGGAGCAACTCCCGGTAAACCGCGAGCGGTGATCGTACCCCGAGTCCCTTGCGCGGTCGGCCATTGATCTGGTCGGCAATCTCATCGAGTTGTTCTTGGCTGTAGACCGACAGGTCCGTGCCCTTGGGCAGGTACTGGCGCACCAGTCCATTGGTGTTCTCGTTGGAGCCGCGCTGCCAGGGGCTGTGCGGGTCGCAGAAGTAGACGGCCACGCCGGTTTGCTCGGTCAGCTTCTTGTGCATGGCCATTTCCCGGCCCTGGTCGTAGGTCAGACTCTGGCGCATCGGCTGAGCAATGCCGTTGAGCTTGTCCGAGAAGGCCTGCAGCACGTTGGCGGCGCTGGCGGGCTTGGGGTGCGGCAGCTTGACCAGGATCAGCAGCCGGCTGGTGCGCTCGACCAAGGTACCTACTGCGCTGGCATTGCCTTCGCCCTTGATGAGGTCACCTTCCCAGTGACCTGGAAACTGGCGGTCCTCTACCTCGGGCGGACGCAGGTGGATGCTCAGCATGTCGGGGATCTGGCCGCGCCGGTCCTGGCCCTTGCTGCGTGGCACGCGCTTGTTGTGGGCGTGGCGCAGGCAGGCGATCAAGTCCTTGCGAAGCTCACCCACGGGTTGGGCATAGATGCAGTTGTAGATGGTTTCGTGCGACACGCGAAGCTCATGGCCCTTGGGGTAGATGCGCGCCAGTGTCAGGGCAATCTGTTCAGGCGACCAGCGCTGTCGCAGCAGATGCTGCACGACGTCAAACAAGATGGCGTCGGGATGCAGTTTACGCATCGGGCGGCCCTGTCTGTGGCGGTGCTGGCAGCTTTGCTGTGCCGCGGTGCTGCTGTACTGGCCGGCTGAGGCGTTGCGGCGCAGTTCACGGCTGATGGTGCTGGCCGAGCGACCGAGCAAGCTGGCGATCTCACGCACGCTGTAGTTCTGCTGCTTGAGGCTGGCAAGGGTCACACGGTCTTCGGGTTGTAGCTGGCGGTAGGTTCTGGGCTGCGGCGACATTGGCTTACCTTACGGCAGGTCAGGTGTTGCACTTCAGATTTGAATCCGCCAGGCCATTAGTGCAACCTGCCTGAAGATAGCGAACATGAATCATCGTGTTCCATCTTCGACCAAGGTCGAAATATCCCAGGATAGCAATTTCATAGCCGCTGGCGTGATTGTCAAATCGGTAGGGTCAAGCAAGACCCTATCGTTTTGGGCTGGTGATTATGAATTCTTCATCGAACTTAGCGAATCGCAATCTGCCAACATGGCGCGCGCACTGACTGAACGCTGCGCTGTGTATCAAGTGTCCGGGAGGTCGCAGCGATTCACCATCAACCCCAATGCCTTGTAATCCATACCCATGAGAAAATCACCAAGCACCAGCACGCTTTCCGGCAAGGTTGCCGATCTGTTCGGCCTGCAAAAGGCTGTCTCTGATCAGATCGGCCAGGCCAAGACCGCCGCACAGGAAGCCGTCGATCAACTCGACGCCGTGATCCGTGAAAAGACGGAGGAAGCCCACGAACTGACCCGCCGTGTATCGGTTGCTGATGCTGCCGCCCACATTGCAGAAAACATCCGTAATGCCCTTCGAAAGTCTAGCGAGGATCTGCAACGCCGGGCAGATGCGGCTATCCACCTGGGCACGCATCGTCCCATTCGTGAAATCGGTAGCGTCTTCGACGGCAATGGAGATACCCCGTTGCGCGAGCTGGAATCACGCCCTGTTCAGATCCTGTCCTGGCCGATCGAATCCACCGAGATCCTGGCGCTGACCATGACCGATGAGCAGATCCAAGCATGGGCGCTGCAAGCTGCGCGCAATGCTGGCGCACAGGATGGCGGCCCAGGACTGGATCAGCTCAAAGCGGATCACGAGCGATTGATTGACGAACTGGTTGAATTGCACGAGCAGCGCCGACAGGCCAAGGAGCATCTCTCCGGCCTGGTCAATATGGCGCTGTCTCCCCTGGTGCCCGACTCCTTCTTCCAGCCCAAAGCCAGTAGCGAGGCTGGCGCGACGAGCCAAAACCCGACCGTCACCCAACTGGACGAGAACGACCAGGTTGTTCAGACCGTGTTCGGTCACTCGACGCAAGAACTGATCGGAGCCATGACCAAATGAGTGCTATCCCCATGACGACCGCCGAAGCTGCTCAAGCTGACCGCCTGGCCAGCGAGATCCTGGCGCTTGTTGGCGTACAGATGTCAGCGCCACCGCGCGAACCCAAGACCGAGCAAGAGCTTGCCGACCAGATACTCGCACTCGCCGGCTTCAAAACCCCCATCAAGTAAACCGCATGAACGTCTTCAACACTGCCGTATTGGCACAAATCGTTCCGCAACTTCCGAACCCGGAACCCTTCATCCTCAACAGCTTCTTCCGCGCGATCCAGACCGAGACCAGCGAGGAGATCCACTTCGACATCGACAGTGGCAGCCGTCGCCTAGCGCCCTTCGTCGCGCCCATCGTGGCAGGGCAAGTCGTTCAATCGCGTGGCTACCAGACCAAGACCTTCAAGCCGGCCTACGTCAAAGACAAGCGTGTCTTCGATCCGGACCGCCCATTCAAGCGGCAGTTAGGCGAGGTCATCGGAGGCAATATTGCCCCAGCGCAACGCATGCAATTGGCCCTTGCCAAGGAACTGGAGGATCAGATTGCCATGCTGGCCCGTCGCCAGGAGGTCATGGCGGTTGAGGTGCTGCGCACCGGCAAGGTGACGGTCAGCGGCGATCTGTACCCGACCACTGAAGTGAACTTCGGCAGGGACCCGAGCCTGACTCAGTTTCTCGCCAACACGGCGCGATGGGGCGAAACAGGCGTCGAGCCGCTTGACGATGTTCAGGCCTGGTCGCTGCTGGTCGCTGAAAAGTCCGGCACCGTCGCCAATACCATCATCATGGATGTCGAGGCTTGGAGGCTGTTCAGCATGTCGAACAAGGTGCAAAAGCTGCTCGACCGATTCCGAGGCGCCGATCGGCTCAACCCCACCGTCACGGGCGAAGGCGGCCGCCACATGGGCAATATCGGCGATCTTGACATCTGGGTCTATACCGGATGGTATGAAGACCCTGACAGCGGCCAACTGGTGCCCTATCTGCCGTCTAACACCGTGATCGTCACCAGTCCCGACCTGATGGGCACCCGAGCCTATGGCGCGATCAAGGACGAAGCCGCTGGCCTGCTGGCAATGCCCTACTTCGCCAAGTCGTGGACCGAGGAAGACCCGGCGCTGCGCTACCTGCTGATGCAGAGCGCGCCGCTGACGGTGCCCTACCGCGTCAACGCCAGCTTCTGCGCGACGGTGCGCTGACGATCGATCGAAGGCGGTGCGTTCGCGTCATCCCAGGCGAACGCACCCAGGCCGGAAGCCCCAAGGTATCTCCTCCACGTTGGCCCTTGGTAAGACTGGCGACTGCTGCAGTGCGCAGCAGAGGTAAGCAAGGCGGATCAGTCGGTCAGTGCCGCCAGATGACGAATAACCCCGACAGCCGGCGGCGCTACGGTCTGCGCGTGGCTGGCAACCCCGACCCGGCCTCGCGCCGGGTTTTCTGTTTCTGTCTGTTAAGCCCGTTCGAGAAGCGCCTGCGCTTCCGCATCCGGCAGGAAGCTGGAACGTGACAGGCCCCCACCGATCAAGCACAGGGAGTGGGGCGCCAAGATATATCTGCTTGCTCCCTGGTACGGCCCGCCCAAGTCGGCCGGCAGTGCCGTAAAAATGGGGGTACCGAGGCCTTCACGGGGGTACAACAGGCGGTACAAAGTCCGATTTTCAGGCAATTCTCATAGGAGAGTTCGAATCCGACAGGCGCCACTCCATAAGAAAAGCCCTCCAGGTTGCTACGCCTGGAGGGCTTTTTCACGGACAAGCCTTGAACGGCCTGGGCCGTGAAACGCACCAGCAGCAAGGCAATTGCAACTGGACGATGGCAGGCGGCAGCGCTCAGGCGGCCACCCGGCAACAGGTCGGCCTCAGCAGCGTTGCATGATGCCGAGGCATTGGAAGAAGCGAGCCTCGCAGGCCGGGCAGCGGTAATGCTTGGAGGCCGGGATCAGCTTCATGACCGGGCTGCGCTGGACACGCTCAAGCGGCGAGCTGCATATTTTGCATTTCGGTATCTTTGGTGGGGTCTTTTGGTGCATTTTTACACTCCTTGAGACAGGACTTTAGTGACCCGGGCCCGATCGAGTTTTGCTTGAGCCCGCCACAATTTTGAATCTATGAACAAAATTCAGCTAGGCTTCAGCTTGCTGTGCTGGCTTGTTCTATGCTCGGGCCATGGCCCAGCATCGAGTCCATCCTGCCTTGCGTCCGGCCTTGATCGAGGTGCATGTGGAGCAGATCGAGCAGCTGTTCTATTCGATCGATCCCTCGCCCTTCCATGCCCGCGACCTCGACCCGCAGGCCGATGACTACATCGTGGCCTGCGCCCGCGAGTTGCCGCGCGAGCTGTCGCTGGCGCTGGTGATCCATCTCGACCGGCCGCTGGCGCCGGGCCAGGAGCTCGCGCAGCTCGAGGCCGCGATCCGCAGCCATTTCGCGGCCAGCGCCGGCGCGACCCGGGCCAGGCTGCGCGAGCTGTTCCGGCGCGGGCGCATCAGCCTGCTGATCGGGCTGGCCTTCCTGTCGTTGTCGATCGCGCTGGGCGAGTTCAGCCGCGACTGGCTGCCCCTGGGCAGCCCGGCACAGATCCTGCGCGAGAGCCTGCTGATAGGCGGTTGGGTGGCGATGTGGCGGCCGATGGAGATCTTCCTCTACGACTGGTGGCCGATCTGGGCCCGGATTCGCCTGCTGGACCGGCTGGCGCGGATGCCGACCCGGATCGTGCAGCGCCGCCACCGGCCGGCGCCGGCCGAAGCGGCACCGGCCGACTGAGGTGGGGCGGGCGGTCAGCGCACCCGGACCTTGAAGCGCAGCCGCTGCACGTTGAAGCCGCCGCTGCGCAGCGCGGCCAGCAGCGCCGGCGCCAGCTGCCGCAGCTTGCTGCCGACGGCCGGGTTGCCGACCAGCAGGCACCAGGATTCCTCGTCAACCGGGCCGGCCTGGACCTGGGCGCGCAGGCCCGGCTGCATCAGCGGCCGGATCAGGGCCAGCATCTGCTGCGACTGGCGGATGCGCGCGGCTACCTTGGCCAGTTCCGGGTTGGCCTGGAAGGCCTGCTGCAGGCTGAATTGACGCGATGGAGTGGCCATGGGGCGGCATTATCCGGCAGCAGCCCGCCGCCTGGGGCAGGCGCCATATTGCCCCGCTAAAATGCAAGCACACGGTGACCATCCGACCGCAGCCTGGTGCGTTTCCAGGCGGACCCGATTCCCAACCAGCCCTCGCCAGGACTTCTGTCTGCCGCGAGGAGCGATGCTTGTATGCCCATCCAGTTCCTGACCAAAATCTTCGGCAGCCGCAATGACCGCCTGCTCAAAACCTACCGCAAGACGGTGGCGCGCATCAACGGCCTGGAGTCGCAGTTCGAGCAATTGAGCGATGCCGAGCTGCAGGGCAAGACGGCCGAGTTCCGCCAGCGCCTGGCGCAGGGCGAGGCGCTCGACGCGCTGCTGCCCGAGGCCTTCGCGACCGTGCGCGAGGCCAGCAAGCGCGTCATGAAGATGCGCCATTTCGATGTCCAGCTAATCGGCGGCCTGGCGCTGCACTACGGCAAGATCGCCGAGATGCGCACCGGCGAGGGCAAGACCTTGACCGCGACGCTGGCGGTCTACCTGAATGCGCTGACCGGACAGGGCGTGCATGTGGTCACGGTCAACGACTACCTGGCCGGGCGCGATGCCCAGACCATGGGCAAGCTCTACCACTGGCTCGGCCTGAGCGTCGGGGTCAACCTGCCGCAGATGTCGCGCGAGGACAAGCAGGCCGCCTACCGCGCCGACATCACCTACGGCACCAACAACGAGTACGGCTTCGACTACCTGCGCGACAACATGGTCTACGAGGCGGCCGACCGGGTCCAGCGCAAGCTGAGCTACGCCATCGTCGACGAGGTCGATTCGATCCTGATCGACGAGGCGCGCACGCCGCTGATCATCAGCGGCCAGGCCGAGGACCAGACCGCGACCTATCTCGCGATCAACCAGCTGGTGCCGCAGCTGGTGCGCCAGGAGGGCGAGGAAGATCCGCGCACCGGCGAGGGCGTGATCAAGCCGGGCGACTTCACGGTCGACGAGAAGTCGCACCAGATCCACCTGACCGAGCAGGGCCACGAGAACGCCGAGCGCATCCTGGCCCAGGCCGGCCTGCTGCCCGAGGGCGCCTCGCTGTACGACCCGTCGAACATCGTGCTGATGCACAACCTGGTGACCGCGCTCAAGGCCCAGCACCTGTATCACCGCGACCAGCATTACGTGGTGCAGAACGGCGAGATCGTGATCGTCGACGAGTTCACCGGCCGCCTGATGTCGGGCCGGCGCTGGAGCGACGGCCTGCACCAGGCGGTCGAGGCCAAGGAGCGGGTGCGCATCCAGCCCGAGAACCAGACCCTGGCCTCGATCACCTTCCAGAACTATTTCCGCCTCTACGGCAAGCTGTCGGGCATGACCGGCACCGCCGACACCGAGGCCTACGAGTTCAACGAGATCTACGGCCTCGAGACGGTGGTGATTCCGCCGAACCGCCCGAGCCAGCGCAAGGACGAGCTCGACCGCGTCTACAAGACGACGCAGGAGAAATATGTCGCCGCGATCGCCGACATCCGTGAATGCCACGGCCGCGGCCAGCCGGTGCTGGTCGGCACCTCGTCGATCGAGAACTCCGAGATCATCTCGGCCCTGCTGCAACAGGAAGGCCTGCCGCACGAGGTGCTCAACGCCAAGCAGCATGCCCGCGAGGCCGACATCATCCTGCAGGCCGGCCGTCCCGGCGCGATCACGATCGCGACCAATATGGCGGGCCGCGGCACCGACATCGTGCTCGGCGGCAACCTCGAGAAGATCCTGGCCGCGATCGAGGCCGATGCCAGCCTGGACGAGGCCGCCCGCGCCCGCGCGATCGAGTCCGCGCGCGCGCAGTGGAAGGCCGACCACGAGCAGGTCAAGCAGCTCGGCGGCCTGCGCATCATCGCGACCGAACGCCACGAGAGCCGCCGCATCGACAACCAGCTGCGCGGCCGTGCCGGTCGCCAGGGCGATCCGGGTTCGAGCCGCTTCTACCTGAGTCTGGACGACTCGCTGATGCGCATCTTCGCCGGCGACCGGGTGCGCGCGATCATGGACAAGCTCAAGATGCCCGAAGGCGAGGCGATCGAGGCCGGCATCGTGACGCGCAGCATCGAGAGCGCGCAGCGCAAGGTCGAGGGCCGCAACTTCGACGTGCGCAAGCAGCTGCTCGAGTACGACGACGTGTCGAACGACCAGCGCAAGGTGATCTACCAGCAGCGCAACGACATCATCGATGCGCAGGACCTGAGCGCGCAGATCGCCTCGCTGCGCGAGGGCTGCATGACCGAGGTGGTGCGCGCCTTCGTGCCGGCCGACAGCGTCGAGGAGCAATGGGACCTGGCCGGCCTGCAGCAGCAGCTTGCCAGCGACTGGGGCCTGTCGCTCGACCTCGCGGGCCTGGTGTCGGCGGCCAGCGAGATCAGCGATGCCGAGATCCTGGCCCATGTGCTGCAGGCGGCGACCCAGGCCTACGAGGCCAAGGTGGCGCTGGTCGGACGCGAGCAGATGAGCGGCTTCGAGCGCGTGGTGCTGCTGCAGCATATCGACTCGAACTGGCGCGACCACCTGAGCGCGCTCGACTACCTGCGCCAGGGCATCCACCTGCGCGGCTATGCGCAGAAGCAGCCCAAGCAGGAATACAAGCGCGAGGCCTTCCAGCTGTTCGGCATGCTGCTCGACACCGTGCGCAACGAGGTCACGCGCCTGCTGATGAATGTCAAGATCCAGTCGCCCGAGCAGGTCGGCCAGGCCGCCGAGCAGCTCGAGAGTCAGGCCGAGCAGCTCAGCCATGTGACCTACACCGCGCCGACCGAGAGCGGCGAGCCCGAGACCCTGGCCGACTCCGGCCTGCTGAGCCGGCCGGAACAGGAAGTGCCGCGCGTCGGCCGCAACGATACCTGCCCCTGTGGCAGCGGCCTCAAGTACAAGGCCTGCCACGGCAAGCTGAGCTGAGCGCCGCCAGCACGGCGGCCCGCTTCAGGCTGGCAGGGCGGCTTCCGGCGCCAGCACCGGGCCGGCTGCGGCGCCGGTCGGGGCAGGGGGCCTCATCGGGCCCGCAGCTCCTGCGAGCTTGAATGCGCTGACGGCATCCAGCAGGTCCCCGGCCTGGGACTCCAGGCTGGTGGTGGCCGCCGTCATCTCCTCGACCAGCGCGGCATTCTGCTGCGTGGCCTGGTCCATCTGCGTGATCGCGCTGTTGACCTGATCGACACCCTGGCTCTGCTGCTGGCTGGCCGCGCTGATCTCGCGCATCAGGTCGCTGACGCGCTGGATCGCGCCGACCAGTTCCGTCATGGTCGTGCCGGCGTGGTTCACCAGGGCGCTGCCGGCCTCGACGCGCGCCACGCTGGCGCCGATCAGCTGCCTGATTTCGCGCGCGGCCTCGGCGCAGCGGCCCGCCAGGCTGCGCACCTCCGCCGCCACGACGGCAAAGCCACGCCCCAGCTCGCCGGCCCGGGCCGCTTCCACCGAGGCATTGAGCGCCAGGATATTGGTCTGGAAGGCAATCCCGTCGATGACGCCAATGATGTCGGCGATCTGGCGCGAGCTCTCGTTGATCTCGCTCATGGTGCGGACCACATCGCCCACCACCTTGCCGCCATGCTGGGCCACCCCGGATGCCTCGTTCGCCAGCTGGCTGGCCGCGCTCGCGTGGGCCGCGTTGTGCCGCACGGCGGCGGTGAGCTGCTCCATCGAGGCAGCGGTCTGTTGTATCGCGCTGGCCTGCTGTTCGGTCCGGGCCGACAGGTCGTGGTTGCCCTGCGCAATCTGCGCGCTGGCCGTGGCCACGCTTTCCGAGCCCTGGCGCATGATCGACACCAGCCTGGCCAGGCTCTGCTGCATTTGCTGCAGCTGGGCCATCAGGCTGTCCGGGTCGGCCGCCTGCAGGTCGATGCTGATGCTGAGATCGCCCCGGGCCACGTTCTGGGCCAGATCGACGGCATGGTGGGGCTCGGCGCCGAGTTGGTGCGTGATGCTGCGCGTCACCAGCGTGCCCAGTCCGAGCGAGAGCAGCACGCAGCTGCCGATGGCGAAGCCGATCCACAGGCGGGTATCGGCATGGACGGCTTCCGCCTGCTCGTACACCGCCCTGGCCGTGTCGAGCTGCAGCTGCACCAGCGCGCCGAGCACGCCTTGCAGGGGGTCCAGCGCCGGGTACATCTCGCGCGCCGCGAACTGCCTGATCGCCTCCAGGTCGCCGGCTCGAAGCAGGGCTTCGAGTGCGGCGACAGCCGCATCGGCGACGCTCCGGCGCTGCTCGAACTGCTGCACCAGCCGGTGTTCCTCCGGGATCATGTCGCTGCGCAGGTAGCCGGCCCAGTGCTGCCGGATCTGCTCGCGCGCCTGCTGGATGATGCGCGCGCCTTCGGCCGCAGTGAGGGCTCCGTCGCGCACCTTGTGGGCGGTATCGACCACATCGACCGCATACAGGTCGGCGACCTGCTTGAGCCGCTGCAAGGGCACTACCCGCTCCTGGTAGACCGAAGTCAGCCCCTGCTTGGTCCGTCCCATGCCTGACAGGCCCAGCATGCCGACGGCCGCCATCAGCAGGGACAGCAAGGCCAGCAGCAGGGCGAGCCGTAGCGATATTTTCAGATTGCTGAGACTCATGGAATTTTCTGGCAGTAAAAGATAACGAATCTGATTAATGCAAGAATCATTCCATGAATTGGAAGTGAAGCTGAGCAGGGACTGCCGGCCCGGCAGCCCCTGGCAAGGAAAAAGGCCGGCAGCCCCTGTTGGGAGGCTTCCGGCCTTTCTTGTCCGTTGCGGCGCTTGGCCGCAGCGGAGCGGTGATTACAGCAGGCTCTTGAGCAGCTTGCCGAGTTCCGACGGGTTGCGCGTGACGGTGAAGCCGCATTCTTCCATGATGGCGAGCTTGGCGTCAGCGGTGTCGGCACCGCCCGAGATCAGCGCGCCGGCGTGGCCCATGCGCTTGCCGGGAGGCGCGGTCACGCCAGCGATGAAGCCGACGATCGGCTTCTTCATGTTGGCCTTGCACCACTGGGCGGCTTCGGCTTCGTCCGGGCCACCGATTTCGCCGATCATGATCACCGCGTCGGTGTCCGGATCGTCGTTGAAGGCCTTCATCACGTCGATGTGCTTGAGACCGTTGATCGGGTCGCCACCGATGCCGACGGCCGAGGACTGGCCCAGGCCGACTTCGGTCAGCATGGCGACGGCTTCATAGGTCAGGGTGCCGGAGCGCGAGACGACGCCGATGCGGCCCTTGCGGTGGATGTGACCGGGCATGATGCCGATCTTGATCTCGTCCGGGGTGATCAGGCCGGGGCAGTTGGGGCCCAGCAGCAGGGTGCGCTTGCCACCGGCGGCTTCCTTGGCCTTCATGCGGTTGCGCACTTCGAGCATGTCCTTGACCGGGATGCCTTCGGTGATGCAGATCGCCAGGTCCAGGTCGGCTTCGACGGCTTCCCAGATCGCGGCGGCAGCGCCTGCCGGCGGCACGTAGATCACGGACACGGTCGCGCCGGTCTCGGCGGCGGCTTCCTTGACGGTGCCGTAGATCGGCACGTCGAGGATCTTCTCGCCGGCCTTCTTCGGGTTCACGCCGGCGACGAAGCAGTTCTTGCCGTTCGCGTACTCGATGCACTTCTCGGTGTGGAACTGACCGGTCTTGCCAGTGATGCCCTGGGTGATGACCCGGGTGTCTTTATTGATATAGATAGACATGGTGCTTGTCCTGATCTGTTGGGGACAGAGCTGAAGATCTGTCCCCAAGGTCATTCGGAAGGGACAGAGCTTGCCCGCTTTGCGGGCTGCGGTCTGTCCCGCAAAATTACTTGGATACGGCTGCGACGATCTTGGTCGCGGCTTCGGCCATGGTGTCGGCAGCGATGATCGGCAGACCGGACTCGGCCAGCATCTTCTTGCCCAGCTCTTCGTTGGTGCCCTTCATGCGCACGACCAGCGGCACGTTCAGGTTCACGGCCTTGCAGGCGGTGATGACGCCGGTGGCGATGGTGTCGCACTTCATGATGCCGCCGAAGATGTTGACCAGGATGCCCTCGACCTTGGGGTTCTTGAGCATGATCTTGAAGGCTTCGGTGACCTTCTCGGGGGTCGCGCCGCCGCCGACGTCGAGGAAGTTGGCCGGCTCGCCGCCGAACAGCTTGATGGTGTCCATGGTGGCCATGGCCAGGCCGGCGCCGTTGACCAGGCAGCCGATGTTGCCGTCCAGGCTGATGTAGGCCAGGTCGAACTTGGAAGCCTCGACTTCAGCCGGATCTTCCTCGTCGAGGTCGCGGAAGGCGACGATCTCGGGGTGGCGGAACAGGGCGTTGGCATCGAAGTTGAACTTGGCGTCCAGTGCGATCAGGTTGCCCTTGGAGTCGCAGTTCAGCGGGTTGATCTCAACCAGCGACGCATCGGTGTCCATGTAGCACTTGTACAGCTTGGCGAACAGGTCGACCGCCTGGTCCACCGAGCCGCCGGTCAGGCCGATGGCGGCAGCGATCTTCTTCGACTGCTCGGCGGTGATGCCGGTCAGCGGATCGATGTACTCGGTGATGATCTTCTCGGGGGAGGAGTGAGCCACTTCCTCGATGTCCATGCCGCCTTCGCTCGACGCGATGAAAGCCACCTTCTGCGTGGCGCGGTCGGTCACCAGGGAGACGTACAGTTCGTTCTTGATGTCGGCGCCGTCTTCGATGTAGAGGCGACGCACCTTCTGGCCTTCCGGACCGGTCTGGTGGGTCTTGAGCTGCATGCCCAGGATCTCGCCAGCCAGACGCTGGACGTCCTCGATCGACTTGGCGACCTTGACGCCGCCGCCCTTGCCACGGCCACCGGCGTGGATCTGTGCCTTGACGACCCAGACCGGGCCGCCCAGCTTCTGTGCCGCTTCAACAGCTTCCTGCACGGTGAATGCCGGGATGCCGCGCGGGACCGGCACGCCGAACTGGCGCAGGATTTCCTTGCCTTGGTACTCGTGAATTTTCATAAGTTGCTCTCAATGGAGTCGGTCTGTTAACACGTCCAGAGTGTCGGCATCTTGCCTTACGCCAGTCCAACACCGGCGGCTAAATACCTGCGATCGAGACGCAAGAAACCACGAATGTATCATGATGTAATCATAGAAAGCCGGTACAGCGCTCATGGCCGATCAGTCGCTCGGCCGGTACCAGCCCTTGACATGTTCATACGGAGAATACAGATGCACCAGGTTTTCATCGACGGCGAGGCCGGCACCACGGGCTTGCAGATCCGCGAGCGGCTGGCCCAGATGCCGCAGGTCGGCTTGCTCAGCATCGCACCCGAGCGGCGCAAGGACCCGGCCGCCAAGCGCGAGTTGATGGCGCAGGCCGACCTGGTGATCCTGTGCCTGCACGACGACGCCGCGCGCGAGTCGGTCGCGATGATCGACGCGATCAAGGCCGAGGGCGCCAAGGCGCCGCGCATCATCGATGCCTCGACCGCGCACCGCGTCGCACCCGGCTGGGTCTACGGCTTTCCCGAGCTCTGCGCCGGCCAGGCCGAGGCCGTGCGCAGTGCCGACCGCGTCGCCAACCCGGGTTGCTACGCGACCGGCGCGATCGCGCTGCTGCGTCCGCTGATCGATGCCGGCCTGCTGTCGCCCGAGCACCCGGTCTGTCTGCCGAGCGTGAGCGGCTACACCGGCGGCGGCCGCCCGATGATCGAGGCCTACGAGGCCGGCACGGCGGCACCGTTCGAGCTCTATGCGCTCGGCCTGGGCCACAAGCATATCCCCGAGATCATGGCCTGCACCGGCCTGACCCGGCGCCCGATCTTCGTGCCGGCGGTGGCCAACTTCGCCCAGGGCATGCTGGTCCAGCTGCCGCTGCACCTCGACCAGCTGCCGGGTCGCCCCAGGCTTGCCGACCTGCAGGCCGCGCTCGAGAAGCACTACGAGGGCAGCCACTGGGTCAACGTGCTGCCGGCGACCGAGGACGGCAAGCTCGACGCGGTCGCGCTGGCCGGCACCAATCACCTGGAGTTGCGCGTGTTCGGCAGCGATGCCCATGGCCACGCGGTGCTGGTGGCGCGGCTGGACAACCTGGGCAAGGGCGCCAGCGGTGCGGCGGTGCAGAACCTGCAGCTGATGCTCGGGCTCTGAAGCCAGGCCCCCGGCACCGGCGATGCCATTGCTGGCGCCAGGGCTTGCGGCCCGGCTTAAGCCAGGGCTAAGGGTAAACCCTTAATATCAGCACCATGAGTGAGACCGAACATCCTGCCCCGTCGCGGGCATTGATCCGCAGCCTGGACCTCGGGCAACTGCCGCTGATCGAGCAGCATCTGCTGTCCTTGCCCGATCACGACCGCTACCTGCGCTTCGGCTATCCGGCCATCGACGAGCAGATCCAGCGCTACGTCGCCAAGCTGGACTTCGGCCGCGACGAGCTGTTCGGCATCTTCGACGCCGAGCTGCAGCTGGTCGCGCTGGCGCACCTGGCCTATCTGGACGCGCCGGGCCAGCAGCATCTGGCCGAGTTCGGCGTCAGCGTCAGCCCCGAGCTGCGCGGGCGCGGCTACGGCCAGCAGCTGTTCGAGCGCTGCGTGGTCCATGCGCGCAACCAGGGCGTGTCGCGCCTGATCGTCCATGCGCTGAGCGAGAACGCCGCGATGCTCAGGATCGCGCGCAAGGCTGGCGCCGAGGTGGTGCGCGAGGGCTCCGAGAGCGAGGCCTGCCTCGAGCTGCCGCCGGCCGATTTCGGCTCCCAGGTCGGCGAGCTGCTGGCCGAGGGCCTGGCGCGCACCGACTACCGCCTCAAGGCGGGCGTCAAGCAGGTGCGCGGCGTGATCGACCTGATGCACGAGATCCGCGAAGGCGTGCGCGACGCGCGCGACCAGACCAAGCCCTGATCCTGTCGCCCTGCTGTCAAGGGCTTGGGGTATCCTAGATGCTTCGCAACTACCCCGACCTACAGTGGCTGATCCCCATCCCAGTCCGGCGCCGCAGCGTGGCGTGCGGCATGAAGACAAGCGCGGCTTCCTGCAGAAGCTGGCCGAATTCATCCATCCCGGACCAGACTCGAAGGACGAGCTGATCGAGACCCTGGCCGAGGCCGAGGACAACGACATCATCGACGCCGAGTCGCGCGTGATGCTGGAAGGGGTGATCCGGATTGCCGACATGACGGCCGGCGACGTGATGGTGGCGGCGCCGCGCATGGATGCGCTCGACATCCAGTCGCCTTACGAGGAGCTGCTGCGCCAGGTGATCGAGACCGCGCATTCGCGCTTCCCGGTCTACGAGGGCGAGCGCGAGAACATCATCGGCATCCTGCTGACCAAGGACCTGCTCAAGCTGCAGCGCGCGCCCGAGCTCAATCTGCGCGCGCTGCTGCGCCCGGTCACCTTCGTGCCCGAGAGCAAGGGCCTGAACGACCTGCTGCGCGATTTCCGCGCCAACCGCAACCACCTCGCGATCGTGATCGACGAGTTCGGCCGCGTCGCCGGACTGGTCACGATCGAGGACGTGCTCGAGCAGATCGTCGGCGAGATCGAGGACGAGTTCGATGTCGAGGAGGACGAGGGCGACATCTTCGCGCTGGCCGACGGCACCTGGCGCGTCAGCGGCGACACCCCGGTCGAGCGGGTGGTCGAGTCGTTCGGCATCACGCTCGACGACGAGGGCTTCGACACCATCGGCGGCCTGGTCTCGCATGCGATGGGCCGGGTGCCGCGCCGCGGTGAGCGCCACGCGCTCGAGGGGCTGGATTTCATGGTCCAGCACAGCAAGGGCGGGGCGGTCAAGTGGTTCAAGGTGACGCGGCTGCCGCACCAGCCTTGAGCAGTTCGTCCTTGTCGCCGTCTGTCCGCCCATGCGCCTGAATCACGGCCTGCGGTCCCTGCCGCTCGGCTTGGCCCTGGGCCTGGCCGGCCTGCTGCAGGCAGCGGCGCTGGCCTGGCCCTGGCCCTGGCCGTTGGGCTGGACGGCCGGCGAGCCGGTGGCCGGGCTGCAGGTCCTGTCGCTGGCCTGGTTGGTGCTGCTCTTGCCCGGCGCGCCCTCGGCGCGCTCGGCCTTCCTGCGCGGCTGGCTCTGGGCCACCGCCTGGCTGGCCGGCACCTTCTGGTGGCTGTTCGTCTCGATGCACACCTATGGCGGCCTGCCGGCCCCGCTGGCGCTGCTGGGCGTGCTGGCGCTGGCGGCAGCCCTGGGGCTGTATTACGCCGGCGCGGCCGCGCTGTTCTGGCGCTGGCGCGACGCCCGCCTGGGCTGGCGCCTGACGGCCTTCGTCGCGCTCTGGACCCTGGCCGAGCTCGCGCGCGGCCTGCTGCTGACCGGTTTTCCCTGGGGTGCGGGCGGCTATGCCCAGGTCGATGCGCTGGCGCCGCTGGCGCCCTGGATCGGGGTCTATGGCATGGGCGCGGTCGCGGCCGTGCTGGCCTTGCTGGCGGCGCAGGCGCTGGCCCTGCTGGCGCGGCGCGCCGCACCGGCTGCCGGCCTGGTCGCCAGCGCGGAGGCTGCGGCAGGCCCGGCTTCCAGCGCTGCCCGCGCAGCAGCCGTGGCAGGATTGCTCGGGCTGGTCCTGCTGGGCTGGCCGGGCGCCGCCCGGCACTGGGCTGGCTGGGTGCCGGTCTGGACCCAGCCAGCCGGCAAGCTGTCGGCGCTGCTGCTGCAAGGCAATATTCCGCAGGACGAGAAGTTCCAGCCCGGCAGCGGCATGCCGCTGGCGCTGGGCTGGTACCGGCAGCAGTCGCTCGCGGCGCTCGAGCAGGGGCAGGCCAGCCTGGTGGTCGCGCCCGAGACCGCCATTCCCCTGCTGCCGCAGCAGCTGCCCGCGAGCTGGTGGCAGCCCTTGCTGCAGGGCGTGCAGCAGGGCCGCTCCGCGCTGATGCTGGGCCTGCCCATGGGCAGCCCGGAGCAGGGCTATACCAACTCGGCGCTGTCCTGGCGCCCGGGTCGGGACGAGCCGCTGCGCTACGACAAGCAGCACCTGGTGCCGTTTGGCGAGTTCATCCCGACCGGCTTCCGCTGGTTCACCGAGCTGATGAGCATCCCGCTCGGCGACTTCAAGCGCGGCGCGCCGGTGCAGCCGACGCTGGACTGGGCCGGCCAGCGCATCGCGCCCAATATCTGCTACGAGGACCTGTTCGGCGAGGAGCTCGCACGCGGCTTCGTCGCGCCCGCGCCGGCGCCGACCGTGCTGGTGAACCTGAGCAATATCGCCTGGTTCGGCGACACGGTGGCGATAGACCAGCACCGCCAGATCTCGCGCCTGCGCGCGCTCGAGCTGCAGCGCCCGATGCTGCGCGCGACCAACACCGGCGCGACGCTGGCGATCGACCACCTGGGCCGCGTCACCCATGAGCTGCCGCGCCTGACGCGCGCCGTGCTGGCGGTCGAGGTCGAGGGCCGCACGGGCCTGACCCCCTATGCCTACTGGGCCGGCCGCTTCGGCTTGTGGCCGCTGGTGCTGCTCGCTGTCGGTGCGCTGGCGCTGGCCTGGCGCCGCAGCGGCCGGTCGCGACCGTAGAATCAGGCTTTCGCCGCCTGCGCCCGGCAGGCGCGACCCGAATGTATGGCGGATCACCGCCCCTAGGCAACGACATGCTGACCTTTCAACAAATCATCCTGAAACTGCAGGCCTACTGGGACGCCCAGGGCTGCGCGCTGCTGCAACCCTACGACATGGAAGTGGGTGCCGGCACCAGCCATACCGCGACCTTCCTGCGCGCGATCGGTCCCGAGCCCTGGAAGGCGGCCTATGTCCAGCCCAGCCGCCGGCCCAAGGACGGCCGCTACGGCGAGAACCCGAACCGGCTGCAGCACTACTACCAGTACCAGGTGGTGCTCAAGCCGGCACCGGCCAACATCCTCGAGCTGTATCTGGGCAGCCTGGAGGCGCTGGGCTTCGACCTGAAGAAGAACGACATCCGCTTCGTCGAGGACGACTGGGAGAACCCGACCCTGGGCGCCTGGGGCCTGGGCTGGGAGGTCTGGCTCAACGGCATGGAGGTGACGCAGTTCACCTATTTCCAGCAGGTCGGCGGCATCGACTGCAAGCCCGCCACCGGCGAGATCACCTACGGCCTCGAGCGCCTGGCCATGTACCTGCAGGGCGTCGACAACGTCTACAACCTGCAGTGGACCGACACGCTCAAGTACGGCGACGTCTACCACCAGAACGAGGTCGAGCAGTCGACCTACAACTTCGAGCATTCCGATGCCGACTTCCTGTTCACCGCCTTCAACGCGCACGAGAAGCAGGCCAAGTACCTGATGGAGCAGCAGCTCGCGCTGCCGGCCTACGAGCAGGTGCTGAAGGCCGCGCACAGCTTCAACCTGCTTGATGCGCGCGGCGCGATCAGCGTGACCGAGCGCGCGGCCTATATCGGCCGCATCCGCAACCTGGCGCGCAGCGTGGCGCAGAGCTACTACGAGAGCCGCGAGCGCCTGGGCTTCCCGATGGCGCCGCGCGAGTGGGTGGCGCAGATGGAACAGAAAACCGCCTGATGTGTTTGCGGGGCAGCCCAGGCCTGGCCGTGCTGCTCCCTACCGGACAAGACTATGACGACCAAAAACCTGCTGGTGGAGCTCTTCGTCGAGGAACTGCCGCCCAAAGCGCTGAAGAAACTCGGTGATGCCTTCGCTGGCCAGCTGTTCGAGCAGCTCAAGGCCCAGGGCCTGGCTGGCGCCGACTCCGTCGTGACGCCCTTTGCCTCGCCGCGCCGCCTCGCGGCCCATGTCAGCCATGTCTGGCTCAAGGCCGAGGACAAGGCGGTCCAGCTCAAGCTGATGCCGGCCTCGGTCGGCCTGACGGCAGATGGCCAGGCCACGCCGGCGCTGCTCAAGAAGCTGGCTGCGCTCGGCGCCGATGTCTCCGACCCGGCGGCTGCTGTCGCGGCGCTCAAGCGCCAGGGCGAGGGCAAGGCCGAGGCGCTCTACTACGACAGCCTGGTGACCGGCGCGACGCTCGACGTCGGCCTGCAGAAGGCGCTCGACGAGGCGATCCGCCTGCTGCCGATCCCCAAGGTCATGAGCTACCAGCTCGAGACCGACTGTGAGCTGCCGGGCTGGACCAGCGTCAACTTCGTGCGTCCGGCCCATGGCCTGGTCGCGCTGCATGGTTCCACCGTGGTGCCGGTCAAGGCGCTCGGCCTGTCGGCTGGCAACAGCACCCAGGGCCACCGCTTCGAGGCGGCCAAGTCGCCGGTGGTGATCGCTGATGCCGACGCCTATGCCGAGACCCTGTTGCGCGACGGCGCGGTATTCGCGAGCTTTGGCGACCGGCGCTTTGCCATCGTGCAGCAACTGGCGCAGGCCGCCGAGCGCCTGGGCCCGGGCTACGAGGTGCTGATGGACGAGGCGCTGCTCGACGAGGTCACCGGCCTGGTCGAGCGACCGAACGTGCTGACCTGCAGCTTCGAGGAGGAATTCCTCGAGGTGCCGCAGGAATGCCTGATCCTGACCATGAAGGCGAACCAGAAGTATTTCCCGCTGGTCGACACCCATGGCAAGCTGACCAACCAGTTCCTGGTGGTGAGCAACATCAGCCCGGAGGACGCCAGTGCCGTGATCGGCGGCAACGAGCGGGTGGTGCGCCCGCGCCTGGCCGATGCCAAGTTCTTCTTCGACCAGGACCGCAAGAAGACGCTCGAGTCGCGCGTCGAGGGCCTGGCCAAGGTGGTGTATCACAACAAGCTCGGCAGCCAGGGCGAGCGCAGCGAGCGCGTGCGCGCCATCGCCCACGCCATCGTCAACCAGCTGCGGCTGGGCACCGTGCCGTTCACGCTCGACGACAAGGACCATTTCGATGTCCTCGACAGCAAGGCGCAGCAGGCCGCGCGCCTGGCCAAGACCGACCTGCTGACCGACATGGTCGGCGAGTTCCCCGAGCTGCAGGGCATCATGGGCGGCTACTACGCGCGCCACGAGGGCCTGCGCGACGGCGTCGCGATCGCGATCGAGGACCACTACAAGCCGCGCTTCGCGGGCGATGCGCTGCCGCGCAACCACACCGGCACCGTGCTGGCGCTGGCCGACAAGCTCGAGACCCTGATCGGCCTGTTCGGCATCGGCCAGCTGCCGACCGGCGACAAGGACCCGTTCGCGCTGCGCCGCCATGCGCTCGGCGTGATCCGCATCCTGGCCGAGAAGCAGCTGCCGCTGAATCTGCCCGAGCTGCTCGAGGCCGCCGCGGTGCCGTTCGGCGAGCTGATCAGCGACCCGAGCGCGGCGCTGCTCGACTTCATGCTGGACCGCCTGGCGGTCAACCTGCGCGAGCAGGGCTACAGCGCGCAGGAAGTCGATGCGGTGCTGGCGCTCAAGCCGGCCCGCCTGGGCGAGGTCGCGCGCCGCCTGGCCGCGGTGCGCGCCTTCGCGGCGCTGCCCGAGGCGCCCGCGCTCGCTGCTGCCAACAAGCGCGTCGGCAACATCCTCAAGAAGGCCGAGGGCGAGGTCAAGGCCGAGGTCAGGCCTGAGCTGCTGCAGGAGGCCGCCGAAGCCGCGCTGGCCGCCGCTCTTGCGCAGGTGGCGCCGGTCGCTGACCAGGCCTTCGAGCAGGGCGACTACACCGCCAGCCTGCAGGCGCTGGCCGCGCTCAAGGGCCCGGTCGATACCTTCTTCGACCAGGTGATGGTCAATGCCGATGATCCGGCGCTCAAGGCCAACCGCCTGGGCCTGCTGGCCCAGCTGCACCTGGCGATGAACCGGGTCGCCGACCTGTCGCGCCTGGCCGCCTGATGCGCACGCCGGCCTCGACCAAGCTGCTCGTGATCGACCGCGACGGCGTGCTGAGCCAGGACCCGGAGGCCTATGTCCGCGGGCCCGAGGACTGGCAGCCGATTCCGGGCGCGCTGGAAGCGGTGGCGCGCCTGAACCAGGCCGGCTGGCGGGTCGTGGTCGCGACCAACCAGTCCGGCCTCGGGCGCGGCCTGTTCGACATCACGAGCTTCAATGCCTTCAATGCGCGCATGATCAAGTCGCTGGCCGAGGCGGGCGCGCGCATCGATGCGGTCTTCTTCTGCCCCCATGCGCCCGAGGACGGCTGCGACTGCCGCAAGCCCGCTCCCGGACTGTTCTTCGAGATCGGCAAGCGCCTGGGCGTGCCGCTGGCCCAGGTGCTGGCCGCCGGCGACTCGGTGCGCGATGCCCAGGCGGCGGCTGCCGCCGGCTGCACGCCCCATCTGATCCTGAGTGGCCAGTCGAGCGCCTACCGCGCGGGTGGCCTGCCCGAGGGGCTGCCGTCCGGCACCCGCGCCCATGCCGACCTGCAGGCCTTCGCCGACTGGGTGCTGGCCCAAGAAACACCGATCTGAGCCCCATGATTTCCGCCATCCGTTCCCTGCTGCACCTGCTGTTCATGGCCGTCACGGTGATCCCGTGGAGCCTGGCCGTGGTGCTGGCCCGTCCCTTCGCGAGCAAGACCACCATCTACTGGATGTGCCAGCGCTGGCTCAAGCTGTCGGTCGACAGCGCGCGCTGGATCATCGGCATCCGCTACCAGGTGTTCGGCCGCGAGAACCTGCCCAAGGGCAGTTCGGACCCGGCGGTGCTGCTGGTCAAGCACCAGTCGACCTGGGAGACCTTCGCGATGCCGGCCATCATGCCGCACCCGCTGGCCTATGTGTTCAAGAAGGAGCTGCTGCGCGTGCCCTTCTTCGGCTGGGCCATCGGCAGCATGGACATGATCCACATCGACCGCGCCGATGGCGCGCGCGCCTTCGCCAAGATGGTGCAGCAGGGCAAGCGCCTGCTCGACCAGGGCACCTGGGTCATCAT
This sequence comes from Malikia granosa, assembly GCF_002980595.1. Classification (GTDB taxonomy): domain Bacteria; phylum Pseudomonadota; class Gammaproteobacteria; order Burkholderiales; family Burkholderiaceae_C; genus Malikia; species Malikia granosa. Next base: position 249,496 of record NZ_PVLQ01000008.1, read on the forward strand.
GTTCCCGGAAGGCACCCGGGTCGAGCGCGGCCAGACCGGGACCTACAAGAGCGGCGGCACCCGGCTCGCGATCAAGACCGGCGCGCCGGTGATCCCGGTCGCGGTGACCTCGGCCAAGTGCTGGCCGCGCAAGGCGCTGTTCAAGCAGCCGGGCCAGGTCGAGATCTCGATCGGGCCGCAGATTCCCAGCGTCGGCCGCCAGCACGACGAGCTGATGGCCGAGGTCCAGGCCTGGATCGAGGCCGAGATGCGTCGCCTCGACCCCGAGGCCTACCCGCCTGCGGCGTCATGAGCCCCCGGCACCCGCGTGCCAACCGCGAGTGCCGGATCGGCGACCAGCTGGTCGCCTACGAATTCCAGCGTGCCGCGCGCCGCACCATAGGCCTGAGCGTCGGGCCGCAGGGCCTGAGCGTGCGCGCACCGCACTGGACCCCGCTGGCCGAGATCGATGCCCTGCTGCGGCGCAAGTCCGACTGGGTGCTGGCCAAGCTGCGCCAGCTCGAGCAGGCCAGCCGGCTGGCGCCCGCGCCGACCGAATGGCGCCCGGGGACCCTGCTGCCCTGCCTGGGGCAGCAGCTGCTGCTGGAGCTCGATCCCGCGCCCGGATCGCGCCCCGAGGGTCTGGCTGCGGCCTTGGCCGAGGGGCGGCTGCGGCTCAGGCTGGCGTCCGATGCCGCACCCGAGCGGGTGCGCACCCAGGCCCAGGCCTGGCTGATGGGCGTGGCGCAGCAGGTCTTCCTCGAGCGGCTGGAGCATTTCGCGCCGCAGCTGGGCGTGCGCTACCGCAGCCTCAAGCTGTCGAACGCTACCACCCGCTGGGGCAGCGCGAGCCTGAACGGCAGCCTGCGGCTCAACTGGCGCCTGGTGCACCTGGAGCTGGAGCTGATCGACTATGTGGTGGTGCACGAGCTGAGCCACCTGCGCGAGATGAACCATGGCCCGGCATTCTGGCGCGTGGTTGCCAGCGTCATGCCCGACTACGAGTCGCGGCGCCAGCGGCTCAGGCGGGTGCGGCTGGCGGCCTGAAACCACGCTGATGCCTGCCTCCCGCCGTCGGATCACGCGGCTTGGGTAATATCGGGGCATGAGCGTTACCCTGCACCACCTGATCGACAACAACCGCGCCTGGGCTGCCCAGATGGAGCGCGAGCGGCCCGGCTTCTTCGAGAAGCTGTCGCACCAGCAAAGCCCCAAGTACCTCTGGATCGGTTGTTCCGACAGCCGGGTGCCGGCCAACCAGATCACCGGTCTCGATCCGGGCGAGGTGTTCGTGCACCGCAACGTCGCCAACGTGGTGGTGCATTCGGACCTCAATGCGCTGTCGGTGATCCAGTACGCGGTCGACGTGCTCAAGGTCGAGCACATCATCGTGGTCGGCCATTACGGCTGCGGCGGCGTGCTGGCCACGCTGCGCGGCGCGCGCGTGGGCCTGGTCGACAACTGGCTGCGCCATGTGCACGATGTCAAGCTGCGCCATCGCCGCCGGCTCGACCACCTGCCGGTCGAGGTCCAGGAGGATGTGCTGTGCGAGATGAACGTGATCGAGCAGGTCGGTCATGTCGCGCTGACCAACGTGATGCAGGACGCCTGGAGCCGGGGCCAGAAGGTCTCGGTCCATGGCTGGTGCTACGGGGTCAAGGACGGCCTGGTCAAGGATCTCAACGTGAGCATGAGCCAGCCGGGCGAGGTGGTCGACGTGTTCCGCAACGCGATCAGGCGCTACCCGCGCGGCAGCTGAGCCCTGGGCCGGCTACCGGACCGGGCCTGCTGCCATGGCAGATATGACGATGGAGATGGCTGGAATTTCGGTGGCCAGCCCCGGTTGAATTGATGTTGCCTGCACCGGATGGCGCGCTGGGCGGCTCATTTTTCATCAAGCTGCGAAATAATAGCTAAATGAGCCTCAATCCCATGTTTCCGAAAGGACTGCGCATCCTGGTGGTCGATGACAACGCGGACGACCGCCGCCTGTTGACCGAATGCCTGCGGGCCCAGGGCTATCGGCTGTACGTGGCCGAGGATGGCCATGACGGGGTCGAGAAGGCGCGCCTGCTGCAGCCCGACCTGATCATGCTCGATGTCTCGATGCCGGTCTGCGACGGCGTCGCGGCCTGTCGCCTGCTCAAGACCGAGCCGCGCACCGCGGCCATTCCGGTCATCTTCCTGACCGCGGCGGCGCAGACCGAGGACCGGGTGCGTGGCCTGATGGTCGGTGCGGTCGACTACATCGCCAAGCCCTTCGACTTCGACGAGGTCAGGTTGCGCGTCAGCGTGCACCTGCAGGCCTGGCGCCACCTGGTCCAGGAGTCGGCCAGGCCCGCTGCCTCGCCGCCCTCGATGCGGCCGCCCGAGGGCGGCGAGCCGGCCTCGACCGTCGATTCGCTGGTGTTCCGCGCCGCCCAGCGCCTGCTGCATGACGACCTGGCGCAGCCGCCCGACCTGGCCAGCCTGGCCAAGGCGGTCGGCACCAACACGCGCCGCCTCAACGAGGCCTTCCGCCATTGCGCGGGCGCGACCGTGTTCGAGTACCTGCGCGAGGCCCGCATGGAACAGGCGCGCAAGCTGCTGCGCGAGACCAGCCTGGCGGTGCAGGTGATCGCCAACGACCTGGGCTATGACAACCCGGCCAACTTCGCGACTGCCTTCCGGACCCGCTTTGGCCTGTCGCCACGCGACTACCGCAAGGCGCCCGACGACGAACTGCCCGGCCAGAGCCCGACTGTCGTGACATGACCCAGGCTTGGCTGCGCCGCCTGCTGCTGGCGCTGCTCGCCAGCCTGTGGCTTGGCGGCCCGGCCCGGTCGCAGGGGCTGGACCTGTCCGAGCAGCCGCCACAGCTCGATCTGGCGCCGCATGTGCAGCTGCTGCTCGATCCCGAGGCCCGGTTGCGGCCCGAGGAGGCCCTGTCGCACGCTGGCTGGGAGCCGGCATCGTTCCGCCAACTGAACCGGGGCAGCACGGCCGCCGCGCTCTGGCTGCGGCTGGACCTGTTCAACGGTGGTACTGAGTCCCAGACGCGCTGGCTGGCGCTCGGCAATCCGCGCCTGGAGCAGGTCGAGCTGCACCGGCTCGATGCCGAGGATGGCCGGCTGCTCGAAACCCGCCGTGGCGGCATGGCCTATCCGCCCACGGTGCCGCTGGCGCGCGGGCTCGATGCCGTGTTCGCCCTGACGCTGCAGCCCGGCGAGCACAGCCGCCTGCTGCTGCGGGTGCAAAGCCGCACCGTCATCCTGATGCAGCCCCAGCTCTGGGAGCCGATGGCCTACCTCGACCGGGAACTGGTCGACGACCTGCGCTATCTGCTGCCGATCGGCGTGACGCTCGGCCTGGTGCTGTATCTGCTGGCCAATACGCTGGCGCGCGGCAACCGGCTGCTGTTCCTGCTCGCGCTCTGGCTCGGGCTCGGAGCGATCTATGACTTTGCCTACTATGGCTATCTGCGCCGCTACCTGATGCCGCAAGGCAGCGAGCTGGCCGCCCGCCTGCCGCATCTGCTTGGCCTGCTGTCCAACCTGCTGCTGGTGTCCTGCATGCAGGTCTATCTCGAGATGGGGCGGCGGCGCTTCTGGCGCTGGTTCTTCCCGATTTGCACGCTGCTGCTGCTGGTCTTCTCGCTGTCGACGCTGTTCGGCGAGCTGCGCAGCTCGATCGCGATCTCGGCGCTGTTCCTGGTCCTGTTCTACCTGGTCTGGCCGCTGGCGCTGATCCAGCCCTGGCGCGAGGGCGTGCCCTATGTCCGGGCCTTCACGCTGCTGCTGGGCTGCGTCTGGATCTTCACGGTGATGCGCATCGTGGCCTCGTTCGGCTACTTCCACGCCCTGAGCCTGGTGGTGCTTTATTCGGCGATCGCCTTCAAGGTGCTGATGTCCTTTCTGCTGCTGTTCCTGGTCGCGCGCCATTCGGTGTCGGAGTCGCGCCGCTTCGAGGCCATGCAGGGCGAATGGCTGGTGGCCCAGCAGGTCGAGCAGGAGCGGCTGTCCGAGGCAGTGCGTTCGCGCAGCGCGGCCTTGCGCCAGGCGGCGGTGGCCGCCGACGAGGCGGCGCGCGCCAAGGGCGAGCTGCTGGCCCGGGTCGGCCATGACCTGCGCGCGCCCCTGACTGCGATCATGGGCTATGCCGGACGCCTTGAGGAGCTCGAAGGCGCGGTCCGCCTGCGCGCGTTGGCGATCCGGCGCAGCGCGCAGGAGATGCTGGTGATGATCAATGGCCTGCTCGAATATGCCCGCATCGGCATGCAGCCCGATGCCCTGCTGCTGCAGCCGCTCTATCTGGGCGACTTGCTGCGCAGCATTGCCGCCCAGGCCCGCGAGCTGGCCGCCCGCCAGGGCAACCGCTTCGAGTTCCGGCTCGAGTGCGATCTGCCCGATGTCGTGCTGCTCGACGCCAAGCGCCTGCGCCAGGTGCTGATGCAGCTGCTGCAGAACGCGATCGGTTTCACGCGCCAGGGCCGGATCGAGCTGCTGGTGGCCTACCGGGCCGCCGAGCCGGCCGACCCCGAGGCCTGGCCGCAGCTGATCATCACGGTCCGCGACGATGGGCCGGGTATCCCTGCCGAGCAGTTGCCGACCCTGTTCCAGCCCTTCCAGCGCCTGGGCAGCGGCCAGGACCCCCAGGAAGTGGGCCTGGGCCTGGCGATTGCCCACCAGTGGGTGGTCCGCATGGGTGGCAGCCTGAAGGCCAGCAGCAGCCCGGGCCGGGGCACGACGATGCGGATCGGCCTGCCGGTCGAGCTGTCGGACGAAACCGCGATCGCGGTCCGCCACCTGGTGCGCCAGGACAGCCGGCTGCCCGAACTCCAGGCCGAGGGAAGGCGGCTCTGGCTGGTCGACGACAGCCCGGCCGTGCGCGAGCTGTTGCTGGCCGACCTCACGGGCCAGGGCTTCAGCGTGACCACGCTGGCCGATGGCCGCGAGGCGCTCGAGCGCCTGGGTGCCGCGCAGGCGCAGCCGCCCGACCTGCTGCTGACCGATTTCAGGATGCCGGGCAGCGACGGCCTGGCCGTGCTGCGGCTGGCGCGCGCGCGCTGGCCCGAGCTGCCCGTGCTGCTGCTGACCTCGGTTCCCGAGGCGCTGGCGGGGCAGGATCATGGCTTCTCGGCGGTGCTGGCCAAGCCGGTCAGCCTGGCCGAGCTGCGGCTGACCCTGGCCCGCCTGCTCGGCCTGGCGGTCGAGGGCTATTCATGAGTCGGCTCATGCGTGGCTTGCTGGCCTGGCTGATCGCCGGCCTGCTCGGACTTGGCGCCGGCCCGCTGCGTGCGGCCGAGGTCGTCGACTTCGGCACCCTGGACTCCCAGTTCGAGTTGAGCGAGCGCGTCGAGTGGCTGCAGGACCAGTCGGCCAGCCTCGATCCGCTGCAGGCCATGGCGGCGCCCGACTGGCGGGCGGCGACGCGCGACGACCTCAACCTGGGCGTGAGCGAGTCGGCGGTCTGGCTGCGCTTGCGGGTCGAGAACCGCTCGCTGCACGAGCGGACCCGCTGGTTCGCGCTCGGCTCGCCCCGCCTCGAATGGGTCGATTTCTACCGCTTCGCGCCCGGCGCTCCAGCCTGGGACGAGACGGCCGTCGGCGGGCTGGGCCGGGCGCTGGAGCGCCGGCCGATGTCGGGCCTGGTCTCGATCTTCCCGGTCACCTTGGCCGCAGGCGAATCCGCCACCTTGCTGCTGCGCGTGGCCGGCCGCACCCGCTTGCTGATGAAGCCCGAGCTGTGGGAGCCGATGAGCTACCGCTCGCGCGAGTCCGACCTGATCGTGCGCCAGCTGGCACCGATCAGCGCCGTGCTGGGCGTCGTCCTCTACATGCTGGTCCATGGCCTGGCCAGGCGCAGCCGCGACATGCTGCTGCTGGCGGGCTGGCTCTGCCTGATGGCGCTCTACGAGCTGTCCTTCGATGGCTACCTGTACCGCTTCTTCTTTTCCAGCGGGGGCGAGCTGGCGGTGCGCGCGACGCTGGTGCTGTCCAACCTCTGCGTCATCCTGTGCGCGGTCTTCACGCTGTCCTTCCTGCGCCTGTACCAGCAGCGCGGCTGGCGCCTGGCCTATCTGCTCTACATAGCGGCCAATCTGGTGAACCTGATGCGGACGGCATTTGGCGACCTGTTTGCCGCCAACCTCGTGACCGTGCCCCTGCTGCTGCTGTTCTTCCTGGTCTGGCCGATCTCCATCCTGGCGGCCTGGCGCCACCGCGTGGCCAATGCGGGCCTGTATTTTGTTGCCACCCTGAGCCTCTGGGCCGCCATCATCCTGCGGCTGTTCGAGCAGGAAGGCTGGCTGTCGTCCGACTTCATCCTGTCCGACACCCTGACCCTCAGCCCTTCGCTGGGGTTGGCCCTGGTGATGGTGTTCGGCCTGCTGCGCCGCGACTATGGCGAGCAGAAGGCCTACCGTGCCGCCCAGGCGGCCTTGCTTAAGTCCCGCCAGGACGAGCAGCAGCGGCTCGAGGTCCTGGTGCGCGAGCGCACCCAGAGCCTGCAGGATGCCACCATCGCCGCCGAGGAAGCCCACCATGCGCGCGGCGAACTGCTGGCCCGCGTCAACCACGACCTGCTGCGGCCCGTCAGCGAGATCGTCGAGCTGGCGGCGCCGCTCGAGCAGGCCGGCGGCCAGCCGGCCGAATACGGCGCCGTCATCCATCGCAGCGCCACCCACCTGCTGGGCCTGATCGACGACCTGATCGTCGAGGCCAGCCAGGACGGCTCGGTCGCAGAGATCCGTAGCCAGCCGGTCGAGACCCAGTCCCTGCTGGCGGGCCTGGCCTTCGAGGCCGAAGGCCTGGTGCTGGCGGGGGGCAACGAATTCGTCTTCCACCCCGCGCCCGACCTGCCGCCCCGCATCGGGGTCGACAGTCGGCGCCTGCGCCAGGTCCTGATCAACCTGCTCGACAACGCGGCCAAGTTCACGCGCGCCGGCCGGGTCGAGTTCCGGGTCGATGCCGATTCGATGTCGAGCACGCCGCGGCTGATCTTCACCGTGCGCGACAGCGGGCCGGGAATGAGCGCGAGCCAGTTGGCCGTGGTGTTCGAGCCCTACCGCCGCGCGGCCGAGACGGCCGGCTTTCCGGGCCTGGGTCTGGGCCTGGCGATCGCGCGCCACTGGACCGAGCGCATGGGCGGCGAAATCATTGCCAACAGCGCGCCGGGGCAGGGCACGACGATGCGGGTCCTGCTGCCGGTGGAGCTGCCCGAGCCCTGCCAGGTGCCGCCGTCCGCCGCACCGCAGGGGGTTGCCGTGCCTTCGCGGGAGGACGAGCTGGCCGTTCCGGCGGCCGAGCTGCTGGCCGAAGCGAGCGCGCTGCTGCGCCTGGGCGCAGTGTCGGACCTGGAGGACTGGGCCGCCGACCTGCTGACCCGCCAGCCGCAGCATGCCGCCTTTGCGCGTCGCGTCGCCGAACTGGCCGGACATGCCGACCTGCGCGCGCTGGCGCGCTTGCTGCAGCGTCCCGCGCCCTGAGGCGCGATGTCAGCGCAGGCGCGAGATGCGGTCACCCGAGCGGTGCTGGCGCAGGTAGGCCGGCGTCAGCCAGGTCGGCTGGGCGCCGGGCCTGCGGCTGTCGAGCGGATGTGCTGATTCGCAGGCCTTGCGCAGCGATGGGCCACCCACCGACGGGGTAGGGCCCAGATGGGGGATGAGATCGACCATCAATCGATCCACCCGGATCCAGTTTCTGAACATGGGGAGCCTCTTTTCATCTGCCTGGGGGGCAGGCTTGTTGTTGTGGCTGGCCTTTCGCCTCTGCTGGGGGATTGCCGCCGGTCTCCTGGGTGTTTTCAATCTACGATGTCTGGCGCCTGCTTTGTTTGGCTGATTGACGCATTTCTTTGCTTGCCAGCACAATCCTTGCATTCCCGGCCGGTGCAGCGCGGCGGCGGCCCTGCGACAATCCGCAGCCATGACCCTCGACCTTTGCCCCTGCGGCCGCCTTGACGCCAAGGGCCGACCGCTCGCCCGCGGCGCCTGCTGCGGTCCCTGTCTCGATGACTTCGCGGCCCATCCGGCCCCGGATGCCGAAAGCCTGATGCGCTCGCGCTACAGCGCCTTCGTCGAGCGCCGCGCCGACTACCTGCTGGCAAGCTGGCACCCGAGCCGGCGCCCGGCCACGATCGACTTCGAGCCCGGTTGCAAATGGCTGGGGCTGGAAGTCAGGCGCGCGCGCCCGACCGGGCCCGACAGCGCCGAGGTCGAGTTCGTCGCGCGCTCGCGCACGGCCGGTCGCGCCCAGCGCCTGCACGAGCTCAGCCGCTTCCTGCGCGAGGACGGCCGCTGGTACTACCTCGACGGAGACCTGCTGTGAGCGCGCCGGCCATGAGCCTCGCGGCCGTGCGCTTCGATGCCGTGCTGTTCGACTGCGACGGCGTGCTGGTCGACAGCGAGCCGATCACCCAGGCCGTGCTGCGCGACATGCTCGAGGAGTCGGGCTGGGCTATGACGCAGGAGGAATGCATGCGCACCTTCGTCGGCAAGATGGTGCGCCAGGAGCGTGCGCTGATCGAGTCGCGCACCGGTAGGCCGCTGACCGATGCCTGGATGGAGGCCTTCTACCAGCGGCGCAACCAGCGCCTGCAGGCCGAGCTGAAGGCGATCGAGGGCGCCCTGAGCGCCGTCGCGGCGGCCCATGCCCATGCCGGTGGCCGCATTGCCTGCGCCTCGGGCGCCGACCGCCACAAGGTCGAGTTCCAGATCGACATGGCGGGTCTGCGGCCCTATTTCGAGCAGCGCATCTTCAGCGGTCACGAGATGCCGCGCAGCAAGCCGGCGCCCGACGTCTACCTGGCGGCAGCCGCGCACCTGGGCGCCGATCCGGCGCGCTGCCTGGTGATCGAGGACACGCCGACCGGGGTCACGGCCGGCGTCGCCGCCGGCGCCGAGGTCTGGGCCTATTGCCCGCTGCCCGAGGCGGCCGAGCGGCTGCTGGCCGCCGGCGCGAGCCGCCTGTTCGGCCAGATGCAGGAGATCGCCCACGCCCTGGGGTCATGATCCGGCCCGCCAGCCGCTTGTGCTGGCTTGCGCTAGAGTCGCCGCATGTCCCAGTCAGTCATCCAGGCGGAATCGCCGTCTCCCTTCCTCGCCCTCGCCACCGCGGCGCCCAAGCCGGGCCAGACCGTGCCCTCGCCCTGTGTTGGCATCTGTCGCATGACCGAGGCCGGCGACCTGTGCCGGGGCTGCTGGCGCACCCGCGACGAGCTGCGCGCCTGGAAGGCCAGCGACGACGATGCCAAGCGCGCGGTCTGGCAGCTGGTCGAACAGCGCCAGCGGGCGGCCGGATTGCAAGCTGCCTGACAGGCACGCGCTTAAACTGTGGCGATCGATTCCAGCACGGGAGCAGATCTTGCCGCAGACAGATGACAGTCCAGCGATTGCGCCGCCCGGCGCCCGATGGCGTGCCGGCCTCAAGGGCCGCCAGGTCGAGCCCCAGACGCGCGCGCGCGTGGCAGAGCTTTGCGCCGGCCTGGAGCCGCGCGCCGAGCTGCTGATCGAGCACCTGCACCGGCTGCAGGATGCCGAGGGCGGCCTGCGCCAGGGCCTGTTGGCCGCGCTGGCCGAGCGGCTGTGCCTGAGCCAGGCCGAGGTGCACGAGGTCGCGAGCTTCTACCATCACTTCGAGGTCGTCGCTGACGACACCGCGCTGCCCACTACCACGTTGCGCGTCTGCACCAGCCTGTCCTGTGCCATGGCCGGCGGCGAGAGCCTGCTGGCCGATTTGCGCCAGCGCCTGGCCGGCGACAAGACCGTGCGCGTGGTCGAGGCACCCTGCATCGGCCAGTGCCACCGCGCGCCGGCCGCCTGCGTCGGCCAGCGGCAGCTGCCGCAAGCCAGCGTCGAGTCGGTCAGCGCTGCGCTGGCCAGCGGCGTTACCGGTCCGCGCGCCTTGCCCGCCAGCGGCGCTCCTGAGTCGGCGCAGGCCTATGCCCAGCTGCGCCGCCTGCTGGCCGGCGAACTGACGCCCGACGCGGTGCTGGCCGAGCTCAAGGTCTCGGGCCTGCGCGGCCTGGGCGGCGCGGGTTTTCCGGCCTGGCGCAAGTGGGACACGGTGCGCGCCCAGCCCGGCCCGCGCTACCTGGTGGTCAACATCGACGAGGGCGAGGTCGGCACCTTCAAGGACTGGCAGCTGCTCGCCACCCAGCCCCGGCTCGCGCTCGAAGGGCTGCTGATCGCCGCGCTGGTGGTCGGTGTCGAGAAGGCCTGGATCTACCTGCGCGACGAATACCACGACTGCCGGCTGCTGCTGCAGGACGAGCTTGTCGCCTTGCGCCAGCGCATCCAGGGCTGGCAGGCCGAGTTTCCGCACGCGGTCTTCCCCGCGATCGAGCTGCGCCGCGGCGCCGGTGCCTATGTCTGCGGCGAGGAGTCGGCGCTGATCGAGTCGCTCGAAGGCCGGCGCGGCCTGCCGCGCCTGAAGCCGCCGATCGTCGCGCTGCAGGGCCTGTTCGGCCGCCCGACGCTGGCGCACAACGTCGAGACCCTGTCCTGGCTGCCCGCCATTCTGGAGCAGGGCGGCGCCTGGCTGGCCGGCCAGGGCCGGCGCGGCCGAAGCGGCCTGCGCCGCTTCAGCGTCTCGGGCCGGGTCAGGAATCCGGGCTGCTACCTGGCGCCGGCCGGCATCACGCTGCGCGAGCTGGTCGATGAATTCGCGGGAGGCATGGCCGACGGCCACGAGCTGCAGGCCTGGCTGCCGGGCGGGGCCTCGGGCGGCATCCTGCCGGCGGCGCTGGCCGAGCTGCCGCTCGACTTCGACACCCTGGCCGCGCAGGGCGCCTTCGTCGGCTCGATGGCGGTGGTGGTGCTGTCGCAGCAGGACAGCGTGCGCGAGGTGGCCACCGAGCTGATGCGCTTCTTCGAGCACGAGTCTTGCGGCCAATGCACCCCCTGCCGTGCCGGCACCACCCAGGCCAGGGCCCTGATGCAGGCGCCGGCCTGGGACGCCGAGCGGCTGACCGAGCTGTCCCATGTCATGCGCGAGGCCTCGATCTGCGGCCTCGGCCAGGCAGCGCCGAATCCCTTCGATTCGGTGCTGCGCTTCTTTCCGCGCGAGGTCCAGCCATGAGCGCCTTCGTCCAGACCCAGCCGGCTGCCGCTGGCAACCAGTCCGCCAGCGCGAATGCCGCTCATCCGGCACAGGCCGCGACCGATGCCGCGACGATCGATTTCGAGCTCGATGGCCGAGCCGTCCAGGCCAACCCCGGCGAGACGATCTGGCAGGTCGCGCGCCGGGTCGGCATCGAGATCCCGCATCTGTGCCACCGCGAGGGCCTGGATCCGGCCGGCAACTGCCGCGCCTGCGTGGTCGAGGTCGCAGGCGAGCGGGTGCTGGCTGCCTCCTGCTGCCGCGCGCCGCAAGCCGGCATGAATGTTCGCAGCGACAGCGAGCGCGCCCGCCGCGCCCAGCGCAGCGTGCTCGAGCTGCTGAACGCCGACGCGCCGGCCGGCAAGACGCTCAAGCATGACAGCGAACTCGCGCAATGGACTGCTGCACTGGATGCCGACCCGCAGCGCTTCGCGGCGCGCGGCGCGATGCAGCTTGAGGCCGCCGCGCAAGGTCCCGACCTCAGCCACCCGGCGATCGCGGTCAATCTCGACGCCTGCATCCAGTGCACCCGCTGCCTGCGCGCCTGCCGCGACCTGCAGGGCAATGACGTGATCGGACTGTCGTTTCGCGGTGGCCAGGCCCGGATCACCTTCGACCAAGGCGACCCGCTGGGTACCAGCAGCTGCGTCGCCTGCGGCGAATGCGTGCAGGCCTGCCCGACCGGCGCGCTGGCGCCGGCCAACGGCAGCTACGCCCAGGCCGCGCCGATCCGGGTCGAATCGGTCTGCCCCTTCTGCGGCGTCGGTTGCCAGCTCACCTATCAGGTCAACGATGGCCGCATCGTCCAGGTCGATGGCGCGCCCGGTCCGGCCAACGAGGGCCGGCTCTGCGTCAAGGGCCGCTTCGGCTTCGACTACGCGCACAGCCCGCAGCGGCTCACCGTGCCGTTGATCCGGCGCGCCGACGCGCCCAAGGACCCGGCCATCCTGACGCGCGGCCCTGGCGGCCGTGCCGACGCCGCCGCGCTGCGCGCCCAGTTCCGCGAGGCCAGCTGGGACGAGGCGCTCGACTTCGCCGCCGTCGGCCTGCGGCGCGTGCGCGATGCCCATCCCGACCTGCGCGGCCGCGAGGTGCCGATCGCCGGCTTCGGCTCGGCCAAGGGCACGAACGAGGAAGCCTATCTGTTCCAGAAGCTGATCCGCTCCGCCTTCCTGACCCACAACGTCGACCACTGCACGCGCCTCTGTCATGCGTCCAGCGTCGCGGCGCTGTTCGAGGGCCTGGGCTCGGGCGCGGTCAGCAACCCCTTGCGCGACGTCGAGCAGGCCGAGCTGATCTTCGTCATCGGCGCCAATCCGGCGCAGAACCATCCGGTCGGCGCGAGCTGGATCAAGAACGCGGTCGAGCGCCGCGCGCGCCTGGTGCTGGCCGACCCGCGCCGCACCGAACTCGCGCGCCAGTCCTGGCGCATGCTGCAGTTCCAGCCCGGCAGCGATGTCGCGCTGCTCAAAGCCATGCTGCAGGTGATCGTGGCCGAGGGCCTGACCGATCCGGACTTCATCGCCGCGCGCACGCTGGACTTTGATGCCTGGCGCGCCGAGCTGATCGACGGCCCGGTCGACTACAGCCCGGAGGCGATGGCGCCGATCTGCGGTATCGCGCCCGACCTGATCCGCGAGGTGGCGCGCGCCTATGCGAGCTCGCGCGCCAGCATGATCCTGTGGGGCATGGGCGTGGCCCAGCACAGCCATGGCACCGACAACGCGCGCTGCCTGATCGCGCTGGCGCTGCTGACGGGCCAGATCGGCCGCCCCGGCACCGGCCTGCACCCGCTGCGCGGCCAGAACAACGTCCAGGGCGCGAGCGACGCCGGCCTGATCCCGATGTTCCTGCCCGACTACCACCGCGTGACCGATCCGGCCCACCGCGCCGCCGCCGAGGCGGCCTGGGGCCTGCCGGGCGGCAGCCTGCCGGATCAGCCCGGCCTGACCGTGGTCGAGATCATCGATGCCGCCTGCGCCGGACATATCCGGGCGATGCTGATCCAGGGCGAAAACCCGGCCATGAGCGACCCCGACAGCGCGCACGCGCGCGCCGGCCTGGCCAAGCTGCAGCACCTGGTGGTGCAGGACATCTTCCTGACCGAGACCGCCGCGCTGGCCGACGTCATCCTGCCCGCCAGCGCCTGGCCCGAGAAGACCGGCAGCGTCACCAACACCGACCGCCTGGTGCAGCTCGGCCGCAAGGCCGTCGCCTGCCCCGGCGAGGCGCGCGCCGATGCCTGGATCACCGAGCAGCTGGCGCGCCGGCTGGGACTGGACTGGGATTACGGTATTGCGCCCGACGGCAGCGGGGCCGAGCCCGGCAGCGCGATCGGCCGCGTGTTCGACGAGATGCGCAGCCTGATGCCGTCGATTGCCGGCCTGTCCTGGGGCCGCCTGCTGGCGCAGCGCGCGGTCACGCATCCGGTGCTGACGCCCGACGACCCGGGCCAGCCGATCGTTTTCGTCGACCGCTTCCCGACGCCTTCCGGCAAGGCCAGGCTGGTGCCGGTCGGCCTGCTGCCACCGGCCGAGCAGCCCGATGTCGACTACCCGCTGGTGCTGATCACCGGGCGCCAGCTCGAGCATTGGCATACCGGCGCCATGACGCGCCGCAGCCAGGTGCTCGACGCGCTCGAGCCGCGGCCCAGCGTGAGCCTGCATCCCGACACCATCGCACGGCTGGGACTGCGGCCCGGCGGCCTGGCGCGGGTGCGCAGCCGGCGCGGCGTGGTCGAGCTCGCGTTGCGCGCCGATGCCGGCCTGCCGGTCGGCAGCTGCTTCATCCCGTTCGCCTATGTCGAGGCGGCGGCGAACCTGCTGACCAATCCGGCGCTCGACCCCTGGGCCAAGATCGCCGAGGTCAAGTACTGCGCGGTCCGGGTCGAGCCGGTCGCGCAGCGCCTGGAGGCTCAGACCGACAGCTTGACGCGGTAGCTGCTGTCGTTCTTCGGGTGGTTCGGGTTGGTGAAGACCTGGCGGTCGTTCTTCAGCACGATCACCTCGAAGAAGGGGCGGAAGCGCTCTTCCGAGATGCCGAAGGCGGACAGGAACTTGCCGAACAGCACCTGCTCCTCGGGCTCGGGCTGGCCATCGACCAGCGAGGAGTCGATCAGGTTGACCAGGATGCACATCTTCTGCGCATCGGTCAGCAGCGGAGTGGCTTCCTGCAGGAAGGTCTCGACCGAGTTCTTGCGGCGGTACTTGAGTGCCGAATCGAGCAGGGCCTGGCTCTGGGCGCCGACGCCGATGGTGCCACGGCCGTCGTCATGGCCGCCGAGCACGCTCAGCAGGTGACCGATCTCCTCGTTGTCCATTTCACCGTCGGCGGACATCATGTAGAGCAGTGCGGTGGCGAAGGCAAGGTGCGGGCTCATCTTTTCGCCGCTGTCGCTCTTGAACATGTCAAACAGACCCATGGGGTAAAACTCCTTGATTGATAGGCTGGAAAAAGCTGCCTGCTGATCGCGGCAGGCCCGGCCATCCTAGCCGGTTTCGGGGTTTTCCATGAGCTCGTGGGCGTTTTCAGTCGGCTGGACGGGCTGTATCCGCAGGCCAGGCTGGTTAAGATGGATGGATCGATTTTTTTCCCAGGAGTGACTGATGTTCAAGAAAATCCTCGTGCCCACCGACGGTTCCCCGCTGGCGCATCAGGCGGCCGAGTTCGCTGCCGACCTGGCCAAGGTCCACGGCGCCCAGATCATCGGCGTGTACGTGATCGATCCCTTCCCCTACATCGGCATCGGCGACGCCTCCGCGATCGGCCTGCAGGCCTACCTGAGCGAGGCCCAGGTCGCCGCGACCCAGTCGCTCGACGACATCCGCCAGGTCTGCGTGGCGCGCGGCGTCACCTTCGACGGCGACACCATCGAGCGCAACGTGACCTACGAGGGCATCCTGGAGACCGCCAGCGCCGAGGGTTGCGACCTGATCGTGATGGGCTCGCATGGCCGCAAGGGCATCGAGGCGCTGGTGCTCGGCAGCGTGGCGCAGAAGGTGCTGACCCATGCCAAGGTGCCGGTGCTGATCGTCAAGTCCTGACCCCATGCCGGCAACGCCTGCGGGCCCGAAGCGGCCGGCAGGTGCAGGCCGGCGCTCCTTGGCCCGGGTCAGGCCAGGGAAGGCCCTTGTTGCCTAGAATGTTTGCCTCTCCACGAGGCCAACCATGTCCGACAGCCAACCCACCAGCCGCCCGACCTCTGCCAGCACCGAGCCCATGGCGGCTGACGGCAGCGGCCTGATCCGCATCCGCGGTGCGCGCCAGCACAACCTCAAGAACCTCGACCTCGACCTCCGCACCGGCGAGCTCACGGTGGTGACGGGGCCGAGCGGATCGGGCAAGTCCAGCCTGGTGTTCGACACCCTGTTCGCCGAGGGCCAGCGCCGCTACGTCGAGACCTTCAGCGCCTATGCGCGCCAGTTCCTCGACCGCATGGACAAGCCGGCGGTGGACCGGGTCGATGGCGTGCCGCCCGCGATCGCGATCGACCAGACCAATCCGGTGCGGTCGTCGCGCTCGACGGTCGGCACCATGACCGAGCTCAACGACCACCTCAAGCTGCTGTATGCGCGCGCCGGACAGCTGTTCGACCGCCAGACCGCGTTGCCGGTGCAGCATGACAGCCCCGAGACCATCTACGCCGCGCTGCAGCAGCGCGCCGCGGCCGCCGGCGACCCGCGCCTGGTGCTGACCTTCCCGGTCGAGTTGCCGGCCAGCGCCACCCCGGAGGACATCGAGCAGTGGCTGGCCGCGAGCGGTTTCACGCGCGTGCAGGCCGAGCGCCTGGTCGACAAGGCCCCCGAACCGGGGTCGGGTCTGGATTCGGGGTCAGACACCGATTCTGCCGCCGATGCCGCCAAGCCCAAGTCCGGCAAGCGCAAGGCAGCCGCCGCGCCGCAACAGGTGCGCCTGCTCGACGTGGTGGCCGACCGCTTCCGGCTCTCGAACGCCGAGCGGGTGCGGGTGATGGAGGCGATCGAGCTCGGACTGCGCCGCGGCGGTGGCCGCCTGAGCGTCTACGCGCTGCAGCCGGCTGGCGATGACGGGATCGAGCCCGCGCCGCTGCTGTGGAAATTCTCCACCGGCCTGCATTGCCCCGAGAGCGAGCTGCGCTATGCCGAGCCGCTGCCCTCGCTGTTCTCGTTCAACTCGGCGGTCGGCGCCTGCGACAGCTGCCGCGGCTTCGGCCGCGTGATCGGCGTCGACTGGGGCCTGGTGATCCCGAACGACAAGCTGACCCTGCGCGCGGGCGCGATCAAGCCGATCCAGACCCCGGCCTACCAGGAGTGCCAGGACGACCTGATGCGCCATGCCGAGGCCGCCGGCATCCCGCGCGACCTGCCCTGGGCCCAGCTGACGCCCGAGCAGCGGCATTGGGTGCTGGAAGGCTCGCCGAACTGGAACGGCAAGTGGAACCAGCAGTGGTATGGCATCCGGCGCTTCTTCGACTACCTCGAGAGCAAGGCCTACAAGATGCATATCCGGGTGCTGCTGTCGAAGTACCGCAGCTACACCGAATGCCCGAGCTGCCGCGGCGCGCGCCTGAAGACCGAGAGCCTGCTCTGGCGCCTGGGCAGCAAGGCGCAGGCCGATGCGGTGCTGGCGCCCGCGCTGCGCTTCCTGCCGGTCGGCGTGGACTGGAGTCGCGAGCAGCTCGAAAGCCTGCCGGGCCTGTGCCTGCACGACCTGATGCAGTTGCCGATCGAGAAACTGCGCGCCTTCTTTGCTGCGCTGCAGTCGGACCTGGCGGGTGTTGATGCTGGCGCTGGGACGCTGGCTGGGCCATTGGCTGGCGCCGGATCATTGCTTGGCGCTGGAGCATCGGCTGGCGCTGACGGGGCGAGGGGGCTGCCGGCTTCCTCATGCTGCGAGCAGAAATCGTCAGCCGGCAGCCTCCTCGCCCCGTCGAGTCCGGGTGATCAGTCGCCTCCAGATCTGGAGCGTGCCAACTGCCCGGCAGGAGTGGCGGGCATGGGCGGCGACGATTTCTGCTCGCAGCATGAGGAGTCGCCCATGCTCGCCGCTCCTGCCAGCGCAAGCCAGCTCCAAAATCAGCACCGGACCGGCGAACAGCAGGCCCTCAAGCTGCTGTTCGACGAGATCGGCACCCGGCTCAAGTACCTGTGCGACGTCGGCATCGGCTACCTGACGCTGGACCGCCAGAGCCGCACCCTGTCGGGCGGCGAGGTGCAGCGCATCAACCTGACCACGGCCCTGGGTACCTCGCTGGTCAACACCCTGTTCGTGCTCGACGAACCCAGCATCGGCCTGCATCCGCGCGACATGGACCGCATCAACCAGGCCATGGCGCGGCTGCGCGACGCCGGCAACACCCTGGTCGTGGTCGAGCACGATCCGGCCGTCATGCTGTGCGCCGACCGCGTGATCGACATGGGACCGGGGCCGGGCGAGCGCGGCGGCTCCATCGTGTTCGACGGCAGGATCGAGCAGCTGGCGCACGCCGATACCCTGACCGGTGCCTACCTGGGCGGGCGCAAGCAGGTCGGCTTCGGCTTCAAGCGCATGGTGACCGAGAGCACGCCGCGCCTGATTCTGGAAGGCGCGCGCGAGAACAACCTGCGCGACCTCGACCTCGAGTTCCCGCTGCAGCGCCTGGTGACCGTCACCGGGGTCAGCGGCTCCGGCAAGTCGACCCTGGTGCAGGACATCCTGGCGCCGGCGCTGCTGCGCCATTTCGGCCAGTCGACCGAGGCGCCGGGCGCGCACGACCGACTGCTCGGCGCCGATCACCTGTCGGGCGTGGTCTTCGTCGACCAGAGTCCGATCGGCAAGACCGCGCGCTCCAATCCGGTCAGCTATGTCGGCGCCTGGGACGCGGTGCGCGACCTGTTCGCCGCCACGCCGCTGTCGCAGCAGCGCGGCTACACCGCGGCCAAGTTCAGCTTCAACAGCGGCGACGGGCGCTGCCCGACCTGTGGCGGCTCGGGCTTCGAGCATGTCGAGATGCAGTTCCTCAGCGACATCTACCTGCGCTGCCCGGACTGCGACGGCAAGCGCTACCGGCCCGAGATCCTCGAGATCACGATCGAGCGCGGCGGCCGCCAGCTCAAGGTGTCCGACGTGCTGGAGCTCACCGTCAGCGAGGCGGCGCAGCTGTTTGCTGGCGACCGCGACGTGATCCGCGCGCTGCAGCCCATCGTCGATGTCGGCCTCGAGTATGTGCGCCTGGGACAGCCGGTGCCCACGCTGTCGGGCGGCGAGGCGCAGCGGCTGAAACTGGCCGGCCATCTGGCAGAGGCGGCCAAGGCCTTCGGCGGCAGCAAGGGCAAGGGGGGCAGGGGCAAGACGCCGGCCAGTCGTTCCGGCCAGATGCTGGCGACCAAGGGCCAGCTGTTCCTGTTCGACGAGCCGACCACCGGCCTGCATTTCGACGACATCGCCAAGCTGATGCGCGCGCTGCGCAAGCTGCTCGAGATCGGCCATTCGCTGATCGTGATCGAGCACAACCTCGACGTGATACGTGCCAGCGACTGGCTGATCGACCTTGGGCCCGAAGGCGGCGAGGGCGGCGGCCTGATCGTCGCGCAAGGCCGCCCCGAGGACCTGCGCCTGCACCCGACCAGCCACACCGCCCGCGCCTTGCGCGACTATGCCGAGGCGGTCGGCGAACTGATGGAGGTCAACGAGGGCCGGCTGTCGGATTACCTTGCTGGTGCTGGTGCTGGTGCTGGTGCTGGTGCTGGTGCGGCTTTGGTGCTTGGCGCCGGGGCCAGGGGCTGGCCGGGTTCCTCATACGGCAAGCCAAAATCGTCACCCGGCCAGCCCCTGGCCCCGGCGAGCT
>NZ_PVLQ01000080.1 GCF_002980595.1 Malikia granosa
AGACACCTTGAAATCACTCGCGCACGTCTCAATGCTGGCGTCTGCGTGAACTCGGCGAGGGTATGCAATGCCCCATCTTGCCGAAGCCCACGCCCTTCCGGTACTTATCCCGCGAAATCGTTCTTCAGCACGGCACGGTAGCGGACCTTCCCCTCACGCAGTCGGTCCAGCGCCTCGTTGACCTGGGACAACGGGAAAATCTCAACCACCGGCTCGATTCCGTGGCGCGCACAGAAATCGAGCGAGCGTGCGCTCTTGCTCGCCGATCCCATCGGTGTAAGCGTAAATTTCCTTCTGTGCCCACCCCATCCTCACCGCCCATGATTGGTGCATCCCATCAGAGCCATATCCTGCTATAAATGCTACACAAGTAGCCCAACGAGAACGGTGAAGGGAGAGCTGCCATGGCAGATGAGCAAAAAGGTTTTTGGACGTCGATGCCTGGCATCCTGACCGGGCAGGTATCGGTTACACCCGGGATGGCAACTGGTGGCAGGTCATGACCCGCGACGGGAAGGTTGGCTACATGCATGTTTCCCGGATCAAGATCGTCGCGCCGAGGTGATCTCATGCAACAGTTGAACCTGAACCAGGCCTTTACGCTGATCGAGCCGGGGCCGGTGGTCCTCGTGACCACCCATGATGCGGGCAAGGACAACATCATGACCATCTCCTGGACCATGGTGATGGACTTCAAGCCGGTGTTCGCCATCACCACGGGGGCATGGAACCACTCCTTCGCGGCGCTGCGCAAGCACCGGGAATGCGTCATTGCCATTCCCACCGTCGACCTGCTGGACAAGGTGGTCGGCATAGGGACCTGCTCCGGGTCAGACACGCACAAGTTCTCCCGCTTCGGGCTCACGCCCGTGCCGGCCAGGCAAGTCAGGCCGCCCCTGATCAAGGAATGCGTCGCCAACATCGAGTGCCAGGTCATCGACATCATCGAAAGGCACGACATCGTGGTGCTGTAGGGAGTCGCCGCCTACCTCGACACCGACCGCCAGGAGCAGCGCAGGCTCCACGCGGTGGGCGACGGGACCTTCATCGTCGATGGGTGCCGGCTGGATCGCAAGAAGATGATGGCCGCCAAGCTGCCGGCAGGCGTCTAGCTGGGCCTGACTGGCGCTACAGCTGGCGCCCCCGCTCGACATACCTGGCAAACTCCCCCTCCGGCACCATGCTCCCGCCCGTGCCCCAGACCAGGTGGGTGGCATTGGCCAGCCGGGCCGAGCTGGCGCCGATGCGTGCCAGGTAGTCCCGGTCGCGCAGCACCCGCAGCATGCCAGGCATGCCGGCCAGCGCCGACGGCTCGAGCTTGACGCCTTCCTCCCGGTGCGCCAGGGCCAGCAGCCGGAACAGTTCCTCGTCCACCACCGTGTAGTAGCCGTCGATCAGGCGCTGCATGGCACGGCCGACGAAGCCCGAGGGCCGGCCCACCGCCAGGCCGTCGGCGGCGGTGACGTTGTCGATGCCGAAGTCCTGCACGCTGACCGCGTCGTGCAGCCCGGTGTGGACGCCCAGCAGCATGCAGGGCGAGTGGGTCGGCTCTGCAAAGACGCAGTGCACCGCGTCGCCGAAGATCAGCTTGAGCCCGAAGGCGACCCCGCCCGGGCCGCCGCCCACGCCGCAGGGCAGGTAGACGAACAGCGGATGGTCCGCATCGACGCGCACGCCGGCCCGATCCAGCTGCTGCTTGAGCCGTTCCGCCGCCACCGCGTAGCCCAGGAATAAATGCGGCGAGTTCTCGTCATCGACAAAGTAGCAGCTCGGGTCAGATTCGGCCTGGCGCCGTCCCTGCTCGACCGCCGCGCTGTAGTCCGATTCGTACTCGACCACCGTCACGCCGCTGGCGCGCAGCCGGTCCTTCTTCCACTGCCGCGCGTCGGCCGACATGTGGACGCTGGCCTGGAAGCCGAGCTGGGCGCTCATGATGCCGATCGACAGCCCGAGGTTGCCGGTCGAGCCGACCGCTATTCCGTACTGGCCGAAGAACGCGCGCGCGGTATCGCTGTCCAGCGCCGCGTAGTCGTCGCCGGGGCGGATCAGACCGGCCTGCAGCGCCAGGTCCTCGGCATGCTTGAGCACCTCGTGGATGCCGCCGCGCGCCTTGATCGAGCCCGAGATCGGCAGCTCGTTGTCGGTCTTGAGCCAGAGCTGGCCGCTCATCGGCAGGCTGGCATCAATCAGCAGCAGGCGTTGCATGCGTGGCAAGGGCCGGATGCCCGATTCGATCAGCCCGCCCGCCGCAGCGGTCTGCGGAAAGACCTTGGCGATATAGGGCGCGAAGCGCCGCAGCCGCGCACTGGCCTGAGCGACATCATCGGCTCCCAGGCCGACATCGGCCAGCGCGGTCGCGGCAGGTGCGATCGCGGGGTTGAACCAGCTGGTTTCGCGCAGCGCGATCAGGTCGCGGATCAGGGGATGGCTGGCGCACCAGGCTGCCAGGGTTTGGCCGTGGATCATGGGTAGAGCATCAAAGATAGTGGGCCTTGATGGCCGCAGCATCGCTGACCAGCTTCGACAGTCGCAGCGCCTGCTGCGTCACAAAGGTGGCGATGCCTTGGATGAACGGCCGCTCATCGGCCAGATAGAGGTCGGATTGGGCCTGCTGGGCGGCAGCCTGGATCGCAAGCTTGGCCAGTCGCTGCCCTTCGCGACGCATGAGCTTGCGGTCGATGCCGCAGCGTGTGGCGAAGTCGGCCAGCGCGAGCGCGGAAACCTCGTCATGCGCGAACACATCGCCGTAGGCCATGGTCAGTTCAGTATCGAAGCTGTCGTACTGCAACACGCTGACCAGGTCATACCACTGGGCGGGTTCGAGCAGTCCGCCTGGCCGCACCCGGAAGGAGAAGTTCTTGCCGTGCGCATCGCTATTGCCGATCAGGAACTGGAACAATGCCCAGCGCAACATCGTGAGTCGTGCGGCGGCCTTGTTGCTGCTCAATTCGGCGCACTGGAACAGGCGCTCGAAACTCACGCCGTCGCGGATATGGCGAACCGCTGGTGCGCTGCCGAGGTTGCGCTCGTACTTGTAGCTGACCGGAAGGTCGCAGGCCTGGCAGGTATCGATGATGTGAAGCCGCTGGACCCTGGTCTGTTCCCCGGTACCCAGCACCTCGCGGTCGAACCGGCGCACCACGAGCACGGCGCGAGGCGTTCGCAGCAGGCTCACTTCCGCCGCCGAAAGCCCCATTTGGCGGGCCAGGGACATGCAGAAATGCTCGTTGACGGCCAGATGGGGGGTCCTGGCCTGGGCGGTGTCGGGCTTGAGGATATGGGTCGAAGCCAGGCGCTGGCCATCGACGAGGAACAGTCGCCCGCCCTCCACCACCGGGCGGTCGAGATAGACGAGCAACTTGTCCTGCAGGCCGGCTACCGACATGCGGACCTTGCCATCCCAGACGGTCAGCGGCAGCTGTTCGTGCCGGGCGATGCGCTCATCCAGCTCCTGCAGCGTGATCTCGCGTGGAGCAGGGTCATCATCGGGTGCGGTGTCGACCGCTTCGGCAGTGAACCGCAGGGCGCCAGCCGTTTCTGCACCGAGCGCGCGAATCAGGCCGAACACATTGCTCTTCGCCAGACCGTTGTAAGCCACGGCGACATCCAGCGCCCGGCCTTCCGGCAGCAGATGCTCGATGAAGCGCTTCAGGGTATTCGACGAGTAGCCCGATTCCGGACGGATGAGAGGCAGGACAGGCGAGAGCGGGAACGACTGCGGGTCGGCAGCCCAGGCATCGTCGTACACCATCGACCATTGGTCGTCCCTGGCCTCGTGGGAGATGACGGCAACCTTGCGGCCATTGGTCCACAGATGGAGTTCGTGGTTCATGGCTGCGGTCCAGGGTGGCTTGTTCTGAGCGCGGTTTCAGCCTCGCGCACCCAGGGGTGCTCCTTGGGCAGGACCATCAGCGCCAGGCCCAGGCCGTCGAGTACCGCCATGGCCTTGTCCAGGCGGACTGAGCCTTGCCCGTTCTCGAGCCGTGACATGAGGTCCACGGACACGCCGAGCAAGGCCGCCGCATCGTCGATGCGCAGCGACTGGGACTTGCGACGGGCGCGCACGACCGGTCCCAGGACATCGCCTGAGTTCAAGACTGTCACAGAAGAAGAGCGCTGTTTCATTTCGGATTTTCAGAAACTGCAGTCATCTACAGATTGATGGCGCTAAACATTTCTGGTATTCCGAAATTCTGGCGCAAAACCGACTTGACGACAAGAAAATTTCGGAATTCAAGAAATTTTTTCCGCGACAGACCGCGGCATCCTGACTGCCGCATCCCGGGCGGAGCAAGTATTCCTGCCCTGTTCAGCGCAGATAGGGCATGGCCCTGATCCTGGGTCCGATGAAGTCCAGGAAGCTCTGCGCCGCGGGCGACAGCGAGCGTCCCCGGCGCGTGAAGACCTCGAAGTTGCGCCTCACTTCGGGGCTGCCCAGGGGGCGCATCTGCAGGCCGTAGGCCTCGACCAGCGAGGCGGCGTAGGGGATGCACAGCCCCACCCCGAGTCCGGCCTTGACCATCGACAGCACGGTGGCCATGTAGGTGACCTCGGCCGTCGGCGTCAGCGACAACTCGGGCGCGGCGCGGCGCAGGTCCTGGCTCAGCAGTTCGGTGAACTGGCCTTGCAGGGTGATGACCGGCTGGTCCGCCAGGTCGGACCAGTGCAGACGCTCGACGCCGGCCAGCGGGTGGGCGGCGGGAAACACCGCCATGAACGGGCCGTCGAACAGCCGGGCAGATGTGATGTCGGAGTTCGGCTCGCGCTCCGGGCCGATGCCCAGCTCCACCTCGCCGGCAAACACGCGCGCCATCACGCTCTCGACCGGGGTATCGACCAGCTTGACCTGGCTCAAGGGGTGCTGCGCCTGGAAGGCGGCGATCAGCTCGGGCATCAGGGTCGAGGCCAGCAGCTGCGAGGCGGCGACGCGCACCACCCCGGTCTGCTGCAGCGACGGGTCCATGACCTGGTGCAGCATGTCGTCGAGGTCGTGCAGGGTGGCGTCGAGCATCGGGTAGAGCCGGGCGCCGATCTCGGTCAGGTAGACGCGCCGCGTGCTGCGGTCGACCAGGCGCGTGCCCAGGGTCTGCTCGAGCTCCTTGATCAGGCCGCTGAGCGCCGACTGGGTGATGTACAGGCTCTCGGCCGCCAGCGTGAAGCTACCGGTACGCGCGACCGCCAGGAAGGCGCGCAGCTGCCTCAAGGTCACATTCATCTGATCGTCCGATAAATCTATAAGAAAAACCCGTTTGAATGATAGATGGATCTGGTATCCAATCGCGACATCCATCCAACAAACCGCTACCTACCACCCGAGGACACATCATGCTCGTACAAAAGATTCACCATGTCGCCTACCGCTGCAAGGACGCCAAGGAAACCGTCGAGTGGTACCAGAAGCATCTCGGCATGAAGTTCGTGCTGGCGATCGCCGAGAACGAAGTGCCTTCGACCAAGGCACCGGACCCCTACATGCACATCTTCATGGACGCGGGCGACGGCAACATCCTGGCCTTCTTCGAGCTGCCGGGCCAGGCGCCCATGGGCCGCGACGAGAACACCCCGAACTGGGTGCAGCACCTGGCGCTCAAGGTCGACAGCTACCAGGACCTGATCGACACCAAGGCCCGGCTCGAGGCCGAGGGCATCTCGGTGGTGGGCCCGACCGACCACACCATCTTCAAGTCGATCTACTTCTTCGACCCCAACGGCCACCGCCTGGAGCTGGCCTGGGACTGCGGCACGCCGAAGATGATGCAGATGCTCGACGAGGTGAAATGGGACATGATCAACGAGTGGGACAAGACCAAGCGCGCGCCCAAGCATGCCGCCTGGATGCATGATGGCAGCATGTCCTCCTGATCGCTGTTTCTGACCTCATTCCAACACCCATGAGCTTGCTCAACCATACCCATGATCCGGCTGCGCGCAGCTGGCTCGAGTCCGCCAATGCAGCGGTCTGCGATTTCCCGATCCAGAACCTGCCCTTCTGCGTGTTCCGCCGCCGGGGCTCGGACGAGTCCTACCGCGGTGGCGTCGCGATCGGCGACCAGGTCATCGACCTGGCGCAGCTGGGCGCGACCGCTGCGCTGCAAGGCCTGGCCGCCGAGGCGGCACAGGCCGGCGCCGGCGCCAGCCTGAATCCGCTGATGGCCCTGGGGCCGGCGGCCTGGCAGGCGCTGCGCCACGGCCTGTTCGACCTGCTCAAGGCCGGCGCAGCCGGCGCGGCGGTCGATGCCCTGCGCGGCTGCCTGGTCGCCCAGGCGCAAGTCGAATACACGGTGCCGGCACAGATCGGTGACTACACCGACTTCTACACCTCGGTGCACCACGCGACCAATATCGGCAAGCTGTTCCGCCCGGACAGCCCGCTGCTGCCCAACTACAAGTGGGTGCCGATCGGCTACCACGGCCGGGCGTCGAGCATCGGCATCTCGGGCCAGGCCTTCCCGCGGCCCAAGGGCCAGCTCAAGGCGCCGGACGCCGAGACACCGGTGCTCGCGCCGAGCAAGCGCATGGACATCGAGCTCGAGCTTGGCATCTTCATCGGCCAGGGCAACGAGCAGGGCGATCCGATCGGCATCGAGGGCGCGGAAGACCATGTGTTTGGCATCTGCCTGCTCAACGACTGGTCGGCGCGCGACATCCAGGCCTGGGAATACCAGCCGCTCGGCCCCTTCCTGTCGAAGAACTTCGCGTCAACCATCTCGCCCTGGATCGTGACGCTGGAGGCACTGGCCCCCTATCGCGTGCCGTTCACGCGTCCGGAAGGTGATCCGCAGCCGCTGCCCTACCTGGACAGCGCGGCCAACCGTGCCGGCGGCGCGTTTGACATCCAGCTGCAGGTCGGGCTGCTGACCGAGCAGATGCGCGCCGCCGGCCAGTCCGACGCGCAGATCTGCCGCACCAGCTACCGCCATGCCTACTGGACCGTGGCGCAGATGGTGACGCATCACACCATCAACGGCTGCAACCTGCAGCCGGGCGACCTGTTCGGCAGCGGCACCTTGTCGGGTCCGACGCTGGACCAGGCGGGCGCGCTGATCGAGCTGACGGGCGGTGGCAAGAATCCGATCGCGCTGCCCAACGGCGAGCGTCGCACCTTCCTCGAGGATGGCGACGCGGTGGTGATCCGCGGCTGGTGCGAGCAGGCCGGCGCCGCGCGCATCGGCTTCGGCGAGTGCTGGGGACAGCTGCTACCGGCCAGGGCTTGACGGCCCCGCGGCGGGGGGCGGCGGGGCGGGCGGGGGGCGCG
>NZ_PVLQ01000081.1 GCF_002980595.1 Malikia granosa
GAGTCACGCGCGCGAGCACGGCCGCGCCGCTGCCGGGCAAGGCACTGGTGGTGTTCGATCCGCAGCGCGAGACGATCGAGGCGATCGTGCCGTGCGAGGACGGGCACGCGCAGGAGCGCTCGCTGCTGGGGCAGGTGGGGCCGCTGGTGGGCGTGGGCCAGGTGTGGCTGGCCGATCGCAACTTCTGCACCGAGGGCTTCCTGGACGAGCTGGAGGACAGAGGCGCGTACTCGCTGATCCGAGAACACGACAATTTGCGATTCAAGCCGCTGGAGGCGATGCGTGCGCCGGTGCGACCCGATGGCGCAGACAGCGTGGTGAGCGAGCAGTGGGTGCAGCTCAAGCCCCGTCCCGACGGGCGCGAGGGAGTCAAGCTGCGGCGCATCCGGGTCGAGCTCGATGCGCCCACGCGCCACGGCGAGAGCGAGCTGTACCTGCTGAGCACCGTGCCCGAGAGCGTGGCCGATGCGCCCACGCTGGCGCGGCTGTATCGCCAGCGCTGGACCATCGAGCGCGCCTTCCTGCACCTGACGGTGCAGCTGCGCTGCGAGGTCAACACGCTGAGCTACCCGCCGGCGGCGCTGTTTGCGCTGGCCTGCGCGATGGTGGTCTTCAACGTGCTGGCCGTGGTCAAGGCGGCGCTGCGCGCGGCGCATGGCGCCGAGGTCCAGGCGCGGCTGTCGAGCCATGCCATGTCGAACCACATGCGATCCGCTTCCCAGAGCCTGGACGAGATCGTCGAGCCCGAGGACTGGCAGGTGTTCAATGCGGTCAGCACGGTGGTGATGGTGCAGTGGCTGCTGGAGCAGGCGGCGCGAGTGCCGCTCAAGCGCTATGCCAAGGCGCCCACGCGCAAGACGCCACCCAAGCCCACCGCCAAGCGGGCGCACGACCCGAAGAAGCCCCATGTGTCGCTGGCCAAGCTGCTGGCCAAAAAGGCAGTAAAGACACCTTGAAATCACTC
>NZ_PVLQ01000082.1 GCF_002980595.1 Malikia granosa
TGTGATGTTTGCGGCCTTCATCACCGTCGCGTTCATCGCCGAGGTCCTTCGATTGCGTTAACAGGCCCTAGTGGCTTGCCGCCTGGGCAGGCTCAGAAGCCCACGCGCTTGACGGTCGAGAGGACGTGCACCACGTTGCGCGTCGCGTTGCTGAACGGCGTGCCCGGTGCCAGTGCATCCTCAGCGTCGCTGAAGCGACGCGCATTGATCATCACTGCCACGCCGCCCGCCACCTGGTGGAAGTCGCGGTGCTGCGACAGCAGGTCGACGAAGGAGGGCGAGCCGCCAAAACGCCGCTTGCCGTCCCCGTAGATCCATTGACCCAGCGCGCAGCAATCGTCGCGCTTGAGGGTCTCGGTATCGACCGACTCGTGATTCTCGATCGCCTCGCGCAACTTGACCTTCCACTGCCTGTGCGCGTCGATGAAGGCGTCCATGTCCAGGCCCTCGACTTTCGAGCTCGAGCGGGTTTCGCCTGGCAGCCGGAACTCGTCCACCATCGCGGCCATCCTGATCGCGGCCGCCTGCTGGCTGCTGGCGGCGGCGGCCGTTTCCTCGACCAGCGAGGCATTGGCCTGGGTGCTCTGGTCCAGCCCCTGGATCGCCATGCCGATCTGCGCGATACCCTGGCTTTGCTCGCGTGCGGCCCGCGCCACCTCTTCCATCAGCTGGCGCACATGGTCGGCGTTGGTCACGATTTCCTGCATCTCGTTGCCGGCCCCGCGCACCACCTCGACCCCATGGTTGATCTCGCCGACGCTGGTGCTGATCAGGCCCTTGATCTCGCGCGCGGCCGTCGCGCTGCGCTGCGCCAGGCTGCGCACTTCGCCGGCCACCACGGCAAAGCCCCGGCCCTGCTCGCCCGCGCGCGCGGCTTCCACGGCCGCGTTGAGCGCCAGGATATTGGTCTGGAAGGCGATGCCGTCGATCACGCCGATGATGTCGTTGATCTTGCTCGAGGAGACCTGGATATGCTCCATGGTGCTGACCACGTCCTCCATCACCTGTCCGCCGCGCTGCGCGACCACGGCGTTGTTGAGCGCCAGCTCGGACGCCTTGGCCACCGATTCAGCGGTATGCGCCGTCACCGAGCTCGACTGGTCGAGCGCGGCCGCCAGTTCCTCGAGCGCCGCCGCCGCTGATTCGACCCGGCTTGACAGATCCTGCGCCCCGCCCGCGATTTCGCTGCTCGACTGGACCACCTCGGAGCTGCTCGACTGGACCAGCACCACGGTCTCGCGCAGTCCGATCTGCATGTTGTTCAATTCACGCAGCAGCCGGGTGAACTCGTCCTTGCCCTGGGCCTGGATATCGTTGCGCAACTCGCCCATCGAGATGTTGATCATGTGGCGCCGCAAGGCCTTCACGCCGCCTAAGACCGAGCGGTGAAAGCTGATTCCCAGGTAGGCCGACAGCGTCAGACCCAGGCCGAAGCTGCCCCAGGCCAGCGGGGCGCCCACGACGGTGCTCGCCTGCGCGGCCAGCCAGGCGGCCAGCAGGACCATGGGGGCGAGCGTCAGGCTCATCTTGGCCGGGAACCTGAGTCCCAGCATCAATTGCTTGGTTAAGGAAAACATCGGCTAGGAAATGGCCCTTGGTGATGGATGGCTTGGAAGTCTGGAAGCGCTGCCGCCAGGCAGGAAAAAACCGCTTTCCTTGTGCGCTGGATCAGATGGGTGCATTCGGAGCATTTTTCCTACTACATCTATATTAAACATTTTTTACAGCAATTGTTCGCCAGACGACCTGAATTTGGCCTGGGGCAATCCCGCGCCCAGCCGGATGGGCTCAGACCAGGCCGAGCTCGGCCATCGAGCGGCAGGCCGACGCGGTGACGACGAAGTGATCGAGCACGCGCACGTCGACCAGCGACAGCGCGGATTTCAGCGTCTGCGTCAGCATCTCGTCGGCGCGCGAGGGCTCGGCCGTCCCGCTCGGGTGGTTGTGCGCCAGCACCACGGCCGCCGCATGGTGGTGCAGCGCGCGCAGCACGACTTCTCTCGGATAGACCGAGGTCTGCGCCAATGTGCCGCGGAACAACTCCTCGAGCGCCAGCAACCGGTGCTGGCTGTCGAGGAACAGCACCGCGAACACCTCGTGCGGCTTGTGGCCGAAATGCAGCTGCAGGTAATGCGCGACCGCCTGCGGGCTGTCGAACAGCGGCTTCTGCCGGATCTGCTGCGCCAGCGCGCGGCGCGCGAGCTCGACCACCGCCAGCAGCTCGGCGCGCTTGGCCGGCCCCAGGCCCTTGATGCGCCCGAGCTCGTCGGCGCCGCTGTGCAGCAGGCCGGCGACGCCACCGAAGGCATCGACCAGCTCCTGCGCCAGCAGCAGCACGTTCTTGCCCGCGATGCCGGTGCGCAGCAGCAGCGCGAGCAGCTCGGCGTCGCTGAGCGCCCCAGGTCCGCGCTGCAGCAGCTTCTCGCGCGGGCGCGAGTCGCTCGGCAGTCCTTCGAGTGGAATGCGCTTGCCGGCCATGCGGGAGCCCTCCCTTTCCTACAATAGGGGTTTGGCGCCCCTGCCCGGTGCGTGCTCTGGCGCACGCCTCCCGGGTCTGTGCGGTGTTTTTAATTTTTGCGTCCGCAGGTGTCAACCCCATGGCTCAAGTCGAATCCGATTCCTTCCTCACCTTGCATTACCGCCTCTCGGGTCCGGACGGGCGCGATTTCATCAATACCTTCGAGGCCCAGCCGGCCACGCTCAGCCTGGGCAGCGGCGAACTCTCGCCCGCGATCGAGGCGCGCCTGCTCGGCCTGGAAGAGGGCACCCACACCGTGATCGAGCTCGCCCCCGGCGAGGCCTTTGGCGAGCGCCAGCCCGAGATGGTGCAATGGGTCGCGCGCAAGCTGCTCGACCAGCTCGGCGACCGCAACGAGCAATATGTCGCGGGCGACGTGGTGCAGTTCCCGACCCCCGACGGCCTGGGCAGCTATGCCGGCACCGTGCTCGAGGTCAATGCCGACGGCGCGGTGCGCTTCGACTTCAACCACCCGCTGGCCGGCCAGCCGGTGCGCTTCGAAGTCCAGCTGATCGGGGTGCTGTGATGGAGCAGGTCCTGCTGGCCGAGCCGCGCGGTTTCTGCGCCGGCGTCGATCGCGCGATCGAGATCGTCGAGCGCGCGCTGGAGAAGTTCGGTCGCCCGATCTATGTCCGGCACGAGATCGTGCACAACACCCATGTCGTCAACGACCTGAAAGACCGCGGCGCCATCTTCATCGAGGAGCTGTCCGAGGTGCCGCCCGGCGCGACCCTGGTGTTCAGCGCCCATGGCGTGAGCCAGGCGGTGCAGCGCGAAGCCGAGGCACGCGGATTCCGCATCTTCGACGCCACCTGCCCGCTGGTGACCAAGGTCCATGTCGAGGTCGCCAAGCTGCACAAGGAAGGCTACGAGTTCATCATGATCGGCCACAAGGGCCACCCCGAGGTCGAGGGCACGATGGGCCAGCTCGACAGCGGCATCCACCTGGTCGAGGACGTGGCGGACGTGGCCAAGGTCCAGCCCGCGCAGACCGACAAGCTCGCCGTGGTGACCCAGACCACGCTCAGCGTCGATGACGCCGCCGCGATCACCGCCGCCGTCAAGGCGCGCTTTCCAAACATCCGCAGTCCCAAGCAGCAGGACATCTGCTATGCGACGCAGAACCGCCAGGATGCGGTCAAGCTGCTCGCGACCCAGGTCGATGCGGTGGTCGTGGTCGGCAGCCCGACCAGCTCGAACACCAACCGCCTGCGCGAGCTCGCCGAGCGCCTGGGCGTGCCGGCCTACATGGTCGACGACGCCAGCGAGCTGCAGGACGCCTGGTTCGCGGGCCGCTCCAGCGTCGGCGTGACCGCCGGTGCCTCGGCGCCCGAGGACCTGGTGCAGGGCGTGGTCCAGCGCCTCAAGGCGCTTGGCGCGACCGCGGTGCGCAGCCTCGACGGCGTGCGCGAGACCACCAAGTTCCCGCTGCCCAAGGGACTCAAGATCGAAGCCGACCCGGCCTGAGCGCCGCGCCGGTCCCCATTCCTAAGGATCAACATGCTAGATATCACCCTGCTGCGCAAGGACCTCGACGCCGTCGTCGAGCGACTGCAAACCCGCAAGAACCCGCAAGCCTTCCTCGACGTCGATGCCTTCCAGTCGCTCGAGCACGAGCGCAAGTCGCTGCAGATCCGCACCGAGGAGCTGCAGAGCAAGCGCAACACCCTGTCCAAGCAGATCGGCCAGCTCAAGGGCAAGGGCCAGCATGCCGAGGCCGATGCCGTGATGGCCGAGGTCGGCCAGTACAAGACCGAGCTCGAGCATTCCGCTGCGCGGCTGGACCAGATCCAGGGCGAGCTGCTGGCGCTGCTGCAGGCGGTGCCCAACCTGCCGCACGAGAGCGTGCCGGTCGGCGCCGACGAGTCCGGCAACGTCGAGCTGCGCCGCTGGAGCCCGCAGGGTGGCTACGGCGCCAATCCGCCCGAACTCGGCTTCGAGGCCAGGGACCATGTCGCGCTGGCCGAGCCGCTCGGGCTGGACTTCGAGACCGCGGCCAAGCTGTCGGGCTCGCGCTTCGCCGTCATGAAGGGGCCGGTCGCGCGCCTGCACCGCGCGCTGGCGCAGTTCATGCTCGACCTGCAGACCCAGCAGCATGGCTACACCGAGTGCTACGTGCCCTACATCGTCAACGCCGAGTCGCTGCGCGGCACCGGCCAGCTGCCCAAGTTCGAGGCCGACCTGTTCGCGGCCAAGAAGGGCGGCCAGGAAGGCGAGGAGGTGCCCGACACCCAGGCCTTGTACCTGATCCCGACCTCCGAGGTGCCGCTGACCAACTTCGTGCGCGACGAGATCGTGGCCGAATCCGAGCTGCCGATCAAGCTGACCGCGCACAGCCCCTGCTTCCGCTCCGAGGCCGGCAGCGCCGGTCGCGACACGCGCGGCCTGATCCGCCAGCACCAGTTCGACAAGGTCGAGATGGTGCAGATCGTCCACCCCGAGAAGAGCTACGAGGCGCTGGAGGAAATGACCCGCCACGCCGAGGCCGTGCTGCAGGCGCTGGGCTTGCCCTACCGCGTGATCGCGCTGTGCACCGGCGACATGGGCTTCGGCTCCGCCAAGACCCACGACCTCGAGGTCTGGCTGCCGGCGCAGAACACCTTCCGCGAGATCAGCTCGGTGTCCAACTGCGAGGCCTTCCAGTCGCGCCGGCTGCAGGCCCGCTTCAAGAACGCGCAGGGCAAGAACGAACTCGTGCACACGCTCAACGGCTCCGGCCTGGCGGTCGGCCGCACCCTGGTCGCGGTGCTCGAGAACTACCAGAACGCCGACGGTAGCATCAGCGTGCCGGTCGCGCTGCGGCCCTACCTGGGCGGCGCGGTCACGCTCTGATCCTGCACTGGCTCCAGGATCGAACACGCCCCCTCGCGCAGGGGGCGTTCTGTTTGCCGATGCGGCTTCAGCGCAGCCCGACGCCGGCCTGGTCCTCGGCGCGCTGGATCAGCTCGATCTTGTAGCCATCCGGGTCGGTCACGAAGGCGATCACGGTGCTGCCGCCCTTGACCGGGCCGGCCTCGCGCGTGACCTGGCCGCCGGCGGCCTTGATCTTTTCGCAGGCGGCATAGGCGTCGGGCACGCCGATGGCGATATGGCCGTAGGCCGTGCCCAGCTCGTAGCTCTCGGTGCCCCAGTTGTAGGTCAGCTCGATCTCGGCCTGGGCCGGGTTGCCGCCCTCGTAGCCCAGGAAGGCGAGCGAGTACTGGTACTCGGGGTTCTCGGAGCGGCGCAGCAGGCTCATGCCCAGCACCTGGGTGTAGAAGGCGATCGAGCGCTCGAGGTTGCCAACGCGCAACATGGTATGCAAGATTTTCATGTGCCTGATTGTGCGATATCGGCTGGCCGGCCGCGCCGCTGCGCGGGAAATTCCCTGGGTCCGACCTGGCTTCAGGCCAGCCCGCCGGCGGGCCATTCGATGCGCACCGTGAGCCCGCCGCCCGGGGTGTCGAGCAGGCTCAAGCTGGCCTGGTGCTGTTCGGCGATCTGGCGCACGATCGCCATGCCGAGGCCGCTGCCGGTGGTGTCGGCCGGGCGCAGCCGCACGAAGCGCTGCAGCACCCGCGCCTTGTCGGCATCGGCGATGCCGGGGCCGTCGTCGGCCACCTCGAGCCGCTTGCGGCCGTCTTGCCGCTGCAGCCGGACATCGATGCGCGCGCCTTCGGGACAGTAGCGCAGCGCGTTGTCGATCAGGTTGTCGATCAGCACGCGCAGCTGGTGCAGGTCGCCCTTGACCTCGAGCGGACCGTCCGACTCCAGCCCGAGGTCGATCTGCTTGTGCTCGGCCTGGGGCAGGAAGGCCAGCACCCGCTCGCGCGCGAGCTGCTCGAGCGCGACCGGCTGCATCTCGAGCGGCCGTGCGTCGGGCTCGAGCCTGGCCATCTGCAGCAATTGCGCGACCAGGTGCACCGCGCGCTCGATGCCCGCCTCCAGCTCGTCGAGCGAGACCGGCTGGCCCTGTGCCCGGGCCTGCTGCGCGAGCTGGACCTGCAGCTTGATCGCGGCCAGCGGGGTGTTGAGCTCGTGCGCGACATCGGCCAGGAAGGCGCGCTGGGTCGCCAGCAGCCGGTCGACCTTGGCCAGCAGCTGGTTCAGCGTGTCGACCAGGGGCAAGATCTCGTCTGGCATCTCGTCGGGCTCCAGCGGGCTCAGCAGCGCGACATCGCGCGCGCCGATCTCCTCGCGCAGCCGGCGCAGCGGCTGCAGCGCACCGCTGACGGCCGCGCTGATCAGGAAGCCCAGCAGCACCAGCAGCAGCACCAGCGGGGCCAGCAGGGCTGGCACATATTCGAGGAAGGCGCGCCAGCGGCGCTCGGCCGGAGTCGCCACCTGGATCACGCGCTCGCGGTCGCGCAGCGTGTAGATGCGCCAGCGCGTGCCGTCCCATTCGACCTGGTGCAGGCCGGGTTCCTGCAGCGGCGGGCCGGTGTCGGTCAGCGAGGAGTAGATCAGCCGGCCATTGCTGGTCCAGATCTGGCTCACGAACTGGCCATCGTCCTGGATCGGGTTCGGCGTCGGCTCGGCCGCCTGGGTCGGGTCGGCAGGCGTGCTTGGCTCCGGATCGGGCTGGTCGGTCAGCCAGTCCTGGGTGTCGTGGCGCACGATCGAATAGGCGATCTGCTCGAGGCCGTAGTCGCGTATCGCGTTGAAGCCGCGCCAGGCCATCTCGTAGGTCAGCGCGCTGGCCAGCAGGCTGCTCAGCAGCAGCGCGCCGATCAGCCAGACCAGCAGGCGCGAGCGGATTGAGTTCATGGCGCAGGCCGCGCCGCCGAGGCATCGACCAGCTTGTAGCCCACGCCGCGCACGTTCTTGATCCAGTCGCTGCCGAGCTTGCGGCGCAGGTGGTGCAGGTGGACCTCGATCGCGTTGCTCGCGACCTCTTCCTGCCAGCCGTAGAGCCTGGCCTCGAGCTGTTCGCGCGACAGCACCGTGCCGGGGCGCTCCATCAGGTGCTCGAGCAGGTCGAACTCGCGCTGCGAGAGCTCGAGCCCCTGGCCGGCGAGCCAGGCTTCGCGCCGGATCGGGTCGAGCTGCAGCGTGCCGCAATGGAGCACCGGCTGGCTGCGGCCCTGGTTGCGCCGGATCAGCGCGTGCAGGCGGGCGACCAGCTCGTTGAGGTCGAAGGGCTTGGTGATGTAGTCGTCGGCACCGCGGTTGAGGCCGCCGATCCGGTCTTCCACCGTCTGGCGGGCCGACACGATCAGCACCGGCAGGTGCTGGCCACGCTGGCGCAGGGCCTCGAGCACCTGCAGCCCGTCGAGCCCGGGCAGGCCGAGGTCGAGCAGCAGGGCATCGTGGCTGTCGGCCACGGTCTTGAGCACGGCAGCGCCGTCCTTGACCCAGTCGACCTGGAACCCGGCCAGCTTGAGGGCTTTTTGCATGCTGGAGCCCAGCATGTCGTCGTCTTCGGCTAATAGCAGTCGCATGGCATCGTCAACAGTAGATGCCTGGATTGTCGGTAAAAAGTGGCGCGCTTGACGATGGCGTCCACCCACAGGGCCTGCCGGCCCCGAAAGTTCTTCAGGCAGCGGCGGTCTGGGTCTGGACCGGACGGACGGTCACGGCAGCAGCGGTCAGGATGGCGAACAGGGATTTTTTCATCTCGGACTCCTAATGTCGGGGAGCGGCCAGGTCATCCCAGCCACCATGCGAGCGATTCTGCGCGGCCAGACTTAGGGAAAACTTATGGTTCATTAAGCGTTGCAGGAAAACCGCATCGCCCGGGTCCTGGGCGCGAAGGCTGGGCCCAGGCCGGGCTGCGGCGCCAGACCTTGCACGGCCCCGGACAGCCCTGGATATGCGAACATGGCACCATGAAAGAAGCTGACATCCGCCAATTGGCCGCCAGCATGCTGGCGGAAATCGCCCCCGAGGCCGACTATCCCAGGCTGTTCACGCTGCGCGGCGTGATCGCCTGCCTGACGCGATGAAGCGCCTGGCCTGCTCCCCGGTGCCTGGCGTCGTACCGGTGGACGGCCTGTTCCGGCGTCGCTTGCTGCTGACGGCACTGGCCTGCACGGTCGCCGGCCCGCTGCGCGCGCTGGCCGCGGACCTGGCGGCTGCGAGCGGGGGCCGGCTCTGGCTCGACGAGTCGGGCCACCCGCTGCCGCAGACCAGCGCGGCCTTGCACCTGCTGGCCGACGCGGCCAGCCATGGCCTCGATCCGCAGGACTACGAGGCCGCCGGCCTGGCCCAGGCCTTTTCCCGGCCGCTCGCGCCCGGACCGCAAGCCGATGCCGCCGAGCAAGCCCTGACGCGCGCCTTCGAGCATTACCTGACCGACCTGCACCGCGGCCGCATCGACCCGGTCCAGCTCGGTCAGCGCTACCGTCCGGGCCGGCAAGTGCCTTTCGACCCTGGCCAGCTGCTGCGCACCGCCTTGCAGCGGCAGGAACCGGCGGCGGCGGTCGCCGCAGCGGTACCGCAGCTGTCCCAGTACGGCCGGCTGCGCCAGGCGCTGGCGCGCTACCGCAGCCTGGCTGGACACCCGGCCTGGAACGAGGCGCTGCCGCAGCTGCCCAGGCCGGCCCAGTCGCGCACGCGCAAGCTCGAGCCGGGCCAGCCCTGGAGCGGCCTGGAGCGATTGGCCCAGCGCCTGCAGCTGCTCGGCGATCTCGCGGCCGGCACGGCAGCGCCGTCGGCGGGTGCCGTGGATGCCGGGTCCGGAGCGCCGCGCTACGAGGTCGAGCTGGTCGAGGCGGTGCGCCGCTTCCAGCAGCGCCACGGCCTGGAGCCGGACGGCGTGATCGGCGCCACCACCCTGGCGCAGCTCGAGGTCGATCCGGCCGCCCGCGCGCACCAGATCGAGCTCGCGCTCGAGCGCCTGCGCTGGACCCCGCTGCTCAAGGCCAGGCGCATGGTGGTGGTCAACCTGCCCGAGTTCATGCTGCGTGCCTACGAGGTCGCGTCGGATGGCAGCGTGCGCGTCGCGCTCGAGTCCCGGGTCGTGGTCGGGCGGGCGCTCGACACCCGCACGCCGCTGTTCGACGAGGACATGCGCTTCATCGAGTTCAGCCCCTACTGGAACATTCCGCCCTCGATCGCGCGCGCCGAAACCATCCCGAAGTTGCGCCGCGACCCGGGCTACTTCGATCGCATGGGCTTCGAGTTCGTCGGCGCCGACGGCAGTGTCCAGCGCGCGCTCTCGGGCGCCCATCTCGATGCGGTGCTGGCCGGCCGGATGCGCATCCGCCAGCGCCCCGGCCCGCAGAACGCGCTCGGCGACATCAAGTTCGTCTTTCCCAACGCCGACAACATCTACCTGCACCACACGCCGGCAGTCTCGCTGTTCGGTCGCGAGCGGCGCGACTACAGCCATGGCTGCATCCGGGTCGAGAAGCCGGTCGAGCTGGCCGAATTCGTGCTGCAGGGCATGGCGGGCTGGGACCGGGCGCGCATCGAGTCGGCGATGGCGCAAGGCAGCTCGAACACGCTCAAGCTGGCCGATCCGGTACCGGTGCTGATCCACTACGGAACTACCTTGGTCAAGGGTGATCAAATCTACTTCTTCAACGATCTGTACGGCCATGACCGCCGGCTCGACGCCGCACTGAGGCAGCACCGGCCTGGCTGACTCCCTAGCTTTCCATGACACCTCCGCATCTGCCGGCACGACGCCGTTTTTTTGCCCGCAGCAGCGGGCTGATCGCTGCTGCCGCCTTGCCGGCCTGGGCGCACGCGAGCGCCAGCCCGAATGCCGCCGCAGGCCGCTCGCTCGAGTTCTTTCACACCCACACCCACGAGCGCCTGAACCTGGTCTATGCGGTTGGCGACCAGTTCCAGCCCGATTCGCTCGGGCGCCTGAACCGCTTCCTGCGCGATCACTATACCGGCGAGGTCGGCAGCATGGATCCGCTGCTGTTCGAGCAGCTGCACCGGGTGCGTGCGCTGCTCGGCGCGCGCATGCCCTATGACGTGATCTCGGGCTACCGCTGCCCCGATACCAATGGCCGGCTGCGCCAGAAGGGCGGCGGGGGCGTGGCCAAGAAGAGCCTGCACATGGAAGGGCGCGCGATCGATGTCCGCCTGCCCGGCGTCCCGCTGGCCGAGCTGCGCGACGCGGCGCTGTCGCTGCAGGCCGGCGGCGTCGGCTTCTACCCGGATTCGCAGTTCGTCCACCTCGATACCGGGCGCGTGCGCCGCTGGTGAGCCGCGCCCGGGCCCAGAGCTGGCCCGGGCGCCTGGCCTGACCCCTGCCAAGCAAAAACGGCGTGGCCCCGAAGGGCCACGCCGTTTTCATATTGCTGCGGCTAGGGCTTACTTGATGCGGCCATAGCTGGTGCGCAGCGGATCGATGCCGCCGCCACCGCCGCCCTGGCGACCCGGGCCGCCATTGCCGGGACGACCGCCGCCGCCCGGACGGCCGCCGCGGCCGCGACCGCGCTCGCCTAGGGCGTCGATGCCGGTGCGCAGCGGATCGGGCTGGCGCGCCGCGCCGCCCTGGCCACCTTGGGCGCCCGGACCGCCGCGGCGGCCTTCGGCACCGCCGCGGAATTCGCCACGCGCGTCAGCGCCGCGGCCTTCGCCGCGCGGTGCACCCGGACGGCCACCGTCCTGGCGCGGCCGGTTGCGGCCCTGGCCTTGACCCTGGCCCAGCGCGCCGCCGGCGCCCTGGCCACCCGGACCGCGACGGCGTTGGCCGTCCTGGCGCGGCGGCTGGCTGTCATCGGCCTGTTCGCCTTCGGCGCGCGCGCTGCGCGGCTTGGCGGCCCGCGGCGCCTTTTCGGTGGTCTTCTTGTCGCGGATGCGTTCCATCATCTCGCTGCGCGCGGCCTTGGCGGCAGCGGCCATCACTTCGCGGCTCGGCGGCTTGCCGGCTCCACCCCAGATGGTCTGGCGGCCCATCGCGATCGGCTCGGCCTTCTCGCCCGGCTCGGGCATGAACTCGTCGAAGATCTCGACCGGGATCTGCTGCTTGGTGAACTTCTCGATCGCCATCATGAAGCCTTCCTCGTCCAGGCTCACCAGGCTGACCGCCTCGCCCAGCGCGCCGGCACGACCGGTGCGGCCGATGCGGTGCACATAGTCCTCGCAGACGTTGGGGATCTCGTAGTTCACGACATGCGGCAGCTCGTCGATGTCGATGCCGCGCGCGGCGATGTCGGTCGCCACCAGGGCGCGCAGCTCGCCGGTCTTGAAGCCGGCCAGCGCCTGGGTGCGCGCGGTCTGGCTCTTGTTGCCGTGCAGCGCCATCGCGCTGATGTTGTTCTTGTTCAGGAAGTCGGCGACGTTGTTGGCACCGAACTTGGTGCGCGTGAACACCAGCACCTGGCTCCAGTTGTGCAGGTTGATGATGTGCGCGAGCAGCGCCTTCTTCTTGCCGCGGCCGACCGGATGAATGGTCTGCTTGATGCGCTGCACCGTGGTGTTGGGCGGGGTGACCTGGATGCTCTTGGGGTCGTTGAGCAGGCCGTTGGCCAGTTCGCGGATCTCGTCGCTGAAGGTGGCCGAGAACAGCAGGCTCTGCTTGTTCTTGGGCACCAGCTTGAGCACCTTCTTGACGTCGTGGATGAAGCCCATGTCGAGCATGCGGTCGGCTTCGTCGAGCACCAGGATCTCGACCTGGGACAGGTCGATATGGCCCTGTTCGATCAGGTCGAGCAGGCGACCCGGGGTCGCGACCAGGATGTCGACGCCTTTTTGCAGCGCGTTGATCTGCGGGTTCATGCCGACGCCGCCGAAGATCACGGCCGACTTGAGCTTGAGGTGCTTGCCGTAGGCCTTGACCGATTCCTCGACCTGGGCCGCGAGTTCGCGCGTCGGCGCCAGCACCAGCGCGCGCACCGGGCGGGCCTTGCCCTTGACGGCTTCGGGCGCGCTTTCCTGCAGGCGGTGCAGCATCGGCAGCGTGAAGGCGGCGGTCTTGCCGGTGCCGGTCTGGGCGCCGGCGAGCAGGTCGTGGCCCGCGAGCACGGCGGGGATGGCTTCGGCCTGGATCGGCGTCGGGTGTTCGTAGCCCTGCTCGCGCACGGCTTCGAGGATGGCCGGGGCCAGCTTCAGTTCTTCAAATGTCATGTTGTTGGGGGCGCAAGTCCGTTGCGCTTGGGACATCGGCCATTCCAGCGCCCATTTGTGTTGGGCGACCGGCCAGTCTAGCGGGCTGATGCGAATCGAAGGCGGGCTCCGTGGCCGACCGGACAGGTCGGGCGGTAAGCCCCAGCAGGGCGCTGGCGTGGCACTGACTGCAGGTGCACACGCTGACATTGTCGCATAAAGGGATAATGCATGGTTGCACGCAAGTGGCCTTGCGTTTTTGCCGATCTATCACCTACTACCTGTCCCATGGCCCAATACGTTTTTTCCATGAACCGCGTCACCAAGACCGTGCCGCCCAAGCGGCAGATCTTGAAGGACGTCTCCATCAGCTTCTTCCCCGGTGCCAAGATCGGCGTGCTGGGCCTGAACGGCTCCGGCAAGTCGACCCTGCTCAAGATCATGGCCGGCATCGACAAGGAGATCGAGGGCGAAGCGATCGCGATGCCGGGCATCAAGATCGGCTACCTGCCGCAGGAGCCGCAGATCGATCCCGAGCAGACCGTGCGCCAGGCGGTGGAGGAGGGCATCGGCGGCGCGCTGAAAGCCAAGGCCCGCCTCGAGGAGGTCTACGCCGCCTATGCCGAGGAAGATGCCGACTTCGACGCGCTGGCTGCCGAGCAGGCCGAGCTCGAGGCCATCATCGCCGCAGCCGGCTCCGAGAACACCGACCTGCAGCTCGAGCTGGCTGCCGACGCGCTCAACCTGCCGCCCTGGGACGCCATCATCAAGAACCTGTCGGGTGGCGAGAAGCGCCGCGTCGCGCTGTGCCGCCTGCTGCTGTCCAAGCCCGACATGCTGCTGCTCGACGAACCGACCAACCACCTGGACGCCGAATCGGTCGAGTGGCTCGAGCAGTTCCTGAGCCGCTTCCCCGGCACCGTGGTCGCGATCACCCACGACCGCTACTTCCTCGACAACGCCGCCGAGTGGATCCTTGAACTCGACCGTGGCCATGGCATCCCGTACAAGGGCAACTACTCCGACTGGCTGGACCAGAAGGAACGCCGCCTCGAGACCGAGCAGCGCACCGAGGACGCCCGCACCAAGGCGATGAAGGAAGAACTCAAGTGGGTGCGCAGCAACGCCAAGGGCCGCCAGGCCAAGAGCAAGGCGCGCCTGGCCCGCTTCGAGGAGCTGTCGGACGTCGACTACCAGAAGCGCAACGAGACCAACGAGATCTTCATCCCGGTGGCCGATCGCCTGGGCAACCAGGTGATCGAGTTCAAGAACGTCAGCAAGTCCTTCGGCGAGCGCCTGCTGATCGACAACCTGAGCTTCTCGGTGCCGCCGGGCGCCATCGTCGGCATCATCGGCCCCAACGGCGCCGGCAAGTCGACCCTGTTCCGCATGATCCAGGGCGTCGAGACGCCGGATGCGGGCGAGGTCACCATCGGCCAGACCGCCAAGCTGGCCTTCGTCGACCAGAGCCGCGAGAGCCTGGACGCGAGCAAGACGGTGTGGGAAGACGTCTCGGGCGGCCTCGACAACATCGTGGTCGGCAAGTTCGTGATGCCGAGCCGTGCCTACATCGGTCGCTTCAACTTCAAGGGCAACGACCAGCAGAAGCTGGTCGGCAACCTGTCGGGCGGTGAGCGCGGCCGCCTGCACCTGGCCAAGACCCTGGCCCAGGGCGGCAACGTGCTGATGCTCGACGAACCGTCGAACGACCTCGACGTCGAAACCCTGCGCGCGCTCGAAGAGGCGCTGCTCGAGTTCGCCGGCTCGGCCATGGTGATCTCGCACGACCGCTGGTTCCTCGACCGCATCTGTACCCATATCCTGGCCTGCGAGGGCGACTCGCAGTGGAAGTTCTTCGACGGCAACTTCACCGAGTACGAGGCCGACAAGAAGAAGCGCCTGGGCGAAGAGGGCGCGCGTCCCAAGCGCGTGCGCTTCAAGGCCCTGAAGTAATCCGCGACCGACCCCGGTTCCATCCATGGATGCCGCCGCGCCAGGGCCTGATCGGACCCCGGTGCGGCGGCATCGTCACGAAAGGTATCCCATGTCCGAAAACACCCAGGCCCCGAGCGACGAGCAGGTGCAAGCCGAGATGCGGCGCTGGATCGAGCAGGCCGTCATCGGGCTCAATCTGTGTCCGTTCGCCAAGTCGGTCTATGTCAAGAACCAGGTCCGCATCGTGGTCAGCCGCGCGCGCAACATCGACGCCTTGCTCGACGACCTGGATCGCGAGCTCGAGCTGCTCAAGACCACGCCGGCCGAGCAGGTCGACACCACCTTGCTGGTGCACCCGACGCTGTTCCCGGACTTCTTCGTCTTCAACGACTTCCTCAACGTGGTCGACGAGGTGCTGGAAGAGCATGAGCTCGAGGGCGTGATCCAGGTCGCGCCCTTCCACCCGGCCTTCCAGTTCGAGGACACCGAGCCCGACGACGCCGACAACCTCACCAACCGCGCGCCCTATGCGACGCTGCACCTGCTGCGCGAGGACAGCATCGACCGCGCGGTCGAGTCGGGCGACAGCGCCGAGGACATCGTCGAGCGCAATCTCAAGACGGTGCGCGCGCTCGGCCTCGAAGGCTGGAAGCGCCTGCTCTCAGGCCAGTGATCCGGGGTCGGGGCCTGGCCAGCCGCCTGGCCGGACTGCCTCCTGGTGAAAAAATGCGCTCCCATTAGCCATCTGGGGGCGTTTTTTTCTTGTAGCTGCAGGAATATTTAATAAAATAGCTAAATAAGCTTCCTGTAGTGCTCACTAACTGAGTCTTGTCCTGTCGATTTGCGAGCTGCACCATGTCCAACACCGAGATGTCCTCGTCCAACTATTACACCACGCTGGAGGTGGCCAAGATCCTGGGCATGGCGGTGCGGTCTGTTCAGCTGATGGTCGATCGTGGTGACCTGCAGGCCTGGAAGACTCCAGGCGGTCACCGCCGCATCACGCGCGAGTCGCTCGAGCGCTGGATCCAGGGCAGCCGCGCTGGCGTCACTGGCGTGGCCAGCTTCACCGGACACACCGGCGAGATCCGCGGCCCGGGCCGCCGCCGCGCCATCGTCCATGTGCCGCGCGTGCTGCTGATCGAGGACTCCTCGCATTTCCAGAACCTGGTCACGATGCTGGTCAAGCAGAAGTTTCCGGCGGTCGACCTGCATGTGGCCAATGACGGCATCACCGGCCTGGTGTCCTTCGGCCACCTGCAGCCGGACCTGATCATTGTCGACATCCTGCTGCCAGGCATCGATGGCGCGACCATGATCACCGGCCTGCGCCGCCATGCGCTGTTCGGCAATTGCAAGCTGATCGTGCTGACCTCGCTCGACGAGGACCAGCGCGCGCCCTATGCCTTTGCGCTGCAGGGCGCCGACGTGGTGCACAAGCCCAAGCTGGTCAGCGAGCTGCCGCCGCTGATCGACAAGGCGCTGGGCCATCTGTTCGCGCCTGCCATGTCCGACAAGAGCGGTGACGAGGCGCTGGACACCGAAGCCGCAGAAGCCGAATGAGCCAGCCGATGAGGCCGTCCGATTCACTCCCGCCGCACGAGCAGCAGGCGGTTGCCGTCTATTTCGACGGCGACGCCGAGTTCTACCGGGTGTTCCGCGCCTCGGCGGTGCAGCAGTTCCCGGTCGACCTGCAGGAGGGCGATGCCGCCGTCCAGGCCGGCGATGCCCAGGCCCTGCGCCGCGCTGCGCACACGCTCAAGGGCGTGCTGCTGACCCTGGGCTATGCCGAATTGTCGGCTTTCGCCAAGCAGGTGGAGCTGGCGGCCCACCAGGCACCCTGGGACGAGGCGGTCGCCGGCTGGCGCGAGCTGTGCGCGCGCCTGGTCGCCGCCTTCGGCCTGGCCTGAGCTCCTTCGCCCCGTCCGGGCCTCAGCCGGCTGCCTTGAGCAGCCAGCCCGGCAGTTGCAGGCCTTCGGCGGCCCAGAGCAGGCCTGCAGTCAGCATCAGGTAGCGCAGGAACTTGCCGATCGCCATGTAGCAGGCGCAGGCCAGCGGCGGAAACTTGAGCCAGCCGGCAACCAGGCAGAGCGGGTCGCCGACGACGGGCAGCCAGGCCAGCAGGCAGGCCTTGGGGCCGAAGCGCTCGAGCCAGTCCACCGCCCGCAGATGGGTGGCATGGCCGCGTTCGCGGTCGATCAGGGCATGGGCGCCCCAGCCCATGGCCCAGCTGACCATGCCGCCCAGGGTGTTGCCGAGCGTAGCGACGCCGATCGCGGGCCAGAACAGTTCGGGGTTGAGCTTGACCAGCCCGAACACCACCGGTTCCGAGCCCATTGGCAGCAGCGTGGCCGACAGGAAGGCGACCACGAAGGCCGTGCCCAGCCCGTACTCGGGCAGGCTCAGGGTCTGCAGCAGCGTCGTCATCCAGGCTTCCATGACGACAGTATAGGAGGCCGTCGTGACAGTCATCGAAGGGACGGATTTGCCCTGCGACCCCGCGAGCGGCTACAATTGGTGCCTCCTTTTTGAGCATCCGCTGTCCGGCGCCTTTCTGCGCGTCGGCCGGCGGGTTTTTATTTTCACCGCCCGAAG
Source organism: Malikia granosa (assembly GCF_002980595.1). Lineage (GTDB taxonomy): Bacteria > Pseudomonadota > Gammaproteobacteria > Burkholderiales > Burkholderiaceae_C > Malikia > Malikia granosa. The sequence continues at coordinate 17,036 of NZ_PVLQ01000082.1, forward strand.
TCCCTGTCTGCATGCGCATCGGTCCCTATGAGCTCCCGAACGCCCTGTTCGTCGCCCCCATGGCCGGGGTGACGGACCGGCCGTTCCGTCGCCTGTGCAAGCAGCTCGGCGCCGGCTACGCGGTCAGCGAGATGGTGACCTCGCGTCCCGACCTGCGCGACAGCCTGAAGACCTCGCGCCGTGCCGACCACCGCGGCGAGCCGGGCCCGATCGCGGTCCAGATCGCCGGCACCGATGCCGAGATGATGGCCGACGCCGCGCGCTACAACCTCGACCGCGGCGCGCAGATCATCGACATCAACATGGGCTGCCCGGCCAAGAAGGTCTGCAACAAATGGGCCGGTTCGGCGCTGATGCAGGACGAGGCGCTGGCGCTGCAGATCGTCGAGGCCGTGGTCGCCGCCTGCGAGCCGCATGGCGTGCCGGTCACGCTCAAGATGCGCACCGGCTGGTGCCAGTCGGTCAGGAATGCGCCGGCGCTCGCGCTGGCGGCCGAGCGCGCCGGCGTGCAGATGCTGACCGTGCATGGCCGCACCCGCGAGCAGGGCTACAAGGGCGTCGCCGAGCATGAGACCGTGGCCGCGATCAAGGCCAGCCTGCGCATCCCGGTGGTGGCCAATGGCGACATCGACAGCCCGGAGCGTGCGCGCGAGGTGCTGCGCGCGACCGGCTGCGATGCGGTCATGATCGGCCGCGCGGCACAGGGCCGGCCCTGGCTGTTCCGCGAGATCGGCCATTTCCTCGCGACTGGCACCCATCTGGCGCCGCCGACGGCGGCCGAGCTGCGCACGCTGATGCTCGAGCACCTGCAGGAGCATTACGAGCTCTACGGCGAATACACCGGCGTGCGCAGCGCGCGCAAGCACCTGGGCTGGTATGCGCGCGCGCTGCCGGTCGATCCGCTGGCGGTGGAGCAGTTCCGCACCCGCATCAATGCGATCGAGGATTGCGCGGCCCAGCTCGACTGCGTGCGCGAGTTCTTCGACGCCACCCCCTTCGAACCCTGGAAACTGGCTGCATGAGCACTGAAAAGCAATCCCTGCAAGACTGCGTGCGCGAGAACGTCGAAACCTATTTCGCCGACCTCGACGGCACCGAACCGGCCAACCTGCACGACATGCTGATGCGTGCGGTCGAGAAGCCCATGCTCGAGGTCGTGATGGCGCGCGCCCAGTTCAACCAGTCGCGCGCTGCCGTCTGGCTCGGCCTGAACCGCAACACCCTGCGCAAGAAGCTGCTCGAGCATGGCCTGATCGCCTGAGCCCGCAGCCGTCCGCCCCACCGTTTATTCACTTTGGAAAAGCCATGAAAGCTCTCCTTTCCGTTTCCGACAAAACCGGCGTGCTCGAACTCGCGCGCGAACTCAACGCCCTGGGCGTGCAGCTGATCTCGACCGGCGGCACCGCCAAGCTGCTGGCCGACAACGGCCTGCCCGTGACCGAAGTCGCCGAGGTGACCGGCTTCCCCGAGATGCTCGACGGCCGCGTCAAGACCCTGCACCCGATGGTGCATGGCGGCCTGCTGGCGCGCCGCGACTTCCCCGAGCACATGGCGGCGCTGCAACAGCACGGCATCGGCACCATCGACATCCTGGTGGTCAACCTGTACCCGTTCGAGTCGACGGTGGCCAAGCCCGGCTGCACGCTGGCTGATGCCATCGAGAACATCGACATCGGCGGCCCGGCCATGGTGCGCTCCGCGGCCAAGAACTGGAAGGATGTCGCGGTGCTGACCGACGCCGACCAGTACGCCGAAGTCGTCGCCGAGCTCAAGGCCGGCGCCATCAGCAGCCAGACCCGCTTCAAGCTGTCGGTCGCTGCCTTCAACCGCATCAGCCAGTACGACGCCGCGATCAGCAACTACCTGTCCTCGGTCGACCTGAGCGCCGGCGTGCCGGATGACGAGGCGCAGCCGCAGCGCCTGGCCTTCCCGGGCCAGAGCAATGCCAACTACGTCAAGCTGCAGGACCTGCGCTATGGCGAGAACCCGCACCAGAGCGCCGCCTACTACCGCGACGCCAACCCGCTGCCGGGTTCGCTGGTCACCGGCGTGCAGCTGCAGGGCAAGGAGCTGTCCTACAACAACATCGCCGATGCCGACGCCGCCTGGGAATGCGTCAAGAGCTTCGACGTGCCGGCTTGCGTGATCGTCAAGCATGCCAACCCCTGCGGCGTCGCCGTCGGCCAGGACTCGCATGAGGCCTACAGCAAGGCCTTCCAGACCGACCCGACCAGCGCCTTTGGCGGCATCATCGCCTTCAACCGTCCGCTCGACGGCAAGGCCGCGCAGGAAGTGGTCAAGCAGTTCGTCGAGGTGCTGATCGCGACCGACTTCACGCCCGAGGCGCTGGCGATCTTCAAGCCCAAGGCCAATGTGCGCCTGATGAAGATCGAGCTGCCCGCTGGCGGTGCCGAGCAGGGCCGCAATGCGGTCGACATCAAGCGCATCGGCTCGGGCCTGCTGCTGCAGAGCGCCGACAACCACGACATGACGCTGGCCGACCTCAAGGTCGTGACCGTCAAGCAGCCGACCCCGCAGCAGATGGAAGACCTGCTGTTCGCCTGGAAGGTGGCCAAGTACGTCAAGTCGAACGCGATCGTGTTCTGCAAGGACGGCATGACCATGGGCGTGGGCGCCGGCCAGATGAGCCGCCTCGACTCGGCGCGCATCGCCAGCATCAAGGCCGAGCATGCCAAGCTGACGCTGCAGGGCACGGCGGTCGCGAGCGACGCCTTCTTCCCGTTCCGCGACGGCCTGGACGTGGTGGTCGATGCCGGCGCGAGCTGCGTGATCCAGCCGGGCGGCTCGATGCGCGACCAGGAAGTGATCGACGCGGCCAACGAGCGCGGCGTGGCGATGGTGTTCACCGGCGTGCGCCACTTCCGCCACTGATCGCTTTGGCGGGCTGACCCGCATTGCAGGCAGGCGAGGTCGCGGCGGGAGCCGCCGGCCTCATCTGTCCGCTGTGCGGCCAGCAAGTCGGTCGTCAGCTCCCGCCCCGACCCAATCATGGGCCTGATCTGCCCCTGATCTGTCTTGTCAAGCCGCTTTTTGCGGCTTGAGTCTCTTGTGGGCCGTCAGTCGGCCTTGCGGGTGGCGGAGCGGATCGCGGCGGCCAGATGCTTGACGCGCTCGACCGCATTCTGTGCCGACTCGAGCACTTCCTGCTTTTCTTCCGGGTCCAGGCACTCGACGGCGTCGAGCAGCTTGGAGTGGATCAGCGACTGGCTGATCTCGGACAGGGTTTCGGCGTCGATGTTGTCCTGCGACGCGAACAGCACCGCGAGGATCATTTCGTGGCCGATGGCCTCGCCGACGGTCTGGTTATTGAGGGAGCGCATGGCTGGGTTTCCTGGGTTGAGGGGGAGTGGGTCTTTTTTTGCGTTCAACTGTGCCGTTCACGGCGGGCGGGCTGCGGACCTGCATCCAGGCCCCACCTACCGTGATCGATCAGCTTACCATTACTGATTGACCAATTTTCATTGACAAGTGACGGGTCAAGCGGAATTGGACGAACTCATGACCAGATGACGGCGGCCGTGAACATGTAGCCGGCGCCGTAGACGGTCTTGATGATCTTGGGGTTCTGCGGGTCGGGTTCGAGCTTGCGCCGGATGCGTGAGATCCGCACGTCGATGCTGCGGTCCATCGGCGACAGGTGGCGCTGGCCGAGCAGCTGCTCGCGCGTGAGGATCTGGTGCGGGCGCTCCAGGAAGGCGTTGAGCACCCGCGACTCGGCATTGCCGAGCACATGTTCCCCGCCTTCGGGGTCGCGCAGGGTGTTGGCGGCGCAATCCCAGCCCCAGTTCAGGAAGCGGGCATAGCGGCGCTGCCGCGCCTCCGGGGCTGAGTCCTGCGGCTGGCGGCGGCGCAGGATGCTGCGCACGCGCGCGACGAGCTCGCGCGGGTCGAAGGGTTTGGTGATGTAGTCGTCCCCGCCGAGCTCGAGTCCCATCACCCGGTCGACCGGATGGTCGCGGCCGGTCAGGATCAGCACGCCGCAGGAACTGACCTGGCCGATCTGCCGCACCAGCTCGATGCCGTCCATGTCGGGCAGGCCGAGATCGACGATGCACAGCGCCGGATGTTCGGCCCGGATATGCTGCAGCACCGAGCCGCCGTCGCCGAAGCGCCGGACCTGGAACTGGAACGATTCCAGCATCCGGACCACGAGTTGCGCCACCCCGCTGTCGTCCTCGATGACGAAGATCAGCGGGCTGCAGGCATTGGGTTTTTGCGGGGTAGGGGCTTCGTTCATGGCCTGGCACCAGAGAGGGCATGCAGCAGTTCGGCGCGCGAGAACGGCTTTTGCAGCAGCGGCACTTCTGCCGCCACTGCACGGTTGGGCACGAAGGCGCTCATCAGCACGATGCGCGGGATGCTGCCCTGCGCGCGCGCATGGGCCACGACGCCGAGGCCGTCGATCGCGCCTGGCATCACGACATCGGACAGCAGCAGCTCGATGCCCCGGGTGTGGTCGATCAGGTCGATGGCCTCGGCGCCGTTTTCCGCCTCGATGACCGAGAAGCCGATGTCGAGCAGCTCGCGCCGCAGCAACTGGCGCAGGCCCGGATCGTCCTCGACCAGCAGGGCCAGGCCGCGCCGGCCCTCGGACGGGATTTCGGTCGCCAGTTCGGGCTCGTTGGCCAGTCCGGCCGAGGCGGCCTCGACCTCGTGCAGCGGGAAGAAGATCGAGACGGTGGTGCCTTGTTCGACCTGGCTGCGCAGTTCGATCGCGCCGGCCGATTGCTGGACGAAGCCGTAGACCATCGCCATGCCCATGCCGCTGCCTTGTCCCGGCGCCTTGGTGCTGAAGAAGGGCTCGAAGATCCGGTCCATGGTCTGCTGGTCCATGCCGCAGCCGTCGTCCTCGACGCTGAGCTGCGCGTACTGGCCGGCGGCCAGGCCCAGCTTGGCGGCGGCCGCGGCTTCCAGGGTGGCCAGGCGGCAGCGGATCGTGATCCGGCCCTTGCCGCCGGTGGCATCGCGGGCGTTCAGCGCCAGGTTCAGCAAGGCGTCCTGCAGCTGGTTCGGGTCCAGCCGCACCACGAGGGGCTGCGGCCAGGGCTCGGTGACAAAGCTCAGGCTGTCGGGCAGCACGCCGCGCAGCAGCGTCGCGGTGCTGGCCAGGCACAGGTTGAGGTCCTCGACCCGGCTGCTCAGCGGGTGCTTGCGCGCAAAGGACAGCAGGCCCCGGATCAGGTCCGAGCCGCGCAGCGCGGCATCGAGGGCTGGCTTCAGGTAGTCGTTGCGGTAGGGCTGCAGCGCCGGGATCTCGGCCAGCGCCGTCAGGTTGCCCTGGACCACGGCCAGGATGTTGTTGAAGTCATGCGCCAGGCCACCGGTCAGCAGTCCCAGCGCCTCCATCTTCTGCGCCTGTGCCATGCGGTCATGCGCCAGTCGCTCGTCCGTCACATCGAAGGTCAGCTCGAAGCAGCCGACCACTTCGCCTTCCGGGCTGGTCTCGGGAATCAGGCTGGTGCGCGCGATGCGCTGGCCCCGGTGCACCGTCTGCACCTCGTACTCGAAGCTGACGGCAGCTCCCTTGACGGCCTGCATGACATAGGGCCTGATCCTCGAGTAGGTGTCCTCGCCGAGGAAGGCCCGGGCCTTGATCGTTTCCGGTCGGCTCGGATCGACGCCGAACCAGTCGCGGTAGCCGCGGTTGACATAGTGGTAATGGCGGTCATGGCCGAAATAGGCCAGCAGCGCGGGGATCGAGTCGGTGATCAGCCGCATCCGGCCCTCGCTGCGCACCAGTGACAGGGCGATTGCCTCGTTGCGCTCGAGCGCCTGACGCAGGTGCGCGTTGGTCTGCAGCAGCTCGGTCGTGCGCTCGGCCACCCGGGCCTCCAGCAGGGCGTTCTGCTCGCGGATCAGCGCCTCGCGGTGCCGGGACTCGGTGACGTCGGAGTAGAAGGTGATCAGGCCCCGGCCGGGAACCGCCAGGCCGCGCACGCTCAGCACGCTGCCGTTCGGGCGCGTCCGCTCGAGGTCGTATTCCTCCAGGCTCCTGGCCACTGCGACCAGTTCCGCCGTCTGCGCTTCGGGGTCGCCGGGGCCGTATTCGCCGCGCAGGGCGTTGCAGTGGATGAAGCTCTCGAAGGGGGCGCCGGGATAGGCCATCTCGGGTGGAAAGTCGAACAGGCGCAGGAAGGATTGGTTCCAGACCACGAGCCTCAGGTCCTTGTCGACCAGGACGATGCCCTGGTCGATCCGGTCGAGCGCCGCCTGCAGGGCGTCGCAGCGCGACGATGCCTCGGGCAGCGGATGATGGGATTGGACAGGGTCGTCCATGGTTCCTCGTGCAGGCATGGTCAATGTGGGCAAATTCTAGGATTCTGTGCCGGTCCGGCGCCGATCTTGCAAACATTCGTCACATTTGACGAAGACTGGTGCAAAGATGGTTGTCGATGATAGGAGGAGATGCAGCCTGAAAAACCTGACCAGGCATGAGCCCACCTTCACAGGAGACAACCGTGACCCGA
>NZ_PVLQ01000083.1 GCF_002980595.1 Malikia granosa
GACGGGGACGAGGATCTTCATGTTTTGCTCCAGATGTGAAATTGATCAGCCCTTGGCCGCTGTCGCTGCACGACGCACCGAGGAAGAGGTCATCACCAGCGCTTCGCCCTCGATGACGACCTTGCCGTTGACGGTACAAACCGTGTCGAGTTCGGCCCTGGCCTTTTCGAGATTCAAGGTCTTGACGGTGACCGTCGCATGGACGGTGTCACCCGGCTTGACCGGGGCCCGGAACCTCAGCGACTGGCTGAGGTAGACGGTACCCGGCCCCGGCAGGCGGTTCGCCACTGCCGCCGAGATGACGCTGGCCGACAGGAAGCCATGCGCGATCCGGCCACCAAAGATCGTGCTGCGGGCGAACTCCTCGTTGGTGTGGATCGCGTTGTTGTCGCCCGAGACACCCGCGAACAGCACGATGTCGGCTTCGGTGATCGTCTTGGCAAATGTGGCGGTCATGCCCACTTGCAGGTCTTCGATGTCGTATCCGTTTTCTGCGTTCATCTGCGGGTTCCCTGGTGATGGCTGGAGATTATCAGTTGGCGAATGCCGCCAGACCGGTGATGGCGCGACCCAGGATCAGTGCATGCACGTCGTGGGTGCCTTCGTAGGTGTTGACCACCTCGAGGTTGACCAGATGGCGGGCCACGCCGTATTCGTCGCTGATGCCGTTGCCGCCCATCATGTCACGCGCCATGCGGGCGATGTCGAGCGCCTTGCCGCAGCTGTTGCGCTTGAGGATGGAGGTGACTTCGACCGGCGCCTTGCCGGCATCCTTCATGCGGCCCAGCGCCAGGCAGCCCTGCAGGCCCAGGCTGATCTCGGTCAGCATGTCGGCCAGCTTCTTCTGGATCAGCTGGTTGGCGGCCAGCGGACGACCGAACTGCTGGCGGTCGATCACGTACTGGCGGGCGCGGGTGTAACAGTCCTCGGCCGCACCCAGGGCACCCCAGGCGATGCCGAAGCGGGCCGAGTTCAGGCAGGTGAACGGGCCCTTCAGGCCGCGGATGGTCGGGAAAGCGTTCTCCTCGGGGCAGAACACCTCGTCCATCACGATCTCGCCGGTGATCGAGGCGCGCAGGCCGACCTTGCCGTGGATGGCCGGTGCGCTCAAGCCCTTCCAGCCCTTCTCGAGGATGAAGCCGCGGATCGCACCCTCGTCGTCCTTGGCCCAGACCACGAACACGTCGGCGATCGGGCTGTTGGTGATCCAGATCTTGGCGCCGCTGATCGAGTAGCCGCCCGCCACCTTGCGGGCGCGGGTGATCATGCTGGCCGGGTCCGAGCCGTGGTTGGGTTCGGTCAGGCCGAAGCAGCCGATCCATTCGCCGCGCGCCAGCTTGGGCAGGTATTTCTGCTTCTGTTCTTCGGTGCCGAATTCGTTGATCGGCACCATCACGAGCGAGGACTGCACGCTCATCATCGAGCGGTAGCCGGAGTCGACGCGCTCGACCTCGCGCGCCACCAGGCCGTAGGACACGTAGTTCAGGCCCGAGCCGCCGTACTGCTCGGGGATGGTCACGCCGAGCAGGCCGAGCTCGCCCATCTCGCGGAAGATGGCCGGGTCGGTCGATTCGTTGCGGAAGGCCAGCTGCACACGCGGCAGCAGCTTTTCCTGGCAATAGGCATTGGCGGCGTCGCGCACCTGACGCTCGTCATCGCTCAGTTGGTTTTCGAGTTGAAAGGGATCGGACCAGGAAAAACGGGCATTGGCACTCATGGCGGCTCCTCTGTACGGATTATGCGGATAACAAGGGATTGACGAATCCATGGTAGTTCCGATCCGCAACGTCTGGCACGAATCTTTCGCAACTATATATGAGAAGATCGCATATCTCAAGCCAAGATTCCTGCCAACCTATGCGGGAAAACCCGAATGATGGCTGATCAGACATGAGAAGAAAGCTGTTCCAGCCACAAGGACCGACCGGTTCCGGGCCGCTCTCGTGACGCTGGCTGCGCCGGGCATGGGGCGCGCGCAGCACCTGCTCAGGCCAGGGAATTTGAAGCCGGGCCGTTGTGGCGCGCTGGATCGGCATGGCTTGCCGCTAGACTGTGCACGCCCTCCTGCTGCAGGACACCCCAATGCCGCCCATCACCCGCCGTCACGCCATCCTGTCGCTTGCCGCCCTGCCCGTGGCCTGCGCGATCCAGCCGCTGCCACCGCTGTCGCGCCGCCCGCTGGCGGCACCCGAGCCGCTGCCGTCGCTGCGTGCGGCACAGGTCGGGCAGAGCTGGCGCTACCGCCAGCTCAATGGCTACAACTCGCAGCAGGTCGCCACCCTGGTCGAGACCGTGACCGAGGTCGGCCAGGACGGCCGGGTCACGCTGCAGCGGCGCAGCGCCGAGGGCCAGCCGCTGCCCGACGAGGTGCATGCGCGCTGGGGCCAGCTGCTGCGCGACCCGGTGTGGGACTACCCGCTCAACCTCGAAGCCCCCGTGCCGCTGTGGCCGTCCAGCCTCGGGGCGAGCGGATGGAGCACGACCCATGGCCATTACCGCCAGGACGGTGGATCGTTCCGCTACTGGATCGGCGTTTCGGTGCGGCAGCGCGGATGGGAGCGGGTCACGCTGGGCCAGCAGGCCTTCGACACGCTGCATGTCGAGCGGCTGATCCGCCTCGAGCACGAGGATCACAACCGGCTCGAGACGGTGCGCCACGATGATCTCTGGCTCGCGCCCGGGCTCGGCCGCTGGGTCGCGCGCGAAACCCGCGGCCGCTACCAGGTCCCGGGCGGCGGCGAGCTGGGCGACGACTACTTGCGCGAGGACTATTGGCGCTGGGAACTGGAAACGGCCAGTCCCTCGGCCTGAACACGGGCTGCCACGGATGAGAAGAAAGCTGCCCTCGACCCAGGCGCTGATCTGCTTCGTTGCCGCCGCGCGGCACCAGAGCTTCACGCGCGCCGCGCAGGAACTGTTCCTGACCCAGGGCGCGGTGTCGCGCCAGGTCGCCACGCTCGAGGAGTCGCTCGGCGTCGAGCTGTTCCGGCGCACCCAGCATGGCATGACGCTGACCCCGGCCGGCGCCGACTACGCGCGCCAGGTCGCGCAGCGGCTCGACGCGCTCGAGCGCGACACGCTCGACCTGATGGGCCGGCGCGGCCAGGGCGAGAGCGTGACCCTGGCCGTGGTGCCGACGCTGGCGACGCGCTGGCTGATCCCGCGCCTGCCCACGCTGGCGCGCGAACAGCCCGAACTGACGGTGCATATCGATGCCCAGACCCGCCCCTTCCTGTTTGGCGACACCGGCGTCGACGCCGCCATCTTTGCCGGCACCGACGACCAGGTGCGGCAATGGGCCGGCACGCGCGCGCTGTCGCTGTTCGAGGAAGTCGTGGTGCCGGTCTGCAGCCCGGCCCTGCTGCGCGGGCGCAGCGAGCTGAGCCCGGCCGCGCTGGCCGAGCTGCCACTGCTGCAGCAGTCGACCAGGCCCGACGCCTGGCGCCAATGGTTCGAGAGCCAGGGGGTGGATGCGCTGCGCGCGATGGCAGGGCCGCGCTACGAGCAGTATTCGATGCAGGTGGCGGCAGCGGCGAACGGACTCGGGGTCGCGCTGATGCCGACGCTGCTGATCGAGGCCGAGCTGGCCTCGGGCAGCCTGGTGGTCGCCAGCGCCCACCCGGTGCTGAGCCGGCGCAGCTACTACCTGGTGCAGCCCGACCTGCCCGAACGGCCGGCGCTGACCCTGTTCAAGTCCTGGCTGCTGGCGAAAGCCGCGCAACAGCAGACTCAGCCGCCGGGCTGGCGGCGCCCGCAGACGGACAAGGAAGCAGCGGGATAGGCCACCCACTGTCCGGTGCATGGACCATGCCGGCTTGTGCCGGCTGGGCTTATGCCGCCTGGCGCAGCAGCTCGCGGCCGATGATGAGCTGCTGGACCTGGGTCGTGCCCTCGTACAGGCGCAGCAGGCGTGCGTCGCGGTAGAAGCGCTCGACCGGGTACTCGTTGATGTAGCCGGCGCCGCCGTGCACCTGCACGCCGCGGTCGGCGACGCGACCCAGCATCTCGGTCGCGAACAGCTTGGCGCAGGAC
>NZ_PVLQ01000084.1 GCF_002980595.1 Malikia granosa
CCGCGCCGTCCGCCCCGTAGCTGATGGCGGTGCCGAAGTTGTCCGCGAAGTTCGCCGTGGCGTTGACCCCCAGCGTGCTCTCGTCCACCGTCAGGCTGTCGGCGGCCAGCACGCTGGCAATGACGGGGCTGTCATCTTCGACCGTGACAGTGATGGTGCCTTCGTCGGCCGGGTTCACGCCATCGGAAATTCTCACCGTCAGGTTAAGGCTGGCGGTGTCCTCGCCAGCCGTGCCCTGGCCTGGCAGCAAATGGCTGACTGGCCGGGACAGTGTCACCTCATAGGAAACGGAGCTGCCTGAAGCACCCACTGCCGTGGTTCCGCCATTGAGCACCACCCGGATCACCTCGCCACCGGCGTCAGAGCCGATCAGCACCGCCTGGCTGCTGCCGTAGGCCCAGGACAGGTTGGTGGCACCGAGCAGCGACGAACCAGGATTGACGAGCTCGATCGTCAGAGGCGCCGTGCCATTGCGGGTGAGGGACAGGCTGCCGCTCGAATCGGTGGCGGAATCCGTCAAGTCGCTGCCAGAACTGGCGCCAAGACCGTCCGGGATACCTGCAGGCAGGCCTTCTTCGGAAACCCGGGATTGCGCATCCTCCACGCGCGGAATGAGGTCGTCATCGACGATCGTGCCGGTGGCCTGGTTCGCCGTAGGACTGATGTTGGCGCCCGTGGCTGCCGTGATGGTCGCCACCACCGTCTCGTCGGACTCGTCGATGTTGTCGGCCACCGGGTCGGCGACAAAGCTCACGCTCAGCTGCCCGGCCGGTATCGTCACCTGGCGGATCGCCCCAGCGCTCAGCCCGCTCACCGCGTAGTCCGCGCTTTCGGTCGCCGTGCCGCTCAGCGCGATCGTCACCACCGTGTCCGTCACCGACACCCGATCCAGGCTGACCTGATAAGTCAGATTGGTGGCTCCGTCCTCGGCCACGCTCGGCGGCGTCACCGCGATCGACACCACCGGGACGTCATCGTCGATGATTTGCGTGGTCACGCTGCCAGCCCCGATCACGCCGCCGGCCACATTGCTCAGGTTGACCGTGTACTCCTCGGTGCCTTCGACCAGGGCATCGTCCAGCGTCACCACCGTCAGCTTGACCGGGCCTTGCACCGCTGCCGTGAAGGTCAGGGTTTGCGTCAGCGGGTTGTAGTCCACTCCGGAAGTCGCGTCAGGCACCAGCGTCTTGCCCGGGCCAGTCGCCACCTGGACGCTGAGCTGCTGGTCATTGGCCAGGGTGCCACCCTCCAGACTGACCGTGTAGCTCGCGGTCGCCCCCTCGGCCACGGTCGCATCGCCGACCAGATTGACCGTCAACGGGTTGACGTCAAGGATCGTCGTGTCGACGTTGCTGGCGGCCGGGTTGACTTCGAAGCGTTCGAAATTGCCACCCGTGATGGACTCGATCCGGATGTTGTAGAGTTCGCTGCCCTCGACCAGCTGGTCGACCAGGGTCTGGATCGAGAAGGTCTGGCTGGACTGGCCTGCCGGTATCGTCACCGAGGCGACGCCCCTGAAATCGACGCCATTCTGCGCAACCCCGCTGTACTGGAAGGTCACGACCACGTCCGTCTGGCCCGGTCGCTCCAGGGTCACGGTATAGGGAGCGGTGAGGTCACCCTCGCGCACCGAATCCGGCCCGACGATGCCGACCTGGGTCAGGTCCTGGTCGTCGACCACGGTGATGGCCGTCGACTGATCGACACCGAGCTGGTCGTAGCCCCCGCCATGGGCACCGGTGACACCGATGTCGATGACATCGCGGCCCTGGATATAGGGATCGTCCGGTCGAATGCTCACCTCCACCAGACCGCTGCCAGCTCCGACCGGGATCGTGATGCTCTGTCCGTTGCTCAGGTTGAGCACCAGGTCGGTGCCGGCAGGCGGGGTGTTGACGGTGGCGTAGAGGCCGACCCGGGTGCCTTCGATCACATCGCTGCCATCGAGGAAAACCAGCCCGCCATTGCGAACCAGCGGCTGGCCGCTGTCATCGAGCTGGACATAGTGCAAGGTGACCAGGGCGCCAGCGGGTTCGGCGCTCAGCGGCACGTCCTCGATCGTGACCGGCGGGCCGAGCGTGTATTCGTAGGACAGCGGCTCGACCCCTTCGACGATGCGCAACAGGCGCACGAAGCTGCTGCCGCCGCCACCGCCGTCGCCGGCCGTGGCTCCAGCCGCCGGCGCCACCAGTGCGGCCAGGGGATCGAGGCCGAGCTGCAGTGCCTGCAGCACGGCTTCAGGTGTCGCCGCCTGCACCGCGGCCTCCTGCGCCGTGGGCGTCGCCTCGGTCTGCAGCAGGCTGTCGTCCACGCGCACGCTCTGCTCGGGGGCGATGGACAGCAGCTGGCCATCCGTCATCTGCAACTCGACACGCGCACCGGCAAGCGTGCGCAAGGTCTCGCTGTTTTCGATCGCATCACCAACCTTGAGGACGCGCGTCTGGCCATCAAGACCGACAACGATGACATCTCCGGTGATAGCGACTACTTTTGCAATCTGGGCCACGGCAAACTCCTGTTGAACTACTCGCAGATTAGCGAGCCGCCAGCAGGCTGACCATTGGACTTAAGTCCACTTCTCTATCGTTTCAGGTGCAGGACATGGGCAGGAGGTGCAGCGCGGGGGCCGGCCAGGCAGCCGATCCGGCCGGAGCGATCCCCGCCGTCAATAGGCGTGCGACTTCAGCTGCGCCAGCTGCAGCACGAGCTGCACCCGGTCGCGCACACCGAGCTTCTCGAACACGGCCCCCAGATGGGCCTTGACGGTGCGCTCGCTGATATGCAGCTGCTCGGCCACCTCGCGGTTCGACTGGCCCTCGGCCACGGCCTGCGCCACCTGGAGCTCGCGTTCGGACAGGACGGACAGGTCGACCGCCGACCGGACGGCGTCAGGGTTGCGCTGGAGCAGCTCGCGCGTGGCCGCCATCAGACGCTGCACCAGCTCGGGGCCGACCCAGAGCCCGCCCAGGTCCACCACCTGGGCCACCTCCTGCAGCAGTCCGGGCGCGGCCAGCAGATGGCAATAGGCACGCGCGCCGGCATTGAGCGCGCGCAGTCCCTCGACCTGATCGGGCAAGGCACTGAGCACGATCACCCGGCAGTCAGGCTGCAGCTGCAGCAGCGCCCCGACCTTGAGCCGCCAGTCGTCCAGCATGACCGGCACCCAGACCATGTCGCCCGCCGCCACCTTCTGCTGCAACTGGGCCCAATGCGCCGATTGCCCGTTCGGGAAAGCCTGCTGCCAGCGTTCGTGCGCCATGGCGGGCGATGGTGCGGGCGCCTGCAGCAGGAAATGATGGACTTTCATGTTCAACGCTCCGACAAGGCATTGGCCTTGGCGCGCAAGACCGGCTTGAGCAGGTAGGACAGCACCGACTTCTTGCCGGTCAGGATGTCGACCTGTGCCACCATGCCCGGGATGATCGGCAGCCGGTCGTCCAGCAAGGCCTTCTTGGTGCGCAAGCGCACGAGATAGAAGGCATTGCCCTTCTGGTCGACCACCGAGTCGGCACTGATGTTCTCGACCACGGCATCCAGGCCACCATAGATCGCGAAGTCGTAGGCCGTGAACTTGACCGTGGCATCGAGTCCGGGCCGCAGGAAGGCGATGTCCCGCGGCGTGATCTGGGCCTCGAGGATCAGCGCCTCGTCGAGCGGCACGATCTCGACCACTTCCTTGCCAGGCTGGACCACGCCGCCCACGGTATTGACCAGCAGCCGCTTGACCGTGCCGCGCACCGGCGACTTGATCTCGGCCTTGGCCACCTTGTCGGCCAGCGCCCGGCCGCCCTCGTTGAGGGCGGACAGCCGGCTCATGGTCTCGGACAGCTCGGCGCTCATCAGGTTGCGCGCATTGAGCTGGACCTCGTCGATCCGGCGCTGGGCTTCCGCGATCGAGGCCTGCACGCGCGAGATCTGTGCGCTCGCCTGGTCGCGGTCGCCGCGCAGGCGGGCCTGGTCGCGCTCGAGCCTGAGCACCTCGACTTCGGACACGGCACCGGTGCGCACCAGCGGGCGGGTCACGTTGAGCTCCTTCTGCAGCAGTTCCAGCCCGCGCTCGGCCTGCGCCTTGCGCGCGCGCATCTCGTTGAGTTCCTGTTGCCGCTGCGACAGCTGGTTCTGCGCCATCGAGACCTGGGTCGAGATCTCTTCGCGCTTGGACTCGTAGAGCCGGCGCTCATGCGCGACGATGTCGGGCGCGTCGCGCACCAGGTCGGCCGGTGGATTGAAGGCGCTGCCGCGGGTGAGCGCCTTCAGGCGCAAGGCCTTGGCCTGCAGGGCCAGCTGGTTGGCACGGCTCTCGCCCAGGTTGGACTCGAAGCGGGTCGGATCGACGCGCAACAGGGACTGGCCGAGCTCGACCACCTGGCCCTCGCGCACCAGGATCTCGTCGACCACGCCGCCATCGACGCTCTGGATCACCTGGACCTGGCGGGTCGGCACCACCTTGCCCTCGCCGCGCGCGACCTCGTCCACCTGGGCCAACCCGGCCCAGACCAGCAGCAGCAGCAGCAGCAAGGCGGCGAGGCGCAACAAGAGGCGCGCGCGCAGCGGCTCCTGCTGCAACTGGGACCAGTCGGCTTCGGCCGCCCAGTCGCCGGTCTGGCGCCGCGTCTCGGGCGTCAGACGCCTGACCGAGCCACCCAGCAGGCGATCCCCGAAGTGGCGCAGCGGCGCCATCCAGCGCGACAGGCCGAGGAAGGTTTTTTCGTTGAGATCTGCCATCATGCCCCCTTGCCGACCTGGCCCTGACGCAAGGCTGCAATGACCTGATCGCGTGGACCGTCGGCCACGATCTGGCCGGCATCGAGCACGATCAGGCGATCGACCAGATCGAGCAGCGGAGCGCGATGGCTGACGACCAGCAGGGTCTTGCCACGGGCGAAGCTGGCCAGGCGGCTCTTGACGGCCGACTCGCTCGAGTGGTCCATCGAGGCCGTCGGCTCGTCGAGCAACAGGATGGACGGATCGTGCAGCACCGCGCGCGCAATCGCGACGCCCTGGCGCTGGCCGCCCGACAGCGACTCGCCGCGTTCGCCGACCAGCATGTCGAAGCCCTTGGGATGGGAGTTGACCAGGTCCACGATGCCCGCGATGGCGGCGGCCTTCAGCAGCTCGGCATCATCGGCGAGCGGATGCGCCAGCGTGATGTTCTCGCGCAAGGTGCCGTAGAACAGCATGACATCCTGCTGGACATAGCCGATATGGCGCCGCAACTCGGCCGGGTCGAGCTGGCGCTGGTCGATGCCGTCGATCAGGACCGCGCCGCCGGTCGGCCGATACAGGCCGAGGACGAGCTTCTCGAGCGTGGTCTTGCCCGAACCGATGCGCCCCAGGATGCCGACCCTTTCGCCAGGCCGGATCTTGAAGCTGACATGATTCAGCGCGGGCGTGGACTGGCCGGGATAGGTGAAGCTGACATCGCGGAACTCGATCGAGCCCTGCAGGCTGCCGCGTTCGATGAAGTTGGCGTCCTGCGGACGCTCGACCTCGCGCTTCATCATCTCGTCGAGCGAGGTCAGCGCGGTGGCGGCCGTGTGGTACTGCACCAGCAGCGACGCGACCTGCGAGATCGGTGTCAGCGCGCGCGAAGCCAGCATCGAGCAGGCGATCAGCCCGCCCATGGTCAGCATGCGCTCGCTGATCAGCCAGACGCCCAGGATCACGATCGCGAGGGTGACGGTCTGCTGCACGAAAGCCGCGCCATTGCTCGCGCTCGACGACAGCAGGCGCAGCTGGGCACCGACCCGGGCCAGCAAGGCAGCACTGTGCTCCCATTTGCGCTGGATCGGCGCCTCGGCGCCCATGGCCTTGAGGGTCTCGAAGCCGACCAGCCCTTCGATCAGCGTCGCATTGCGCTGTGCGCTGGCGCGGTAGGTGGTCTCGGCGAGCGCATGCATGCGCCCCTGGACCACCAGCGCATACAGCAGCAGGACCAGCGCGCCGAGCAGCAGCGGAATCAGCATCGGCCAGGCGATCCAGCCGATCACGACCAGGAAGATCAGCGCGAACGGCAGATCGATGAAGGCAATCACCGTGGCCGAGCCGATGAAGTCGCGCACCGACTCGAAGGCCCGCAGGTTGGAGGCGAAGGAACCGGCCGAGACCGGACGCTGCTCCATGCGCATGCCGAGCACCCGCTCCATGATGTGGGCCGACAGCTTGACGTCGGCCCGGCTGCTCGCGAGATCGACGAAATAGCCGCGCAACAGGCGCAGTCCCAGATCGCCGACCAGCACCAGCAGCAGGCCGACCGACAGCGCCGCCAGGGTATCGAAGGCCTGGTTGGGCACCACGCGGTCGTACACGTTCATCGTGAACATCGGCATGGCGAGTGCCAGCAGATTGGTCAGGAAAGCCGCCAGCAGCACGTCGCGGTACAGGGCCCGGTTTTCCGCGATCACGCTCCAGAACCAGTGGCCGTCGCGGGAGGCGCGGACCTCGGGGCTGCGGGCATCGAAGCGCAGTCGCGGCCGGGCGTAGATCGCGCGGCCCGTGTATTGCGCTTCGGCCTGGGCCAGCGGCAGCGCCACCGGCGCGTCGCCGAGCTCGGGGTAGACCAGTTGCAGCGTCTGGCCATCTGGCGAACGGCTGAGCAGCAGGCAGGCCTTGTTGTCCTGCAGCAACAGGACGACGGGAAACAGTTCGGTCTTGAGCGCCGTCAGCGACTGGCGCACCACCCGGCTCGAGAGGCCGGAACGACGGGCGGCGCGCTCGAACAGCGCCGGAGTCAGGCGGCCCTGCTCGAGCGGCAGGCCAGCCAGCGCGGCGTCACGGGTGGCAGCCTGGCCATGGCTGCGAGCCAGAATCAGCAGACAGGATAAAAGCTCATCGCCCTCGGCGACCGACGCGCACCGCTCCTCCAGCGGTGGCTGACCAACTGTTGACATGAATCTCCCTAGTGACTGGGTCCGGTCAGCCTGCGGGCGGACAACCGAACAGCCCTCCTGGCAAAATACCAGGATTGGCAGATTCAGTGTAACAAAATCTTGCCAATTAGCCCGTCATCTGACCGGCTGGATCATCGCTGGAAACGACTTCCTGGGCCCAGCGGCGCAACTTCTTCGTATCGGCACGCAAGATCTGCTGTTTCACTGCCAGGATCTGGGAGGGGTGCATGGAGAAGCTGCGCAAGCCCAGGCCCAGCAGCAGCCGGGTCATGGCCGGATCGCCCGCCATCTCGCCGCAGACGCTGACCGGCTTGCCCTGGGCGCGGCATTCGGCGATGGTACCGGCCACCAGCTGCAGCACGGCCGGATGCAGCGGGTCGTAGAGATGCGAGACGCTCTCGTCGACCCGGTCGATCGCCAGCGTGTACTGGATCAGGTCGTTGGTCCCGATCGACAGGAAGTCGAAATGGCGCAGGAACATCGGCACCGTCAGCGCGGCCGCCGGGACCTCGATCATCGCGCCCAGGCGCACGGGCCCGTAGACCTCGCCGCGCAGATCGAGCTGCTGGCGCGCCTTGGCCAGCATGTCCTTGACCTGCAGGATCTCGTGCCGGTGCGCGACCAGCGGCAGCAGCAGGTTGACCTTGCCATGGGCGGCGGCGCGCAGGATGGCGCGCAGCTGGGTCAGGAACATCGCCGGCTCGGCCAGGCTCCAGCGGATCGCGCGCAGGCCCAGCGCCGGGTTCAGGTGATCGTCGCGCGTGCTGCGGTCGAGCGGCTTGTCGGCGCCGACATCGACCGTGCGGATAGTGACCGGCAGGCCATGCATGCCCTCGACGGCCGCGCGGTAGGCCTGGTATTGCTCGGCCTCGTCGGGCAGCTTGCCGTCGCGCCCCATGAAGAGGAACTCGGTGCGGAACAGTCCGACGCCGACCGCGCTGACCGACAGCGCCGGCACGGTATCGGCCGGCTGCTCGATGTTGGCGAGCAGCTCGATGCGCTCGCCGTCCAACGTCACCGCAGGCGTGTTCTTGATGTGGGACAGGCGGCCGCGCTGCAGCTGGATCTCGCGCTGGCGGAACTCGTATTCCTCCTGCACCGCTGGCGAAGGATTGACGATGATCAGGCCGGCATCGCCATCGATGATGACCCAGTCGTCCTGCTGCACCAGCTGGCTCGCGGTGCGCACGCCGACCACGGCCGGGATGTCCATGCTGCGCGCGACGATGGCGGTGTGCGAGGTCTTGCCGCCGACATCGGTGACGAAGCCGGCGAAGACGCTCTGCTTGAACTGCAGCATGTCGGCCGGCGACAGGTCGTGCGCGATCAGCACCAGCGGGGCATCCTGGCTGGAGGCGGCCGGAGCCGGGCTGGCCACCGGCGAGGCGCAGCCGCGCAGCTGGCGCAGCAGGCGCTCGGTCAGCTGCTCGAGGTCGGACTTGCGCTCGCGCAGATAGGGGTCCTCCATCTCGTCGAACTGCTTGGCGATCTGCTCGAGGTGGGAGGTCAGTGCCCATTCGGCGTTGTAGTGGCGCTCCTGCACCCAGTGGGCGACCCCGTCGTGCAGCTGCTTGTCGGCCAGCAGCATCAGATGCACCTCGAGCAGCGCATTGAGCTCCTGTTGGGCCTCCCGGGCGTCGGTCTTCTGCAGGGTCAGCTGCATGCGCTGCAGCTCGTCGATCACCAGGTCACGCGCCTCGCGCAGACGCTGCAGCTCGCCATCGACCTGCTCGGGAGCGATGAAGTAATGCGCAACGTCGAGCCGGCTGGAGGCGACCAGCACCGCGCGGCCGATCGCGATGCCACGCGAGACCGCCTGGCCATGAACCGAAAACGTCACTCGCCTTCTCCGAACTTGTCATGGATCAGAGCCAGCAGGGCGTCCATCGCCTCGCGCTCGCGCTCGCCATCGGTCTCGAGCTCGATCTCGCTGCCGAGACCGGCGGCCAGCATCATGACACCCATGATGCTCTTGGCGTTGATGCGGCGCTCGCCGCGGCTGAGCCAGACCTCGCAGGGAAAGCTGCCGGCGAGCTTGGTCAGCTTGGCCGATGCCCTGGCGTGCAGCCCCAGCTTATTGCTGATGGTCGTGCTGGTCTTGATCATGAGAGGTCCTGCGTGACTGGTTTTGCGGCGCCGTCGCCGCGACGGACACGACACCCTGGGTAGCTCCCATCATAGCCCGGCTCACCAGCGATTCGAGCGACTCGTGCCGATAGCAGATCGCGCGCATCAGCATCGGCAGGTTGACTCCGGTCAACAGGCGGCTGTGGATGCCGTCGACCAGCTTGGCCGCCACATTGCTGGGCGTGGCGCCGAACAGGTCGGCCAGCACCAGGGTGTGCGGCATGCCAAGCTGCTGCTGCAGCTGCCGGGCCTGCTCCAGCGTCTGCTCGGGCGGGGTGTGGGCCTCGACATCGAGCGCGGCCAGCGCGCTGCCGGCGTCCGGGAACACATGCAGGGCGCACTGACGCAAGGCGCTGGCCAGCGGTGCATGGGCGATGATCAATATGCCGTTCATGGCACAGGATTATCGGGGCGGATTGATAATCCAGAGCAGAATGCCCTATCCTTGTCCGACTATGAACCCTGCCTCAACCCGTCGCCGCACCCTGGCCCTGGCAGCGCTGGCCTGCGCTGCCGTAGGACTGGGCGGTCTGGCCGGCTGCACCAGCCGCGAACCCGCGCCCGAATCCCGCTTCCTGCTGCTCGACGGCAGCACGCTCGCCAGCAGCGCGCTCAAGGGCAAGGTGACCCTGGTCAACTTCTGGGCCACGACCTGCACCACCTGCGTCGCGGAAATGCCCGAGCTGGTCCACACCTTCCAGAAATACCAGTCGCAAGGCTTCGAGACCGTCGCGGTCGCGATGAGCTACGACCCGGTGGACTGGGTGCTCAACTTCAGCCGCAGCCGCCAGCTGCCGTTCAAGGTGGCGCTCGACCGCAACGGCGAACTGGCCAGGCAATGGGGCGACGTGAAGCTGACCCCCACCACCTTCCTGCTCGACCGCGAGGGACAGATCGTCAAGCGCTATGTCGGACAGCCCGACTTTGCCGCCCTGCACCAGCTGATCGAGCAGCTGCTGGGCCAAGGCTGATGGACGAGGAGCCCGGCCAGATCCTGCTCGTCAGCAGCGAGGCTGAAATCGGGCTGGTGCGCGAGCTGTTCCGCGAATACCAGCTCAGCCTGGCGGTGGACCTGAGCTTCCAGGATTTCGAGCAGGAGCTGCTCAAGCTGCCCGGCGAGTACCAGGCCCCCTACGGCGCCCTGCTGCTGGCGCAGGTCAATGGCCAGCCCGCCGGCTGCTGTGCCTTGCGACCGCTGCTCTCGAGCGACTATGCGAATGCCTGCGAGATGAAGCGGCTGTATGTGCGGCCGGCGTTCCGGGGACTCAGGCTCGGACGCCAGCTGGTCGAGCAGACCCTGCTGCTCGCGCAGCAGGCCGGCTTCGACCACATGCTGCTCGACACCTTGAGCGACATGGAGGCAGCGCGCGAGCTGTACCAGGACTGCGGCTTCGTCGAGGTCGCCCCCTACTACCACAACCCCCTGCCGGGGGCGCACTACCTCAAGGTCGAGCTCTGAGGCCTCAGGCGGCCTTGGCCTGGGCCAGCAGCGTGGCGGCGTCGCTGACCGCGAACTGGCCGGGACCCTCGACGTTGAGCGTGGCAACCACGCCGTCCTTGACCAGCATCGAGTAGCGGTTGCTGCGCAGGCCCAGGCCCTTGCCGGTCAGGTCCAGCACCAGGCCGGTGGCCTTGGTGAACACCGCGTCGCCGTCGGCCAGCATGCGGACCTTGCCCTGCGTCTGCTGGTCCTTGGCCCAGGCGCCCATCACGAAGGCGTCGTTGACGCTGACGCACCAGATCTCGTCGACACCGGCGGCCTTGAGCGCCTCGGCCTGCTCGACATAGCCCGGCACATGCTGGGCCGAGCAGGTCGGCGTGAAGGCGCCAGGAACCGCGAACAGCGCGATGGTCTTGCCGGCACTGGCCTGCGCCACGTCGACCGGGTTCGGGCCCAGGCTGCAGCCCTCGGTCTCGACTGCGATGAATTCCATCAGGGTGGTAGCGGGCAGCTTGTCGCCGACTTGGATCATGGGAACTTCCTTGCGATGGGGCCCCAGGGCCCCGAGTGGTGAGCCCGGCGCGACCGGAAATCGGCGCGCAGGGACAAAAAAAACGACCGAGTGATTCTCGGTCGTTTTTTGGGTTCGCGCCCGCGGGCAGCGAATAAGGCTTACACCAGGGCAGCCTTTTGGACCAGACGGGTCACGACCCAGTTCTTGGTCTTGGACAGCGGACGGCTCTCGGCGATCTCGACGATGTCGCCGAGCTTGTATTCGCCGTTTTCGTCGTGCGCGTGGTACTTGCTCGACTTGGTGACGATCTTGCCGTACAGCTCGTGCTTGACAGCACGTTCGATCAGCACGGTCACGGTCTTGGCACGCTTGTCGCTAACGACCTTGCCGATCAAGGTGCGCTTGAGGGAGGTTTTGGCTTCCGTCATGGTCACTCCTTACTTGGCGGCTTGCTTTTCAGCAAGGATGGTCTTCGCACGAGCGATGGCACGACGGGTGCTGCGCAGCGTGGCGAGGTTGGACAGTTGTTGCGTGGCTTTCTGCATGCGCAGGTTGAAGTGGGCCTTTTGCAGGGCTTTCACTTCGGCTTGCAGGCCAGCGACGTCTTTTTGGCGCAGTTCAGCAGTTTTCATCTCTTGTTCTCCTGAATTACTGGCCCAGCAGGCGAGTCACGAAGGTCGTGCGCAGCGGCAGCTTGGCAGCGGCGAGCGTGAACGCTTCGCGAGCCAGTTGCTCGGGGACGCCCACGATCTCGTACAGCACCTTGCCGGGCTGGATCTCGGCGACGTAGTATTCCACGCCACCCTTACCGTTACCCATACGGACTTCGGCAGGCTTCTTCGAGATCGGCTTGTCGGGGAACACGCGGATCCAGATGCGGCCGCCACGCTTGACGTGACGGGAGATCGCACGACGTGCGGCTTCGATCTGTCGAGCCGTCAGACGGCCACGGTCGGTGGACTTCAGGCCGAAATCGCCAAAGGCCACGGTGTTGCCGGTGGTGGCAACGCCCGTGTTGCGGCCTTTTTGCTCTTTACGGTATTTACGGCGAGCAGGTTGCAACATGGTTCAATTCTCCTTAGGCCTGGGGCTTGTCGCTGCCGTCGGCCGGGGCGGCATTGCTGCCACCACGACGCGGGCCGCCACGACCCGGACGGTCGTTGCGTGCACCGTCACGGCGCGGACCGCGCGGACGACGCTCGTCATCAGGACGCGGGGTGCTGTCCAGCGACGGGGCGTCGGCACGACCCAGGTTGTCGCCCTTGTAGACCCAGACCTTGACACCGATGATGCCGTAGGTGGTCAGAGCTTCAGACGTGCCGTAGTCGATGTCGGCGCGCAGGGTGTGCAGCGGCACACGACCTTCGCGATACCATTCGACGCGGGCGATTTCGGCGCCGTTCAGACGACCCGAGGACATGATCTTGATGCCCTGGGCGCCCAGACGCATGGCGTTCTGCATCGCGCGCTTCATGGCGCGGCGGAACATGATGCGCTTTTCGAGCTGCTGGGTGATCGAGTCAGCGATCAGCTTGGCATCGACTTCGGGCTTGCGCACTTCTTCGATGTTGACGGCGACCGGAACGCCCAGCTGGGCGGCCAGTTCCTTCTTCAGCTTCTCGATGTCTTCGCCCTTCTTGCCGATCACCACGCCCGGACGTGCCGAGAAGATGGTGATGCGGGCGTTCTTGGCGGGACGCTCGATGACGACGCGCGACACCGAAGCGTTCTTCAGCTTGGCCTTCAGGTACTCGCGGACCTTGATGTCTTCGGCCAGCATGCCGGCGAAGTCACGGTTGGAGGCGTACCAACGGCTGGTCCAGTTGCGGCTAACCGCCAGGCGGAAGCCGGTAGGATGGATTTTCTGTCCCATAGTCTTCCTTCAGGCTCAGTTGCCAACCGTCACGTAGATGTGACAGGTGGGTTTGCTGATGCGGTTGCCACGACCCTTGGCGCGGGCCGAGAAGCGCTTGAGCGTGGTGCCCTGCTCGACGTAGATGGTCTTGACCTTCAGTTCGTCGATGTCGGCACCGTCGTTGTGTTCAGCGTTGGCGATGGCGGAGAGCAGGGCCTTCTTGACGATGCCGGCAGCTTTTTTCTGCGTGAACGTCAGGATGTTCAGGGCCTGATCCACCTTCTTGCCGCGGATCAGGTCAGCCACCAGGCGACCTTTGTCGACCGACAGGCGAACGCCGCGAACGATAGCGGAGGTTTCCATGGTGTGTCCTTACTTCTTGGCTTTCTTGTCGCCGGGGTGACCCTTGAACGTGCGCGTCAGCGAGAACTCGCCGAGCTTGTGGCCGACCATCTGGTCGGTCACATAGACGGGCACGTGCTGCTTGCCGTTGTGCACGGCAATGGTCAGGCCGATGAAGTCGGGCAGGATCATGGAACGACGCGACCAGGTCTTGACCGGCTTCTTGTCCTTGGTAGCCACGGCCTTCTCGACCTTGGCCAGCAGGTGATGGTCTACGAAGGGACCTTTTTTGAGCGAACGAGTCATTTACGTAACCCCTTACTTCTTGCGACGCGAAACAATCATGTTCTGCGTGCGGCGGTTGTTGCGGGTACGGTAACCCTTGGTCAGGTTGCCCCACGGATCGACCGGCGGCATACCGGTACCGGTACGGCCTTCACCACCACCATGCGGGTGGTCAACCGGGTTCATCGCCACGCCGCGGACGGTCGGGCGGATACCCATGTGACGCTTGACACCGGCCTTGCCGAGCTGGCGCAGGCTGTTCTCGGAGTTCGAGACTTCACCCAGGGTGGCGCGGCAGTCGACGTGCACCTTGCGGACTTCGCCCGAACGCATACGCACTTGAGCGTAGATGCCTTCGCGAGCCAGCAGCACGGCCGAAGCACCGGCGGAACGCGCGATCTGTGCGCCCTTGCCGATCTGCAGCTCGATGCAGTGGATGGTCGAACCGACCGGGATGTTGCGGATCGGCAGGGTGTTGCCGGCGCGGATCGGCGACTCGGAACCGCTCAGCAGGGTCGCACCGACTTCCACGTTACGCGGAGCGATGATGTAGCGACGCTCGCCGTCGGCGTAGCACAGCAGGGCAATGTGCGCGGTACGGTTCGGGTCGTATTCCAGACGCTCGACCTTGGCCGGGATGCCGTCCTTGTCACGACGGAAGTCGATGACGCGGTAGTGGTGCTTGTTGCCGCCGCCCTTGTGGCGAACGGTGATGTGACCGTTGTTGTTGCGACCGGCCTTCTGGAACTGCGGCTCCAGCAGGGGTGCGTAACCGGCACCCTTGTGCAGGGTGTCACGGGTGACTTTCACCATGCCACGACGGCCCGGCGAAGTCGGCTTCATCTTGATGACTGCCATGATTAGACTGCCTCCCCGCCGAAGTTCAGCTCCTGACCAGCGGCCAGGGTTACGTAGGCTTTACGGACATGGTCGCGGCGACCGACGGTCTTGCCGAAACGCTTGGCCTTGCCCTTTTGGTTCAGGACGTTGACGGCTGCAACCTTGACGTTGAACAGCAGTTCCACGGCGGCCTTGATTTCAGGCTTGGTGGCGTCTTGCAGCACCTTGAACAGCACGGCGTTGGACTTTTCCGCCGCCTGGGTGGCCTTCTCGGTCACCATCGGGGCGACCAGCACCTGCATCAGGCGGCCTTCGTCAAACTGGACGTTGCTCATGCGAACATCTCCTTGAGTGTGTCGATGGCACCCTTGGTGACGATCACTTTCTTGTAGTGAACCAGCGACAGCGGATCGGCGTAGCGCGGCTCAACCACCAGCACGTGGGGCAGGTTGCGCGAGGCCAGGTACAGGTTCTCGTCAACTTCGTTGGCGATCACGAGCACGGACTTCAGGTTCATGGCCTTGAACTTGTCGGCCAGCAGCTTGGTCTTCGGGGCTTCCAGCGTGATGCTGTCGACCACGGCCAGACGGCCTTCACGAACCAGCTGCGAGAAGATCGAAGCCATACCGGCGCGATACATCTTCTTGTTCAGCTTCTGGGTGAAGTTCTCATCCGGGCTGTTCGGGAAGATGCGACCGCCTCCGCGCCACAGCGGGGAGGAAGTCATACCGGCGCGGGCGTTGCCCGTACCCTTTTGACGGAAGGGCTTCTTGGTGCTGTGCTTGACCTGCTCGCGGTCCTTCTGGGCACGGGTGCCCTGGCGCGCGTTGGCCTGATAAGCCACCACCAGCTGATGGATCAGCGATTCGTTGTAATCGCGACCGAAGACGGTTTCCGGCACTTCCACGGTGGAAGCGGCTTGACCCTGGTCGTTCAGGAGTTCAACTTGCATCAGTTAGCCCCTTTGCTGGCAGCTTTGACGGCGGGACGCACGGTGACGAAGCCACCCTTGGAACCCGGCACGGCACCCTTGATCAGCAGCAGCTGACGGGCTTCGTCGACACGGACCACATCCAGGTTCTGGGTGGTCACGGTTTCGTCGCCCATGTGGCCGGTCATCTTCTTGCCCGGGAACACGCGGCCCGGATCCTGCGCCATCGAGATAGAGCCCGGAACGTTGTGCGAACGGCTGTTGCCGTGGGAGGCACGCTGCGAAGCGAAGTTGTGGCGCTTGATGGTGCCAGCGAAGCCCTTACCGATCGAGGTGCCTTGCACGTCGACCTTGGTGCCGGCTGCGAACAGCTCGGCGACGGGCAGCACGGAACCGGCGGCATACTTGGCGGCGGTTTCGGCGCTGACGCGGAATTCACGCAGGATTTCGCCAGCTTCGACGCCGGCCTTGGCCAGGTGACCGGCTTCCGGCTTGGTCACGCGGGAAGCGCGACGCTGACCGAAGGTCACTTGCAGAGCATCGTAGCCATCGTTGGCCTGGGTTTTGACTTGTGCCACGCGGTTGTTGGACACATCGACCACCGTGACAGGCACTGCATCCCCGTCATCGGTGAACAGACGCATCATGCCCACCTTGCGGCCCAACAACCCGAGAGAGTTGGACAGACTCATTGTTTTCTCCGTTCCCGACTTCAATTGGCCGGGGCTGATTGCACCAGTGGTAAAGGCACCAGGTGCGGGTTAAAACACCACAGGTGCACTGCCTTGCCGTCGGCTTGCGCGACAGCAAAACAGCACACCCGTGCTGCGAAGACCGCAATTCTAGACTGCGGCCTGATTTTTTGCAAGCCCTTGTGGTTTTTGACAACCGGGGCCTGCTCAAGCGAGCTTACTGCAGCTTGATTTCGACGTCCACGCCAGCCGGCAGGTCCAGCTTCATCAGGGCGTCAACGGTCTTGTCGGTCGGATCGACGATGTCCATCAGGCGCTGGTGGGTGCGGATCTCGAACTGGTCGCGCGAGGTCTTGTTGACGTGCGGCGAACGCAGGATGTCGAAGCGCTTCATGCGGGTCGGCAGGGGCACCGGGCCCTTGACGATCGCGCCGGTGCGCTTGGCGGTGTCGACGATCTCGGCGGCCGAGGTGTCGATCAGCTTGTAGTCGAAGGCCTTCAGGCGGATGCGGATCTTTTGCTTGTTCATGACTGTTTCCTGGTTGTTGTGTATGGGGCACTGAACGATGCCGGAGCCTGGGCCCCGGCATCAGTCAGGATGTCAGTCGATGATCTTGGCAAC
>NZ_PVLQ01000085.1 GCF_002980595.1 Malikia granosa
GAACTGGGCGCGCGCCTTCTGGGTGAAGCCGACCGGAATGGTCGACTTGATCACCATCACCGCCGCCGGGTTGATCGCGAGCACGTCGCGGATCACGGCCTCGACCGAGCCGGTGTTGAAGTAGTTGGTCGCCGGGTCGTAGTCGGTCGGGGTGGCGATGATGACGTAGTCGGCGCCTTCGTAGGCCTCGCGCTTGTCGAGCGTCGCGCGCAGGTTCAGCGGCTTCTCTGCCAGGTACTGCTCGATGTCGGCGTCCTCGATCGGCGACTGGCGCGCATTGAGCTGCTCGACCTTGGACGGGATGATGTCGAGCGCGACGACTTCGTTCTGCTGGGCCAGCAGCACGGCGTTCGAGAGGCCGACGTAGCCGGTACCGGCGATGGCGATTTTCATGGCGGGTAGGGGGCCGGACCGGCCCTGAATCAGGATCCGGCTATGTTAGCGCTCCCGGGTGACGGTTGTTCGCCGGTCTCAGCCCAGGCTGCTGAGCAGCCAGGCCGCGGTGCCCCACATCATGAGCGCGACCAGGCCGTCGATGGCGCGCCAGAGCCAGGCCGATCCGAGCCGGCGGCCCAGCCAGCAGGTCGCTGCGCCCAGCAGCGTGAACCAGAGCAGCGATCCGGTCAGCGCGCCAGCGCCGAACAGCTGGTTGCCGGGCCGGCCCCAGGCCAGCGAGGCGCTGCCTATCAGCACCGCGGTGTCGAGCCAGGCATGGGGGTTGAGCCAGGAGAAGGCCAGCGCCGTCAGCACGGCCTGGCGCCGCGTCATCGGTTGGCCGGCATCGGTATCGGCCGCCAGCGGCTGGCTGGAGCCCGGGCGCCAGCAGCGCTGGCCCGCCTGCCAGCCGTAGACCAGCAGGAACAGCACGCCGGCACCGACCAGCGCGCCCTGCAGCTTGTCGCTCAAGCCCCCGAGCTCGGCCAGCCCGAGCACGCCGAGCGTGATCAGCACGAAGTCGGCCAGCATGCTGGTGGCCACCGTCAGCCAGAGATGCTGGCGGCGCAGGCCCATGCGCATGACATGCGCGTTCTGCGGCCCGATCGCCATGATCAGCGACAGGCTCAGCGCCAGGCCGGCGCTGAAGGCAGGGGGCAGCAGGGAGGGCAGGGCGATCGACATGGCAGGGACTCCGTGGGCGCTGCACAGCTTGCGGCGCGCTGGTGCTCAGTGTGCCGCCTTGCGCCTGCATTTAAACTCAGTTAAATAAATCTGGTTTCAATCAAGAAATACTTGAATCATGCTCGACGCCCGTCAGCTCGAAGCCCTGGTCGCCGTGCTCGAGCATGGCAGTTTCGGCGCCGCGGCCGAACAGCTGCACCTGACGCTGGCGGCGGTCTCGCTGCGCGTCAAGGCGCTCGAGGAGTCGCTGGGCCAGCACCTGCTGGTGCGCGGCAAGCGCCTGCGGGCAACCGTCGCGGGCCAGGCCCTGCTCGCGCATGCACGCCAGCTGCAGCTGATGGAGGCCGACCTGCTCGCGAGCCTGCCGGGTCATCTGCCCGCCGCCGGGCAAGACTGGCACCGGCTGAGCGTGGCGGTCAATGCCGACTCGGTCGCGGCCTGGTTCCTGCCGGGCGTCGCGCCCTTGCTGCGGCGCCAGCGCCTGCTGCTCGACATCGTGGTCGATGACCAGGACCACACCCATGATGCGCTCAAGCATGGCGAGGTCAATGGCTGCGTCACGACGCTGGCCAGCCCGATGCACGGCTGCGTCGCCGAGCCGCTGGGCGTGATGCGCTACCGCTGCGTCGCCTTGCCGGAGCTGGTGCAGCAATGCCGCAGCGCCGGCGCCGCGGTCTCGCCGCATCGCCTGCTGGCCTTGCCGGCGGTGATCTTCAACCGCAAGGACGCGCTGCAGGACATCTTTCTCGAGCGCCATTTCGGCCTGCGCCAGGCGGCCTATCCGCGCCATTTCGTGCCGGCCACCGATGCCTTCATGGCCGCGCTCGAGCTCGGCCTGGGCTGGGGCATGGTGCCCGAGCATGAGCTCGCGCGCCGGGTCGGCGGCCCCGAGCTGATCGACTTGCTGCCGCAGGCGACGGTCGATGTGGCGCTCTACTGGCAGCATTGGCTGCGCGAGCCGCCGTCGGCGCAAGCCCTGACCCAGGCGGTCCGGCAAGCCGCCAGCCAGCAGCTCGCTCCCTTGCCGCCGGCAGCAGGGGGCGACTGAGCATGGGCCGCAGCCGGCTTCAGGCTTCAGGCTTCAGGCTTCAGAGCGCCAGTATCCAGTCGGCCAGCTGGCGCGCCTCGGCCTCGCTGACCGGCACCCGCGTGCCGGCGCCGGGCATCTTCATCGCGCCCCAGTGCTTGCCGTCCGCCAGCAGCGGTGAGCCCTTGGTGATGATCTCGACCATGATCGATTCGGCCTGCCTGACCTTTCTGTACTTGGTCCCGATGTTGCGCAACGAGGGCGCGAGGGCATCCCGGTCGACGCTGTGGCAACCTAGGCATTGCTTGGCCTGTGCCAGGTCCGGGATCTCGGCGGCTAAGGCCGGCGCCAGGGCCGCGCTGGCCAGGACCAGGGCGGCAATCGGTGTTTTCTTCATGGGATTCCAGTAAGGCGTGACGCCTGCTCTCGAGACCGTGAATATAAGGTCCGGGCGGTGTCAATCGTAGAATCCGGCTCCATGCTCACCGTCAAAAACGAACTGCTCGCCGCCCTGGCTGCCGAGCTGGAAAAACTCTCCCCCGGCGCCGGCGCGAAGGCCGCTTTCGAAAACCCGAAGGTGGCCGCGCATGGCGACTACGCCTGCACCGCCGCGATGCAGCTGGCCAAGGCGCTCAAGTCCAACCCGCGCCAGCTGGCCCAGCAGCTGGTCGACGCGCTGCTGGCCACCCCGGCCTATGCGCAGTGGGTCGAGGCGCTCGAGATCGCCGGTCCCGGCTTCCTCAACGTCAAGTTGAAAGCCGCCGCCAAGCAGCAGATCGTGCGCGAGGTGCTCGAAGCCGGCGCCTGCTTCGGCCAGCAGCCGGCGCGCGAGGAGCGGGTGCTGGTGGAATTCGTCTCGGCCAACCCGACCGGTCCGCTGCACGTGGGCCATGGCCGCCAGGCCGCGCTCGGCGACGCGATCTGCAACCTGTTCCAGACCCAGGGCTGGAACGTGCACCGAGAGTTCTACTACAACGACGCCGGCGTGCAGATCCAGACCCTGGCCAACAGCACCCAGCTGCGCGCCAAGGGCTTCAAGCCGGGCGATGCCGAATGGCCCGAGGCCGCCTACAACGGCGACTACATCCAGGACATCGCGAACGACTTCCTCGCCAAGAAGACGGTCAAGGCCGACGATCGCTCTTTTTCAGCCAGCGGCGATGTGAACGACCTCGACGGCATCCGCCAGTTCGCGGTCGCCTACCTGCGCCACGAGCAGGATCTGGATTTGCAGGCCTTCCAGGTCAAGTTCGACCATTACTACCTGGAGTCCAGCCTCTACACCAGCGGCCGGGTCGAGCAGGCGGTACAGAAGCTCATCGACGCCGGCAAGACCTACGAGCAGGACGGCGCGCTCTGGCTGCGCAGCACCGACTACGGCGACGACAAGGACCGCGTGATGCGCAAGTCCGATGGCGGCTACACCTATTTCGTGCCCGATGTCGCCTACCACATCACCAAGTTCGAGCGCGGCTTCGGCAAGGTGATCAACATCCAGGGCACCGACCACCACGGCACCATCGCGCGCGTGCGCGCCGGCCTGCAGGCGGCCAATGTCGGCATCCCCGAGGGCTATCCGGACTATGTGCTGCACACCATGGTGCGCGTGGTCAAGGGCGGCGAGGAGGTCAAGATCTCCAAGCGCGCCGGCAGCTATGTCACGCTGCGTGACCTGATCGAATGGACCAGCAAGGACGCGGTGCGCTTCTTCCTGCTGAGCCGCAAGCCCGACACCGAATACACCTTCGACGTCGACCTGGCGATCCAGCAGAACAACGACAACCCGGTGTTCTACGTGCAATACGCCCATGCGCGCATCTGCTCGGTGCTGGCGGCCTGGGGTGGCGATGTCGCCAGCCTGAAGGCCGTTGACCTGTCGCCGCTGCAAGGTCCGCAGGCCCAGGCGCTGATGCTGCAGCTGGCCAAGTACCCCGAGATGCTGAGCGCCGCGGCGCAGGACTTCGCGCCGCACGACGTCACCTTCTACCTGCGCGAGCTGGCCTCGAGCTACCACAGCTACTACGACGCCGAGCGCATCCTGGTCGATGACGAGGCCGTCAAGCAAGCCCGGCTGGCGCTGGTGGCAGCAACCGCGCAGGTGTTGCACAATGGCCTGGCCGTGCTCGGTGTCAGCGCGCCACAGAAGATGTAAATGCCTATGAACAAGCACAGGGGGGGAACCCTGCTCGGATTCATCCTGGGTCTGCTGGTCGGACTCGGGGCCGCGCTGGCGGTCGCCGTCTACGTGACCAAGGTGCCGATTCCGCTGGTCGACCGGGGCCTGCAGCCCAAGCCCGACCAGGATGCGCAGGAGCAGCTGCGCAACCGTGACTGGAACCCGAACGCGGGCCTGGCCAGCAAGACCGTGCCGGTGACCAAGCCGGCCGAGGACAGCGCGCCGGCCGCCGCTGCGCCAGCTCCGGCTGCCGTCGCGGTGCCCGCCGAGCAGCCGGCCAAGCCAGCCCCCGCGCCTGTTGCCGTGCCGCCCGAGTCCAAGCCGGCAGCGGCGGCCAAGCCAGCGGCCAAGGACCCGCTCGGCGAGCTGATCGATGCGCGCAGCGACGCGGCCAAGCCCGAGCCCTACATCTACTTCGTCCAGGCCGGCGCCTTCCGCGCGCCCGAGGAAGCCGAGACCCAGCGCGCCAAGCTCGCGATGCTGGGCTTCGACTTCAAGGTCAGCGAGCGCGAACAGGCCGGTCGTCTGGTCTACCGGCTGCGCCTCGGCCCCTACAGCAGCAAGGCCGAAGCCGACCGGGTGCAGGAGCGCCTGGTGGGCCAGGGCGTCGAGGTGGCGCTGGTGCGCAGCCAGCGCTGAACCCCTACCGGATCAGGAGTCTTTTTCATGCAACGTCGAATCTTCAACCGCACCCTGCTGGCGGGTTCCGCCCTGGCCGGCACCGGCCTGCTGAGCCTGCCAGTCCAGGCCCAGTCCGGCTTCAAGGAAGGCAAGGACTACCTGCGCCTCAAGCAGCCGGTGGCCGTCGATGCGCCGGCCGGCCAGGTCGAGGTGCTGGAGTTCTTCTCCTATGGCTGCATCCACTGCTTCCAGTTCGAGCCCCAGGTCAAGGCCTGGCTGCAGCAGAAACCGGCCCATGTGAGCTTCAAGCGGGTGCCGGTGTTCGCCGAGCCGCTGCAGCGCGTCTACTACGCGCTCGAGGCCATGGGCCAGCTCGAGGCTACGCACGACAAGCTGTTCGCGCTGTTCTTTACCGACTCGGTGCGCCCGGCCGGCAACAAGCCCGAGGCGATGG
This sequence comes from Malikia granosa, assembly GCF_002980595.1. Classification (GTDB taxonomy): domain Bacteria; phylum Pseudomonadota; class Gammaproteobacteria; order Burkholderiales; family Burkholderiaceae_C; genus Malikia; species Malikia granosa. The sequence goes on from NZ_PVLQ01000085.1 coordinate 5,398, forward strand.
CCGACTGGGTGGCCAAGGCCGGCGTCGATCGTGCCAAGTTCCTCGCCGCCTACCAGTCCTTCGGCGTCGCCGGCAAGGTCAAGCGCGCCAGCCAGCTGGCCGACCTGTACCAGGTCGAGGGCACGCCGGCGGTCGGCATCGCGGGCCGCTTCCTGGTGCCCGGCCAGGCCGAGCGCACCCTGCCCATCGTCAATGCGCTGATCGCCGAAGCCCGCAAGGGCTGAGCCGGCCGCCTGTCCTGCACCCGAGCCTGCCACCGCGCAGGCTTTTTTTTCGCCCGCGCCCGGCAGCCGCAGCGGATGACGTGACCGGGAGACGCCCTGTCGCTACAATCAATGCAAGTTTCGTGCCGCCCCAGACCATGCCCCAGACCACCACCCTACGCTTTTCGCTGACCGCCCTGCTGGCGCTGGTCTGTGCCAGCTGGACGCCTGCCGCCCTGGCCGAGCGGGCCGATCGCGAACAGGCGATGAACGCCGAGGCCGACGCGCTGCGCTATGACGACGCGAGCCAGACCAGCATCTTCACCGGCCGGGTCGTGATCACCAAGGGCACGATCCAGATCCGCGGCGCCCGGGTCGAGGTCAGGCAGGACCCGCAGGGCCACCAGTTCGGCATCGTGCTCGCGGGGCCGGACCAGGTCGCGAGCTTCCGCCAGAAGCGCGAGGGCCTGGACGAGTACATCGAGGGCCAGGCGCAGCGGATCGAATACGACAGCCGGGCCGACCAGGTCAAGTTCAGCGGCCAGGCGGTGCTGCGCCGCTACCGGGGCCAGGTCCTGAGCGACGAGACCGCCGGCGCCGTGATCGTCTACGACAACCGGACCGAGGTGTTCCGGGTCGAGGGCGGCGCGACCAGCGCCTCGCCGGCCAACCCCTCGGGCCGGGTGCGCGCCACGCTCGCACCGCGTTCGCGCGCCGAGCCCGCTGCCGGCAAGCCAGTCGGCCTGCAGCCGAGCACCGGCCTCGGAGTCCAGCCATGAACGCCGTCTGCAGCAGCCGGCTCGAGGTGCGCGGGCTGCAGAAGTCCTATGGCAGCCGCATGGTGGTCAAGGATGTCTCGCTGTCGGTCGAATGCGGCGAGGTGGTCGGCTTGCTCGGCCCCAACGGCGCCGGCAAGACCACCTCCTTCTACATGATCGTCGGCCTGGTGCGGGTCGATGCCGGCCAGATCCGGCTCGACGGCCAGCCGATCGAGAACCTGCCGATGCACCGCCGCGCCCGGCTCGGCCTGGGCTACCTGCCGCAGGAGGCCTCGATCTTCCGCAAGCTCAGCGTCGAGGACAACATCCGCGCCGTGCTCGAGCTGCAGGTCGATGCCAAGGGCAAGGCCCTGGGCCAGGCCGAGATCGAGCGTCGGCTCGAGGCCTTGCTGCAGGAGCTCAACATCGAGCATCTGCGCGCCACCCCCGCGCCGGCATTGTCGGGCGGCGAGCGGCGCCGGGTCGAGGTCGCGCGCGCGCTGGCGACCGATCCGCGCTTCATCCTGCTCGACGAGCCCTTCGCCGGCGTCGATCCGATCGCGGTGATCGAGATCCAGCGCATCATCGGCTTCCTGACCGCGCGCGGCATCGGGGTGCTGATCACCGACCACAATGTGCGCGAGACGCTGGGCATCTGCGACCATGCCTGCATCATCAGCGAGGGCCGCGTCCTCGCGCAGGGCACGCCGGCCGAGATCATCCAGAACGCCGATGTGCGCCGGGTCTATCTCGGCGAACATTTCCGCATGTGAAGCACAGATGTCCATGAAACCCGGGCTGTCGCTGCGCCATTCCCAGCAGCTGTCGCTGACGCCGCAGTTGCAGCAATCGATCCGATTGCTGCAACTGTCCACGCTCGAGATGGCGCAGGAAGTCGAGCAGATGCTCGACGACAACCCCTTCCTCGAGCTCGATGCCGAGGCCGAGCAGGCCGAAGGCGAGGCCCATGGTCTCGGCCAGGCCGACGCGCCCGTCAGCCTGGGCGACCAGGTCAGCGAGGCGGCGGAGCTGCCGCCTTCCCCGCTGGCCCAGGGCCCGGGCGCGGCGGCCGAGTCCGAGGCCGCGACCGGTCCGGCCGCTGAATCCGGCAGCGATAGCGGCAATGAGAGCGGCGACGAGATGGTCGCGCTCGACGCCGGCTGGGAGGGCGACGGCCTGGTCGAGACCAGTCCCGACGATGGCGAATGGGGCGGCGAGGCACCGGCGCGCCAGGGCCCGGGCGGCGACGAGGAGGGCGCGAGCGCCATCGACCTCGCGAGCGAGTGGGTCACGCTGCAGTCCCACCTGCACCAGCAGTCGCTCTCCCTGCGCCTGAACGACGAGGAGCGCGCCGCGCTCTACTTCCTGATCGAGTCGCTCGACGAGAACGGCTACCTGGCCGACCCGCTGCCCGAGCTGGCCGAGGCCCTGCTGCTGCAGGAGGAAATGGCACGCGGCCAAGCCTGGCCCGAGCCCCTGCGCTTCGAGCGCCAGGAGGCCTTGCTGCAGCTCTTGCACACCGCCCTGCACTGGCTGCAGCACATGGAGCCGGCCGGCGTCGGCGCACGCGACCTGGCCGAATGCCTGAAGCTGCAGATCCTCGAGCTGCGCAACAGTCCGGCGGCGCGCGCTGCGCTGGCGATCTGCGAGCAACCGCTCGAGCTGCTGGCCAAGCGCGATGTCAAGCGCCTGGTCGTGCAATGCGGCCTCGACGACCTGCTGGTGCGCGAGGCGCTGGCGCTGATCACGCGGCTCGAGCCCAAGCCCGGCCGGCGCTTTGCCGACCTGCAGCGCAACATCGTCGTGCCCGACGTGCTCGTGAGTGCCACCGAGCAGGGCTTCCAGGTCCGGCTCAACCCCGAGGTGATGCCGCGCCTGCGCGTGCAGGAGGTCTATGCCAGCGCGCTGCGCGGCCACAAGGGCGAGGCAGCCCAGGGCATGCAGCAGCGGCTGCAGGAGGCACGCTGGTTCATCAAGAACATCCAGCAGCGCTTCGACACCATCCTGCGCGTCGCGACCGCGATCGTCGAGCGCCAGCGCCGCTTCTTCCAGCAGGGCGAGCTCGCGATGCGCCCGCTGGTACTGCGCGAGATCGCCGACGAGCTCGGCCTGCACGAGTCGACCATCAGTCGCGTCACCAGCGCCAAGTACATGGCGACGCCGTTCGGCACCTACGAGCTCAAGTATTTCTTCGGCTCCGGCCTCGGCACCGAGACCGGGGTCAACGCCTCGAGCACCGCGGTGCGCGCGCTGATCAAGCAGCTGGTCGCGGCCGAGGACCCGAAGAAGCCGCTCAGCGACAGCCAGATCGCCGAGCTGCTCAAGGCCCAGGGCATCGAGTGCGCGCGCCGCACCGTCGCCAAGTACCGCGAGGCGCTGCGCATCGCGCCGACCCATCTGCGCAAGGCGCTGTAAGCTCGCGCCAGCGCTTACACTCCCCGGCCCGGGCCCGCAAGCCCGGAGCCTGTCCACCCGAGCACCGAGATCCGCCATGAATGCTTTGACCCTGTTCCTGCCTTGCGCCGCCGGCGTCGAGGGCTATCTGGCCGCCGAGATCGAGCGCATCACCGGCCTGCCGCAGGCCAGCATGCTGGCCTCGCGCGGCGGTGTCGAGCTGCCCGGCAGCTGGCGCGACGCGATGAAGCTCAACCTGCACAGCCGGCTGAGCCAGCGCGTGCTGGTGCGGCTGGCCTACCAGCCCTACCGCAGCGAGCATGATGTCTACGACATCGCGAGCGAGGTGGCCTGGGAGATCTGGTTCACGCCGCGCCAGACCATCAAGGTCGAGGTCACGGCCCAGCACAGCCCGCTGCAGAGCCTGAACTTCGCCGCGCTGCGGGTCAAGGATGCGATCTGCGACCGCCTGCGCCACAAGCGCGGCGAGCGCCCGAGCGTCGACACGCTGCGCCCCGACGTGCGCATCTTCACCCACCTGACCCATGACGCCTGCACGGTCTACATCGACACCTCGGGCGAGCCGCTGTTCAAGCGCGGCTGGCGCGAGGACAAGGGCGACGCGCCGCTGAAGGAAACCCTGGCCGCCGCGATGATCGCCGCCACCGGCTGGACCGGCGAGCCGGGCCCCGACGGCCAGCCGGTGCCGCTCTACGACCCCTGCTGCGGCAGCGGCACGGTGCTGATCGAGGCGGCGCAGATGGCGCTTCACATCGCGCCTGGCGGACAGCGCCGTTTCGCCTTCGAGAAGCTGCTGCCCTACCAGCCCCATGTCTGGCAGGCACTCAAGCAGGAAGCCAAGGACGCCGAGCGTCCGCTGCCGGCCCAGCCCTTCATCTTCGGCAGCGACATCGCCTTCCGCATGGTCGATTTCGCGCGTCGCAATGCCGAGCGGGCCGGCGTCATGCAGGCGCTCGAGCTGCGCGGCGGCGACGCGCTGCAGCGCATGCCGCCGACCACCACGCCGGGCGTGCTGCTGCTGAACCCGCCCTACGGCGAGCGCATCGCGGCTGCCGGCGTTGCCGGCCAGCGCGCCGAGAGCCGCGCGGCCGGTCGTGGCGGCGTGCGCGTCTTCACTGCCGGCGCACCGGTCGAGACCACGCTGCGCGGGCGCGAGACCGCACAGACCGCCGACGGGCTCGAGAACAACGACTTCTTCGCTCAGCTCGCCTCGCACTGGAAGAAGCATTACGCCGGCTGGAGCGCCTGGCTGCTGACGCCCGACCTCAAGCTGCCGGCCAAGATGCGCTTCAAGGAATCGCGCCGGGTACCGATGTGGAACGGCCCGATCGAATGCCGCCTGTTCCGCTTCGACCTGCTGGCCGGCTCGGCGCGCAAGCCAGCTGCCGTTCCCGAGCCGGACCAGCGATGACTGCCTTGCCGGCCTTCGTCATCGACACCAACTGGCTGCTCGACCTCTGGGTGTTCGACGATCCGCACGCGCAGCCGGTGCGCGCCGCGCTCGAGTCGGGCCAGCTGCGTTGGCTCGCGACGCCAGCGATGCGCGACGAGTTCTTGCGCGTGCTCGGCTATCCAGCCGTCGCCAAGCGCCTGCAGGCCCTGGCGCGCACCCCCCTGGCGGTGCTGGCCGAATTCGAGTCCCGGGTCGAATGGGCGCCAGTCGCGCCGCGCGCGCCGGTGCGCTGTGCCGATCCGGACGACCAGTGCTTCATCGACCTCGCGCTGCAGCAGCGCGCCACGCTGCTCAGCAAGGACAAGGCCGTGCTGGCCTGCCGCAAGCGCCTGCAGGCTCTTGGCATCGCGGTGCAGCCGCACTGGCCTTGAATCCCTGATATGACTTAAATGCTAAAGAAATAATTTTTGTGCCATATATGTTGACAATGGCAAGGCAATATTTATAATTTGTCTCAGGTTGTCTTGCGACGACCTCCCGCTTTTCCTCCCTGAGCGGGTGCCTGATGTGTGACAGCAACAAGGCTTCTTACCCCGGTCCTGTCGACCGGGGTTTTTTTTGCCTGTACTTCTTGCTGCGGTCGCGATCCGGCCGACTGCAAGCCGGCGCCTGGACATGCAAAAACTGACCACGTCAGATCAGATACATGTTGTTACGATAAACTCGGCGAGTTACATATCAAATCGCCCATTTATTGAGCGGTGAAAAGCCGTTTACTACATCCAAATCTGATGAAAAAGATTGTCTTCCATGCACTGCTGGCCACCGCCGGCATGGCTTGCGCAATGAGCGCGAGCGCCCAGGAATCCGCGCAGCAGGCCTCGGCCTTCAGGATGCCCGAGACTGTGCTGGCCTACGGTTCGGTCGGCAGCCAGGGGCTTGGCGTCGGTCTCGGCGTGGCGCTGGGCGAGAAGTCCAGCCTGCGCGCCGAACTCTCGACCGCCAGCTACAGCTTCAACACGACCGAGAGCAATATCCGCTACAAGGGCGACCTCGACGTCAAGGGCATCTCGCTGCTGGCCGACTACTTTCCGTTTGGCGGCAAGTTCCGCCTGACGGGGGGCGTCAACTTCGGCAAGGCCGGCGCCAATTTCAAGGGCGAGGCCACTGGTGGCCAAATCGACGTCAACGGCACCATGTATGCCGTCGCGCCGGGTGAAAGCATCGGCGCCACGCTCGATTTCCCGAAGCCGCGCCCCTACCTCGGCATCGGCTGGGGCCTGGGCCAGCTGTCGCAGAAAGGTTTCCGGTTCGGCATTGACATCGGTGCCGAGATCGGCAAGGCCAAGGGCGACCTGACGGCCACCTCGGGTCTGCAAGCCCTGCCAGGCTTCAGCGCCGACTTCGACCAGGAACGCCAGTCCTACCGCAACGAGATCGAGAAGATCGGTTTCTATCCGGTCGTCAAGCTCAGCGTCGGCTACGCGTTCTGAACGCGGGCGGGCGCAAAAAAGCCGGCACGCAGCCGGCTCATGCCTGACGCAGGCAGGACCTTGCCGGTCCCGCCCGTTTACGCTCAGGCGCGCTTGGCCAGCACCTCGAAGGCCGGCAGGGTCTTGCCTTCGAGCACCTCGAGGAAGGCGCCGCCGCCGGTGCTGATGTAGCCGACATCGTCGGTGATGTGGTACTTGGCGATCGCGGCCAGGGTGTCGCCGCCGCCGGCGATCGAGAACGCCTCCGAGTGCGCGATCGCCGATGCCATCATCTTGGTGCCGCCCGCGAACTGCGGGTACTCGAACACGCCGACCGGGCCGTTCCAGACGATGGTGCCGGCGTGCGCGATGATCTCGGTCAGCTTGGCCGAGGTCTTGGGGCCGACGTCCAGGATGCGGTCGTGCGGGCCGACTTCCTCCACCGGGATGCGGTTGGCGCGCGCCAGCGCCGACACCTCGTCGGCCACCACCACGTCGACCGGCAGCGGCACTTCGGCGCCGCGCTCCTTCATGATGTCCATCACCTGCTGCGCCTCGCGCACCATCTCGGGCTCGGCCAGTGAGTCGCCGATGCGCTTGCCGGCAGCCAGCAGGAAGGTGTTGGCG
>NZ_PVLQ01000086.1 GCF_002980595.1 Malikia granosa
ACACCTTGAAATCACTCCTCCCGGCCCCCCAGCGCCTCGCGCTCGATGTCGAGCTTTTCCAGCAGGCGGCGGAACACTTCGCCCTCGCGCGTCTGCGCCGCCACCAGGTTCCACAGGTGGCAGACCTCGCGCTGGCCGATACGGTGGATGCGGCCGAAGCGCTGCTCCATCCGGTTGGGGTTCCAGGGCAGGTCGTAGTTGACCATCAGGTTGGCGTTCTGCAGGTTCACGCCTTCGCCCGCCGCGTCGGTGGCCAGCAGCACCAGCACATCGGGGTTGTTGCGGAAGGACTCCTGGATCTTGCGCCGGTCGTCCCGGTTGGTACCGCCGTGGATGGTGACCACGGCCTCCTCGCTGCCCAGGGTGTCGCGGATACGCAGCAACAGGTAACTCAGCGTGTCACGGTGCTCGGTAAAGACGATCAGCTTGCGCCGCCGGCCATCGGCCGTCAGCATTTCGGGCCGATCCTGCAGCAGCTTGGAAAACTCTTCCCACTTGCGGTCACTGCGCGACTGCACCACCTTGGCGGCTTGGTCTTCCAGCTCACGCAGGATGATGATTTCTGCTTGCAGCTCAGGGATGGTCTCGGCCGCCGTCGCCTGGTCCACCACCTGGTCCGACAAGATCTCGTACTCGTCGGCCGTGAGTTCATCACTGGCCTCGTCCAGGCTGTCGGGCACGTCGATCTTGTGCTTGACCACGTACTCGCCCAGGTTCTCGCGCAGCACATCCGCGCGCGCCTTGAGCTGCAGCTCTTCCAGTCGCGCTTCGAGCTTCTTGCGGCGTCGTGACAGCGAGGTATAGATGGCCTGCGGGCTGGACGCCAGCCGGCGCTGCAACTGGGTCAGAGCAAAACCGACAGTGCCCTTGCGCTTGCCATCGAGCCGGTCCGCGCGGTCCATCTCGTTGCGCACGTAGTCCGTCACCCGGTCATAGAGCAGAACCTCGGCATCTGACAGGGTGTAGTTGACCGTATAGGCCCGGCGTTCAGGGAACAGCGGCTTGCCGTCAAAGCGCAGCAGCTCCTCCTTCACCATGCGGCGCATCATGTCGGTGATGTCCACCTTGTGCGCGCCTTCACGGAACTTGCCGTAGAAACGGTCACCATCCAGCAAGGACATGAAGAGCTGGAAGTCCTCTTCCTTGCCGTTGTGCGGGGTCGCGGTCATCAGCAGGAAATGCCGCGTCAGTCCGCCCAGCAGCTTGCCCAGCTTGAAGCGGCCGGTTTCGTTGATCTTGTTGCCGAAGTAGTTGGCCGACATCTTATGGGCTTCGTCAACGACGATCAGGTCCCACTCGGTCTGCAGCAGCAGTTGCTGGTATTCCTCGTTTCGCGACAGTTGGTCCAGCCGGGCAATCAGCCGGTCTTGCTCGGCAAAGTAGTTGCGGCTGCGGCACTGCTCCTGCTTCTCGCGGCTGAACAGCTCGAAGTCCAGGCCGAACTTCTCGCGCAGTTCGTCCTGCCACTGCTCGGACAGCGAGCCCGGCGACACGATCAGCACGCGCCGCGCATCGGCGCGCATGGTCATCTCCCGGATCAACAGGCCAGCCATGACCGTCTTGCCAGCTCCAGGGTCATCCGCCAGCACAAAGCGCAGCGGCTGCTTGGGCAGCATGGCCTCATAGACCGCCGAAATCTGGTGCGGCAGCGGCTCGACGTTGGACGTGTGCACCGCCATCAGCGGGTCAAACAGGTGGGCCAGACTGATCCGGTAGGCCTCAAGCGCGAGCTTGAAGGCAGCGGGGTCGGCATCGAAAGCCCAGGCGCGGCCAGCGGTGGCCAGGCTCAAACGGTGCTCGTCACTGCGGAAGACCGTCTGCTCGTCCAGCTTTCCAAGAGCATTGCGGTACGCCACCAGCCGCGCATTGGGGCCGACTTCCTCCACGTTGACCAGCTTGACAACTAGGTCTGGCACCAGGCCTGCCACTTGGGCGTCCTTGGTCAGTTCTTCGAGTTTGAGCATGTATTTGGACTGGAGGCGGGGAGGAAACGGTGATTATCACGCATCATGAAAAACATAACGGTACCCGCACGGCACGCACTTCCCGCCGGTTCGACCCAATAACTTCAGAAATTTCGGGATGATCCATTCATCCCACTCAAATTGACAGAAGCCAGAGGATTCGAACCACGTTTCAACTCATCTATCAGATCCCGAATAGCAGGCGGATGAGTTGGTCGAAATTTTATATTTAACAGGCCGTTGAAAAAC
>NZ_PVLQ01000087.1 GCF_002980595.1 Malikia granosa
AGTCCGCCGTCTCGAGCGCCTGCACCTGCGCCGTCGTCAGCGCCATGACCTGCGCCGTCGTTACCCCTCCCATCTGCGACGTCACCAAACCCACGATCTGGTCGGTCGTCAGCGCTGCGACCTGCATCATCGTCAGCGCGGCGATCTCGTTCGAGTTCAGCGTGCCCAGCTGGTCCGTCGTCAGCGCCTGCACCTGCGCCGTCGTCAACGCCGCCACCGTGCTGGTCGCAAGCGCCGCGAAGTCCGCCGTCTCGAGCGCCTTGATTTGATCCGTCGTCAGCACCACGACCTGCGCTGTCGTCAGGCTCTGGGCTTGAGCCGAACTCAGCCCCGCCACTTGGCCCGTCGTCAGCGCCTGGACCTGAGCCGTCGTCAGCGCCGCCGCTGCCGTGGTCGAGAGCGCTGCCACGTCGACTGTCTCCAGCGCCCTGATCTGGTCAGTCGTGAACGCCCTGACCTGCGCCGTCGTCAACACCCCCATCTGATCGGTCGTCAACGCCACGAGTTGGTCCGAGGACAGCTCCTGGATCTGGCTGGTAGACAAACCGACCACGTTGTCAGTCGTAAGTGCTGCAACCTGTGCCGTGGTTAAAGACGAGATGTAAGACATACGCACCCTTTATTTGGTTGGATGGTGAGACGACGACGGTCTATCTACACCCAGGCCCTGCCTGGGCACAACAAATTAATCCTGCGGGATGCCTGAAAAACTGGACCGAGGGCCGACAGATACCACCGCAACTTGGTAACGACACGATCCAGTGGAACTTGAGGGCCACCCACTGGATTTGCCAAAATAAAAATTAATTGATAAATATCACACGTTGAACAGGAAGTTCATGACATCGCCATCCTTGACGATGTACTCCTTGCCCTCGGCGCGCATCTTGCCGGCATCCTTGGCGCCCTGCTCGCCCTTGTAGGCAATGAAGTCGTCGAAGGCGATGGTCTGGGCGCGGATGAAGCCGCGCTCGAAGTCGCCGTGGATCACGCCGGCCGCCTTGGGCGCGGTGTCGCCGATGCGGATGGTCCAGGCGCGCACTTCCTTGACGCCGGCCGTGAAGTAGGTCTGCAGGCCGAGCAGCTTGTAGCCGGCGCGGATCAGGCGGTTCAGGCCGGGCTCGTCCTGACCCATCTCCTGCAGGAAGGCCAGGCGGTCCTCGTCGTCCATCTCGGACAGCTCAGCCTCGATCTTGGCGCAGATCGCCACCACCGGGGCGTTCTGCGCAGCTGCGTATTCCTGCAGGCGCGCCAGGAAGGGGTTGTTCTCGAAGCCGTCCTCGCTCACGTTGCCGACGAACATCGCGGGCTTGGCGGTGATCAGGCACAGCGGCTTGAGCAGCGCCAGCTCGGCGTCGCTGAACTCGATCGAGCGCACCGGCTTGGCCTGGTCCAGCGCGGCCTGGCATTTCTCCAGCACCTTGACCAGCGCCGCAGCTTCCTTGTCGTTGCCCGAGCGCGCCGCCTTGTTGTAGCGGTGCAGGCTCTTTTCCACCGTGCCGAGGTCGGCCAGGCAGAGCTCGGTTTGGATCACCTCGATGTCGGCGATCGGGTCGACCTTGTTGGCCACGTGGATCACGTTGTCATCCTCGAAGCAGCGCACCACGTTGACGATGGCGTCGGTCTCGCGGATATGCGCGAGGAACTGGTTGCCCAGGCCCTCACCCTGGCTGGCACCCGCGACCAGGCCCGCGATGTCGACGAACTCGACGATCGCCGGCACGATGCGCTCGGGCTTGATGATCTCGGCCAGCTGGTCCAGCCGCGGATCCGGCACCTCGACCACGCCGGTGTTGGGCTCGATGGTGCAGAAGGGATAGTTCTCGGCAGCGATGCCGGCCTTGGTCAGGGCGTTGAACAGGGTGGATTTACCGACGTTGGGCAGGCCGACGATGCCGCACTTCAAGCTCATGGGGGTCCTTTGGAATTGAGATCGCCGCAAGTCCCCTGTGCTGCCGGCTCGACTTCATGAGCCTCAGCCAGGCAGGAGAGGGCCTTGCAGTGTCGGCAGTGTGGCGCGATGCCCGACCGGGCCATAGCTCGCGCGCGCCGACAAATGGAATCATTGTACCGACCGGGCCTGTTGGCGCCTAGTCTTGTCCTATCCAGGATCCTGGGTCATGCGGCGGGCATTGATACTACCGCCAGATGACCGGGTCGGCAGCGCCAGCGACCCCCTTCAATCGTCCCAGGCATCCCAGCGACCCCAGCCGGACTGCCCCTGGCACAGCAGGCTGCCCGCGCCCGCGCGCAAGATGGCATTCATGCCGAAGGTGACCGCGCCCAGCAGACGACGATCCTGGCGATAGGTCTGCAGGGTATCGCCGACCGCCGGGTCGGGCCTGGCCGTGGCCGGGTCGATATTTGGGATGGCGCAACGCGCACAGGGCTTGACCGGCTGCAGCCTGACCTCGCCGCCGGCCTGCAGCGGAAACACCAGCTCGGCCAGCCGGTCCTCGTCATGCACATCGAGGCCGCCCAGCACGAGGTTGGGCCGGAAGCGCTCGATGCCGACCGGCTCCTGGCCCATGGCCTGCAGGCGCTGGTTGAGATCGGCCAGCGAAGCGCTTGAGAGCAGCAGCAGCGGAAAACCGTCGCTGAAACGGTTCGGTGCCTCGACGCCGCGGGTCCAGCGCTCGGAAGACAGCCGGCGCACCTCTGGGTCGAAGCGCACCAGGCGCAGCTCAGCCTGCAGGAACTCGCTAAACCACTGCGCCGCCGCGTCGCCCATGTCCCAGGCCTGGACCCGGTCATCCCAGACCTGGACCGGCAGCCGGTGCGAGGCCGCATCGACCTCCAGCTCCAGCCGCAGCGGCAACATGCCAGGGGCGCTCAGCTCGAGCTGCCCGAACCGGAACGCCGGCTGGATCAGCACCATGCGCGGCAATTCGCGCTGCGAGACGAACTCGCCCTGCGCATCGACCACCATCCAGGCCCGGTCCCATTCCAGGCCGGCCAGCTGCAACTCGGCCTGCTCGAGCCGGATGCCGGCGCAGGACTTGACGGGGTAGATCCACAGCTGCTCGATCTGCAGCGGCAACATATCTTCAGGAAGGGGCAACATGTCAATATCGGGTCTTCACTCGCACACCCAGCCATTGTGGGCCCTGCTCCTACAATCCGTCCATGAGCAAAAAGTACGACTTGGCCATCCTCGGCGGTGGCGTGGTGGGACTGACTCTGGCGCTGCTGCTGGCGCGCGACCGACTGCGCATCGCGCTGGTCACGCCGACGCGAGCCACCACGCCCTCCAGCCCCGACATCCGCGCCTACGCGCTGAACCTGGCCTCGCGCCAGTTGCTCGAGTCGCTGCGCGTCTGGCCCGAAAGCCCCGATGGCAACGGCCCATCGCCCGTGACGCCGGTCACCCGCATGTGGGTCAGCGATGCCACCGCCAACGCCGCGCTGACCTTCGATGCGAGCGAGGCCGGCACCGACGCGCTGAACTGGATCGTCGACGTGCCGGCGCTCGAAGAGCGGCTCGCGCAAGCGGTGCGCTATCAAGGCGGCATCGAGTGGCTGCCAGAGCGCCCGGCCGCTGCGCTGACCGTGATCTGCGAAGGCAAGCGCAGCACCAGCCGGGAAGCCTTCGGCATCCACTACGACAGCAAGCCCTATCCCCACACGGCGATCGCGGCGCGGCTGCAGTGCGAACGGCCGCATGGCGGCGTGGCTAGGCAGTGGTTCCGCGGCGACGAGATCCTGGCCCTGCTGCCCATGGGCGGCAGCAGCGGGCATGAAGTGGCGCTGGTCTGGTCGGTGCCGCACCAACGCGCGCAGGAACTGCTCGCCATGCCGCCCGCGGCACTGGCACAAGGCGTCGAACAGGCCTGCGACCAGGCACTGGGCGCCATGACGCTGCAGGGCCAGCCCGCTGGCTGGCCGCTCGAACTTTCGCGCGCCGACCACTGGGTCAAGCCCGGCGTCGCGCTGGCCGGCGACGCCGCGCATGCCATGCACCCGCTGGCCGGCCAGGGGCTCAATGTCGGCCTGGGCGATGCTGCCGAACTGGCCAAGGTGCTGCACGAGCGCGAATACTGGCGCGAACTCGGCGACCTGAAGCTGCTGCGCCGCTACGAGCGCGCGCGCCAGGCCGATTTCGCCCGGATGGCACTCGTGACCGATGGCCTGTACGGCCTGTTCAGTGCACCAGACAGCCGCCTCCAGGCGCTGCGGGGCTGGGGCCTGCGCGGCTTCGACCAACTGCAGCCCGTCAAGCGCTGGGCCATGAGGCAAGCCATGGGCGGTGCCTGAGCGCCCCCCGCCAGCTCCCACGCCCTCCAAGCCCGAATTCCATCTCCAACCATGAAGCTCACCCGCCTGTCCCTCCGCACCCTGCTTGCCGCCAGCCTGGCCACGCTGGCCTTCGGCGCCTGCGCCCAGGAAGCCGCGATCCGCAAGAACCTGGCCGAACGCCTGCCCAACCTGCCGAAAATCGAGGAGGTCAGCAAGACCCCGATGCCTGGCCTGTACGAGGTGCGCATCAACCAGAGCGACCTGCTCTACACCGACGCCGAGGGCAACTACCTGCTGCAGGGCGAGCTGATCGACACCCGAACCCGCGGCAACCTGACCGAGGAGCGAGTCAACAAGCTCAGCGCGGTCGACTTCAAGGCGCTGCCGTTCAAGGACGCCTTCACCATCGTGCGCGGCAACGGCAAGCGCCGGATCGCGATCTTCGAGGACCCGAACTGCGGCTACTGCAAGCGTTTCGAGAAGGACCTGAGCAAGATCGACAACGTCACGGTCCATGTCTTCCTCTACCCGGTGCTGGGACCTGACTCGCTGACCAAGTCGCAGGCGATCTGGTGCGCCAAGGACAAGGCCAAGGCCTTCGAAGACTGGATGCTGCGCAACATCGCACCGACACCAGCCAGCTGCGACAGCTCGGCCATCCAGCGCAACCTGGCCCTGGGCAAGCAGCACCGCATCACCGGCACGCCGACCAGTTTCCTGCCGGATGGCACCCGCCTGCCCGGCGCCGTGCCGCTCGAGAAGATCGAACAAGCCCTCGCCAACAGCAAGTGACCCCATGAGCCAGTCCATCGACCACCACCAACTGATCAAGACCCTGGGCCGCGCCGGCCTGATTCCCTTCGTGCTGCTGGCCCTGATGGTCTGGCTGCTGATCGACAACGACCTGCAACCCTTCGTCGCGACGGCACTGGCCTGCTATGCCGCGATCATCGCCTCCTTCCTCGGCGGGGTGCACTGGGGCGCGGCCTGGGTGCACTCGGAAGCGGGCTCCTCGCACCGGGATGAACATCAGGTGCCGGCGCTCTGGTGGGGCATCTCGGCCTCGCTGCTGGCCTGGCTCGGTATCCTGATCCCGATCCTGTCGGGACTGGTCTGGTACATCGCGCAAGGCGAGCTCAGCATCGACGAGGTCAAGCTGCAAGCCCAGGCCGGACTGATCTGGCTCGGCCTGCTGCTGATCGCCTGCTACCTGATCGACCGCAAGCTCTATCCGAGCGCCGGCCTGCAGCATTGGCTGACGCTGCGCTTCCACCTGTCGACCGTGGCGGCGCTGAGCTGCTTCCTGGCCGCTGGCGCGCTCTGACATGAAGGCAGGGATACGCTACCGGGTCTCGGTGCTGGACCCGAACCAGCACCTGTACGGCATCACGCTCGAGATCGACCAGCCGGCCGCGCGCCAACGACTGAGCCTGCCGGTCTGGATACCGGGCAGCTACCTGGTGCGCGAATTTTCCCAGCACCTGCAAAAGCTGCAGGCCTGCATCGGCCGCCAGCCGGTCGCGCTCGAGCAACTCGACAAGAACAGCTGGGAAGCCAGACTACCCGCCGACAGCAAGAAAGCCCCGCTGCAACTGCACTACGAGGTCTATGCCTTCGATGCCTCGGTCCGCACTGCCTTCCTGGACGCGCAGCGCGGCTTCTTCAACCCGACCAGCCTGTGCCTGCGCGTGGCGGGCCGCGAACGCGAGCCGCATGCGCTGGAGCTGCTCGACAACGCGCATACCGCGGGTTGGCAGGTCGCCACCGGACTGACTCCAGCCAAGATCGATGCACGCGGCTTCGGCAGCTACCTGGCCGGCGACTACGACGAACTGGCCGACTGCCCGTTCGAGCTCGGCCGCTTCTGGTCAGGCCAGTTCGAGGTCCGCGGCGTGCCGCACCGCCTGGTCGTCAGCGGCACCGGCGACTTTGCCGACTGCGAGCGGCTGCTGCGCGACACGCAGCGCATCTGCGAGACCGAGATCGCGTTCTGGCATCCCGACGGTGCCGCGCCACCGTTCAAGAGCTATCTGTTCCTGCTGCACGCCAGCCAGGACGGCTACGGCGGCCTCGAGCACCGCAACTCGACCGCGCTGGTCTGCCAGCGCAGCGACCTGCCGCGACGCCGCTCGCCCCAGGAGCCCCCGGTCACGGCCAAGCTGCAGGCCAGCGATGGCTACACCACCCTGCTCGGGCTGATCAGCCACGAATACTTCCACACCTGGAACGTCAAGCGGCTGCGCCCGCGCGAATTCAAGCGCTACGACTACGACCGCGAGAACTATACCGAGCTGCTCTGGTTCTTCGAAGGCTTCACGAGCTATTACGACGACCTGCTGCTGCTGCGCGCCGGCCTGATCGACGAGCCGGCCTACCTGCAACTGCTGGGCAAGACCATCAACCAGCTGCTGCAGACGCCCGGGCGCCAGGTCCAGAGCGTGGCGCAGGCCAGCTTCGACGCCTGGGTCAAGTACTACCGGATCACCGAGAACAGCCCCAACGCCACCGTCAGCTACTACGGCAAGGGCGCGCTGGTGGCGCTCTGCCTCGACCTGACGCTGCGCGCCGAAGGCCACAGCGACCTCGACGCCGTCATGCGGGCCCTGATGCAGCGCTGCGAGGCCGGCCCGATGCGCGAATCCGACCTGCTCGCGGTGCTCAAGCAGCTCGGCCGGCGCCGCTACGACGCCGAACTGCAGGACTGGGTGCACGGCACCGGTGAGCTGCCGCTGGCCGAACTGCTGCAGCGCCACGGACTGCAATGGCTGCAGGAGCCCGATCCGCTGGCACAGCGGCTCGGACTGCGCGTGAACGAGAGCGGCGGACTGACGATCAAGAACGTGCTGCGCGGCACGGCGGCAGAAGCCGCCGGACTGGCCGCAGGCGACGAATGGCTAGCCGTGGAACTGCCCCCCAGCGAACCGGGCGTCGAGGCGCAGGCCTGGCGCGTGCGCAAGCTCGACGAGGTC
Source organism: Malikia granosa (assembly GCF_002980595.1). Lineage (GTDB taxonomy): Bacteria > Pseudomonadota > Gammaproteobacteria > Burkholderiales > Burkholderiaceae_C > Malikia > Malikia granosa. The sequence continues at coordinate 7,206 of NZ_PVLQ01000087.1, forward strand.
GCGCTCTATGCCTCGGGTCGCAGTACCGTGATCGCCCTGGTATCGCGTGACGGCCGGCTGCTGAAATGCCCGCTGCACTGGCCCGAGCCCCGCTACAGCATCAAGCTCCAGCGCCCGGCGACAGCTCCGGTCACCGTGCCAGAGCGCCGCTGGCTACAGGAATGAACTTTTTTCAAGAAATTTTCATGCACTTTGTCAAAACCGACTTTTTGTGCCTATAATTCAATCCTGTTGGCGCTTTAGCTCAGCCGGTTAGAGCGACGGAATCATAATCCGCAGGTCCGGGGTTCGAATCCCTGAAGCGCCACCAAAATTTCAAGCCCACTGTTTCGCGACAGTGGGCTTTTGTTTTTGCTCGGCATGATATGCAAGTCAAGCAACTGCGAATAAGCCTCGAGCTGGAGCCTTGCAAGGAAGAAGGCGGTGCCGAGCCACTGGCACGCCAGCACGACTGATGGGGCGGCAAGCGGGCTTTGCCGATGCCGCCCATGCGACAACCCGCGAGCAACAACCCGCGGCATCTTGATGCGGGATCAGCAGGGCACCCCGACGAAGAACGACCACCCGATCGCTCTTCACCTAAAGCAGCCGGCGTTGCAGGGAGCCCTGCTTGCCGGCGATCTACCGCTCAGGAAAACTGCGCCGCTCAGAAGCGGAACAAGGCTGGACGTGGCGGGCATACCGACACTGCGCGCCCGATCGCCTCGATGTGGTCAGGCGTCGTCCCGCAGCAGCCACCCACAATGTTCACCAGCCCCTCCTTGGCGAACTCATGCACCAGCCGGGACGTATCGGCGGGTGTTTCGTCAAAGCCGGTATCACTCATGGGGTTGGGCAAGCCAGCATTCGGATAGCAGCTGATGAAGGTGCCTTGCGCCACCTTGGCCAGCTCCTGGATATACGGACGCATGAGGGCCGCACCCAAGGCACAGTTGAGTCCGATGGACAGAGGACGTACATGGCGCACGCTGGCCCAGAATGCGGACACCGTCTGCCCACTCAGGACACGTCCAGAAGCATCCGTCACGGTTCCGCTGATCATCACGGGCAAGCGCTCACCCGAAGCCTCGAAGAACTCCTCGATCGCATAGAGCGCCGCCTTGGCATTCAAGGTGTCAAAGATGGTCTCGACCAGCAGGACATCAACCCCGCCCTCGACCAGCGCCTCGACCTGCTCATAGTAGGAGCTGCGCAGCTCCTCGAAGCTGACATTCCGCGCTCCCGGATCATTGACATCAGGGCTGATGCTGGCGGTCTTTGGCGTCGGACCCAAGGCCCCGGCCGCAAAGCGGGGCCGATCAGGGGTACTGAAGCGATCACAGGCGGCCCGAGCCAGCTTGGCCGAGACCAGATTCATCTCCCGGGCCAAACCAGCCATGCCGTAATCGTCCTGCGCGATCCGGGTCGCGCCAAAGGTATTGGTCTCGATCAGATCGGCACCAGCCGCCAGATAGCCCTCATGGATGCTGGAAATCACGTCAGGACGTGTCAGGCTCAGCAACTCGTTGTTGCCCTTCAGGTCACCTGGAAAATCTGTGAAGCGATCACCGGCTCCATCCTGGCCCGAATAGCCTGCACCGCGATACTGCTGCTCCCCCAGACGGAAACGCTGAATCATGGTGCCCATGGCACCATCCAGAATAACAATACGCTCCGCCAGAATAGCCGGCAGAGACTGGGCGCGGGTATAAGGGAGTGATGTCATTGGACAACCTTCAGGTACAAAAAACAAAAACCCCGAATCTGTCTTGAT
>NZ_PVLQ01000088.1 GCF_002980595.1 Malikia granosa
TCATCCGGTCATGGGGCTGTGGTCGTCGCAGACCTACATTGTCAGAGAGACTGGCTCAGGCCTCTCGGGCACCTTGAAATCACTCGACCTGGACCGCGTCTGCTGTAAGGAGCAGGCTCTCCACCCTGAACTATCGTTGAATAATTCCCAGCTTGAGCCAAAGCCCCTACCGTGAGTGCCGTGACAGAATCGCCTGGGGAGGAGATTCGATCACCCTGCAAATGCTTAGTCACCGGCCACCCGCGTCGTGGCATGTCCGTGTAGTTCCCTGCTGAGACCACAAACAAAACACCATGCTTGGCTGACAAAGCATCCAGCGCCTGGGCAAACTCGCTGAACTCCTGTTCATTGCAGCCTACTTCTGCCCCAAGCGAAAGATTCCATATCTTTACATCAGGCGTTTGGTCAACTGCATCTCTCAAACGATCAATAAGATCAGAAATGTATGACTTTGCAACCTCCAGCCCTGCTACATCAAACACTCGGCAGGGGCTCCTGGGGAATCCCGCATTCAACTGATGCCCTGCAACTACCAAACTTGCCACGGCAGTACCGTGTACGTGATCGGTATCAGGTGGAAGTACGAAGGTATTACGACCAACCACCCAAGGCTCCAGTTGTGAATGCCCCGGTGCTACGCCTGTATCAAACACCGCGACCACTGGCCATGCTTGATCCGGAGGAGCAATCGGTGTCAATGCAGGCACTCCCAAACTGATGGCACTGCCGGGATTGCTGGCGGCGATCATAGGACTGGGGTCCGCACGACGCAATCCGGGGTAGCTAAGCAGGGTGTCCAGCATTTCGTCCGTCCACTGGTCCATGTCTAGCAGCTCCAGCAATGGAGCTTGCGTGTCGTGCAACAAGTGGCGATAGCGTGCATTGACTCGCTTCAGCAAGCGTTCAATGTTCTGCCAGTTGGCCTTGGTCTTTTCCTCAGCGTTATGGTAGGAGAAGGGCTGCAGCAGCGTGCGCCCCGCATTCCGCAGACTGGCCGTGCCACCCGGATTCCGGCGCGCACGACTCCAGGGCGCGAAATGCATGATCGTGCTCAGGTTGGCCCTGGTATTCTGGGTTTCATCGCTTTCGATCAGCCTGGCCAGCTTGTCTATGCGCAGTCGATCGACACCAATCAGCATTTCGTTGAGTTTGGCATGTCCCGCCAGCAACGCCTCGCATTTCGCGGCCAGGTGCAGTGGACGATGACTTTTTGCAATGGCCTTGTCACGCAGCGTCAACACGAGCGTTGACCAAGACTCTTGATGCCGAACCAATTCATGCTCTACCGCCTGCTGGCTGCGAACCAGGGTAGCACCCAGGGTGGCACGGTAGGTGCGATCAACATCCACACCAGGCAGAACTTTCGCTCCACCTCCTGGGCTGATGTAGCTTTGCAGGTCTGCACCGTCAAACGGAATCCGAATAAATGGGTTTTCCGCGCTAGGTTTCAGGTCGCTGCGCTGGCTTGCGCTGCTTTGTCTTGGTTTTTTGGCCATCTTGTACGTCTCCCTTGATGATTCGGCTCATGGCGTGAACCGTGGTCCCGTATAAAGCGCTTAACGCGCGCAGTGAAAATTCAGACTCTGCCCAGCGCCGCAGCCACCGGACTTCCTGTTCCTTGGTACTCAGTCTTTCGCCCATCTGCAGGGCAAGTGCCAGTCCCAAGCGGCGATAGAGCTCCAGGCGCTGCACCGTGTTGGAACCGGACAAAATGGCGTTGCGCTTGGCATCCATGCAAACCTGCTCGATCAGCGCACCAGTGGCGCCGTCTGCCAGTACGGCCACACTGCGCAGATCCACGTCGGGCGCGATAAATCCTCCCAGGCAACGGGAAAACAGGGCCTCCCGCATTGCCTCATCGGGCAAGGGCATGGGTATGTGAGTCGCAAACCGTCGCCAGATGGCGGGGTCTAGCAGCTGTTCATGATTGGTGGCGGCCACCAGTACTGTGCTGTCAGGCAGAGCATCAATGTTCTGCAGCAGGGCAATGACTACTCGCTGCAACTCCCCCACATCGCGCTCGTTGCCACGCGCTCCTGCCAACGCGTCGAACTCGTCTAAGAAGAGCACGCAGGGGGTTTGCTGTGCATAGTCGAACACTTGGCGCAAGTTGCGGCTGGTCTGCCCCAGCAAGCTGCTCACCAGCGTGTCGCATCGCGTGGTCAGCAGCGGTAAACCCAAGGTGGCGGCAATCCAGCGTGCGGTTTGCGTTTTTCCTGTACCTGGTAGTCCATAAATGAGGATTCGGTTCGGGATCGCCACGCCAGCGCTTGCCAGCTGGTCGTGATGTCGAACGCCGCGCACAAAGTCATCCAGTCGTTCGGATATCGCGTCGGGCAACACCAAGTGCATCGCCTCTACGCTGGGAAGGCTGACATCCACCGTGTTGAGCCTGCTGTCGTTGTCTGCAGGCAGCTTGCCTAGGCTTACGCCTCGGCTGGCATCTTGCGCCATGGCCAGCGCCATGGGAGCGCGCGCCAAGCGCTCGCGCACCATGCGCGCCTGCGCGCGCTGACCTTCCTGCTCAAGCTTGTCGGCAAGCAAGCCAGCGTAGTTGGAAGCCATGCTGGCGTTGGCCTTGAGCGCACCGTCAAGAATTTTCAGCACTTCAGAAAGATGTTCCATGCCCACAAACTCCATTTTCTAGAAAACGTTTGATTTTATGCGGGCAATGTTCGCGTTAAGAAGGTACTTGTTTGTAGTTTTTGCGTATCTGTTTGACTCTATCGATATGCTCGCACAAGCCTGTCAGCATCCGTTGTAGTTCTTGCGCCCGCTGGGGGTGAGTGTGTAAGTGCCGCCGCGCGGGCCGGTGTAGCAAGTGCCGTCGCCGGCCTGCGAGCCGCTGGCGTAACTGCCCGACGAGGCCTGACGACTGCCGCCGGATCGACTCTTCGACGGTGCCTTGTACGAGTGGCTCGAGTAGCTGCGCTTACCGCCGCCACGGCCGCCTCTGGCCAGGACATCAGGCGAAATGGTCCCCAGCATAAAGGCCGTCAACAGCGCGGTCGTCATCAACTTCATCTGCTCTTCTCCTAGTGGTGCATCGGGATGCAGGCAGCTTGTGCGACAAGCATGAAAAAACCGCCGGTTGGCGGTTGCTTGGCATGGGGCTTGCGCTCCAGATCACCTGCAAAGTTTGCATATTGCAATGCAGTCTATCATCAAAATACGCATTGATACATGGGAACTTTCTCCGCCGGCACTCAGCTTGCTCGGACAGAACTCGCCCGCCGCCGTGCCAGAATCGAGTACAGCAGCCGGCGGCTGATGCCGAACTCCCGCATCAGCTCGGCATGGTTGCGGCCGTTGAAGCGCTGCCAGACGGCCTTGTCCCGGGCTGTGCGCTCGTCGCGCTTGGGCACGTAGCGCCCGCCGATCAGCGGGCCCAGCCGCCGCGCCATCAGCTCGGCCAGGCGCTCGACCTCCTGTCGTGTCGCCATCGGGTGAAAGACTTCGCGCAGACCTCGATCTAGGTGGCACTCGATCAAGATGCAGGTCACGTCATGGCGCAGCGTGGCGCCGTCATCAATCGCGTCGGTCAAAACTCCATCCTTCATCGTTGCGTGGGGTGTGTTTTCTGGTGGGGGCCGCGGGGGTCTCCAGCGGCTTGCGTACGATCTGCCCGTTCACGCCCTGGGTCAGGGCAATCGGCTGCGGCGCGCTGAACAGGTCTGCCGGCGGCTGCACTGCCTGCTCGATCTGCTGCCAGCGGCGGTCGGTGTGGCTGTGCAGGCCAAGGCCGAAGGCGGCGTGCAGCGCGTAGTTGCGGCAGTCCAGCACTTCGTTGCGCGGCCGGCGCTTGACCCACTTGTAGATGTCGCGGCCCTTGTGCTTGGCCAGGATGCGCTGCTCGGCGGTCAGCTGCTCGAACCACTCGCGGGTCAGTTCGCGGCTGAAGTGCACGTAGCCGGGGCCCGGCTGCTCGAGCGCCAGTTGGCCCAGCAGCAGGTCCTTGGCCGTGTCCACGCCGATGATCCAGAGCTTGACGCCGTTGGGCCATTTCTGGCCGCGCCAGTTCACTTCCTGGCTGCTGCTGGGGCCCAGCACCGGCTTGTGCTCCTCGCTCGAGCCCTTGACCGGGCGCAACGCCGGCAGGCGCGTCTGGTTCAGGCGCACCCAGTTGTAGACCGCCTGCGTCTGGTCGGACGAATCGATGCTTATGGCGCTGATGCCCAGGCTGCCGCCGTGCCAGGCCTGCGTGTAGCGGCGCTGCAGATAGGTGGTGACCTGCTCCCAGTCGGATTCGCTGGCGGGGTTGCCCTCGATGACGTGGTGCTCCACCACCCACGACTCCAGCCCCCTGCCCCAGGCCCAGACGGCGATCTCCCAGCGGTCGCGCTGGACGTCGATGCCGGCGGTCAGTACCAGGCCGCCAGCAGGCACGGTACACAGCGGGTAGTCCTCGGCGCGAGCCTGCAGGGCGTGCTCGTCGCTGCGCTCGCCGTTGAGTTCCCAGGTCTCGCCCAGCGTCTCGTTGCGGAACAACTGCATCGGGCCGACGTCGCCGCGCTCGAGCGTGGCCAGCGCCTGCTCGAACTCCAGCACGATACTCGGCCAGCTGCGCTGCGGGCTGTAGGCCGCCCAGACATGGACACCCAAGGTGCGCGGCGGACGCGTCGGCATGCCGGCCTGGTCGCGCCAGACGCGGTCGATGCCGTAGCGCTTGCCGGTCTTGCTGCAGACCCAGGCCCCGGCCATGGGCTGGCCGCCCTTGAGGTAGTCGGCCTGGGTGATGCTGCCATGGCAGTGCGGGCAGACGTGGCGCACCGTGTCGGGTTGGCCGCGCTCCCACTTGAAGCCGTGCGGCTTGTCCTTGCCGCCCCACAGCAGCGGGTGGTCGGCACCGCAGTGCGGGCAATCGATGTGGAAGCGCACCATGCCGTCGGCGTTGTCGGCGGCGCGCTCGACATGGCTCAGGCCCTTGATGCGCGGCGTGGTGCCGCCGACGAACTTCGGGTACGGCGCGCCCTCGAGGCGGCCCTTGGCCAAGCCACCCGGGTCGCCCGACTTCTCGACCTGCTGATCGAAGCCGTCCCACTCGTCCAGGATCGCCACCGCGACCGTGATGCGGCGGTACGCGCGCGCCGCCTTGCCGCCCAGCAGGTGCAGCACCGAACCGCGAAACTGCTTGAGCTTGATGGTGTCCTCGACGCCCCGGCCCTGCTTGCGCATGACTCGCACCGCCTCGACCAGGTCGAGCACGGGCTCGATCTCGCTCTTGACGTAGCTGTCGCGGTCGTCGTCGGTCGGCTGCCACAGCGCCTGCTTGCGCCGGCGGTGCGCGATGTTGTAGGCGATGAAGGCGGTGACCATCTTGGTGTAGCCCACGCGCTTGGACTTCATGATGGCCAGCTCCTCGATCTGGTCGTCGCTCATGAAGTCGAGCATCCCGACCTGGAAGGCCCAGGCCTCCCAGGCGCCCTTCTGGTGGCTGGACTCGCCCGCCAGCTCGAAGTGCTGCGCCGCCCAGTCGCTCAGGCGCTGCGGCACGTCGGCGCGCAGGCTGTCCATCCCCAGCCGGGCGGCGGCCTTGATCGCGGCAGCGGTGCGACGATGCAGCATCAGTCCTGGTCATCCATCGTGAAGCCGTCGAGCTGGTCGTCGTCGGCCTGCTCGGCCAGCAGATCGTCCAGGCTGCGGTCCACCAGCTGCGCGGTCGAGCGGATCCACTCGTTGCGCGCGCTGGCGATGACGGTCATGATCGTGGTGCGCGCCTCGTCGGGCAGGTCCGGGCAGGCCTTGCGCAGCGCGCCGTCGAGCTGCTCGAAGCGATCGACCACCGCCGCGCCGGCTGTGGCCAGCACATCGGTCAGCAAGCCGACCGGCGCAAACTCGCCTCGGGCGACGTCGTTCTTGAGCGCCTGGGCAATGCGCTGCTCGCGCGCCAGGGCGGCCCGCTCCTGCACCAGGTCGAGCCCACCGCTCTCGCTGCCCGCGCGGCCGGCCGCCTGGTCGCGCAGGCGCTCGCAGTAGCCGATCAGCCATTCATGGGCGGTGTCGCCGCGCACGATGATGCCCTCGCTCACCAGCTGGCTGACGCGGGCCTCGCTGACGCCGATCATCTGGGCAAATTCAGCCTGGGAAACCGTCTGGTCCAAAACGGGGATGATCTTCACTTAACCCCCTTAGGCGCGCCATGCAACAGTCCGAACACGCGGCTGAATGAACCCGCCCTGGCCGGAGCCTGGGAGGACCCGTGATGGGGGTGCCGCCTCATGCCCCGCCCCCTCGGGTCTGCTGCATTCGGATCAACGACTTCTTCAAGGCCTGGTCTATTTCCTCGACGGCGACGGCATTGCCCAGCTGCTGGGCGCGTTCGATCAACGACAGTCGCTTGCTGTAGGTCGCGTCCTTGTGGAACAGGAAGACTGCCTTGAGCGAGCCGTCGCCCATGCGCTCATAGATGCCAGGACTGACGCGAGAGGCGTTGGGTCTGACGACGATATAGCGCCGGCCGCGCTTGGCCTGCGAGGCCAGTCGCTTGTCAGCGTTCTTGCTGATGACATGCTGGTAGCCCGGCGAAAAATCCTTGCCCAGCTGCGAGATGACGGCAATGATCAGCGCGCGCGAGACGTTACCGTAGCTGTCGCGCTGCGCATGCTTGCCGGGGACGGTGATATAGCCGCGCGGCATGGCACCCGACGCGATCAGGGAGCGCTCGAACTTCTTCACCAGACGGCTGCCGGCAAGCTCTTGCGGCGCCAGGTAGGCGGCCGGAGCCAGGCCGGCCATCCGGTCCTTGAGCTTGACCTCGGCAACCAAGTTGTTAGCTGACGCCCCCCTGAACATCGAGGCCGAACGGGTACGCGCCACGGGCTTGTCGATCTTGTCGTTGATCTGACCTTGCCAATCCTGCGACACACGCTTTGCAGCAAGAGTCAGGCCGGTAGCAAGCGCGGCATTCATGCGGCGCTCGCTGAAATCCTTGAACTGCGCTTGCAGCCCCTTGAGCCCAGTCACTTCGATCTTGATCATTCGCTTACTCCCCTCGCCTGTAAGGCGACACAGTCGGTTTGCTGCCCAGGTCGGCTCCGGCGATCAGACGCCTGGCGATGCTCAGCTCATCGCGGTTGACCGGCAGGCGCAGCACGTCGGCGCGATGCACCAGGCGGCGGGCATGGTCGTAGCCGAAGGCGGCACTCATGTCGCCGCGCGCACGGCCGCCGGCTCCGGTCATCAGGTCACGGCCCAGGCTCATGCGGCGACCCTCCCGCGCATGGCGTCGATCTGGGCCCGGATGTGGGGCGGCATGGGTGCGGCCCGGGCAGCATCGGCCTCGATGCGCTTGAGGGCCGGGTCCTTGCCAGCACGGCCAGGCACGGTGCTGCGGACGAGGTCGGACTGAGCCTGGGCAAAAGTCGGGCGTGCGGCCTTGGCCTGCGTCGGCAGCGCGCCGGCATGCAGCTGCCCGGCCAGCTCGGCAGCGCGGCGCCGCTCACCGGCGACTATGCCGACGGCGTAAGGGAAGCCCTTGCCCTGCTCCAGGGCGCGATAGGCCGCGTTGACGAACTCGTCAAGGTCGGCGCCGGCCCGCAGCAAGGCGCGCAGTCGGGCATCGCCCGGCCTGGCGTCCGGGATGCCGACGGCGGTCATGGCCGAGCAGACGACCTCCTCGGGGGTGTCGTCGGTGCTCGAATCGTTGACGGCCGCGACAGCGGGCACGGCATCCGCTGCGTCCTGGGCGGCCAGGTCGGCGCAGGATTCGTCAGCCTCGACCAGGTCGTCGAGGTCCACATAGCCCTCAAGGCTGGAAAACACCCCGCCCTCGGCGCCGCCAGGCGCAACCCCCACAACCCCCGCAGGGGGGTAAGGGGGGTTATCTCTTTCTCTATCTCCCTCTCCCTCTCTCTTGCGATCGCTACCCGAATCGGGGGGCGATGGCTGTTCTGTTGCACCCCGATCAGCCAGGTGACGAGTGGCAATCTGGACGGCCAGCTTCTTCTTGAGAGCCGGGTGCTGCGGGGCAATCTCCCGCAGGCGCTCGATCGCCTCGACCAGCTTGGCTTGTTGCTCGCGGGTATCCACCTTGATGCCCCAGCGCCGCGCATTGCCCAGCAGGCCCGATATCGAGGTGTGCAGCTTCTCGATCCAGGCAGCCAGCGCCTTCTCGGCGACGACGGGGTGATAGAGACGGCCATCGCCACCATCGACCCAGCCGCGCAGGGCATGCTGCTTGACCTGCGGCCAGTTGGCGCCAGCCTGCGACAGGTGGGCCAGCATGCGGTCGTTGTTGGGCACGCTGGCGGCCGGCACCTGGTGCCAGCTTTCCAGCCACAGCGTCATGGCGGCGGCACGCTCGTCACCGGTGCCAAGGATCCAGGTTTCAGAGGTCAGCAGACGGCGCACGTCAAGCTGCAGGAAGGCGAAGTCACGCAGATCGCAATCCGCGGGGGCCAGGGGTTTCATGGGGGTATCGCTCATGTACGGCTCCCGATGTCGGCGTCGGGGAACCACTGGATATCGCGCACAGCCAGCACGTCGACAGCAGCGACGGCCTCGGTGGCAGCGTGGTGGTAGATGTAGGGCACACGGTCCAGGCCGCCCAGGCGCTCGACCAGGAAGGCGATCGTCAGGCAGAGGTTTTCGACCATGGCGTTGCTGAGGGCCAACTCGAAGAACTCGTGCATGCACCGCTCCTCGAGTTCAGCCATGGCGGCGGCAGTGATCATGTGGGTCATCGGATCAGCTCCACCTGGCGCGCGACCGCATAGACCGGCAGAGCGCTGCCGCCCGTCACGGTGCAGGCGCGACGCTCGCCGCGCGCCAGATGGCGGCCGGCGACCAGCGAGGTGATGCGCCCGCTGATCTGGTTGGCCGACACACGGCGACCGAGCTGCTCTTCCATGAGCAGGCAGATCTCGTTGTTGGTCAGGTCGCGGCGACGGCGCGCGTGGCCCAGGCGCACGGCGTTCATGACCAGTTGCTCTTGCCGGCTGAGCTGGGCTGCCGACATGGCCTTGAAGTTGTCGGACTGGATGTCGCGACTGGTGACGGTGGTGGGGGTATGCATGGCAGGCCTCACGGGTGGATATCAGGCTGGCGACGCAGATGCGCCGGCTTGCCGGCCAGGTTGTTGGCCCGGCAAGACTCGAGCAGTGACTGCATCGTCATGACCAGGTCGGTGGACTCGCGCTCGATCGAGCGCAGCTCGTTGTCGCTCACGAAGCCATCGGTCATCGAATCGAGCACGGCGCCGACCAGTTGGCCAGCCTCATGCACATGGGCCGACAAGCCGCTCACCACGCTGGTCGAGGCCACATGCGGCACTGCGAGGTCCGACATGAAGCGACCACGGCTCTCGGCGGCCACGCAGTGAGCCAGCGCCTGCGCGTTCGGGCTCTCGACCTCGGCGCACAGCTGCGCGATGGTCACAGCATCGACCAGGCCCAGCTTGTGGGTGGGCGAGCCGTTGAGCTCCTTGCGCAGCACCTCGTCGGTCTTGCCCAGGCGCAGCGCGACGGCGGGACGGCCGCCGGGATAGTTGTCGACCATGCGCCGCAGCGCATCCAGTGCATTCATGTCCGGAACTCCTGAAGGAGGACGTTGCTGATATCGAGGCCGGGCCGCACACTGGCAGGCATGACGTCGACCAAGGAAGATAAAGCCACCGACCCAACCTTGACCGCGTGCGCCCGGGAGGATGGCGCGGCGGAATGGAGGCAGGACAGGTCAGCCCGGACAGCCGGACCAGCGTGGTGGAAACTGGGGCGGGCGTGAGGTACGCGCATGGGGGCGGGCCGGTACAGTCGGCTACGATGGCAGTTATCACACTGAACACCGTTACCGAAGGACCAACCCATGAAACGGGACATGGACTTGATACGCCGCATCGCTTTCGCTACAGAGGAACTGGAAAGCGGACAAACACTGGATGGACTCGAGGACGTGGAACCTGCAACATTCGCGCAGCATGTCGTCTGGATGAAGGAAGCTGGCCTGGTAGAAGCCATCGTTCCGACTCGCCTGAGCGGAGAGGGAGACTTCGCGATGGTCAATCGATTGACATGGCAAGGCTGCGACTTTCTCGACGCAGCACGCGACGAGGGGCTATGGTCCAAAGCCAAGGCGACAGTCATCAAACCCAGCGCCTCATTCACTTTTGGGCTGCTGAAGGACTGGCTGACCAGCGAGATCCGGCAGGGCCTTCCGACCCTCGGGATGTGACTCCAACACGGTCAGCAGCTCTACCGCACAGGCCTGCACGCCGTGCAGCACGGGAGGGTTGCTGGCCAGGTGGTGCACAAAGCCAATCCGATCACGGAACCGGATATCAGAGCCAGCTGCCCGGAGCCAGGATTGGACCAACTTCACCAGTTGCTGTTCGAGAGTGGGGTCAGACATCACGCCCCCTGCCCGGCCGTGGCCGTTTCAATATCGCGCCCGACGGTCGCCACGATGGCGGCCGTGCCGCGCAAGTAGGCCCAGTCCACGTCAGGGCGCAGCTCTTCGCAGCTCACCGCACCGGAGGTGGCTTTCTCGATCTCGATGCTGCGCTCGGCAGACGGCCGAGACAGGCCGACAGCCCACTGGTGGACTGCGCCCTGGGTGACGCCCAGCTTCCGCGCGAGGTCCACCTGCTTGTGTTCGGACAGGTAGGTCTTGAGGTTCATGACCGAAGTATAGCCCGGCTACACATTAAAAGGAAGCCCGGCTAAATACTCTTTTTAATAGCACCGCTATATTTCAGCCATGACCAAAAGCGAGACTCAGTTCAGGGCGTCCAACCTCACAGATAGTGAGCAGGAAGACATTCAGCGCCTGAAGCGGCTATTTGATGAAAAGGCCGGTCTTTCACAGAAGGACTTCGGCTCACGCTGGGGCATCGGATCGCCAGGCATGATGTCGCAGTACCTAACGGGAAAAAGGTCACTCGGCCTGGCTGCAGCGATCAAGTTCGCCAAAGGCCTCGGCGTTGAGGTGGCTGACATAAGCCCTATCCTGGCTCGTCAACTACCACCTGCCACACCGACGCCCGCAGCCAGCGATGCCGTCGTGCCGGCAACGAACGAACAGGCAGGGCCTCCCGAGGGCTACATCCGTCTGGAGCACCTGTCGGCCCAGCCGTCCATGGGCCACGGCGCCGTGGTGGATGAACTGGAGCAGGTGGTCCAGCACCTCGATGTTCTGGAGCGCTGGGTGCGCGAGGAAGTGGGTAGCGTGGACGCGCAACGCGTCAAGGTGCTGACCGCCAAGGGCCGCAGCATGTGGCCGGCGATCAACCACCGAGACCTGGTGTTCGTGGACGTGGCGCAACGCGTGATCGACGCGCCCGGCATCTATGTGGTCCACGTGGCCGGCCGGCTGCTGCTGAAGAAGGCGCTGATCCTGGCCAACGGCACGCTGGTGCTGCGGAGCGAGAACCAGACCGAGTTTCCCGATGAGGAGCGTTACGATCTGGCCAAGGAAGGCGACACCATCACCATCTGCGGCAAGGTCCTGGCATGGTGGTCGCTGCGCAAGGGCTAACGAACCGGCAAGAGAACAGCGCGTGAATGCTAAACAAATGGAAAAATTGACCATCTGCGGCCGGGTCAAGGCCTGCCTGATGGTGAAAGGATTTTTAAAATGAAGCCCAAGGCGATCAAGCCCAACGTTGAACTGTTGGACTTCGACCCTGAGAACCCTCGGTTTTTGGATGTCGAAATGGGCGGGAGCATTGACGAAGCGGCAATCCAGCGCATGATTGAGCTGGAGAACATAGATGAACTTGTCGGCTCCATCGGCAACCAGGGTTTTTTCCCGGGTGAGCCACTGCTGGTGGCCCCGAATCCGGCTGACAGCGGGCGTTATATCGTCGTGGAAGGCAATCGACGACTGGCAGCTTTGCGGGTGCTCAACGGGTTAATCCCAAAGCACCTCATGACTAGGACACTGGTCGACGCAGTGGAGCAAGCCAAGGAAAAACCAGGCGAAGTCGATTGCTTTCTGTTTCCACAGCGACGCGACGTACTCAAGTACCTAGGTTTTCGCCATATTTCAGGTCCGCGTCGCTGGGAGCCGTTATCCAAAGCACGCTACCTTGCGGACTTGGTCAGAAACTTTTATTCAGACCGCTCCCTAGAAGACCAGTTGCGCGCCGTGGCGCGTGACATTGGCAGCCGCCGTGACTATGTGGCTCAGCTACTCACGGCGCTCAACTTGTACGAGCGCGCCCGGACTGCGAAGTTCTATGACCTGCAGCGCGTTGACGAATCTGACATCAGCTTCTCCCTATTGACCACCGCGTTATCGTATTCCAATATCGTCAAATTCATCAACTTGACAAGTCGGGATGCGGTGAATGTGGAAAATGTCAACGACGGGCATGCCAAGGAACTTTTGGCATGGATGTTTGCGCAAAACGAGAGTGGCGAAACCGTACTCGGTGAGTCCAGAAGACTCAAGTACCTGGCGGCTGTCATGGGCTCGGAGCGAGCGCTTGTGGAACTTCGCAAGAACCGCGACCTGGACCAAGCCTATGTATTCACCAATGGACCGGTCGAGACATTCACAAAGCTACTCAACTCCATCGAGGGCGATCTCACGAACTGCATGGGACTGCTTGGAGGGGACGTTGCTCTGGACACATCGCACGAAGCCATCCTTGAACGCATAGAGGAAAAAGCAGGAAACCTGCTGCTGCTGGTGCAAAAAACAATTCGTCAGAACGACAAGAAGAAACGGGCGCAGCTCATAGACATAGAGGTCGACCACAATGGCTGACCCTTTGTTGCTGCCGCTGGACGTAGTGCCGCGCCACTCGTATTCATTTTTATGGGCAGACTATGTCGAGCTGCTCTGCCTGTCCAGCCGCAATGGCATGGTGTCCAGAGGCAACCTGCAGGCACAGGTACAGGAGTCTGAAGACGTGCAGGCAGACTTTGACTCTGAAGACGCGCCAGACGAGGGGGATGCCGACCCCGGACCCGACATGCTCAATGACAAGGTATCAGCCAAGTGGGATGACATTCGCCAGCGACTTCTGGTGCGCGAAAAATCGTTTCCAGGCTGGCCTTTCGAGCTCGACGGTAACACTCTGCGCAGCAAGTTCGACCACGACAACGACGCGCACCAACTCTATGCAACGTTGCTGATCGCTTCGTCCATGAGGCTTTGCCACGATAAACGTGCCGGCGAGGTAAGCGCTGCTTTCGAGGAAATCGCCTACCACTGGCTGCGACAGTCGCTCAACGAGCTCTGGGAGGTCCGCCCTTTCGGTGCACACCAGACGTTGCCAAATGCCTATACCGGAACCCTGTATCAAAAACTGCAGGCATTTGCCGCCGACATTGAAGGGGTTCTGTTAAAAAATCAAAATGACTATGACCCCAGGGACACTGGTGACGGCGGCATCGACGTCGTTGCTTGGCAAAACATGGGCGACCGGCGCGGGAATATTCCCGTCATCTTTGGTCAGTGTGCGTGCTCCCCAACCGACTGGGAAAGCAAACAGCTCGATGTGACACCAGCTTCAACAGAAGCCCACATCCATCCACAACACCCTGGTGCCGCTTATTGCTTTATTCCACACGATTTGATGCAAAGCGACAAACAATGGCAGCGAGAGTCACATGTTAAGCGAACGATCATGGTCGATCGGGTTCGGCTTTTGAGACTTTTCGACAAGCTTAAATCTTGGAGCAAGCTGCCCAAGTGGGAATTTGTAGCTGAAGCGACCCAAACAAACGCCGTTGCGGCGACTTAACCCCACACGTCGGGCAACGCTTTCACCACCGCCTCGAACAAAGGCGGTGGCACGGCGTTACCAATCACCTTGTAGCGCATGTCCAGACTTCCGGCAGGCGTGTCGGGAAACACGAAGTCATGCGCAAAGCCCTGTAGCCTGGCCGCCTCGCGGTAACTGAAGCGGCGCGCTGGCGCATCAGTCTCGAAACTCCAGACGTTGTGCTCCTGCTTGATGAGCCTGGGGCTCATGGGGTGCAGGGGGACATGACGCGGGTTGGCCACGATGGTCTTGGAGACCTCGTCCCACGCCCTGCGGCGATCACGGCTTAGGTAGTACCAGTGGAACTCGCGGGCGTAGAACTCGCCCTCAGGCCAGGCAGGCAGGTCGCCGATCGCATCCCGGATCGTGACGTGCGGCTGCTCGCAGCCCGGTCCATGAGTCGGCTCGGGAAAGTGGTACTCGACGCCCAGGTCGTTTCGCACACCCACGATCAAAATGCGCTTGCGGTCTTGCGCCACGCCGTAATCGGCAGCATTGAGCACCTGGGCCTTGACCTGGTAACCGGCGTCGGTGAAGACCTTGAACTGGTCCTGCAGCAGGTGGGCAAAGTTCTTGCGCACCATGCCCGAGACGTTTTCCACCACAAAGGCCTTGGGGCGGATAGCATGGAGCGCTCGGGCGAACTCCAAGTACAGCGTGTTGATCGAGCGTGAGGCCTCGCGCACCCCGCCCTGGCTAAAGCCCTGGCAAGGGTAGCAACCCACCAGCAACTCTGCATCCGGGAAAGTTTCGATTTTTGCTACATCGTTAAGCCGGTAGTCGGTTGCGGCGTGGTTGGCCAGATACACATCCTTGGCGTAGGCCAGCTTGTCGTTGGCCATCACCACATCAAAGCCGGCCGCGATCACGCCGGCGTCCGAGCCACCGCAACCCGAAAACAAGGAGACCGCCTTCATGGGCTGCCTCGCGTGGTGCGGTATGTCTTCATTGTTTCCATCATCGTCCTCCATTTTACCGGCCCCGCCCGTCAGCCCCGTGCCGCCGGTGTCCGACCCTGCGCACAGCCCTGGATCAGGCCGGTATGTGAAATATTTTAGCCCGGCTATTTACTTTTTTGGATAGCCCGGCTATATTTCACTCCATGCCGCAGCGAAAGCGAGCGGCAAGGGCCAACGGATCGACGTGCAGCCCGGCAGGCCCAGCGGCATGCAGCGGATCTTTCACAAGTCACAGAACAGACGGGATTACTTGGGCGCAGTCGTGAGATGAGGCCCCGCTCCCACACACCGGCCAGCGGATGAAGGGCCGAAAACAGCCAAGCCATGAGCCCGGCACACACGTAGCGATCCTGCGCGTGCCGCATGGCGAGGCTGTCCTGCAAAGGACGCCAGTCGCACAGGAAGTTCGAAGAGCCTGTGGACGCCCAGGATGGCGGGTAATCCTGGGCACCAGGCCTGACAGGTCGCACCGGGTAGCCCAGTAGGCGTTGCAACACACGCCGAGGGGCGAAGGGCGAAACCGGCAGGCCGAAAACCCGAGCGCCTTGGATCAGGGGGCTGGGGTTTTCAACCAGAAAGAACTCGCATGAGCATCACGTTCCCGATCCCCGTGACAGCGCGCGCCATGCTGCTGGGGCGGCCAGGCATTGCGCTGCTGGTGGATCTTCCGACCTTTGAGGATGAACTGTGGCTGCCGCTGCTGGCCGATGGCAAGCACGAGCGCGACAGCGACCCGATCCTCGGCTACCTGCTGCTGCGTCGCTGTGTCACGCAGCGAGCGGGCCTAACCACCTACACAGTAGCGGCCATGCGTCCTCCGCATGATCCACCGCCCAATCCAGCAGCTTTTCGGACACTTTTTCAATGGCCTTCGCCGGAAGACTGCGCAGCGCTTGCGCAACGCGAGAGCGCTCTTCGGGGTTGACGGATTCCAGCGCTTCGACCTTGGAGGCCAGCAGCTCGGCCCACTGAGCCGCATCGAAGCGCACCGTCACGACGCCCAGGATAGCCGTCAGACCACCGTCATCGGCCAGGAAGTCCAGGCCAGCCGGGGTGATGAGGTGCTCGTGCATATCGTAAAAGCCGTTGTCGCCGAGCATCTTTCGGCGACGAAATCCGCTGACGACCAGGCCGTGTCCATCCAGGTAGCGCGAGTTGATCAGTAGAGCCCGTTCATCAGCGGTGACGGCCTGCATGGCTGTCGTCAGGTTGTAAACCCCCTCTGGGTAGGCAGCAGCAAGGGTCTGCAGGATTTTCAGCTGCAGTTCACGGTCAAGCATCAAACTTCCTTTCAGTTGTGACAAACCAAAGGATACAGCGCCCCCTTGGAAGCGCTTGAAAGATGGGTGACAGCCCGGAAAGACGGGCAAAACCCGAGCGTTTTCCAACGAGGGTGCTCGGGTTTTTCAACCAGTAGAGACCAGCACGAAATGAATCGACTTCTTTATCAACTGGACGATGACGTGGTGATCACGGCATCCGGTGAGCGCGGACAGGTTATTGGCCGGGCCGAATACACCAACAGCTCCAACAACTACCTGGTGCGCTACAAGTGCGCCGATGGTCGCGCCGTCGAACAGTGGTGGCAGGAGGATGCCTTGGAGCTGTGGCGACCGAAGGATGCCCTGGAGGGGCGCGCATGAGCACCCGCATCTACGTGGTCACCGACCAGGAATCCCAGGCCAAGCGCCTGATCCGCGCGTCCAGCCAGGCACAGGCTATCCGTCATGTGGCGCAATCGCGCTTCGATATCCAGGCCGCCAGCCAGGACGACCTGGTCAAGTTGCTGGCAGCCGGCCAGGCCGTGGAATCGGCCACGCAGGCCACCGAGCCCGAAACGGCCACCTGACCAGCCCAGACACCCCGGAGAGACGGGGACCACCCAGGAAATGCCCTGGCGCCGACCGGCTGGATGGGCCAGCAGGCGGAGATATGTGTTCCGCCAGGGCGTTTCCCGGGTGGTGCATCCACCACCGATCCAACCTCCCTGCCCTGTCGCCACGACGGGGATTTGCCCGCCAGCTGCCACGACGCACTGGCGGGCTTTTTTTCTACCCACCCCAGGAGTCACCCATGAATGTCACGCCTGCCCGCAGCTACCGCTGCACCTACCACCCACGGGACGCCTACGGTGGCACCCAGCTGTCCGAATCCGGCGTGCTACCCGTCATCCAAGTCAAAGCCGGCAGCGCCGAGCACGCGCTGCGTTCCGCCGCAGCAATCACTGGCTGCGCGATCGAGTCGGTCGAGCGCGTGGAAGACGCGGAGGTTGCAGCGTGAATCGTGGCCTGCTGCGCAGCGCACGCCGCCTGCAGTCGATCGCATCCGCCTTGACCGGCTATACCGCCTTCCTGGTCGTGCTGGTGTCGGCAGGCATCGGCATCGCGCTTGTCCTGGCACCGCACATCCCCCAGGTATCCCAGCCATGAACAGCCTACCCGTGCCGCCGGCGACCCTGCGCGCCTTGGCCGCCCTGGCCCTGCTGCTGGGGCTGGCTTGCGCGGTGGTCAACGGCTGGTTCTTTGCCTTGGGCCTTGACCGTCTGGAACCAGACGCCACGGTGCGCGCGCCGCTGCTGCTGGCCGGCTGGTTGATGGTTGCGACCGAACATGTCGCGGTCGGACTGGCCGCGCTGCTGCCGGTGGCGGCCTTCGCTGGCCTGCGCCGCCGGCTGATGTGGCTTGGCCTGGCCCTGCTGGCGTTCGAGTGCATGTCAATGTTCGCTGCACAGCGCGCGCTCGAGCACAGCAGCGTGATGGCGACGTCTGCACAGACCTCGCACGCTGCCGGCCTGCGCGCTGCGATCGACAGCCAGCGCGCCACGCTCGAGCAGTTGCGCAGCAACGGCGCGCGCCAATCCGAATCGACCAACGGCTGGCGTCAACACCTGGGCGCCGCCGCGCTGCGCGATTCGCTGGCTGGCCAGCAGCGGCTGCAGGCGCTTGAATCCGAGCTGGCCACGCTGAACAGCGGCATCCGCCCGACGCTGACCGGCGTGCTGGGCGAGTCCGGCGCCACCGCGCTGGCTGCTGCACGTTCGCTGCTGATCGGCGTCATGGGCCTGGTGCTGATGAGCGCGGCGGGGCAGCTGTGGGCAGCAGGTCGCACTGGCCCGACACCGGCAGAGGCGATCAGCCAGCACCCAGGCAGCAGCCCGTCAACACCCACGCCGCAGACGGCGGAACGGCCCGCAAAGCGCCCTGGCGTCGACCAGGCAAGCAGCCAGATTCCGCCGAAGCGCCCCCCGGCACTGCGCGCCAAGGCGCGTGACAGGCCGGAGCACGAAACGCCATGACACCCCATATCAACACGCTCAGCGACTGGGCTGCGGCCCGAGTCTAGCTCCCTACAACATTTCACCAGTCCGCCCCAGCGCGGGCATTTTCACGGCTGCGCGCCACCTCGCCATGACAGAACCCCAACCGAAATCCCACCTCATCATCGGCCTGATCGGCCAGGCCGGCAGCGGAAAAGACTCCGCAGCCCTGCTGTTGCTGCAGCACTGGAAGCTCGCTGGCCATGTGGCGTTCGTCACGTCGTTTGCCGACCCGATACGCGCCATGTGCCGCGAGTTCCTGCTGCATGCCGGCGTCCAGCATCCAGACCGCTACTTGTTCGACCGCGAGCTGAAGGAGACCCTCATCCCCGAGATTGGTGTGAGCTACCGTCACCTGGCGCAGACGCTGGGCACAGAGTGGGGTCAGCAGTGCATCGGTCGCGATGCATGGATACGCGCGCTGGACTATCGGATGAAGACTCACTGCAATCACGGGGGGACGCATTTCGTCGTGCCCGACGTGCGGTTCACGTTCGAGGCCGACTGGCTGTGCAGCCAGGGCGGCGTGATCTGGCGCATCGAGCGCCCGGGGGTGGTGCCGGTACGCGCGCATGTCAGCGAGTCGGAGTCAACACATATCAGCAGCCATCGCGTGATCCTGAACGACGGCACGCTAACCGACCTGGCGCAGACGGTGGGTTTCGAGCTGACCCGGCTCAAGCACGAACGGGGGCTGGCATGAGCAGCTCTGCCACCCAGCTGACGCTGCGGCAGCGCATCGAGACTACCTTGTTGCTGCACCCTGGCCGTGGCGTAGCGCTGACGCGGCTGTATGAGCTGCTGCCAGGCGCTGCCACTACACAGGTGCGACAGCGTCTAAAAGACCTGACGAAAGCTGGCCGGGTGATCCGCCACGGCACCATCCGCTACCCAACCTACCAGCTGGTGCGCGCGGGCGACCCGCTGCACCGACCAGCTGCCGCATCGGTTGCGCCGGCGCATTCGCAGCACGGCCAGCCGAAAGACCAGACCGCCGCCAGGCCGTCCAGCATGACCTGGCCGGACGCGGTGCAGGTGCAGCACCTATTGACCAGCGTTCGAAGCGTTCCGTTCAGCGGCATCGACTGGGCCGCAGCCATGTCGCGTCCTGGGTGCCAGGACCATCTGCTGGTGCCATCGAGGCGCGGTGACGTGCGGGTGCAGCACCGCGGGCCAATGGGCATTTGCGGGGCGCGCAAGCACCAGAATCAAACCGAGCGAGGCCAACCATGAACCTGATTTTCAAGAGGCAAGCAATATGAACACCGCATTCCTGCTGATGGCCCAGTACGATGGCAAGGCGATCATTCCAATTAAAGATGTGTGCCGAGACTATTTCGCTCCGCTAACAGTCGAAAACTTGAAGCTCAAGATCGCCACCGGAGAAATCCGGCTACCGCTGGTGCGAATGGAAAAATCCCAAAAGACAGCGCGTGGCGTGCACCTGCAGGACCTGGCCGAATTCCTGGATGCCCGGCGCGCGGATGCCATCAAAGAGGCTCGGCAGTTGCAGGCAACCGGGAGCAGCCTGCGAGCCACCTGACAGCCTTTACTGCGGCTTGCCTGTTAGCGGCTGACAGCGTTCCAGCCACTTCCAGCCGGCGTACTTGTCGCCGGTCTGCTCCAGGTGCGAGTAGCGCTTGAGCGAACTCCAGGTGCGATGTCCCGACACCGATGCAGCCTGAGGAATGGTGAATCCCATCTCGAAAAGACGGCTGATGGCTTCATGACGCAGGTCGTGGAAATGCAGGTCCTCGATACCCAGGATGTCACAGGCGCGCGTGAAGGACGTGCTGACGCTTTTGCTGTTGACGGGGAATATAGGGCCCTTCGCCCCCGGCTTCATCCGCCGCCTGACCAGCGACAGCGCATGGTCGGGCAGCACGACGCGCACATCGTTGCCCACCTTCTCCCCAGGGTGCTTCATGTCACGCACCAACACCTGTCCCAGCTTGTCGTTGAAGTCCTCCCAGGTGATCTCGGTGATCTCCTCCTGTCTGCGCGAAGAGAACAGCGCAAACAGGATCAGATCCACCATCGGTAGCGGGCGCTTTCCCGGCGAGCGTGCGCGCCGATACTCGTAGTCGGTGAAGTAGTCCAGCAGGCGCTCCAGTTCGTCCAGTGTCGGGCGCCTGGTTCGCTGCTTTGACTTTCCGATCAGGCCCATGCGCTCGGCGGCCACCCTGGCCTCCTGCATGACGGATGACTCGATCGGGTATCGCCACACTGGCTTGGCCAGTGTCACCACGGCTGAAAGGTGGGCCAGGTAGTTATGCCTGGTCGATGGCTTGCTGTTGAGCGCCTGCAGCCACTGCACCACGGCTGCGCTGTCAACCTGCGAGCACTTGAGCTGGGCGAATTCTGTTTTCTGGATGGTTTGCAGGACCTGGGTCTTGGTGCGGCCGTAGTCACGCTCGGCCTCCTCGATGTACCGACCGATTAGCTTGTCGATGGTCGGATCTTCGCCCTTGAGCTTTTCCATGGCTCCTGGCACAGCAAGCTCGGTCTCGCGCTTCTTGATCCAGGCTTGCGCTGCCTGCTGGCGATCGAAGGTTTGTGTCTCGGCGTGGACGACTGCGCCGCCCTGCTTGATGCGAACCCTGGCAAGGTAGCCGGTCGTTCCATCCTTGCGCTTGCGTGGTGTAATGGTGCCCATGCCCGGCTCCCTGGTGGTACATGAAATTTTTGTGGCTCTAAATGTACCACTCACGTACCAAAAACTAGGCAAAATCAGCCAAAACCAAGCTCAACCAGGCAGCCCAAGAGATCAAGTAAAGCCATGAATTTAGAACAGAAATCAGACTTTTCAAGGGGTTGGCGTATGAGTGTCGCGCCGATGCTCGATTGGTCGGACAAGCATTGCCGCTACCTGCACCGCCTGATCACCAAGCACACGCGGCTCTATACCGAGATGGTCACGACCGGCGCGCTCACCCATGGCGACCCGCGCCGCCACCTGCGCTTCGACGAGACCGAGCATCCGGTCGCGCTGCAGCTCGGCGGCAGCGACCCGGCCGAGCTGGCGAAATGCGCGCAACTGGGCCAGGACTGGGGCTATGACGAGATCAACCTCAACTGCGGCTGCCCGAGCGACCGTGTCCAGCGCGGCGCCTTCGGTGCCTGCCTGATGAACGAGCCCGGCCTGGTAGCCGATGGCGTCAAGGCCATGCGCGACAAGGTCGACATTCCCGTCACGGTCAAGCACCGCATCGGCATCGACAAGATCGAGAGCTACGACTTCGTCGCCGATTTCGTCGGCCGCGTCAGCGAGGCCGGCTGCGAGGTCTTCATCGTGCATGCGCGCAACGCCTGGCTGCAGGGCCTGAGCCCGAAGGAAAACCGCGAGATCCCGCCGCTGCGCTACGACCTGGCCTGGCAGCTCAAGCGGGATTTTCCCCAGCTCACCATCGCGGTCAACGGCGGCCTCAAGACCCCTGAGCAGTTCGACGAGCAGCTGCAGCATGTCGACGGCGTGATGGTCGGGCGCGAAGCCTACTACAACCCCTGGATCATGCAGGACTGGGACCAGCGCTACTACGGCGGCTCGGCCTGCGCGCTGAGCCAGGACGAGATCGAGCTCGCGATGGTGGACTACATGGAACGCGAGGCGGTCGAGGATGGCACGCCCTGGTATGCGATCGCGCGCCACATGCTCGGCATGCGCCACGGCCAGCGCGGTGCGCGGCGCTGGCGCCAGGTCTGGAGCAACCACAAGCTCAAGCCCCTGCCTGCGCGCGAGGTCTGGGCCCAGGCCCGGGCCGTGCTGCTCGAGGACCAGCTCAAGGCCGGGGACTCAGCTTCGGCCTGACGGCCTGGCCGGCAATCAGCCGAGCCGGATCGCGTCGCCCTGGCGATCGAAGGGCAGGAAGTTGCCGATCTGGCCGGCCTTGATCGCGGCGACCATCTGCTCCAGAGGATTTTGCGCCGACTCGCTCGACGGTGGCTGGCCGTTGCGGCCCGACAGGCTGGCGGCAAAGACCACCACCCAGTCCGGGCAGAAGGGCCGGGACTCGGCCTCGAAGGCAGCGAAAGACCCCAGCTCGGCCGGCAGCCGGTCGACACAGGCCACGGGGACCAGCGCGCCACCCTGGCCGGCCTCGAAGGCGGCCTGTTGCTCGGGAGTCGCATCGTCGGGCAGCTCGGACTGGGCCAGCACGAACAGCAGGCGCTGGGGTTGCGGCTGCTGCTGCGCGGCTTGCAGCAAGGCGTCGAAGGTGGTGATGTTCATGCGGTGATCTTTCGCTCTCAGTCGGTCAGTATCTGACCGTCATGTTCGACATAGGGGGCATAAGGTCCGGTCCCGGTATGGGTGGACGAGGCAGCCGGCACGAAGGCGCCCTGCTGGGCATCGAACACATGGACGGCACCGTCCTCGATCACGTAATGCCAGCCATGCAGGGTCAGGTGCCCGGCCTCGACCTCGCGTCGCACCATCGGATAGTCCATCAGGCGCTCGAGCTGGAGCACGATCGAGCGCTCCTCGGTACGCCGGCAGGCCTCGGGGCTGGCCTGCACCGGAAGCACCGCGTCCTGCGCCAGCTCGAGCCAGCTCTTGAGCGCGCGTGCCTCGTCCGGTACCCCATCGTAGCAGGCCCGGATCGCGCCGCAATGGCTGTGGCCGCAGACGATGATGCGCTCGACCTTGAGCGCAAGCACCGCGTACTCGACCGCCGCCATCGTGCCGTGCTGGCCGCGCGAGCCGTCGTAGGGCGGCACCAGCGCGCCGACGTTGCGCACGATGAACAGCTCGCCCGGCCCGGCCCCCGTCAGCAGATAAGGCACCAGGCGCGAGTCGGAGCAGCCAATGAACAGGGTCTTGGGATGCTGGCCCTGGGCCACCAGGTCCTGGAAGCGCTGCTGGTGCAGCGGAAAATAGTCGGATTGGAAACGCCGCAGCCGCAGCAGCAGTTCGTCGTCTTCTGCGCGGCTTGGCATCACTGCACCAGGGGCGTGTCGGCGCCCTCGAGTTCGAGTCCGACGATCTCGGCCTGGCCGACCAGCAGCAGCATGTACTGGCGCCAGGCGGTCGCGCGCGAGCGCAGCTCCAGCTGGGCCGCGATGCTGTCGCGCACGGCCTCGAACTCGAGCTGGCGGCCCTTGCGCCGCTCCAGCAGCTCGATGATGTGCAAGCCGTAGCGGGTATGGACCAGGCGCGGATGCAGGCCGATGCCGAAGCCCGGCTCGGACTGGAAGAACAGCGCCTGCGCCAGTTCGGGCGCGCAGTCGCGCGGACCGATCCAGCCCAGGTCGCCGCCCTGGGCGCCGGACGGACAGTTCGACAGCTCGGCCGCGAGCTGCTCGAAGCGGCCAGCCGGGGCATCCTTGCGCGTGAGTTCGAGCAAGGCAGCCTCGGCGCGCTGCGCCAGCTTCTGCACGTCGACCCCGGGCGTGACCGCGAACAGGATATGGCGCAGATGGACCGCCTGGTCGATCACGTGCTGCGACTTGTTGGCCGCATAGTGGCGCAAGCAAGCTTCCTCGCTCGGCTCGGGCAGCAGGACCTCGCGCTCGAGCATGGCCTCGATCGCCTCCCGCTCGGCAGCACCGAGCTCGGGCGCCAAGCTGACGGCCTGCTCGGGCAGGCAGCCCAGCCGCACCGCCTGCTGGCGCAGCAGCTCGGCATAGGCCCGCTCGCGCAGTGCGTCAGGCGCTGGCTGCTCGCCCGGGGCATGCAGGGCGATACCGTTGACGCTGGCCGGAACCGATTCCATGGCCGCCGCTGCCGGCAGCGCTGCTGCAGCGGAACTGCCACAGCCGCAAGAAGTGCCGCAACCGGTCTGTTCGATGGGATTCATGGCAAGCTCCTGAAGCGGCGCATCAGCGCGAGTTGCCGGGAACGCCCAGGCGACGGTTGCGCACGACCTGGTAGGGGCGAGCGACATAGGCCAGGGTACCGAAGCCGCTCCAGACATGGACCAGGCGGGTGAACGGGAACACCAGGAAGATGGTCATGCCCAGCGCCATGTGGGTCTGGAAGATCCAGCCGGCGTCGACCAGCAAGTCGGCGGCGCCGCTGCGCAAGGTCACGATGCGCTGCGCCCATTCGGCCAGCTTGAGCATCATGCTGCCGTCCAGGTGCTGGGCCGACAGCGGGATCGTCGCCAGACCCAGCGCCAGCTGGGCCCAGAGCAGCCACAGCAGCACGATGTCGCTGGTCCTGGAGTTGGCGCGGATGCGCGCGTCGGACAGGCGACGGTGCAGCAGGATGCTGACACCGATGAAGCCGAGCAGGCCGGCCGCACCGCCCGAGACCATGGCGACCAGCTGCTTGTTGCCGGCGCTAATGAAGGGCTCGTAGATGAAATGCGGCGTCAGCATGCCGAAGCTGTGGCCGAAGAACAGGAACAGCACCCCGATGTGGAACAGGTTGCTGCCCCAGCGCAACTGGCCGGCGCGCAGCAGCTGGGACGAGTCGCTCTTCCAGCTGTACTGATCGCGGTCGAAGCGCAGCAGGCTGCCGAGCAGGAACACGGCCAGGCAAATGTAGGGATAGATGTTGAACAGGAAGTGGTGCAGCGAGTTCATGCCGACGCTCCTTGAACGGTGGAGGGGGAAGACTTGACGATACGAATCGGCTGGACCGCGCCGGGCTTGGCCTGGCCGGCGCTGCTGCAGCCGTCGAAGGCCTCGGGCTCGGCCCAGCTCTCGTCGAGCTCGGGCTCGGGCGCGACCGGCACCGGCTCGGCCTTCTCGCCGGCCAGGTCCAGCACCGCCGCCAGCACGCTGGCGTAGGGGCTCTGGCGCTTGAGCAGCGCGCTGAAGACCACGCGCACGATATGCGCGATCTCGCCCAGGAACTCGCGCGCCTGCAGCGCGGGCTGGGTCGAGGCGAACTCGAGCAGCACCGGCAGGTGATCGGGCAGCTCGTCGTCGCCCAGCAGCAGGCCGGCCTGCTCGTAGGTCTGGATCAGGTCGATCATGGCCGGGCCGCGGTCGCGCGAGTCGCCATGCACATGCTCGAACAGGTGCAGCGAGGTGCTGTGGCCGCGGTCGAACAGCTCGACATAGTCGCTCTCGATGCGCAGCGGATCGAGCGAGCCCAGGCGCAGCAGCAGGGCATCGAGCTCGGCCAGGCGCGAGGCGCCGAGCGCGCGCTCGGCATGCAGCGCCTCGCTGAGTTCGCCCAGATGGGCGCGCAGCTCGGCGTCGGGGTAGCGCAGCAGGTGGGCCAGCACGCGCAGCGTGTGCACGGCCGGCACGGGGCGGGAGTTGAAGATCGACATCTCAGGCTCCCAGCTTGATCGGGATGGTGCGCTTCTTCGGGCTGCCGAACAGGCTCAGCTCGGTCTCGCCGTCGGAGCAGCCGTTGCCGAAGCTGAAGCCGCAGCCGCCGCGCACGTCGAAGGCGTTCTCGGCGTACTCGCGGTGCGAGCTCGGGATCACGAAGCGGTCCTCGTAGTTGGCGATCGCCATGGTGCGGTACATGTCCTCGACCTCGGCCACGCTGAGCTGTGCCTGGTCGAGCACTTCCTGGTTCACCACGCCGTCGACATGCTTGCTGCGCTGGTAGGCGCGCATCGCCAGCATGCGCTCGAGCGCGCGCGCGACCGGCACGGTGTCGCCGGCCGTCAGCAGGTTGGCCAGGTACTTGAGCGGAATGCGCAGCTGGCTGACATCCGGGATCTCGCCGTTGATACCGATGCGCCCGGCATTGGCGGCAGCCGTGATCGGCGACAGCGGCGGCACATACCAGACCATGGGTAGGGTGCGGTATTCCGGGTGCAGCGGCAGCGCCACCTTCCACTCGACCGCCATCTTGTAGACCGGGCTCTGGCGGGCCGACTCCATCCAGCTGTCGGGGATGCCGTCGGCGCGGGCCTGGGCGATCACCTGCGGGTCGTTCGGGTCCAGGAAGATGTCGAGCTGGGCCTGGTACAGGTCGGTTTCCTTCTCGACGCTGGCGGCCTCGGCGATTCGGTCGGCGTCATAGAGCAGCACGCCGAGGTAGCGGATGCGGCCGACGCAGGTCTCGGAGCAGACCGTCGGCTGGCCGGCCTCGATGCGCGGGTAGCAGAAGATGCATTTCTCGGCCTTGCCGCTCTTCCAGTTGTAGTAGATCTTCTTGTACGGGCAGCCCGAGACGCACATGCGCCAGCCGCGGCACTTGTCCTGGTCGATCAGCACGATGCCGTCTTCCTCGCGCTTGTAGATCGAGCCCGAGGGGCAGGAGGCGACGCAGGCCGGGTTCAGGCAATGCTCGCACAGGCGCGGCAGGTACATCATGAAGGTGTTCTCGAACTCACCCACCATGGCCTTCTGCGCCGCCTCGAAGCCGTCGAAGTTGCTGTCCTTGGCGCGCTTGGCGAATTCGCCGCCCAGGATCTCCTCCCAGTTCGGGCCCCACTCGATCTTCTCCATGCGCTGGCCCGTGATCAGGCTGCGCGGGCGCGCGGTCGGCACGGCCTTCATCTCGGGCGCCGACTTCAGGTGCTCGTAGTCGAAGGTGAAGGGCTCGTAGTAGTCGTCGATCTGCGGCAGGTTGGGGTTGGCGAAGATCTTCATCAGCAGCGACCATTTGCCGCCCTGGCGCGGCTGCAGGCTGCCGTCGGCCCTGCGGGTCCAGCCGCCGTTCCACTTGTCCTGGTTTTCCCATTCCTTCGGGTAGCCGATGCCGGGCTTGGACTCGACGTTGTTGAACCAGGCATATTCGACGCCGGGGCGGCTGGTCCAGACGTTCTTGCAGGTCACCGAGCAGGTGTGGCAACCAATGCACTTGTCCAGGTTCAGCACCATGCCGATCTGTGCGCGTACTTTCATGTGTTTCTCCTGTTCCGATCGGGCATTCAGTGGCCAGCGCCACTGGCGAGGGCGCCGGCGGGCTCTTCGAGCCAGTCGACCCGGTTCATCTTGCGCACCACGACGAACTCGTCGCGGTTGGTGCCGATGGTGCCGTAGTAGTTGAAGCCGTAGCTCAGCTGGGCGTAGCCGCCGATCATGTGGGTCGGCTTGAGCACGATGCGGGTCACCGAGTTGTGGATGCCGCCGCGCGCGCCGGTGATCTCGGAGCCCGGGGTGTTGATGATCTTCTCCTGCGAGTGGTACATCATGGTCATGCCGGGCTTGACGCGCTGGCTGACCACCGCACGGCCGACGATGGCGCCGTTGGTGTTGAACAACTCGATCCAGTCGTTGTCGACGATGCCGGCCTTGGCCGCGTCATCCTCGCTGAGCCAGATCACGGTGCCGCCCCGGTTCAGCGTCAGCATGTGCAGGTTGTCGCTGTAGGTCGAGTGGATGCCCCATTTCTGGTGCGGCGTGATGAAGTTGAGCTGGATCTCGGGGTTGCCGTTGGACTTGATCTGCAGGCCGTTGGTGGTCTTGAGGTCGACCGGCGGCCGGTAGCTGCCAAAGCCCTCGCCGAAAGCGATCATCCAGGGGTGATCCTGGTAGAACTGCTGCCGACCGGTCAGCGTGCGCCACGGGATGTACTCGTGCACGTTGGTGTAGCCGGCGTTGTAGCTGACCGTCTCGCTCTCGATGCCGCTCCAGGTCGGCGAGGAGATGATCTTGCGCGGCTGCGCCTGGATGTCGCGGTAGCGGATCTTCTCGTCCTCGCGGTAGAGCGCCAGGTGCACGTGGTCGCGGCCGGTGGCCTTGCTCTGCGCCTCCCAGGCCTTGACCGCGACATGGCCATTGGTCTCGGGCGCCAGCTGCAGGATCACCTCGCAGGCGTCGATGTCGGTGACGATCCTGGGCATGCCCTGGGTCACGCCCTCCTCCTGGGTCACGCCGTTGAGCTGGCCCAGCTGGGTGACCTCGAGCTCGGTCTTCCAGGCGATGCCCTTGCCGCCGTTGCCCAGCTTGTTCATCAGCGGGCCCAGGGCGGTGAAGCGCTTGAAGGTGTTCGGGTAGTCGCGCTCGACCACCGTGACCTGTGGTGCGGTCTTGCCCGGTACCAGCTCGCACTCGCCCTTCTTCCAG
Organism: Malikia granosa; assembly: GCF_002980595.1. Lineage (GTDB taxonomy): Bacteria > Pseudomonadota > Gammaproteobacteria > Burkholderiales > Burkholderiaceae_C > Malikia > Malikia granosa. The sequence goes on from NZ_PVLQ01000088.1 coordinate 27,905, forward strand.
TCCTGCACGCCAAACGGCTGCGCCAACTCGGCCGGGGTGTCATGCATCAGCGGACTCAGCACGACCTCCTTCTCGACCCCGAGGTGGCCGACGCAGACCTCGGAGAAGGCCTTGGCGAAGCCCTTGTAGATCTCCCAGTCGCTCCTGGCCTGCCAGACCGGGTCCACCGCTGCCGACAGCGGGTGGATGAAGGGGTGCATGTCGCTGGTGTTGAGGTCGTTCTTCTCGTACCAGCTGGCGGTGGGCAGCACGATGTCGGAGTAGAGGCAGGTGGTGCTCATGCGGAAGTCGAGCGTGACCAGCAGGTCGAGCTTGCCTTCGGGTGCCTGGGCATGCCACTTGACCTCGGTCGGCTTGGCCTCGTCGGCGCCCAGGTCCTTGCCCTGCACGCCGTTGCTGGTGCCCAGCAGGTGCTTGAGGAAATACTCGTGGCCCTTGCCCGAGGAGCCCAGGATATTGGAGCGCCAGACGAACATGTTGCGCGGCCAGTTCTGCGGTGCATCCGGGTCCTCGCAGCTCATCTGCAGCGAGCCGTCCTTGAGTGCGCGCGCCACATAGTCCTTGGCATCGAGGCCGGCGGCGCTGGCGTCCTTGACCACCTGCATCGGGTGGGTCTTGAGCTGGGGCGCGCTCGGCAGCCAGCCCATGCGCTCGGCACGCACGTTGTAGTCGATCATGCTGCCGCCGAAGGCGGCCTTGTCGGCCAGCGGCGACAGCACCTCCTCGACGCCGAGCTTCTCGTAGCGCCACTGGTCGGTGTGGGCATAGAAGAAGCTGGTGCTGTTCATCTGGCGCGACGGGCGGATCCAGTCGAGCGCGAAGGCCAACGGGGCCCAGCCGGTCTGCGGACGCAGCTTTTCCTGGCCCACGTAATGGGCCCAGCCGCCGCCGCTCTGGCCGATGCAGCCGCACATCATCAGCATGTTGATGACGCCGCGGTAGTTCATGTCGGCGTGGTACCAGTGGTTCATCGCCGCGCCGATGATGACCATGGAGCGACCATGGGTCTTGTCGGCGTTGTCGGCGAACTGGCGCGCCACCGTGATGACCTGGTCGCGCGGCACGCCGGTGATGGCCTCCTGCCAGGCCGGGGTGTAGGGCACGTTGTCGTCGTAGTCGATGGCGCCGCTGCCAAAGCCGCGGTCGACGCCGTACTGCGCCACCTGCAGGTCGAACACGGTGGCGACCAGGGCCGAGCGCGACTCGCCGCCCTGGCCGAGCTCGAGGCGCACGGCCGGCACCTTGGCGCGGTTGATCTCGCCCTGGGCGGCGTTGGCCGGAAAGTTGGGGGTCTCGACGCCGCCGAAATAGGGAAAGGCCACCTCGGCGATCTCGTGCGGCTGGGCGCCGTCCTCGACCACCGACAACTTGAGCTTGACCTCCTGGCCGTTGCGCGCGTCCTTGGACTCGAGGTTCCACTTGGCAAGCTCGCCTTCGGCGAGCTTCTCGCCCCAGCGGAAGCCGATCGAGCCGTTGGGCAGCACCGGATTGCCATGGGTGTCGAAGGCCAGGGTCTTCCACTCGGGGTTGTTGTCCTGGCCGAGCTGGCCGCTGAAGTCGCTGGCGCGCAGGTAGCGGTCGGGCACCAGGGTGCTGCTGCCGTCGGGCAGCCTGTGCTCCTTGAGCATGACCAGCAGCGGCAGGTCGGTGTAGCGGCGCGCGTAGTCGTCGAAGTAGGCGCTGCGGCCCTTGCCGCCGTCCTTGAAGTAGAACTCCTTGAGGATCACATGGCCCATCGCCATCGCCAGCGCGGCGTCGGTGCCCTGCTTCGGGTGCAACCAGAGGTCGGACAGCTTGGCGACCTCGGAGTAGTCGGGCGTGACCGCAACCGTCTTGGTGCCCTTGTAGCGCGCCTCGGTGAAGAAATGCGCATCCGGGGTCCGGGTCTGGGGGATGTTGGAGCCCCAGGCGATGATGAAGTTGGAGTTGTACCAGTCGGCCGACTCGGCCACGTCGGTCTGCTCGCCCCAGATCTGCGGGCTCGACGGCGGCAGGTCGCAGTACCAGTCGTAGAAGCTCATGCAGACGCCGCCGATCAGCGACAGGTAGCGGCTGCCGGCCGCATAGCTGACCATGGACATGGCCGGAATCGGAGAAAAGCCGATGATGCGGTCGGCGCCATGCTTCTTGATGGTGTAGACATTGGCGCTGGCGATCAGCTGGTTGACCTCGTCCCAGCTCGAGCGCACGAAGCCGCCCAGGCCGCGCACCTGCTGGTAGTCGCGCCTTGCCGACTCGTCGTCGGCGATCAGCGCCCAGGCATCGACCGGGGTCTTGGCGACCTTGAGCGCGGCGCGCCAGCGCTCGAGCAGGCGCCCGCGCACCATCGGGTACTTGACCCGGTTGGCGGAATACAGGTACCAGCTGTAGGAAGCACCGCGGGCGCAGCCGCGCGGCTCGTGATTGGGCATGTCCCAGCGCGTGCGCGGATAGTCGGTCTGCTGGGTCTCCCAGGTGACGATGCCGCCCTTGACATAGATCTTCCACGAGCAGCTGCCGGTGCAGTTGACGCCATGGGTCGAGCGCACGATCTTGTCGTGGGCCCAGCGGTTGCGGTAGGCATCTTCCCAGGTGCGGTCTTCGTTGGTGGCGACCCCGTGACGGCCGGAATAGGTTTCCTGCGGCAGCTTGAAGTGCGTCAGACGGTCAAGAAAGTGACTCATGGTGAAGTCCTTGTTCAAGTGAAAAGGGATGGGGACGGAGCGCAGGCGCTCAGGGGTTCTTGATCTCGGAGCCGGCGCGCAGGTAGAACCACCAGTTCAGCACCAGGCACAGGGCATAGAAGACGGCAAAGCCATACATCGCGACCTGCGGCGTGCCGGCCTTGATCTGGTCGCCGATCACGACCGGCGCGACGAAGGCACCGTAGGCAGCGATGGCCGAGGTCCAGCCCAGCACCGGGCCGGCCTGCTGGCGATCGAAGATCATGGCGATGGTGCGGAAGGTCGAGCCGTTGCCGATGCCGCTGGCGGTGAACAGCAGCACGAACAGCAGCATGAAGGGCAGGAAATACTGCTCGGGCGTGGCCGACTGGTAGGCCTGCAGCATCACGTAGCCGACCGCGACCGAGGCCAGCGCCATCACGACCGAGATCACCTGGGTCACGATCGAGCCGCCGAGCTTGTCCGAGATCCAGCCGCCGACCGGACGCACCGCGGCGCCGATGAAGGGGCCGATCCAGGCATAGGTCAGCGCCGAGGGAGCGTTGGGGTTCTTCAGCGTGTGCTGCATCACGCCAGCGGCGTCAGGCAGGTGGCTGATGCCGAAGATCACCGTGATCGACAGCGGCAGCGCCATCGAGAAGCCGATGAAGGAGCCGAAGGTCACGATGTAGAGCGCGGTCATCGACCAGGTGTGCTTGTTGCCGAAGATCGCGAACTGCTTGGCGATGTTGTCCTTCATGGTGCCGAAGGCGGTGAACTTCATCAGCATCAGGGTGCTCACGATGATCAGCGGCATCACCAGCCACATGCTCAGCAGACCGAGTCCGGTCGGCTTGGGCAGATACAGATAGAGGCCGATGCCCGCTGGCAGGAAGGACAGGGTGTAGAGCCAGATGATCTTGAGGAAGGCCGCGATCGTGCTGCCGATGTTGGGCGAAACCGAAGTCAGGTTGTTCATGCCGAAGAAGCACAGCGCCGACAGCGGGATCAGCGACAGCAGCCAGGCGAAGCCCGCGTTCTGGATCCAGGTCGGGGTGCCGGCGACGATCTTGCCCAGGATCCAGCCGCTGTCCTTGACCAGCGTCATCGGCTCGCCGCCCAGGCCACCGAACAGGCTCACCGTCATGACCAGCGGGATCACGATCTGCATCGTCGTGACGCCGAAGTTGCCCAGGCCGGCGTTCAGGCCCAGCGCCGTGCCCTGCAGGCGCTTGGGGAAGAAGGTGCCGATGTTGGCCATCGAGGAGGCAAAGTTGCCGCCGCCCACGCCCGACCAGAGCGCCATCAGCTGGAATACCCAGAGCGGCCACTCGGGATGCTGCAGCGCGATGCCGGTGCCCAGCGCGGGTGCCAGCAGCATGGCCGTGGTCAGGAAGATGGTGTTGCGCCCACCCGCCAGCCGGACCAGGAAGGAAGCCGGGATGCGCATGGTGGCGCCGGCCAGGCCGGCGATCGCGGTCAGCGAGAACAGCTCGTCCTTGCTGAACGGAAAGCCCAGATTGAGCATCTGCACCGTGATGATGCCCCACATGCCCCAGATCGCGAAGCCGCACAGCAGTGCCGGCACCGAGATCCAGAGGTTGCGGTAGGCGGTGCGCTTGCCGCTGGCGTTCCAGAAGGCATCGTCTTCGGGGCGCCAATCCGTGATGTCGGCGCTTGAGGTCTGCTTGGAGTTCATGTTTGCCTCGAAAAATTCCACTCAGGACTTGCTCGGACTGCCACTGCTGCTGGACTTGCCGAGCAGCGGCAACTGGCGCACTTCGGTCAGGTACATCCAGATCAGCGAGACCCAGACCACGCCGTACATCAGCATGAAGGCGCTCGAGCGGATGCCGGTCAGGTCCATCAGCAGGCCGAACATGATCGGCAGGATGAAGCCACCCAGGCCGCCAGCCAGGCCGACGATGCCGCTGATGGTGCCGATGTTGCCGGGGTAGTCGTCGCTGATGTACTTGAAGACGCTGGCCTTGCCGAAGGCCATGGCCACGCCGAGCACCCCCATCAGGGCGGTGAAGGCATAGACATTGAGGCCGATGTGGAAGGTGGTCGGACCGTTGACGGTCAGGACCGTGAAGTCGGTCTGCGGGTAGGACAGCAGGAACAGGCAGATCCAGCACACCCACATCACCCACCAGGTCACGCTGTGGGCGCCGTACTTGTCGGACAGCAAGCCGCCGATCGCACGCAGCACGCCGCCGGGCAGCGAGAAGCAGGCGGCCAGCAGCGCGGCAATGCGGATGTCGAGGCCGTATTCGCCGACGTAGTACTGCACCATCCAGAGCGAGAGCGCGACATAGCCGCCGAAGACGATGCTGTAGTACTGGCAGTACTTGAGCACCTTGGGGTCCTTGAGCGCCTTGAGCTGGTCGGTGAACTTGACGTTGCTGGGCACCCGGTGCGACGGGTCGCTGTGGCTGAAGAGCCAGAACAGCACCAGCGTGCCGAGCATGATCGCCGCATAGACCTGGGGCACCATGGCCCAGCCGAAGGCCACCAGCAGCACCGGGGCGACGAACTTGTTGACCGCGGCGCCCGAGTTGCCCGCACCGTAGACCCCCATCGCCATGCCCTGGCGGTTCTTCGGGAACCAGCGCGCCACATAGGGGGTGCCGACCGAGAAGGCGCCACCGGCCAGGCCGACGAACAGGCCGATCACGATGAAATGCCAATACGCGCTGGCGTAACTCATGAGCCAGATCGCCGGCACCGTGACCGCCATCAGGCAGGCCATCACGATGCGGCCGCCATACTTGTCGGTCCAGATGCCCAGCGGCACACGCACCAGCGAGCCGGTCAGCACCGGCATCGCCGTCAGCAGGCCGAACTCGGTCGCGTTGAGACCCAGCATCTTGCGGATCGGAATGCCGATCACGCCGAACATCATCCAGACCATGAAGCAGACGGTGAAGGCCAGGGTGCTGACGATCAGCACCGACCAGGCCTGCCGTTTATGCTGCGGATCGTTGTTCATGAAACCTCCTGCCATTGATTACCATTTCCATCAATGTACAAGAGGGTTGCAGGTTTGGCTATCCTCCTGATAGCCTGCAACTGGCAGGCAGAAATGACTGCCAACCGGCCTCACCCCCTCCTTTGGAACTACTACCAGCCAGGCGATCCCACGATGACCACGCACAACTTTCCGGGCTTCAGCAGCCCGTCGGCCAGCACCGAAGCGCCGCTCGAGATGCTGGCGGCCTGCCATGGCCGGGTCGAGCAGCAATGCCGGACCCTGCTGCGACTGCCGCCCCATCTGCAGGCCCATGGCGCCGACGAATCGGCGCGCCAGGCGGCACGCGCAGTGATGCGCTACTTCGACACCGCGGCCCAGGATCACCATGCCGACGAGGAGCAGGACCTGTTTCCGGCCCTGCTGGCCGTCAGGATGGAATCGGCAGACGAAGCGCTGCGGCTGCGCGATCTGACCCAGGCCCTGGTGGCCGACCACCAGCGCATCGGCGGCCTGTGGCGCGAGCTGCGCCAGACGCTGGCGGCCGTGGCCGAGGCGCAGGCCATAGAGCTCCCGCTCGAGCCGGTGCAGGCATTCGTCGCCGCCTACCGACGCCACATCGAACTGGAGGAAGGCGAATTGCTGCCGCTGGCAGCGCGACTGCTGTCGCAGGCCGACATCGGCCGCATCGGGGCGGCGATGCGGCAGCGGCGCGGGATCGCCGCGATCGACTGAACAGGGCCGAGGCGACTGCCTCGTCCGGCCGCGGCAGGCCTCAGGTCCAGCCGCGCTCGGTCGCGTAGACCGCGGCGTGCACGCGGTTGCTCAAGTCGAGCTTGCGCAGGATATGCTGGACATGGATCTTGACCGTGGTCTCGGCGATGTCGAGCTCGCGCGCGATCAGCTTGTTGCTCGCGCCATGGGCGATCAGGCGCAGGATCTCGCCCTCGCGCGGGGACAGGCTGTGGATCGGGTCGTTGCCGGCGACGCGGGCCCTCGAAGTCGCGGCCGCCTGCTCCTGGGGCGGGCTCCCTGCCTGGGCAACGGCCGCCTGGGCGGGACTGGCGCGCAGCAGGCCGACCAGCTTGCCCATCATCTCGGGGCTGATGACCGAGTCGCCGTCCCAGATCCTGGCGATCGAGTTGGCCAGCGCCTCGGTGTCTATGGTCTTGAGCAGGTAGCCGTCGGCGCCCGCGCGCAGGCCTGCGGCCAGGTCCTCCTCGTTCTCGCTGACGGTCAGCATGACGACGCGCGCCTGCGGTGCGGCTGCCTTGAGGCTACCGATCGCATCGATGCCGCTGACACCCGGCAAGTGGTTGTCGAGCAGGATCACGTCGGGCTGGAGCCGACTGGCGCTGCGCTGGGCCTCGCCGGCATCGGCTGCCTCGCCCACCACGCTGAAGCGGCTGTCCTGCGCCAGCAAGGCGATCAGGCCGCGGCGAAAAAGGTTGTGGTCGTCGACCACCAGCAGTCTTATCGGTGTCATCCCGGATTCCATGGTCATTGGGGCAATGTCAACAGGACTTCGGTGCCCCGGCCCGGCGTCGAAGCCAGCCTGACCTCGGCGCCGACGCCAGCCGCGCGCTCGCGCATGATCTGCAGGCCGAAGCTGGTGCCGGCGCCATCGACCGCGGCGGCATCGAAGCCGCGGCCATTGTCGCGCACCGAGAAGCTCCAGGGCGGCCCCTTGACCACCTTGACCCAGACTTCGCTGGCCTGGGCATGCTTGCGCACATTGGACAGGGCCTCCTGCACCACATGCAGCACCTGCAACTGCACGTCCGAGTGCAGCGCCACGCCATGGCCGCTGAGCTCCAGATGGGCCTTGAGGCCGCTCTGGTGCTCGAACTTGTTGAGCGTGCTGCGCAGGGCCTGCTCGATGTCGTCGCTGTGGCCGCGGGTGCGGAAATGCACCAGCAGCTCGCGCACGTCCTGCAGACCCTCCTTGACGCCGGCGTCGAGCTCGTTGAGGCTTTGCAGCATCTGCTCGCGGTCGCCGCGCAGCACGGCCGAGCGCAGCAGGCTGAGCTGGATCTTCATGAAGGCCAGCGACTGCGCGATCGAGTCGTGCAGCTCGCGCGCGATCATGGCGCGCTCCTCGCTGACGGCGGCCTCGCGCACCAGAGCTTCGGTGCGCAGGTTCTCCACCGCATTGGCCAGATGACCGGCCAGCGTGTCGAACAGGCCCTGCTCCTCGCTGGTCAGGCTGGCCTGGCTGCGATAGAACAGGTCGAGCTCGCCGAGCACGCGCTGCTGCAGCCGGATCGGCACGCTGACCAGCGAGGAATAGCCGGCCTTGATGCAGCCGCCGAGCAACCTGTCGTCGGCCGGGATGATCGGGATGACCCGGGTGCGGGCATTGGCCATCGGCTGGCCGCAGGCGCAGGTGCCCGGCTCCAGGCAACGTTCCTCGTCGACCAGCTCCTGCGGCAGGCAGTCGCTGGCCAGCATCAGGTAGCGCTGGCTGGCCTCGTCGGACCAGCGCACGGCGACCGCGTCGGCATTGGCCAGCCGGCGCATCTTCTGCGCAAAACCCTGCGCCAGCGCCTCGAGCGTGTCGGCTTCGGTCAGGAAATTGCTGACCTCGTAGAGCGCCGCGAGCCGGGCGCGCTGGGCCTCGAGGTCACGGGTCTTGTCGCGCACCTTGGCCTCCAGCCCGTCGTAGAGCGAGCGCAGCCTGCCGGTCATGTGGTTGAAGCCGGCGGCGACCTCGCCGAATTCGTCGGGGGCCTGCTCGTCGAGCCGGACCGTGAAATCCCCCTCTTCCACCTGGCGCAAACCCTTGCGTAGCCGTTGTAGCGGATCTATCACATACAGATAGCCGACATAGAGGGTGAAGACGGCCGCCACCACCGCCAGCCCCATCATGAAGAACTGGAACAGGTTCAGGATCGCGGTCAGGCGGGTCATCTTGCCCTCGATCGCGAACACCAGCTGCTCGACCTCGAACACGAAGCGGTCGACCAGTTGCGTGAGCACTTGCGCATCGGCCGCTGGCGCTGTCTGCCAGTAGGGCTGCAGCGTCTGCCAGGACTGGCTCAGTGCGGCAAAACTGGTCGTGGCAGGCTCGTCCCAGGGCACGAAGAGCGGGCGCGACTTGTCGCCCCGGTGCAGCAACTCGATGCTGGCATTCATCTGGCCGACCAGTTGCCGGATCTCGTCCTCGCTGCGGCCGCCCTGGCGCGCGCTCACGAGCCGCCAGGCCTGCATGCGCAGGCGTCCGGCCTCGTTGACCGCCGCCGCACCGCCGTCGAGCTGGCGCGTGACCCACATCGTCATGCCGATCGAGATCAGCGCGAGCAGCAGCAGGGACAGCCCCAGCAGCAGGAACTTGAAGGACAGTTGACCGCGCCAGCGCATCGGGATGGAACCTGCTTCAGGAGAAATGGGATGCACCCCGGCAGCGGCCAAGGCATGGGATGAGGAGCCTGGATTGTGCGGCAAGACCGGCCGGCCCGTCGATCCACCCAGAGGAGTAGCCAGGATCGACCCTAGTTCTTTCGGACGAGGCCCGCCAGCCGGGCGGCACTGCTGGACGGGATCGCCCGGGCTGGCCCCGACCACAAGGGTGATTGCCAGGCCGGCCGGCATCGGCGACAGTAGCGCCATGTCGATCCCACCAGAATCCCATGGCAGCGAAGCGGATGGCGATGCCGCAATCGCGGCGCAATGGACCCGGGTGCTGCTGCAGCAGCGCCGCACCACCCTGCCCAAGCGCCTGCAAGGCCCCGGGCCTGATCCGGCGCAGCAGGCCGAGATCCTGGCCGCCGCCGCGGCAGCGCCAGACCATGGCCAGCTGCTGCCCTGGCGCTTCATCGAGGTGCCGCAGTCGCAGCGCGCCAGCCTGGGCGAGGCCTTCGCCGCCGCCCTGCTCGAGCGCGATGGCCAGGCCGATGAGTCAGCGCTGGAGCAGGCGCGCGAAAAGGCCTATCGCGCGCCCTGGCTGCTGCTGGCGGTCGCCCGGCTGCGCGGCGACGATGCCGCCATTCCCGCCGGCGAGCGCCTGCTGTCGACCGGTTGCGCGATCCAGAACATGCTGCTGCTTGCCACTGCGATGGGGCTGGGCTCGGGGCTGACCAGCGGCAAGGCGCTGCAGTCCGGAGCCTTGCGCCGACTGTTCGGACTGCAGCCGGACGAGCAGGCACTGTGCTTCGTCAGCGTCGGCCATGTCGGCCAGGCGCGCAAGCCCAGGGAGCGGCCCCCGGTGAGCGCCTATTTCTCCCGGCTGGGTGATGCAGGAAGCGACCAGGGCGCGTCATCGACCTGATCGCAAGCCACGGTTTTCTGGCTGCACAGCCCTTTACCTCCTTGCCGTGCCGGTTCTAGACTGGCAATCTTGACATCAGGGAGGTGGCAGATGACTGATTTCGGCACCGTGCTGAAGGACTCGCTGGCGGCAGCGGGCCAGGCGAAGATTAACCAAGCGCGGGCCTTGGCCATGGTGGGCAGCAGCGCGGCGGACAAGGCACAGCAGCTCGCGCACGGCGTGGTCGATCTGCTGCAAGCGAGCGGCGAACACCAGCTGCAAGCCAAGCTGGTCGATGCGGAAGCTGGGGTCCTGATGGCGCGCAAGGTGGGGGCTGTGGGAGTGGTGGGTGCGACCGCAGTAGCTGCTGTCGGCACAGCCGCTGCAGGAGCGCTTGCCTACGGCAGGCGTAGCAACAACCAGCAGATGCGGGCGTTCAGCAAGGAGTTGGAACAGCGCTTCATTCCGCATCGCCTGGCTGGACAGCCTTGCCTGCCCTGCCTGGACCAGAGTTCAGGCCAGGCGCGCCGGCTTCGGATTGAGAAACGCCAGCGCCTGATCCTGCATGGCGAGCGCAGCCCGGACCCTGCTGTGCGCGAAGCGGCCAAACGGTTGCAGGACGACATGCACGCGGTCGAATTGGCGCGGCTGTCGGACAACAGCTACGCCCAGTTCGACCCGAAGGCAGGACCACAGCAGAAGAAGCCGCCGGAACCTTGGCAGGCGATGACGGAAGAACAAGCCAAAGAATTGAAGATTGATACGTCTTTACCAGGCCGTTGAAAAATACACC
>NZ_PVLQ01000089.1 GCF_002980595.1 Malikia granosa
AGCGATGGTCCGGGAGGTCGGGGATCTCGCCCGGCCAAGCCCAAGAGCGGTCGCAAGGTCGGCGGACAGCCTGGGCACAAAGGCAGTTTCCGGGCCATGCTGCCGAGCGACCAGGTCGACCAGCAGGTACTGTGCCGGCCCGAGCCGCAATGTGCGCTGTGCAAGGGCGAAGTGGTCGCGGACGAAGACAAGGCGATTCGCCACCAGGTCTTCGATCTGCCGCCGATCACACCGGTGGTGACGGAGTACCTGCGGCTGCGCGGTGTCTGCAGTGGCTGCGGCCACAAGCACCACGCGGCACTTCCGACGGGTGTGCCCAGTGGTCAGCTTGGACCGCGCGCCCTGGCGCTGGTGGGGACGCTGTCGGGTCAGTTCCATCTGACGCAGGGCAAGATCCAGCGCTTGCTCGAACAGGTCATGGGGCTGAAGTTCAGCATCGGCACGATCTCCATGGCGCACGGTCATGTCGCGCAGGCGCTGGCCGAACCGGTGCAGCAGTTGCAAACGCATCTGGGCCTGGAGCCTGTGCGCCACGCCGACGAAACCAGTCACAAGAGCCACAGCCACATGATGTGGGCGTGGACCCAGGTCTGCGACTGGGGCGCGTATTTCCGGCTTGACCCCTCGCGGGGCCAGGTGGCGGCCAAGGCCTTGCTGGGCGAGCAGCCCAAGGGCGTGATCGTGAGCGACCGCTACGCGGGCTACCATTTCATAGACCTGCAGCAGCGCCAGGTGTGCTGGGCGCACCTGCTGCGCGACTTCGCACGGATTGCGACTCGCGAGGGCGTGGCCGGCATCATCGGCAAGCGCCTGCAGGCCTGCGGCTACGCGCTGTTTCGCTGGCGTGAGCAAGGAAAGCCGGCCGGACATTTCGAGTGGCTGCGACAGCGTATCCGCAAACAGCTGCAGGCCGGCGCAGCGCAGACGGCCTGTTCGCGTACGGCCAACACCTGTGCCAACCTGCTCAGGATCGAGCCGGCCTTGTGGCACTTCCTCAGGAATCCGGCGGTGTCCCCGACCAACAATGCGGCCGAGCGGGCGCTGCGCGGTTTCGTGATCAAGCGCAAGCTCTCGTTCTTCACCCGATCGGGGCGGGGGCTGAGATTCCTGGAGCGGATCTTCTCGACCGTGCAGACCTGTGCCATCCAGGGCCGACAGACCTTTGGCTACCTGCAGGAGGTCATGACGGCCTGGCTGGCCAAGCAGACCGCGCCGTCCTTGGTGCCCGAGCATGTCCTGGCACGACAGGCGGCCTGCGCCTGACGCGGCCATGTCTATGCCCTATGGGGGGCTGAATAGTTAC
>NZ_PVLQ01000009.1 GCF_002980595.1 Malikia granosa
TTTTTCAACGGCCTGTTAAAGCCGCACCCATTCAATCAGGTGCGGTTTTTTGTTTTTTGGGGTTGTGCTGAATTGAATCAGGGCGTTCCGGTTTTGAACATTCCTTTTTCCGATGTGTCAATTTCGGCTTGTCCTGGCTGAAATCCTATTGGTTTTCTGATCAATTGCATTGGCATGGGGATTGCTGATGGGATATTGCCGATTCTTGTCGGCACAGTAAAACCTATATTTGGAGATATCCCCCATGAAAAACCAACTCTCTGCCCTCGCACTGGCCATTGCCGCGCTGCCGGCCGCCCATGCGGTCGACCTCCAGGCCGGTGACTGGACGGTCACGGTCGGTGGCAACATCAACGCCTTCCATACCCAGTCCAGCTGCAACCAGCCGGCAGGCACCGTCACCGGCACGGCACTGGGGGATGCGGCATTGGCGTGCGGCGGCAAGGATTCCAGCACCGTGATCGGCAACGGCCTGCTGCCGTCCATGCTGAACGTGGGAGCCAAGACCAGGCAGGAAGGCTATGACATCGGCGCCACCATCGGCATGGGCGTGGCGACCGCCACCAACAGCGCCATCGGCCAGAACAGCGTGGTGGACGTGCGCCATGCCTTCGTGACCTTCGGCAACGCCGACATGGGCAGTGTCAAGCTCGGTCGCGACTACGGCCTGTTCGGCCTGTCTCCGGTGCTGAGCGACATGACCCTGCTCGGGGTCGGCGCCGCTACCAAGGCCACGCAGAACGGTCGCGTGTCCCTCGGTCACCTGGGAGCGGGCATGGTCTATCCGGGCACCTATGGCCAGATCGCCTACACTAGCCCCAGCCTGTCGGGCGTGACGCTCGATGTCGGCGTGATGAGCCCGGTCGATGCCGCCAACACGGCATCGGATTCCCCGCAATTCCAGGCCCGCGCCAGCTACGCCGGCCAGGGCTTCAAGGCCTGGGCCGGCGCCAAGTCGCAGAAGTTTGATCCACGCGCCGCCAGCGCTACTGTGGCGGCGGCACCGGGCTTCACCATGAGTGCGCTTGAGCTGGGTGCCTCGGCCAACTCGGGTCCGTTCGGCGTGGTCGGCACGGTGCAATCCGGCAAGGGCCTGGGCATCCTGTCCGATGGCGACCAGGGCAGCAACACCACCACCAGCACCTTCCTGCAAGCCACCTACCAAGCCACCGATCGCGTCAAGCTCGGCCTGGGCTGGGGCAAGAGCAAGAACGACGATGGCGCGGGCAATGCCCTGCAATCCAACCAAAACGTGACGGCTGGCCTGTACTACAATCTGACCAAGAACCTGACCCTGGTGGGCGAATTGGGTCAGACCCAGTCCAAGGCATTCAATGGCAATTCGGCCAGGCAGGACAGCGTATCTGTCGGCGGCATCTTCTTCTTCTGATCTGACAGGGTCTTGAAACATCAAAAGCCGGGCTGAAAGCTTCAGCCCGGCTTTTGATCGAGTTGTTCAGTCAGATCAGGGCTTTTGTGCCAGCACCCAGGTCGCGATCTCCTTGAGCTCGGCCTGCGACAGGTTGGCGTGTGGCGGCATCGGCACGCGGCCCCATTTGCCGCGCGAGCCGTTCTGGATGCTCTGCATCAGCGAGGCCGCGGCGTCCTTGTCGCCGGCATACTTGGCCGCGACGCTCTGGAAGGAGGGGCCCACCACCTTCTCGTTGACCGAGTGGCAGGAGGTGCAGCCGTTGGCCTGCATCACGGGGATGAAGGTGGACTGGTCCGGCGTGGCCTGTGCGATGCCGGCGCACAGCAGCAGCATCGATCCCAGAGCCAGGCGGCTGTGGTGCTTGAACATATCTTGTCTCCTAGTCTTGCGGGCACCGGCCTGCTGCCGGTGCCATTTCATGCGCGGCACCCGCCAGGGCCGTGACCTGGCCCGGGTGCCGCATGGCGATCACTTCATCAGCTTGAAGGTCCAGACCGAGCCGCCCTGCTCGAGGAAGTTGACCTTCTTGGCCACTTCACCGCCCCACAGCGGCACCGCGCCGCCCCAGCCCGAAACGACCGTGACGTACTGCTCGCCGTCCTGTTTCCAGGTGATGGGAGGTGCGACTATCCCTGAGCCGGTCTGGAACTGCCAGACCACCTTGCCGGTCTTGGCGTCGGCGGCCTTGAGGTAGCCTTCCGGCGTGCCCCAGAACACCAGGTCGCCCGCGGTGGTCAGCACGCCGCCCCACAGCGGCGCCTCGTTCTTGACTTCCCACTCGATCTTGCCGGTCTTGGGGTTGACCGCGCGCAGCGAGCCGATGTAGTCGTCGTACAGCGGCTTGATCGTGAAGCCCGCGCCCAGGTAGGCCGCGCCCTTCTTGTAGGTGATCGGCTCGTTCCAGATCTCCATGCCCCATTCGTTGGACGGCACGTAGAACAGGCCGGTCTTGGGGCTGTAGGCCATCGGCATCTGGTTCTTGCCGCCCAGGAAGCCCGGCGCCGCGAAGACCGACTTGCCCTTGGTTTCGCCAGCCGCAGCGGCGGTCGGGTCGCCCGGGCGGCCATCGGCCGTGAAGTTCGGGCGGCCGGTCTCGAGGTTGATGCCGTTGGCCCAGGTGGTCTTGGTGACGAAGGGGAAGGCGTTGAGCAGCTTGCCGGTGCTGGCGTCGTTGACGTAGAAATAGCCGTTGCGGTCGGCCTTGCCGCCGACGCGCTTGCCGTCCAGGTCGAAGGTCACGAACTCGTTGACGCCGTCGAAGTCCCAGCCGTCGTTGGGCGTGTTCTGGTAATGCCACTTGATCTGGCCGGTCTTGACGTCGATCGCGACCGTCGAGGCCGAGTACAGGTTGTCGCCCTTGCGCACATGGCTGTTCCACGGACCCGGGTTGCCGGTGCCGAAGTAGGCCAGGCCGGTGCTGGCGTCGTAGGTGCCACCGAGCCAGGTCGCCGCGCCGCCGGTCTTCCAGGTCTCGCCGGGCCAGCTCGCGTTGGTGGTGCCGGTGATGCCGTTTTCCTGGCCGTCCTTGTAGCCCATGTGGCCTTCGACGGTGGGGCGCGACCAGACCAGCTTGCCGGTCTTGGGATCGCGTGCCTCGACCCGGCCGACGACGCCGAACTCGCCGCCCGAGACGCCGGTCAGCAGCAGGCCCTCGGCGATCAGCGGCGCGGCGGTGTAGCTGTAGCCGGCCGCGTAGTCGTCGATCTTCTGGCGCCAGGCGACCTTGCCGGTCTTGCGGTTGAGCGCCACCAGCTGCGCGTCGAGCGTGCCGAAGATCACCAGCTCGTCGTAGAGCGCGGCGCCGCGGTTGATCACGTCGCAGCAGGGCATGATGCCCTCGGGCAGGCGGTGCTCGTATTTCCAGAGCTTCTTGCCGGTCTTGACGTCGAGCGCGAAGATGCGCGAGTAGGAGGCGGTCACGTACATGATGCCGTCATGCACCAGCGGCTGCGACTGCTGGCCGCGCTGCTTCTCGCCGCCGAACGACATCGACCAGACCGGGGCCAGGCGCTTGATCGTCTTGGCATTGATGTCGGTCAAGGGCGAGAAGCGCTGGCCTTGGGTGCCCAGGCCCCAGCTCAGCACGTTGTCGGGCGTCGCGGCGTCCTTGGCGATCATCTCGTCGGTGACCTGGGCGCCGGCCTGCGCGGCGGCGGCCAGCACCAGAAGGCTCAGTAGTTTTCTTTTCACGTTCAGTCTCCTGCTCTTGGTGGTTGCTTGAGGGATAGCAACTCGTTGCACGCCTGGGCACCAGGGCCGGCTCGGCGACGAGTCGCTTCTTTCAAGGCAATTCACATGCCAGCGCCTGCAGGAGGTTTTTTGGCTGAATGGGACAGTTTGCGTGCTGTCACAGTGTTCAACTTTGCATCACTGTGCCGTGACAGTCTGGCCGCGCAGGGCCTGCCGCTCGTAGGCGGGGTAGAGCTGGTGCACGCTGCGGATGAATTCGGCCGGCTGTGCGGCCCAGAATGCGAAGCGTGCCGGCACCGGCAGCCGGATCACCTCGGACAGGTCGAGGCCGCGCTCGGCGCTCTCATGCAGCGTGGCCTGCAGCCACTGCAGCCAGTCGCGCGTCTGGGCGATGCCCGCCAGCCCGCGCGAGACCGGCCCATGGCTGGGCACCAGGGTCTTGATGCCGTGCGCACGCACCAGCTGCTCGATCCGCTCCAGGCTCTCGAGCCAGCGCCCGAGGTCGGCGTGCGGCGTGGTCGGCACCCGGTCGGCGAACACCAGTCCGCCCGCGAACAGCACGCCGCTGTCGTGGTCGAGCAGCACCAGGTCGTCGGCCGTGTGGCCCGACAGGTGCAGCAGCTCGAGGCGGTGGCCGCCGAGCTCGCGCTTGCCCGGCCGGATTTCCTGCGTCGCGGGCCGGTGCTCGCTGCCCTTCATCCAGTCGCCGCAGAGGCGGAACAGGTTGTCCTCGTAGGCCTTGCCCTCGGCGCGCTGGCCGGCTATCGTTCCCGCCAGCGCGGCGACGGGAAGATCCTGCCAGGCCTGGTTGCCAAGGAAGTAGTCCGGGTGCAGGTTGAGGTTGATCACCTGTGTCACGGCTGGCGCTGCCTGGCGCTGGATCGCGGCGCGCTGCTGCTCGCCATAGAGCCGGGACGGCCCCGTGTTGATGACCAGCGTGCCCGCGGCCGTCGCGATGAAGCCGGTGTTGATGATGTTGCAGCCGTTGTCGCGCGAGAAGTCGTCGACCGCGCCCTCGATGACCCAGGTCTCGGCGGCGATCTGGCGTGGCGCCAGCCGGTAGTCGAGCCTGACGGCATCGACGCCAGCGGCTGGCTGGCCGGCTGGCCGGTCCTGCGCCAGCGCCGCATCAAACGGGGCCTGCAGCGCCGCCAGGCAGCACAGGACCCGGCAGCAGGCCGGGAGGGTGTTGCAGCCGGTCTTCATCTTTTCAGCTCCTGCTCGATGCGGTTGCCGTTGTTGTCCTGCCCGGTCAGGGTCAGCGGGGGCGGGTGCTGCTTGAACTCGAAGGTCAGCAGCGGGTTTTCCGACACCGGCTCGTGCAGCTCGATGCGCAGCCAGCTCTGCTGGGCGCTGTCGCGCAGCTCGAGCGCCTCGAGGTGGAAGGCCGGAATGCCGGCGACCAGTCCGGTGTCCATCGGGTGCATCACCTGCAGCCGCAGCCGCGCGCCGTGGCCCTCGAGCAGGTCGGGAAACAGTCGCGCCTGCACCTGGTTGAGCGTGCGCGACCAGCTGCCGTCGCTGCGGCTGGCGCCCGGCACCGTGCAGCCGCCCCCAGCGGCATTGATCCAGGTCTGGCCGACATGCCATTGCCCGTTGCTGGTCCTGACCAGCGCGCGCACCGGCGAGGCCTGCTCGAGCCGGAAGCGCAGCGCGAGCATCGGTTGCGCCTTGCGCGGCAGGAAGGTCGCGACATGCTGCACCGGGTTGCGGTCGGCGACGATCACGATGCGCTCGACCTCCTGGCCTGGCCCGAGCAGGCCGCGCGCGTCCACCATCAGCGGCACGTTCATCGCGTCGTCGGCCATCGGCGGACCCTTGACCAGCACGGCGTCGCTGAACTGCATCTTCTCGCCGCCGATGAACTTGCGTCGCAGCAGCGGCCATTGCATCGATTCGAGCGGGTCGCCGCCGCTGTGGTCGATCGCGGCGCGCACCGATGCCGGCAGGCCATGGAGCAGCGTCGCCAGGCCGCCGAGCAGGCAGCTGCGACGCGACAGGCCGGGCCGGCCCGGATCAGGCCGGGCAGGATCAAGCCGGTATGGGAGCAGGTCAGGCGGGGTCATCTCGTCTCCAGTGTCCTGGTTCTAGTTCGCGCCGCGCTGGCGCATCCAGCCGCGCTGCGGGTCGTAGCCGCGCAGCGCGAGCACGAAGCACAGCGCCGTGCCGCCTGCCAGCACCAGCAGGCTGACGCCGTTGACCTGGCCGCAGAGCGCGAAGCGGATCGCCTCGACCGCGTGGCTGAAGGGGTTGACAAGCGCGAGCAGGTGCAGGGTCTGGGCACCGGCTTCCTCGAGCTTCCAGAGCGGATACAGCGCCGGGCTGATGAAGAACATCGGGAAGATCACGAAGTTCATCGCGCCGGCGAAGTTCTCGAGCTGGCGCACATGGACCGACAGCATCAGCCCGAGCGCGGCCAGCAGCGCCGCGGCCAGCAGCAGCACCGGCAGCGTGGCGAGCAGCTGCAGCGGCTTGAACTCGACACCGAGCAGGCCAGCGATCAGCAGGAACACCAGCATCTGCAGCAAGGACAGCGCGCTGCCGGCGAGCAGCTTGAACGCCAGCAGCCAGCCGCGCGGCAGCGGCGCGGTCAGCAGCAGCCGCATCATGCCCATCTCGCGGTCGTAGACCAAGGAGAGCGAGCTCTGCATGCCGTTGAACAGCGCGATCATCCCGAGCAGGCCCGGCACCATGTAGACCTTGTACTCGATGTAGGTCTCGTAGGGCGGGATGATCGCGACGCCGAACACATTGTGGAAGCCGGCGGCGAACACGATCAGCCAGAGCAGCGGCCGCACCAGCGCCGAGGCCAGCCTGGCCGGCTGGCGCAGGAACTTGCCGACCTCGCGGCCGACGATGGCGCGTGCGGCGCGCAGCAGGTGGACCTGGTGGCTGGGGGCTGGCGTCATGGGCGGGAGTTCCGGGTTGGCGCTCATGGCGCGGCCTTGCAGGCACTTTCCTGGCGGTCGACGCCGAGCGTGTCGAGCTGCTCGAGCGGATGCAGCACGCCGTCGATGGGCGCTACGCCGATCACGCCGTCGCCATGCGCCAGGAAGACCGGCTGGCGCAGCTGCCCGTCCCAGGCGCGGTAGGACAGGCGCGGCCCCTTGGCGCCGTCGACATACACCGATCCGCCGCGCAGCGCGCGCGCCTGCTCGACCACGCCCGCCTTGGGCAGCTCGCCGAGCACGGCGGCGATCGAGCGCAGCGCGATCCAGGCTGACCAGTCCTGGCTGGTCATGGCGCGGCCAGCCAGTTTGCGGAAACGCCGGGAGACCTGCGGGCCGCCGTTGCGCTCCCAGTGCGGGTGCCAGGCCAGCGCGCTCAGGCCGTTGCTGCCGACCACCGGGCGCGGCTGCTGAGTGGCATAGGGCAGGGTGCGCGCGAACTCGCCATCCGCATCGAGCACGACGACCACGTCATGCTCGCGGTCCGAGGTCAGCAGCCGGGTATTGGCCAGGTCGCGCTCGCGCGGGTCGCCCGAGAGCTTGAACGCCTTGACGCCGATGTTCTTGATGCCGTAGCGGCTGGCCGCGCGCTGCCAGGCCTGCAGCAGCTGCGCGTCCTCGGGGCCGGGGCCGTGCAGCACCCAGGCCTTGCGCCAGGAGCGGGCGGCGAGGTATTGCGCCAGCGCATCCTGCAGCATGGCCTGGCTCGGCAGGCTGTGCAGCAGCTGGGCGCCGCAGTCGGCCCCGCGCAGGCTGTCCTGGGGCGCGCTCAGGTTGAACAGCAGCGCGGCGTCGCCCGCTGCCCTGACTGCCTGCGTCACCGCGGCCGGCGGCAGGTCGAGCAGCCAGTAGGCGACGCCTTCCTTTCTGAGCTGGGCCAGCGCCGCCGGCAGCGCGGCGAGGTCGGGCAGCAGGACGTCGCGCAGCTGCAGCGTCTTGCCGGCAGCGCGCAAGCCGACCTCGGAGTCCGCCAGCGCGAGCTGCACCGCGTCGAGCAGCCGGCCGCCCGGCTGGCCCGGGTAGGCGCGTTCCAGCCGCCGCGGGGCGTGGCGCGGATCGTCGGCGAGCCCGATCAGCGCGACCGTCGCGCTGCCAGATCCAGTTCCAGCCCCCGGCCTGGCCGGCGCTGCCTTGCCGGCCGCCGTCGCCAGCCGTGGCAGGGCCAGCGCGGCCAGCAGGCCAGCGGCGCTGCCCAGCCAGGCGCGGCGCGGGCCCGGCTCGTCCATCTCAGGGTCCATCGTGCGCATCTTCTTCTCCATCGGCACAGTGCCTGCGGGGGGAATCAGGGCAGCACCAGCGGCGTGTGCGGCACGCGGCCGGCCGGCACGGTGCGGATCGCCTTGCCCGATCGGGTGTCGATCAGCGTCATGTCGTCCGACAGGCCGTTGGTGACGTAGAGGGTGGACTCGTCCGGGCTCAGTGCCAGGCCCCAGGCGCGCTTGCCTGCCAGCACCGTGCGCCTGACCTTGCGGCTGGCGACATCGACCTCGGCCACATGGTTGGCGCGTCCCAGGCTGACCCAGGCAGTGCGGCCGTCGCGCGTGAGCAGGATGCCGACCGGCGTGATGTCGCTCGCGCGCATGCCATCGAGCGCGAACTTCAGCGTCGCCTTGACGCTGCGGCTGGCGGTGTCGATGATGCTGACGCTGGTGCTGAGCTCGTTGCTGACCCACAGCTCCTTGCCATCGGGCGACAGCGCGAAGCGGCGCGGCCGCTGTCCGGCTTTGATGTCCTTGATGACCTTCTTCGCTGCCAGGTCGATCACATGCACGACGTTGGCATCCTCGGACGTCACATAGGCGGTCTTGCCGTCGGGCGTCACCAGCACGCCCTCGGGCTCGCCACCAGTCTTGATCTTGAACAGCGTCTTCTGGCTCGCGATGTCGTAGGCCGCCAGCACGCTCTCGTCCTCGATCGAGACATAGGCCGTCTTGCCGTCCGGGCTCAGCGCCATGATCTCGGGGCTGTCGGCGACCGGGATCCGGTCGACCATCTTGCCGGCCGCGCGGTCGATGACGCCGATCTGGTTGCTGTCGCCGCAGACGACATGGATCCGGCGGCCGTCGGCGCTGGCCTTCATGTCGCGCGGTCGCTGGCAGACCTCGATGCTGGACTGCAGCTTGCCGCCGGCGTCGAACAGGTTGACCTTGTGGTCTTTCTCGCTCGAGACATAGACCGACTGCGCGCTGGCGCTGCCGAGCGCGCCGAGCAGCAGCAGCGAGGCTGCGGTCAGGCGCGGCAGCCACTGGCTGGCCGATGTCCGGACCAGGCGGTGCAGGTCGGGCTGCGGCCCGGGTCGTGATCCGAATCGAAGGCGGGATGGGGTCATTTTCCTTGTCTCCTGTCTTTGTCGCTCTCGTGCCAGGCCGAGTGCTGTTGTGCGTTTCATCCAGCAAGCAACGTGCCATGGCCTGTGCCGGCCCTTGCAACAGTTTCCCGCCTCGGCTTGTTGCACTTTGGAGCAATCCCTGCCGGCACGCGACTTGCTGCAGCTGTGCCGTATCGAGCAGGAGACCAGGCGCCCATGACACCACCGACAAGCCGCGACACCCGCGCTGCCAGCGAACCCGATGCCGCGACCAGGGCGGGGCCTGGCGCGGCCTTGCCACGCCGTGCCGCGCTGCAGCGATTGCTGGGTCTGGCCACTGCTGGCTCCGGCTTCGGTCTCGGCCAGGCCCGCGCGGACTTGCGCCAGCCCGACGCACCGGCCTGGCCGTACAAGCCGGTCACGCTGATCGTGCCCTGGCCGCCTGGCGGCGGCACCGACCTGTCGGTGCGGGTGCTGGCCGAGGAGGCCGCGGCCCGCCTGGGCCAGCCGGTCATCGTCGCCAACCGTCCCGGCGCGGCCGGCACCATGGTCGCGCCGCTGCTCAAGGCCGCGCAGCCGGACGGCCACACCATAGGCCAGCTGCCCGTCACGGTATTCCGCCATGCGCTGATGAACCGGGTCGCCTGGAACCCGGTCAGCGACCTGGCGCCCATCCTGCAGGTCTCGGGCACCACCTTCGGCCTGCTGGTGCCGGCGGCCAGTCCCTGGAAAACGATCGGCGACCTGCTCGACTGGGCTTCTGCCCATCCGGGCGAGCTGCTGCTGGGCTCGACCGGCATCGGCTCGACGCCGCACCTGGCGATGGAGGAACTGCTGCTCGACCATGGCATCCGCTACACCCATGTGCCCTACAAGGGCACGACCGACCAGATGCTGGCGCTGGCGGGCGGCGCCATCATGGCCGGCATGAACTCGACCGGCTTCGCGCCCTGGGTCGAGCAGGGCAAGCTCAGGCTGCTGGCGCTGTTCGGCGAGCGCCGCAGCCAGCGCTGGCCCGCGGTGCCGACCATGCGCGAGCTGGGTTTTCGCCACGCGGTGCATCACTCGCCCTGGGGCCTGGCCGCGCCGGCCGCGACGCCGCCGGCCGCGCTCGAGATCCTGCACCAGGCCTTCCGCCAAGCCTTGTTCACGCCGCGCCACCTGGCCGAGCTCGCGCGCTACGACCAGGAGGCGGCCTACCTCGGCCCGGCCGACTACCGCCGCGCGCTGGCCGAGACGGTCGAACGCGAGCGCCGCCTGCTCGAACGTCTGCAGCTGCTGGCCGATCGCCAGCCGCGCCCGAGGAGCGAGGCATGAGCGCGGCCGTGCTCGAAGTCGCCGGCCTGGTCAAGCGCTACGGCGACAAGACCGCGCTCGACGGCGTCGACCTCGAGATCCGCTCCGGCGAGATGGTCGCGCTGCTGGGCCCCAACGGCGCCGGCAAGTCGACCCTGATGCAGCTGCTGACCGGCCTGTTCGTGGCCGACCAGGGCAGCATCCGCGTGCTCGGCCACGACATGCGCAGCGCTGCGCCGCGCGCGCTCGCCAGCCTGGGCGTGGTGTTCCAGCAGTTCGCGCTCGACCTCGACCTGTCGGTGCGCGCCAACCTGCTGTTCCACACCGACCTGCACGGCCTGCCGCGCCCACTCGCCTTGAGCCGCATCGCCGAGGGACTGGCGGCGGTCGGGCTGGCGGACGATGCATCCCGTCCGGTGCGCGCGCTCTCGGGCGGCAACCGGCGCAAGGTCGAGCTCGCGCGCGCCATGCTGCACCGGCCCCGGCTGCTGTTGATGGACGAGGCCACCGTCGGCCTCGACCCGGTCTCGCGCCGCCAGCTGACCCAGGCCGTGGTCGATCTGTGCCGCCAGCATGGCGTGGCCGCGCTGTGGACCACGCACCTGGTCGACGAGGTGGCGCAGGCCGATCGGGTGCTGGTGCTGCATCGCGGCCAGCTGCGCTTCGATGGCGACATCCCGGCCTGCCTGGCGCGCACCGGCGCTGCCGACCTGGAGACGGCCTTCCTGCAACTGAGCGGACAGGCGACATGACTGCGCATCCGCAGAGGACGCCATGCGCAAGTCCAACTTCCTGATTGCCCTGCTGGCCATTGCCGGGACGGCTATTGCCCAGCCCTACGATCCGCTGCAGGTCCGTAGCTGGGCCGCGGGCTGCACTGCCTGCCATGCCTTCCAGGCGCCCCAGGCATCCCAGTCGTCCCTGGCCTTCCAAACCAGCCCGGGCCAAGCCGACCCGATCATGCCCCCGCTGGCCGGTGCCGGGCGCGAAGCCATGGCCGCGGTCCTGCTCGACTTCAAGTCCGGTCGCCGCCCCGCCAGCGTGATGCAGCAGCTCGCCCGCGGCTACGATGACGAGCAGCTGCGCGCCATCGCGGCCTATTTCGACGGCCTGAAGCAGCCATGATGCAGCGCCGCAGCTTCCTGCAAGCCGGCCTGGGCGTCGGCGCCGCTGCCGGCTTGCTGCCCGCCCGGGCCCAGTCCATCCAGCGCGAACCGGCCCGGGTCGTCGTCATCGGCGGCGGCTTCGCGGGCGCCACGGCGGCCAAGTACCTGCGCCTGTGGTCGCAGCAGCGCGTCGCGGTCACCCTGGTCGAGCCGCAGCCGCGCTTCCTGTCCTGCCCGCTCTCGAACCTGGTGCTCGCGGACGAGCGCGAGCTGTCCGACCTCACGCTCGACTACGCGCAGCTGGTCAGCCGCCATGGCGTGAACTGGGCCAGGGAGCGCGCAACCGGCATCGACCCGCAGCGGCGCCGGGTGCGCCTGGCCGGCGGCACCGAGCTGCCCTACGACCGCCTGATCGTCGCGCCCGGGGTCAGCTTCGATTACAGCGAAATGCCCGGCATGAACCGGCCCGGCGCGCAGCAGGCGGTGCCGCATGCCTGGAAGGCCGGTGCGCAGACCGTCGCGTTGCGTCGCCAGCTGCAGGCCATGCCCGACGGCGGCGTGTTCGCGATCAGCATCCCGCCCGCACCCTACCGCTGTCCGCCCGGCCCCTACGAGCGCGCCTGCCTGGTGGCGCACTACCTGCGCCGCCACAAGCCGCGCAGCAAGCTGCTGGTGCTGGACGCCAATCCCGACCTGACCTCCAAGGGCGCGCTGTTCCGCCAGGCCTGGGCCGAACGCTATCCCGGCCTGGTCGAATACCGTCCCGGCCACCGGGTGGTCGATGTCGACCTGGCGCAGCAGAGCTTCAAGCTCGACTTCCACGAGGATGTGCGTGCCGATGTGCTGAACCTGATCCCGCCGATGCGCGCGGGCGACATCGCGCTCGACGCCGGGCTGGCGACGGCGCAGCAGCGCTGGTGCGAGGTCGACTTCCTGAGCTTCGAATCCAAGGCCGTCGAGCGGGTCCATGTGCTGGGCGACGCGCTGCAGGCCGCGCCCGCCATGCCCAAATCGGCCCATATGGCGAACCAGCATGGCAAGGCCTGCGCGGCGGCGGTGTTGGCCCTGTTGTCGGGCGATGTACCCAATCCGCTGCCGCATTACAACAACACCTGCTACAGCTTCGTCGATGCGCAGCAGGCCATGCATGTGGCCAGCGTCCATCGCTATGACGCCGCTCGCGCCACCATGCTGCCCGTGCCGGGCGCGGGCGGCCTGTCGGAGCGGCCCAGCGCGCTCGAGGGCCGCCAGGCGCTGGCCTGGGCGAATGGCATCTGGGCCGACAGCCTGGCCTGACGCCTGCTACGGATGACGCCATGCACACGCTGCCCACCCGACCCCTCATCAGGCGGCGCAGCGCCATCGCCAGCGGCTTGCTGGCCTTGACCGGGCTGTGGCCGACGCTTGGCCGCGCCGGGCCGTCCAGCACCTTCGAGGCCAGGCGTTTTCCTGAGCTGCTGGCGGCGCTGGGCGGTCGTGACCCGGTCGAGAGCCCGCTGCTGCGCCTGAGCGGGCCCGACGTGGCCGAGGACGGTGCCTCGGTGCCCCTGGGCATAGGCACGGCGCTGGCCGGCGTGCGCCAGTTGCTGCTGCTGGCCGACCACAATCCCAGCGCGCTGATCGCCGGCTTCCGGCCGGGCCAGGGCGTCGCGCCCGACTTCAGCCTGCAGGCCAAGCTGGTCGAATCGTCCGAGGTCTACGCGCTCGCGCTGCTGGCCGACGGCCAGGCCTGTTTCGCCCGCAAGTCGATACTGGTGGTCAAGGGCGCTTGTGGCGCTGGTGCCTCAGCACCGCTTGCCGAGCCCGGCCCGGATGGCCCCGCGCCTATCCGCATCCGTGCCCAGCAACTGGGCGACCGCGTCGTGGTGCGCGCGCTGGTCAGCCACGCGATGGAGTCCGGCCAGCGCCAGGACGACAGCGGCAGCTTGGTGCCGGCCCATTTCATCGAGCAGATAAGTGCCACCCACAACGGCGCCACCGTCCTCGCGGCCGAGTGGGGACCCTGGGTGGCGAGGAACCCCGTCCTGCGCTTCGAGCTGCGGGGCGCCCGGCCGGGTGACCGGATCACGCTGTCCTGGCGCGACAACCGGGGCAATAGCCGCAGCGACTCGGCCGTCGTGAGCTAGCGCCGGCCGCGTCAGCCCCGGCCGGCCTGGCTCAGGCCAGCGTCACTTGAGGTTGCCCGACAGGAACTGCGCCAGCCGCTCGCTCTTCGGGCTGGCCAGGATCTCGCGCGGATTGCCCTGTTCCTCGATCAGGCCCTGGTGCAGGAAGATCAGGTGGCTCGAGACCTCGCGCGCAAATCCCATCTCGTGCGTGACCACCACCATGGTGCGGTGCTCGGTGGCGAGCAGCTTCATCACGCGCAGCACCTCGTTGACGAGTTCGGGGTCGAGCGCGCTGGTCGGCTCGTCGAACAGCATCACCTCGGGCTCGACCGCCAGCGCGCGCGCGATCGCCACCCGCTGCTGCTGGCCGCCGCTCATGTGTGCCGGATAGCGGTCCTCGACCCCTTTCAGGCCGACGATCTCGAGGTACTTGCGCGCGGTCGCGATGGCTTGTTCCTTCGGCACCTTCAGCACATGGACCGGCGCCTCGATGATGTTCTCGAGCACCGTCATGTGGGCCCAGAGGTTGAAGTTCTGGAACACCATCGCAAGCCGGGTGCGCAGCCGCTGCAGCTGGGCCGGATCGACCGGCTCGAGCTCGCCGTTGTGGCGACCGGGCTTGAGCAGCAGCTCCTCGCCCGCGACGATGATGCGGCCCTGCTGCGGCTTTTCCAGCAGGTTGATGCAGCGCAGGAAGGTGCTCTTGCCCGAGCCCGAGCTGCCGATGATGCTGATCACGTCGCCGGCGCGCGCGGCCAGCGACACGCCCTTGAGCACCTCGTGCTGGCCGTAGCGCTTGTGGATGTTTTCAGCCTGTAACTTGTAGGCGGGTGCGTTCATGTTCAATATCGTCGAATCAGTGCTTGCGCGGTGCCAGGTAGGCCAGGTAGCGGCCCTCGGCCAGCTTGAACAGTCCCACCAGCGCAAAGCTGATGCAGAGGTAGATCGCGGCCGCGGCCAGATAGGCCTCGAACGGCAGGTAGAAGTCCGAGTAGATGCGCCCGGCAGCCGCGGTCACGTCGACCAGCGCCGGCACCGTGCTGGCCAGGCTGGTGCTGTGCAGCATCATGACCACCTCGTTGCTGTAGGCCGGCAGGGTGCGGCGCATGGCGCTGGGCAGCACGATGCGGCGCAGCACGGCCCAGCGGCTCATGCCCATCGCCTGCGCGGCCTCGATCTCGCCGGCCGGGGTCTCGCGGATCGCGCCGGCCAGCATCTCGGCGGTGTAGCCCGCGTTGTTGAGCGCGAACGCCAGCAGCGCGCAGAAGAACGGCTCCTTGAAATAGGTCCAGGGCCAGATCTCGTCCCAGCGCTGCTGTATCCACTCGACCTGGGCCAGGCCGTAGTAGATCAGGTAGACCTGCAGCAGCAGCGGCGTGCCGCGGATGCAGAAGGTGTAGCCGCCGACCAGTGCGCGCAGCCAGGCCTGGCGGCTGGTCAGCGCCAGCGCCATCAGCAGCGCAAGCACGCCGCCGATCGCCAGCAGCTCGATCAGCAGCTGCAGCGTGACCAGCAGGCCCTCGCCATAGAGCTGCAGCGTCGCGGGGTCCAGTATCACGTCCCAGTTCACAGCTGCCCCCGTTTCGTGCCCAGGCTGTAGCGCGCCTCGACCCGGCGCAACACCCACAGCGAGACCCAGGTGTAGAGCAGGAACAGGCCGGCGGCGAACAGCAGGAAGGTGAAGGGCTCGCGGGTGGCGGCGCTGGCCTGCTTGGCGCGGTAGGTCATGTCCTGCAGCCCGATCAGGCTGACCAGCGCGGTCGCCTTGATCAGCACCAGCCAGTTGTTGGTGAAGCCGGGCAGGGCGTAGCGGATCATCTGCGGCAGCGTGATGCGCCAGAAGGTGCGCAGCGGCCCCATGCCGAAGGCCCAGGCGGCCTCCATCTGGCCCTTGGGCACGGCCAGGATGGCGCCGCGGAAGGTCTCGGTCATGTAGGCGCCGTAGATGAAGCCGATCGTGATCACGCCGGCGGCAAACGGATCGATGTCCAGCGTTTGCTCGCTGCCCAGCGCTTCCATCAGATTGTTGAGGCCTATCGTGCCGCCGTAGAAGATCAGCAGCATCAGCACGAGCTCGGGAATGCCGCGCACCAGCGTGGTGTAGAGCGTGGCGGCGGCGACCAGCGGCTTGCGGCCGGAGAGCTTGGCGCTGGCGCCGGCCAGCCCGAGCAGGATGGCCAGCAGCAGCGAGGCCAGCGATACCGCCACCGTCAGCGCCGCGCCCTCCAGTATAGTCAGGAAATAACCGGTCATAAGAATGGAATGGGGCGGCCAGCCCGGCTTGGGAGCTGCCGCCCTGTTGGGGTAACTATTCAGCCCCCCA
>NZ_PVLQ01000090.1 GCF_002980595.1 Malikia granosa
GCGCCAAGAGATCCAGCGCCATCTCGACCAGTACCCGACCCGATAAGCCCCCGACTTTCATTCCAAGCAAAAGCTATTCAGGAGAAAACCATGACTTTGAAAATTGGTGTCATCGGCACCGGCATGATCGGCCGCGACCATACCCGTCGCATCCAGCAGGTGCTGGCAGGCGCCGAGGTGGTCGCGCTGTCCGATGTCAACCTGGCCTCGGCCGAGAGCGTGCGCGCCGACCTGGCCCCCAACGCCAAGCTGTACCAGACCGGCGAGGAACTGATAGCGGCACCCGAGGTCGATGCCGTGCTGGTGACTTCCTGGGGCGCCACCCACGAGCCCTATGTGCTGGCCGCCGTCGCGGCCGGCAAGCCGGTGTTCTGCGAGAAGCCGCTGGCGACCACCGCCGAGGGCGCGCGCCGCATCGTCGAGGCCGAGGTCGCCCACGGCAAGCGCCTGGTGCAGGTCGGGTTCATGCGCCGCTATGACGCGGGCTATGTCGCCTTGAAGGACGCCGTGCAGCAGCATACCGGCGCGCCTATCCTGGTCCACGCCGCGCACCGCAACCCGGCCGTGCCAGAGGCCTATGTCACGCCGATGGCGATCCACGACACGCTGATCCACGAGATCGACGTGTTCCGCTGGCTGCTCGACGACGACTATGTGTCGGCGCGCGTGCTCTATCCGCGCAATGCGGCGCGCAGCCACGGCAAGCTGCGTGACCCGCAGGTGGTGGTGCTGGAGACCAAGAAGGGCGTGCTGATCGACGTCGAGATCTTCGTCAACTGCCACTACGGCTACGACATCCAGTGCGAGGTGGTGGGCGAGGACGGCACCGCGCGCCTGCCCGAGCCGATGGCGATCGACATGCGCCTGGGCGCCAAGCGCCAGAGCCGCATCCTGACCGACTGGAAGGACCGCTTCGTCGCCAGCTACGACGTCGAGCTGCAGGACTTCATCGCTGCCGCTGCCAAGGGCAGCGCCACCGGCCCGAGCGCCTGGGACGGCTATGCCGCCGCCGTGACTTCGGACGCCTGCGTGCAGGCGCAGGAAAGCGCCGGCCAGGCCGTCGCAATCGAGCTGCCGGCCCGCCCCGCGCTGTACGAATAAGTCCCGTCAAGCCATGCCGCGGCTGCCGCAGGAGGGATGCCTCATCCCCCGGCTGCCAGGCGGCAAAAGCCGAAATTTCTTTCTTTTCAGGTAACAATCATGCGCTTTTCCCTCAGCCACATCCTGGCTCCCCGCCAGTCGCCCGCCCAGTTCTTCGCCATGGCGCGCGCGCTCGGCGTGACCGACGTCGAGATCCGCAACGACACGCCGAACGTGGTCGGCACCGTGCCGCCCGCCGAGGTCAAGGCAGCCGCCGAGGCCGCCGGCGTCAAGCTGCTGTCGATCAACGCGCTCTATCCCTTCAACGTCTGGAACGACGAGCGCCGTGCCCAGACCGAAAGACTGGCCGACTACGCGGCCGCCTGCGGCGCCGAGTCGCTGGTGATGTGCCCGCTCAACGACGGCAGCCCGGTCGCGCTGGACGAGGTGGTCACCGCGCTGAAGGCGATCAAGCCTATCCTGGAGTCGCGCGGCATCAAGGGCCTGGTCGAGCCGCTGGGCTTCCCGGTGTCTTCGCTGCGCCGCAAGGCCGATGCGATCGCCGCCATCCAGGCCGCCGGTGGCGAGGGCGTGTTCAAGCTGGTGCACGACACCTTCCACCACCACCTGGCCGGCGAGACCGAGTTCTTCCCCGAGTGGACCGGCCTGGTGCATATCTCCGGCGTGGCCGACCCGGAGGTGGCGGTCGACGACATGCTCGACGCCCACCGCGTGCTGGTCGACCCGCAGGACCGGCTCGGCAACGTGGCGCAGATCCGCGCGCTGCGCGCCGCCGGCTACAGCGGTCCGTTCAGCTTCGAGCCGTTCGCGACCGAGGTGCAGGAACTGGCCGAACCAGAGGCTGCGCTGGCCGACAGCATGGGCTGGCTGCGCGAGCAGGTGGCGGCCTGAGCCGGGGGCACCGCCCCCCCGGGCGATGAACGAGGCGAGTCCTTCGTCACCCGGCCAGCCCGACCTCAGATGTTTTCCCGGGTGTAGAGCTCGAGCGGGACCAGCACCGACTGGGTTCCGGCGTCCGAGGTCGCGTTCCTGGCCCGGATCGTCGCCAGGATGGCCTCCCTGGCCACCCGCTCGAAGGGGTGCGAAATCACCAGCGTCAGGCTGCCATCGAGCAGGCCCGCCTGGGTCGTCGCCATCAGGTCATGGCCGACCGTCACCAGCCCGCCGGCGCGGCCGCTTTCCCGGATCGCTGCCAGGGCGCCGCCGATGCCGCCTCCCGACACGTAGAGACCGCGCAGGTCGGGGTGCTGGCGCAGCAGCTTCTCGGTCAGTTCGCGCGCGATCGCGTCCGACTCGAAGGTCGACATCGGTTCGAGCAGGGTGAACTCGCCGGCGTGTTCGCGCAGGTAGGAGCGGAACCCGCTTTCATACAGGTCGTGGCAGCGGTAGCGGTGCGTGCCGACCAGCAGCCCCAGCTTGCCTGGCTGCCTGCAGGCATGTCCGAAGGTCCAGGCCGCCGTACGTCCAACCTTCCAGCTGTCCAGTCCCACATAGCCGACCCTGGAGCGCGCCGCCAGCGGCGAGACCAGCGCGACCGTCGGCACACCGTCCTGCGCCAACCTGTCGATCATGTCGGTGACGATCGGGTGCTCGGCCGCCAGCACCGCGAGCGCATCCGATTCGGCAGCGAGTGCCTGCATCTGTGCCGCGACGCCCTCGGGCGAGAGGTCGTCGAGATGCGCGCTGCGCAGGCGCACATCGCCCTCCTGGATGCCGGGCGCTGCGGCCTCGAAGCTGCGCGTCAGCAGGGTCGAGAACAGCCGGTGCGGCGTCTGCACGATCACGCCCAGGCGGTGGCGCGGACTCGCGGCATCGATGCGCTGCTCGAGGGCTCCGATGCCATAGAAGCCGATCTCGCGCGCGGCTTCGAGCACCCGGCTCATGGTCACCTCGCGTACCTTGCCCGATCCGCCGATCACGCGGTTGACCGTGGCGACGGAAACCTGCG
Source organism: Malikia granosa (assembly GCF_002980595.1). Lineage (GTDB taxonomy): Bacteria > Pseudomonadota > Gammaproteobacteria > Burkholderiales > Burkholderiaceae_C > Malikia > Malikia granosa. Next base: position 3,050 of record NZ_PVLQ01000090.1, read on the forward strand.
CTGCCTCGGCCAGGTCACGAATGGTGGGTCTTGCCATCTGGGTGCTCCCTTCAGTTCATTCTGTTGCATTGCAACGGCTCATGAGATGAATCGTCTCATGATTGCCGGTTTCAGCAGTGGAAACCCTGTGTTTCATTCGCCGGCTCGATCAGATCGGACCGGAATTCATGAGACAAGAAGATACTTTCTGTTTCTTCATGCATCTGTTTTTCTGCTCTATTCCGGCAGCCGAAGATAAAGTTTGTTTCATCTTATCCCAGGCCCTGGAGCCTTTGATAGCAAGGAGACGACATGAACGATCTGGAATTCGGCACCCGCAACAAGAAGGGCGACTGGGCCCCCTCCCAGCATCTGGAGCTGCCCCCCTTCTGGTCCTGGCCGCCCAGCCTGGGCCGGGTCCTGGGTTGGGTGATGGGCTATGTCTGGCCCTGGAACCTGGTGGCCATCGTCACGGCGCTGCTGTGGTGGCAGCTGGTCGTGCCCGATGCCGGGACGCTGCGGACCCTGGGCTGGGGCTGGGCCCTGCAGCTGTTCGCAGCCAACTGGCTCGGACTGTTCGCCTACTACGGCTTCTTCGAGTGGCGCTACTACCGCCGTCGCGTGCAGCAGCGGCAGTTCAAGTACAACGGCAGGTTTCCGGCCGAGCAGCCCTCGGACGTGTTCTGGTTCCGCAGCCAGAACATCGACAACTTCCTGCGCAGCTTCCTGGTGTCGGTGCCGATCGGCACGGCGATCGAGGTCCTGCTGCTCTGGGCTTTTGCCAACGGCTGGGCGCCTGCCGTCTCGTGGAGCGATCATTCCGTCTACCTGGTGTGCCTGGTGCTCCTGGCCCCGGTGCTGCACGAGGTGCATTTCTTTGTCATCCACCGCCTGATCCACTGGGGTCCGCTCTACCGCTGGGTCCATTCGGTGCACCACAACTCGGTCAACCCCTCGCCCTGGTCCTCGATGTCCATGCATCCGGTCGAAGGGGCGGCCTATTTCGGCGTCGCGCTGTGGACCCTGCTGATTCCGTCCCATCCCTTCCTGGCGGTGTTCCTGTTCCACGCGGCGGCCTTCGGCGCCATCGTCGGTCACCTGGGCTTCGACCAGCTGGCCTTGCCGGGTGGCGGCGCGCAGAAGAGCTCGGCCTACGCCCATTACCTGCACCACAAGTTCTTCGAGGTCAACTACTGCGACAACGGCAGCGTGCCGCTGGACCGGTGGTTCGGCTCCTGGCATGACGGCTCGCCCGAGGGCGAGCGCCTGATGCAGGAGCGCTTCAGCAAGAAGAAAGAGCGCCTCAACGCCGCTTGAGCCATAGCAAGCACCCAACAGGAGACAAGACATGACGCAATGGATCCAGGCCTGTGCCGCCGATGCCATCGAGAACGAGGGCGTGACCCGCTTCGACCATGGCGGTCGCACCTATGCCATCTACCGCAGCCCTGCCGACGAGTATTTCTGCACCGACGGCCTGTGCAGCCATGAATCCATCCACCTGGCCGACGGACTCGTGATGGACTACCGGATCGAGTGCCCCAAGCACAGCGGCGAGTTCGACTACCGCAGCGGCGAGGCCATGCGCGCACCGGCCTGCCGGAATCTCCGGACCTATGCCACCCGGGTCGAGGCTGGCCATGTCTTCATCGAGGTCTGACATGGACCCGATGGTGATCGTCGGCGCCGGTGAATGCGGCACGCGCGCGGCCTTCGCGCTGCGCGAGAACGGCTGGCCGGGCGGAATCGTCCTGATAGGCGAGGAGTCCGGCCTGCCCTACGAGCGCCCGCCGCTGTCCAAGCCGGGCGGGGCCGGGGTGGTGCGGCGCGACATCTGCGATGCGGCTGCACTGGTCGCCCATGGCATCGAATTCCGCGCAGCGACCCGGGTCGAGTCGCTGGACCGCACGCAGCGGACCTTGCAGCTGCGTGGCGGCGAGTCGCTGTGCTACGGCCGCTTGCTGCTGGCCACCGGCGCGAGGCCGCGCGCGCTGGACTGCCCGGGCGGCGAGACCGCCTTGCCGTTTCGCACCCATGACGATGCCCGGGCGCTGTTCGGACAGATCCGCACGGAAGCCCGGGCGATACTGGTGGGCGCGGGGCTGATCGGCATGGAACTGGCGGCCACGCTCAGGCAGGCCGGCATGGCCGTGACCGTGGTCGAGGCCGGCGAGCGTGCGCTGGGGCGGGGCATTCCCGCAGCGGTCGCACAACGGCTGCAAGCCTGTCACGAGGCGCGAGGCGTGCAGTTCCGCTTCGGAGCCGGCATCGAGCGCCTCGAGGCGGGAGCGGTCCGGCTGACCGACGGGACCCGCTTGCCGGCCGATGTGGTGCTGGCCGCGATCGGTGTCTTGCCCGACACCCGGCTGGCGCAGCAGGCCGGACTGGCCATCGACAACGGCATCGTCGTCGACGGGCGGCTCTGCAGCTCCGACCCGCATATCCATGCCGCCGGCGATTGCGCCCGCTTTCCATGCCGGCGCACGGGCGAGACCTTGCGCCTGGAGAGCTGGCAGAACGCCCGCGACCAGGGCGAGCATGCCGCCCGCGCCATGCTAGGTAGCGCTGACGCCTTCGATGCCATTCCCTGGTTCTGGTCCGACCAGTACCAGCTGGGCCTGCAGCTGGCCGGCTGGCCTTCGGCACAGAGACCGTTGCTGGAACGGCAGGTCGATGCCGGCACCACGCTGTGGTTCCAGCTTGACGAAGACGGCCATCTGCTGTCGGCCTGCGGCCTGGGGCCGGGCAACGGCGTGGCCAGGGACATCAAGCTGGCCCGGCTGCTGCTGGAGCGGGCCCAGCCCCTCTCTGCCGCGGCCTTGCAGGACCCCGCCATCCCCCTGAAATCCCTGCTGCGAGGCTGAGCCATGACCGTGTCACCACCCGTCCCTGGCCGGGACATCGATCAGCCCGTGCTGTACATCCTGCAGTCGCTCTGGGGCATGGAGCGCGTGCGCGGCCGACAAGCCGACGGGCCGCTGGGCGAGCGGCTGGACCTGATCCACGCGGCAGGTTTCGATGGCATCTCGGCCCATGTCTACCCGGGTGCCGGAATGGAGGACTGGATCGACCAGGCCCGGGACCTCGGCTTCGTGATCGAGGGCAACGCCTTTCCCAGGACGGTGGAAGACCTGCGGCCGGCGCTGGAACTGGCGGCCCGTCACGGCATCCACCACCTGGTGATCCAGGGCGACGTGCGCCCGTACAACGCTCAAGCCGCCTTCCCCCTGCTGCAGGGCTGGCAGGCTCTGGCGCGGGAGTACGGCGTGCCCCTGCTGGTCGAGACGCACCGCAACACCATCAGCAACGACCTGTGGCTGCTGCGCGAGCTGCTCGACCTGATGCCCGGGCTGCCCTTGCTGGCCGACCTGTCGCACTATGTCTGCGGCCAGGAAATGAACCTGCCGGTGAGCGCGCGCAACCAGGAGCTGGTCGAGCGCGTGCTGCGCAACAGCCAGGCCTTCCATGGCCGGGTGGCCTCTTCGCAGCAGATCCAGCTCGAGATCGGCTGGGCTTGCCACCAGCCCTGGGTGGACCAGTTCATGGACTGGTGGGCCTGGGGTTTCGCCGACTGGCTGCGTCGCTCCAGCCCGTCGGACAGCCTGACCTTCACCTGCGAGCTGGGTCCGGCTCCCTACGCGATCTGCGGTCCGGACGGACAGGACCGCTCCGACCGCTGGCAGGATGCCCAGCTCATGCGCCAGTCAATCAGGGAGCTGTGGCACCGGGTCTGCCGCGAGCGCCGCCTCGCAGCGACAGCAAGCCGCAACGGAGGTATCCCATGAGCTGACAGACACCGATCGCATCCCCCAGCCGAGTGAGCCGACAGAGGGTGAGGCCCTGTCCAACGGGTTCTTGCCCGAACAACAAATGAAATAGGAGATATGGAATGAAGAAGATTTTGCTGACCGCCGCAGTCGCCACGATCCTGGCAGCGCCGATGGCCGCCCAGGCCGAGAAGATAGGCGTGACCATGTTCGATTACAACGATACCTTCCGCTCCCTGCTGCGCGAGGGGGTCGATGCGGCGGCCAGGAAGGCCGGGGCCTCGGTGCAGTTCGAGGATGCGAAGCAGGACGTCGGCATCCAGCTCAACCAGATCCAGAACTTCATCTCGCAGAAGGTCGATGCGATCATCGTGCAGGCGGTCGACACCGACGCCACGCCCAAGATCACCCAGCTGGCGGCCAAGGCCAGGATCCCGCTGATCTACATCAATGCGCGGCCGTCGGACTTCGACAAGCTGCCCGCTGGCGTGGCCGTGGTCGCCTCGGACGAGGTGTTCGGCGGCACCTTGCAGGCCCAGGCCGTGTGCAAGCAGCTCGGCGGCAAGGGCCAGGCGCTGGTGCTGATGGGCAACCTGATCCACGAGGCGGCCCGCCTGCGCACCCAGGCGGTGGAGAACAGCTTCAAGTCGGACAAGGCCTGCGCCGGCATCAAGCTGGTCGACAAGCGCGAGGGCAAGTGGAGCCGCACCGAGGCGCAGGACATCACGACCAACTGGCTGACCGCGGGAGTGAAGTTCGATGCGATCATCGCCAACAACGACGAGATGGCGCTCGGGGCCATCAATGCGCTCAAGGCGGCCAAGAAGCTCGACGGCAAGGTGGTGGTCGCCGGCATCGATGCCACCCGCGACGCGATGGCCTCGATGAAGGCGGGCGAGCTCAAGGTCACCGTGTTCCAGAATGCGGCGGCGCAGGGCGCCGGCTCGGTCGATGCGGCGCTCAAGCTGGTCAAGGGCCAGAAGGTGGACAAGTTCGTCAACATTCCCTTCGAGCTGGTGACGCCGGAGAACCTCGCGCAATACGCGAGCAAGAACTGAACCCTCCGAGCGGACCCACGATAGCAGCGAGCGCCTTGGACGGTCCCGAAGGACCGTCCCTGGTGTCTCCTTTCGCCAGCACCTGTGCTGGCTTTTTTTGCTCGGCGGCGGGGCTGGCCCGTCAGCCCAGGCTCGCCTGGCTGCCCAGCCGCTCCCACTCGGTGCGCAACCAGCGTGCGCAGGCAATGTTGTTGCGCCAGATGTCGTAGCGGGCGCCACCGCCGTAGTCGGGGAAGGGGATGAATTCGCAGCTGATCTGGCCGGGTGCCCTGCCGGGATATGCCTGTCTCCAGGCCAGCATGTCGCGCAGCGCGCTTTTCCAGACTGCCAGGTCTTCCTCCTGCCAGGGCCGGTGGAACTCGCCGGGACCAGGTTCCACGAACGGGTACTGGATCGCGCGTCCCGGCCGGCCGTCGGCCCGGCGCATGGCGGGGTTGCCAGGAATGCCGGGTGCGACGCTGCGCGCGTGCGCATGCACCACCCAGCCCCGCTCCAGCCATTGGCGGTAGAAGGACCTGGCGCCCTTCGGCGACAGCAGCGAGCGCCCGCCATCGTCCGCGTCCTGCAGGCCGCTGAGCGCCAGCTCGTCGGGGTTGTCGATCTTGAACAGCAGGTGCGAGTGGTCCAGCGTCAGGCGCAGCGCCACGTTCGAGCGCGCCAGCAGTTCCGCCACCGCCTCGACGCGCTCGAAGCGCTCGCTCCACATGTCGACATGGACCTCCAGCGCGGGCAGGCAGCCGGCGGCGCTGCCATGCGCCATCGCGTCGAGGAAGCAGTCGGCCACCTGGCGGTCGCTCAGCGGCTGGCCATCGGCCTGCTTGGCGAACAGCTGCATGTTGAACAGCCGGGCACCGAGCCGGCCGCCAGTGCGCAGGCCCCAGCGCATCAGCGCCTCGTCGCGGCCCGCGCAGAAGATGCCACCGAACACGCCGATCGGCAGGCCGTATTGCTCCACCCAGTCGAAGTAGGGCGCGAAATCCTCGCCGGGTGCGATGTTCTTCTCGACATAGTCGAACACCCCGGCCTCGCGGATCCAGGCGAAGCGGGTCGGCGCGTCGGGCACCGGCAACCCGTCATGGACCAGCACGCCGTCGATATTGATGCCGACCGGCAAGCCGTTGCTCGGGAGCGGCCTGTTCATGCCGCCACCGCCGTGCTCGACAGCAGAGACCTGAGCTTGACGGCCGGATCAGCCAGGACCCGCGGATCGAGCGTCGGGCGCTGCTCGACCAGCAGGCGGGCCAGCTTGAACTCGCGCGCGCTGCGCGCGGCCAGGCCCCAGGCGCTCATGCCGACCAGGCCGCCGCGGGCGTCGAGATGGAAGTCGATGCGGTCGCCAGCGCCGAGGTCGCGGCTGGCGCGGCTCAGGCCCAGCGCGGGCTCGCCGCAGACCTGGAGCTGGTGCTCGTACTGGTCGCTCCAGAACCAGGGCAGCTGGTCGCAGACCTCGTCGCCGCCCAGCATGTTGCGCGCCGCCACGCGCGCTTGTGTCTCGGCATTGAACCAGGTCTCCTGCCGGATCGGCAATCCGGACAGGGCACTCGGGAACTCGGCGACATCGCCCGCGGCGAAGACCCCGGGCGCGCTGGTGCGCAGGCCTGCGTCGACGAGGATGCCGCGGTCGACCGCCAGGCCCGCTGCGCGCGCCAGTTCGGTGGCGGGCTGCATGCCCACGCCGACCAGCACCGTGTCCACCTCGATCGCCGCGCCATCGTCGAGCCGGACCCGAACGCCCGCGCCGGCGCGCGGCTCGATCGCCACCGGCAGCCGGCCGAGCCGGATGTCGACGCCCTGCTCGCGGTGCAGGGCCAGCACGCGCGCGGCGATGTCGGCGGGCACGGCGCGACCGAGCAGGCGCTGTGCCCCCTCGACCAGCGTCACCTCGGTGCCCAGGCGCCGCGCGCAGGCCGCCACCTCGAGGCCGATGAAACCGCCGCCGACGACGAGCAGGCGGTGGCCGCTACCCAGCAGCGGTGCCAGCAGCAGCGCGTCGTCGAGCGTGCGCAAGGTCAGCACCTCGGGCAGGTCGGCCCCCGGAATGCCGAGTCCGCGTGCGGTGCCGCCGGTGGCCAGCAGCAGCCTGCGGTAGGGCAGGACCTGCCGGTTGGCCAGGGTCACGGTATGTGCGGCGGTGTCGATCGCCGCCACCCGCTGGGCGTGCAACCGGATGCCGTCGTCTATCATGGCCTGGCTCTCGCGCAGCAGGCAGGCACCGGGTGTCTTCTGGCCGGTCAGCAGTTCCTTCGACAGCGGCGGCCGCTCGTAGGGCGGGTAGCGCTCCAGTCCGACGAGGTCGATGGCTCCGCTCCAGCCGTGATCACGCAGCGCCTGCGCCGCACGGCCACCGCAATGGCCGGCACCAATGATGACCATGGAGGGGGTAGTTCCCATGTCCTGTGCCCTCCCTCAGGCCAGCTGGATCTGCACCTGGCCGCCCTGGACGCGGGCCGGGTAGGTCTTGAGATTGACGCAGACGGGCGCACCGAGCGCGCGGCCGTCGCGGATGTCGAAGCGCCCGTTGTGCTTGGGGCACTCGATCACATGCTCCATCAGGAAGCCGTCGGCCAGGTGGATCCTCTCGTGCGTGCAAAGCCCGTCGGTGGCATAGACGCGGTCGTCGCAGCGGTAGACGGCATAGGTCCTGCCGGCGTGGTCGAAGCGCCTCACGTCCTCGTCGTCGAGCTCGTCCAGCGCGCATACATCGGTCCAGTCGTTCATGCTTGTCTCCTTGGTTCTGGTCTGCTTCAAATTCACTGTGTCGCTTGCGGCAGCGGACGCGACACGCTGTGTCCGCTGTCGCGGGTCTGCTGCAGCAGCGTGGGCAGGATCTCGGCCAAGGCCTGGGCCAGGCCGGGGTAGGGCGGCGGGCAGTCCGCCTTGACCTGCTCGTGCAGCGCGGGCAGCGCGTGGTAGGGCACCAGCGGGTACATGTGGTGCTCGACGTGGTAGTTCATGTTCCAGTACAGGAAGCGCAGCACCGGGTTCATCAGGATGGTGCGGCTGTTGAGCCGGTGGTCGAGCGTGTTCTCGGGCAGGCCGGCATGCTGGGTCAGGCCGAGGACATGCTGCAGCCAGGCCCCCAGCATGGTCGGCGCCATGCCGAGCAGCAGCAGCGGCAGCCAGCTCTGCAGCCAGACGGCCACGCCGACGGCGAGCGCCAATACCAGCAGCCAGCGCCTGGCCTCGCGCACCATGGCCGGCCACTCCATCTCGGGCACATAGGTCTTTTCCTCGGCGTCGATCGAGCCGGCGGCGTTGCGCAGCACGGCGGCCAGTTCGCGCGGCACGCTCCTGAGCCCGAACAGGTTGAGCAGCAGCGTCGGGATGCAGGGCGGCAGCGTGACGTTGAACTCGGGGTCGCGACCGGTGACCAGCGTGTCGCTGTGATGCCGCGCGTGGCTCCAGCGCCACCGAGTCGGGCGGCGCCAGACCTGGAACGACGCGAACTGATAGAGCAGGTCGTTCATCCAGCGGGTCCGGAAGGCCGTGCCATGGCTGGACTCGTGCCAGCGGCTGTCGGCCGGACTGCTGTAGAGCGTGGCGTACAGGAAGTAGGCCGCCAGCAGCCCGCCAGCGCTCCAGCCACTGGTCCAGCCGTGGACGAACAGTGCCGCGCTGGCCAGGATCAGCGCGTACCAGAGCAGGGTGTCGCGGATGGCGTGCGCGTCGTCGCGCTTCATCAGCGCCTTGAGCGCCGGTCGCGGCAGCGGGGACTGGTACCACTGCGCATTGACGAGTCCGGCGGCATGGGCGCGCTCGGCGGCACCGCCGATGAGCCTGTAGTCGGCGCGGCTGCGTCGCCATGGGGCGGCTGTCGGGTTCTGGTCTGGCATCGCTTGTCTCCTGTCATTGGGTTTTCCATGATGGTAGATCAATGAAAAATATTTTCTGAAATCTTCCATCAAATCACCTCAGAAAACCTCAGAATCATCAGCGTGAAATCCATCATTCATGGCATGAGAGGCATTGCATGAACCACGGCCAGCGCAGGGTCACCCTGCAGGACATCGCGCAGGCGGCGGGCGTCAGCAGCGCCACCGTCGACCGCGTGCTCAACGGCCGCCTGCCGGTGCGCGAGGACACGGCGCTGCGCGTGATCGCGGCCGCCGAGGCGCTGGGCTACCGCGCCGCCCACCTGATGCGCCAGCGCCTGGACAGTGCCGGCAAGCGCCGTCGCCTGGGCTTCTGCCTGCAGAAGCAGGACTCCCCGTTCTACCAGGCGCTGGCGCAGGCGTTGCGCGACGCCACCCGGCGCCAGACCGACGGCCATGGCTCGGCGGTGATCGAGTTCATCGACGAGCTCGAGCCGCGCGCGATCGCCGACCGCCTGCTCGAGCTGGGCCGGCGCTGCGACGCGCTCGGCCTGGTCGCGCTCGACCACCCGCATGTCTCGGCGGCGGTCGCTCAGCTGCACGAGGAGGGCCGTCCTTGCCTGGCGCTGCTGTCGGACCTGGGCGCGCCGCAGCGGCTGGGCTGCGTCGGCATCGACGACCGCCAGCGCGGACGCGTCGCGGCCTGGGCGGTGCGACGCCTGTCACGCCGCGCTGCGAATGACCAGGGCGAGGTCGGCGTCTTCATCGGCAGCCAGCGCTACCTGGGCCAGGAGATGAGCGAGATGGCGTTCCGCTGCGCGCTGCGCGAGCAGGCGCCGGGCTTGCGCGTGCTCGACGCCCAGGTCAACCTCGAGGACGAGCAGCTCGGCTACGAGGCCACGCTGAGCCTGCTGGCGCGCCACCCGCAGCTGGTCGGCCTGTACGACACCGGCGGCGGCGCGACGCGCGGCATCGTGCGGGCGCTGCGCGAGGAGGGCGCGGGGCGCGGCATCGTGATGGTCGCCCATGGCCTGACGCCCGAGCACCGCGAGGCCCTGATCGACGGCGTGATCGACCTGGTGATCCAGACACCGGTCGTCCCGGTGGCTGACCGCGCCGTCGGCGTGCTGCTGCGCGCGCTGCAGCCAGGCCAGCCGGTGGCCTTCGGCCAGCCCTTCATGCTGCCGTTCGAGCTTTACACGTCGGAGAACGTCTGAGCCCGGCTGGCGGGACTGGCCCAGGATCCGACGCCGCTCAGACGTAATCGACCCAGACCGCGCCCGCGTCGGCCGAGCGCACGCAGTGCTCGACCCAGCGCACGCCCTCGACGCCGGCATCGATGTCGGGGTAGCGCTCGGGCGCCGGCTGGCCGCGGTCGGCGGCGTCCATCGCCAGCGCGTAGCGGCGATACAGGTTCGACCAGGCCTCGAACAGGCCCTCGGGATGGCCGGCGCCGATGCGGTCGTCGGCCAGCGCAGCCGGGTGCAGATAGCCCATGCCGCGCTCGAGGATGCGCGCCGGCTGGCCCTGGACCTCGAAGCTGAGCTGGTTCGGCCGCTCGTCCCACCACTCGAGGCTGGCCCTGGAACCGATCACGCGGATCTTCTGGCCGTGCATCGAGCCGGCGTTGACCGCACTGGACCAGACCTGGCCGACCGCGCCGTTGTCGTACTCCATCAGCGTGAAGGCGTTGTCCTCCAGCGGTGCCCGGCTCCTGACGAAGCTCTGGCGCGTGCAGAGCAGGCGCCTGATCCGCAGCTGCGGCAGCATCACCTCGGACAGGTAGAGCGGATGGGTGCCGACATCGCCCAGCACATAGCTCGGGCCCGCCATCCTGGGATCGACACGCCACTTCGTCGCCGGATTGGCCGCCTCGACCGCCTCGCTGTGGAAGCCGTGCGCGAACTGCATCTGCACGATGCGGATCTCGCCGAGCTCGCCAGCGGCAATCATCTCGCGCGCCTGCTCGATCAGCTGGTGGCCGGCATAGCCATAGGTCACGCCGACGATCCGGCCCTGGCGTGCCGCGAGCGCGCGCAGCTCCTCGGCCTGCTGGGTCGTGAAGCACAGCGGCTTCTCGCACACCACATGCAAGCCGGCTTCCAGCGCCGCCTTGCAGATCGCGTAGTGGGTGCCGTTGGGCGTGGCGACCGAGACCGCCTGGATGCCGTCGGGGCGCACGGCCTCGGCGGCGAACAGCGTCGCGTAGTCGGGGTAGCAGCGCTCCGGGTCCAGCCCCAGGCTGGCGCCGAAGTCGCGACCGCGCGCGGGGTCGATGTCGAAGGCGCCCGCGACCAGCTGGAACAAGCCGTCGCGCAGTGCCGCGCTGCGGTGGATGTAGCCGATCTGGCTGCCCTGGCCGCCGCCGACCATGGCCCAGCGGATCGATGCCGATAGAATCTTTGCCCCGTTGATCATGTCTGTCTCCTTGTTGTGATTTCAGTTGAAGCCGACGCCGCGCAGGAAGTCGCGGCTGGCCTTGACGTCGGCCAGCACCGAGCCCGAGTTGCGCGGATCGCGCTCCTGCTCGACCGTGATGTAGCCCTGGTAGCCGATCTCGTGCAGCGCCTCGCGGATGCCGTCGTAGTCGAGCACGCCGCGGCCGATCGGGCACATCACGCCCGCGGCGCAGGCCTCGAAGAAGCGGATGCGCTGGCCCATGACCCGTTCGTAGACCTGGCGGTCGATGTCCTTGAAATGCACGTAGTCGAGCCGGTCGGCATGGCGCAGCAGGGTGGCGACCGGGTCCATGCCGGCGTAGTAGGCGTGGCCGGTGTCGAGGCACAGGCCGGCGACCTCGTGCGGGATGTCGCGCAGGATCTGCTCGATCTCGTCGGAGAACTCGATGTAGCCGCCGGCATGCGGATGGATCACGGTGCGGATGCCGTATTCGCGCCAGGACAGCTCGGCGATCTGGCGCACATGGTCGACCATCCGGGTCCAGTCCGCCGGGGCCAGGCGCGGGGCGCGCTCCGGGTGGCCGGCGGCGTAGTCGCGCTCCTCGTGGCCCCAGTCCATCACCACCAGGTAGGGGGCGGCGAAGCGCTGGCCGGCCTCGGTCGGCAGCCTGGGCAGCTCGCGCAGCAGGCCGCAGATCTCGTGCGTCTGGCGCAGCAGGCTGGCAGCATTGGCCGGCGAGACCAGGTCGTCGAAGATGGTGCCGGCGACGATGCGCAGGCCATGCTGTTCCAGCGCCTGGCCGGTGCGCCCGACGTCGAGCGGCATGTAGCCGTAGGGGCCGAGCTCGAGTCCCTGGTAGCCGGCCGCGCTGGCCTCGCGCAGCACCTGGGTCCAGTCGGGCAGATGCGGATTCCTGACGTCGTCCACGCCCCAGCAGCAGGGCGCGCTCATGATGTGAAGTGTCATGGTGTGAAAGTCTTGCTTGTCTTGTCGGCTGTCGGTTCAGCGCTTGAAATGCCGGTCGAGCTGGCGCTGGATCTCTTGGCGC
>NZ_PVLQ01000091.1 GCF_002980595.1 Malikia granosa
GGTGGGTTTTTCAACGGCCTGGTAATGGACCAGTAGCGCTTGATTTCGCCCTTTTTCTGAGCTGCCTATGCGGCAGTGAATCTCGCATAGCTGGTGATATTGGTGCCGTCAAATTTCTGAGCTGCCTATGCGGCAGTGAATCGCCAACACTGCGACAGCCGGGAGGGGCAACGTTTCTGAGCTGCCTATGCGGCAGTGAATCCATCCGTGCAGAGGGAAAAATGGGTGAACAATTTCTGAGCTGCCTATGCGGCAGTGAATCTTCGGGCCGACATGGACGGCGCATCCATGTCTTTCTGAGCTGCCTATGCGGCAGTGAATCGCTGGCGCAAGAAGACGCCCAAGACCATCGATTTCTGAGCTGCCTATGCGGCAGTGAATGGACGAGATTCTGGCCATGCCATGCTGTGAGCTTTCTGAGCTGCCTATGCGGCAGTGAATTGATGTCGCTGGCATTGGGCGAGCCCGGCAAATTTCTGAGCTGCCTATGCGGCAGTGAATATGCGCAATCGCATCGAACATCGGGTCCATCTTTTCTGAGCTGCCTATGCGGCAGTGAATACCGTCCTCGAGCCTGCGGCCGATCTGAAATGTTTCTGAGCTGCCTATGCGGCAGTGAATATGTTCTGCATCACAGCCAGGTTCTTTTCCTCTTTCTGAGCTGCCTATGCGGCAGTGAATGATTTCTGATGTCGGTGTGCCCGTCTGTACATTTTCTGAGCTGCCTATGCGGCAGTGAATGACGCTACCGCCGTTGAGCCGCAACAATCTAGTTTCTGAGCTGCCTATGCGGCAGTGAATGCGGTGGGGTGGTACGCCCCGCAGGGTGTCCAGTTTCTGAGCTGCCTATGCGGCAGTGAATTCCTCCGGGATGAAGTCGAGCCGGTCGAGCATTTTCTGAGCAGCCTATGCGGCAGTGAATGTCGCAGCTCATGGATCAACTTCTGGTGGACAGTTTCTGAGCTGCCTATGCGGCAGTGAATCCCGCGCGAACCTGTCCGGCGCTGACCTAGAATTTCTGAGCTGCCTATGCGGCAGTGAATTGCGTGATTCGGCCATCGTCAATCACGCGGCCTTTCTGAGCTGCCTATGCGGCAGTGAATTCCCCCATTCCGCTCGACGCATGGCGCCGAGTTTTCTGAGCTGCCTATGCGGCAGTGAATCCTGTCAATTGTTCGCGCACGTTACCGAGCGCTTTCTGAGCTGCCTATGCGGCAGTGAATATCAGCGTTTCTACGCCCTGTCGCCGCGAGAATTTCTGAGCTGCCTATGCGGCAGTGAATACCATGACCAGCCTGGCCGCTCAGTCGGTTCTTTTCTGAGCTGCCTATGCGGCAGTGAATACAAAGTGGCGTTGGCACTGGTCCAGCGGTACTTTCTGAGCTGCCTATGCGGCAGTGAATCCAACTCGACCTACAAAGTCGGGTTCACGCATTTTCTGAGCTGCCTATGCGGCAGTGAATGCTTTGTCGAACATCAACACCACATCCTCCCTTTTCTGAGCTGCCTATGCGGCAGTGAATAGCGGTGCCGATGCCAGGGCAAAAACCGAAGATTTCTGAGCTGCCTATGCGGCAGTGAATGGCCATGCTCGTTGATGGCATGCCGGCAGATCTTTCTGAGCTGCCTATGCGGCAGTGAATGCGGTCGATCATTTCTGCTCCGGGTAGTAGATTTTCTGAGCTGCCTATGCGGCAGTGAATGATCCTGAGCGCGGCGACCGCCTGTTCAGCGTTTTCTGAGCTGCCTATGCGGCAGTGAATGCTACCCCGGCTAAGCTGCCCGCGCGCCCACATTTCTGAGCTGCCTATGCGGCAGTGAATCTGGCGGGATCATCGCCCCATTCCTCGTGGTATTTCTGAGCTGCCTATGCGGCAGTGAATCTGGATGCGGCAACGCTGCAGCTGGCCAACAATTTCTGAGCTGCCTATGCGGCAGTGAATCTGGTTGATCAGCAGGTACGGGTAATTCTTCATTTCTGAGCTGCCTATGCGGCAGTGAATGCGCGCGCTGCATGGCCAGGCTGCGGCCTATCTTTCTGAGCTGCCTATGCGGCAGTGAATTCCTGGCCTGTCGAATGATGAATGCCGCACCTTTTCTGAGCTGCCTATGCGGCAGTGAATACCGCCTTGGCGAAGTTGCTCATGTAGATGAATTTCTGAGCTGCCTATGCGGCAGTGAATATGGACGAACTAACACATGCACTGGCCATAGATTTCTGAGCTGCCTATGCGGCAGTGAATTGCGCAGCCATTCCTGCTCGTTGAACGGCTTGTTTCTGAGCTGCCTATGCGGCAGTGAATGATTCCCTTGGTGCCCCTGCTGGCTAGCTCCTTTTCTGAGCTGCCTATGCGGCAGTGAATACCATGACCGCCATCTCGGCTCAGTCCGTGCTTTTCTGAGCTGCCTATGCGGCAGTGAATAAGATTCCATTGTCGCATCTGTGTCGGGTGCTTTTCTGAGCTGCCTATGCGGCAGTGAATAAACTCCAAACGCCAACGGCGATCACCCGGCAGTTTCTGAGCTGCCTATGCGGCAGTGAATCGCGGCATCGACATCAACGTCGGCAACAGTGTTTTCTGAGCTGCCTATGCGGCAGTGAATCGGGTCTGTAGTCGTTTCCAGGCGCGGGAGCATTTCTGAGCTGCCTATGCGGCAGTGAATAGTAGCTAGCCGGCCTGATGAGTGATTTCAAGGTGCCCG
>NZ_PVLQ01000092.1 GCF_002980595.1 Malikia granosa
GGCGGCCGACCCCGCCGGCACGCCGCCAGACCCCCCGCGCCCCGTCGAGGGGGCGGACAAGCCCTTCCTTCTGCCGACCTACTCGGGCGACTCGCCCAGCTTTCACGCCCCCGACAAGCCGCCCGCTTCCGGGCCGGCGCCCGATGCCCGCGACCTCTACGAACGCGCGCTGGCCTGCTGGCCGGTCCGCAGCCTGTTCCGGGGCGAGGTGACACTTGAGGGGCGGGTTCGCAACGAGCGCGGCCTCTACCTCGACGACAGCGGGGTTTCGTCCGGCACCAGTCGTGCCAGCGCCGCCCTGGTCGCCCGACTGCCCCTCTACTCCGCCATCGAGCTGGACCGCGAGCGGGAGCGCGAATGGTCGCGCCGGGTCCGGGTTGCCGAGTCCGCCGGTCAGTTCGTCTCGGTCCTGGCCGAGCGCGACAAGCTGCGCCGCCAGCTTGACCTGCTGCGCGCGCTCGAGCGCCGATCGCAGGAACGGGTCAAGGCCGGCGTCGCCGAAACCACCGAGCAGGTCGCCTTCATGGAAAAGGTCGCCAGCGCCGAGGGCGAGATCGTGCGCCTGTCCGGCCTGCTGCAGAAGGCCCGGATCGAGCTGTTGGGCAACTGCCACGAGCACCAGGCCGATGGACTCGACGCGCACATCAAGCAGCTGCTGGCCAGCGCGAGGGGCGGCTGATGCGCTGGATCTCCCACATCGCCATCGCCGGCAGCATCTGCGCCGTTTTCAACCCGGCGGCCGTGCCGGCCGCCGTGCTGGGCAGTACGGCGCCGGACTGGTTCGAGTTCGTCAAGCGGGCGGTGCAGCGCAATCGCCCGGTCAAGCACCGGGGCAGCACGCATTACCTGGTCGGCTGGGTCGCCGCCGCGCTGTTCGGCCTCCTGATCTGGGACTGGCGCGACCTGGTCTACTGGTTCTCGGTCGGCGGCGCGATTCACTGGTTCTGCGACGCATTGACCGTCTCCGGTGCCCCCGTGGGCTGGTGGTCGGACCGCCGCGTCACGCTGTTCGGCGGCAAGGTCCAGACCGGGCGCCCCTCCGAATACCTCATCACCTTTCTGGTCGTGCTGCTCTGCGCGATCCTGGTCTGGCAGCGGGAGTCGACCCCCGGCGGTTTCCTGCCTTTCTTCTACGACTGGTCAGGCCTGTACCGCTCCGGCCTGATCGATGGCTCTGAATGGAAAAGCAATCGTTTTAAACTGTTTTAATATTAAATTAGTTTTATTTTGATTTTTAAATGGGTGGTTGATGCCGAAAGATGAGGAAATTCGACAGCTGCTGGACGATCGAGGGCAAGCCAGGATACGGCCAGTTTTAGCTCATAAGCGTTTTGGCTATTAAGAATTCATTTTTTATGCCGGATTTTGCCGCGCGTGGCAGTCGGCGTTACTGAGAGCCTCCGGCAGTCGCTCTACCAGCCGCTCTCTTCATTGGCCTTCCGGGCCCCCCGGGCTCCGCTTCCTGCGCACGGGTTTGGGTGACGGCTGGAACTGCGCCATCAGCGCGCGAAGGGTATCCGCTTCCGCCTTGTGCTGCGACACGTCCCGAAGGGCCTGTTGCAGTGCTGCACTTTGCTCTTGGCCAATTCTGACGCTCTCGGCCGATGCGGCCTTGGCATTGTCCAGTTCCGACGCCATCCGAGAAGCTGCGGCACTCATGTCGATCAGCTTTGCCTGGTGGTTTCGTTCGGCCTCGGCCAACTTGGTGCGCATTTGTTCCAGCTGCTTTTCTGAATGGCTTCGTGCCGTGCGCTCCAGATCGATTTCGCGCAGGGCCCTGCGCTCCGCCTCAGTAGCCCGCTGGGCGGCATCGGCGATGGCCTGGCGCCCCTTGTCCAGCTCGGCGCTGAAGTGCTGACGGTTTTTGGCCTGCTCCAGCTTCAGTTCATCGATCTGGCGCTGCAGTGCGTCGGCCCGGGCAGTCGTTGCTGCGTGTGTGCGCCTCTCCCGCTCCAGCTCCGAGTCTAGACTTTGGGCGCGGGCCTCCAACTCGCCTATCCGGCCCGCAGCGGCCTGAATTTGGACTTCAAGCTGCGCGTTCAGCTGCAGCGCCTGCTCCAGGCTGGCCAAGGCGCCCTGTGCTTCGGCTCGCGCCTCTACGCGTACGGCAGCCAGCTCTGTTCGTGCCAGCTCGGTGGCTTGGCCCCACAACTCGCTGACCACCTGACCTGTGGCCTGCTTCAGGGTGTCTGGGAGGTCGGGGTGATCGATTTCCACGCGGGCCTTGCTTCGAAGGTCCTCCCAGAAATTGGCCAGGGCCTCGGCGGGAGCGCTCATGGACCCTTTGCGCACATGCTGGTAGAGCTTGCTCGCAGTGGGCGTGATGCCATATCGGAAAAACAGCAGCGCGCACACCTCGCGGTACAGCGTTTTGGTGTCGCTGAATCGTGCCCGCAGGGCCTCTACTTCGGTCTGGATCTCTGATTCTTCGCTCATCAATAAATAATACAACGTATAACGTATAAATTGATGAGCTTATTTCTAATCTCTAGACATAATTACTCTAATGTCCATAGAATTTGCCGCATGACTGATTTGGCTGTCCTAGCGTTGAATTCTGGTGGTCTGGTGCCCTTGGCTGGCATGGTGCTGCCCTCCCATTTGTCCGGGGAGCGCGGCCGAAATCGGGCCTCAGGGCTCCCCCAGGTGGCGGCCGACGACGACCGTGCGGCAGTTTTGGCCTGGCTTGAGCGGTACCAGGACTCGCCGGCGACGCTCTCCAGCTATCGCAAGGAGGCCGAGAGGCTGCTGCTTTGGTGCGTGCACCAGCACGGCAAGGCCATGTCCGATCTGACCCACGAGGACTTCCTGGCGTTCGAGCGTTTTCTCGCAGACCCCCAACCAGCCGGTCGATGGATCATGCAGGTCGCACAGAAGGCCCCCCGGGCGTCACCCCACTGGCGCCCGTTTGCAAAGCCCTTGGACCGGCAGAGCCAGCGCCAGGCGCTGTCCATACTCAACGGCCTTTTCAACTGGCTCGTCCAAGCTGGGTATCTGGCGGGCAATCCTCTTGCGCTCAGGCGCCGCAAATCCATAGCGCGGCCAGCCAAAACAAGCCGATTCCTACCCCATGAACACTGGGCGCAGGTGCGCGCGACCATCGAGGCGTTGCCCGCAAATACACCTCGCCTTGCCAAGCAGGCGGCCCGATACCGCTGGCTCTTTTCCCTGCTCTATATCGGTGGTCTACGCATCTCGGAGGTCTGCACCAACTCAATGGGAGATTTCTACTGGCGTCGAGGTGCGGATGGCCGTGAACGCTGGTGGCTGGATGTCTGTGGCAAGGGAGAAAAGACACGTCTCGTGCCGGCAACCGACGAGCTGGTGTCAGAGCTGATGCGCTACCGAAAGGCCAACGAACTCGCACCGCTGCCGCGCGAAGGGGAAAATCTGCCGCTGCTGATTCCCATCATCGGAGCCTCCCGCTCGATGTCGCGAAGCTCCGTGCATGAATTGGTCAAGGATGTGTTTCGCGAAACCGCAACCCGCCTTCGGGAGCTTGGACCGGAGCACGAGGGCGCGGCCTTGCATGTGGAACAAGCGTCTGCACACTGGCTCAGGCACACGGCAGGCACACACCAAAGCCACAGCATGGACCTCAAGGCCGTGCGAGACAACTTGGGGCATGCAAACATCTCCACGACCAGCATCTATTTGCACACAGAAGATGATGTGCGCCATGACCAGACCTCGAGTGCCCACAGAGTGGGATGGTCGGTGTCCTGAAGGATTAACAGGCATCGGCATCTGGCTGGCGGCTCGCCGCCTGCACCAGAGCAAGTTCGTCTGGCCGACACCAGGCGATGAGCAGTGGCAACTGGAGCCCGATCAGCTCCAGGCCCTGGTCCTGGGTCTGCCCTGGCAGCGCATGGGAAGCGCCGGCATCATCACCGTGGTCTGAAGCTGGCGTGCAATCCGTGGATCTGCGCATGACAGCGCAGTGCCACCGATCAAACTCTTCCTGCGAACGCCCTGCGCACCGCAACTGCCGCCGCCAATTGCGCGCCTTGCCCTTGCAACAGGCCGTCACGCGCCTTCAGGTAGCTGCGCCGCGTATCAAGTACCGTGTTGATATCCACCAACCCTGCGTTAAACAGTCGCTCGCTTTTGGATAGTGCTGCGGCGCCGGCAGTCTGCGTGCTCTCCAACGCTGAGACACCGTCGCTTGCCGCCGCAAGTTGGACCACTGCCGTCTCGGCGTCCGCAAGCGCACTGAGCATCGCCTTTTCATACGCAAGCATTGCTTCCTGAGCCTTGCCCTCGTGAATTTCGATGTTGGCGCGGATGCGGCCACCGTCAAAAATGGGCAGTGAAAGGGCCATGCCGTAACCAACGACTGTCGTTGGCGACGCGCTACCACTGCCAACACGCAAGCGTTCCTTGCCACCCGACCAATCGAGTGCGATACGCGGATACAGGTCGCGCTTGGCCACCCCCAGACGAGCGACGGCGGCTTCAACAGCGCGGGCAGGACCCCGAACATCAGGGCGCCGCTCTAACAGCTCTATCGGCAGCACTACGGCTGGCATCCCTGTAGCCGCGTTGTCAGTTGCGGGGAAAGTCAAGCCAACTGGGGGGTGTGGGGCGCCAAGCAGCACAGCCATTTGTCGCAGCCTTACTTCATGTGCCCCTTTCAGTTGAGCCGCGTTGGCTCGCTCCTGACCTAGCTCCGCCGTCAGCCTGTCGATGTCCAGTTTGCTGATCTGTCCCGCTTCAAAGCGTCGACGGGTGACATCGGTCAGACGCTCCAAAGTTGCGATGCCATAGTGCGCCACCGCTTGTCTTTGCGCGAGGGATCGAGCATCGAAGTAGGAGGTCATAACCTCAGCCGCAATAGCCACCCGCATTGCTTGCCGGGTCAGTTCCGCGCCCTCGGCATCTTTTTCGGCTGCAAGGCTGGCTAAGCCTTTGTCGCCGAAGATGTCCGGTTCCCAGCTCGCGCGAAGCCCGGCACGGGCCTGAGTGGTTTTCGGATCAGCACTCGAATCTCGGCCGCGTTGCAGGCCGGCCCCCAGACCCAACTGCGGATAGTGATCGGCCTGGACCGTGTCAACCAGGGCCCGGGCCTGCGCTACACGGGTTGCGGCGATACGCAGATCGGTGTTGGCAAGCAAGGCAGATTCGACCAGCGCATTCAGTTCTGTGTTCCCGAAGTCTTTCCACCAAGCGGTCGCGGCCAACGGTTTGCTGCCTGAGTCTCCTTTTGCCTCGAAGCTCCACGCCTCGGGAGTGACTGCAGGCATTGGTGGTGCGACCAATGGCGCATGCGAGCACCCTCCCAGTAGCGCCAGCGCAGCGATTGCAATCAGTGTTCTGTGTTTTTTGATGATGAAGGACATAGGACAGTTCAGGTGTTGACGTTGAATAGTTGAAACTGTACTATACGTGCAGTATAGTTTCAACCACTCAATCATCGATATGCCCAATTCATCCCAGCGCAGCAGCGGCAAGCAACGGCTCATTGAAGCCGCAGCCGAGATAGTTTCGACACAAGGTGTTCAGCAATTGACGCTGGAGGGCGTCGCGGCCGCCGCTGGCATCACCAAGGGCGGGCTGATCTACCACTTCAAAACCAAAGACGATTTGCTGGCAGCACTTGTGCAATCCATGATTGACGAGTGGGACCAACGCACCCGCGCCAAGGCATCTGAGAGCGGCAGCAACAGCAGCGCCATGTTGCTGGCTCTCATCAATGACACGTTCGATATGCAGCCGAGCGAAAAGCAGCTGATGCGCAATCTGCTGGCCGCCGCTTCAAGCTACCCCCATCTGTTGGGGCCTGTACGCGAGCTGTATGACCGCACCTACAGGGATTTCGCTGGATCGAGTGCGCAGACCGGCATTGCTCTGGTGATCACTGCAGCCATAGACGGTATCTCGCTGCTTGAGCTCCTGGACTTCCATCATTTCAGCGAGGACCAGCGCAAAGCCATGCGCAAGGCGCTTCAGACGCTGGCCAAAGATCTCACCTAACCCCTGCCCCTGTATCCACATGCAATCCTCGACCTATGCGACCGCAGCCCTCGCCTTGCTGGCTGCAATCATCACCGGCTGCTCCCGGACACCGCCTCCTTCCCAAGCAGCGCCTCGCCCCGTCAAGGTGGAGGTCATCGCCAGCGGTGAAGCGCGAACGGGAGAATCGTTCATCGGAACACTGCGCGCGCGCCAACGTGCCGAACTCGGCTTCGAGTCGGCTGGGCGCATCAGCGCCATCCTTGTCGATGTGGGAGACCGCGTACGTTCGGGGCAGGTGCTGGCCCGCCTCGACGAATCGCCCGCGCTGCGGCGCATTGAGAAGGCCCAGGCTGATCGCACTTCAGCTGTCGCGGCGCTGGCTGAGCGTACAACCCAACTGCGGCAGAACGAGTCGCTTGCCAAAGACCAGATCATTTCCGCTCCCACGCTGGAGTCCGTCCAAACCCAGTATCGCATCGCCCAAAGCCAGCTTCAGGCGGCTGAAGCCGCGTTGGCGCTGGCGCAACGGGAGCTGGCCTTGTCGCGTATTACCGCGCCGTTCGACGGCGTGATCGTGGCACGCAATGCCCAGCCCTACGCCGACATCAGTGCGGGTCTGCCTGTTTTCCAACTCGAAGCAGGTCGCTCCCTAGAGGTTGTCGCCATGCTCCCGGAGCGAGTGGCAGCGCGCATTGCGCCAGGGCAGTTTGCGCAGGCGACTGCCTCCCAAACCGATCAACCAGCCGAAGCAATGCAGCTGAAGCTGGACCGAATTTCCAGCCGCAATGAGAGCGGTTCGCTGGTGCAGGCAGTCTTTCGCTTTATCGAGACTGCGCCTGCTCTTCGCAGCGGCGCCATGGTTTCAGTCGAGCTACCCGCAATTGCAAGCAGAGGATTGTCGGTACCCGCTGCAGCATTGTTGCCAGGCGTCGATCCCGGCCAAGGCAGCGTCTTCGTGCTGGAAAACTCCAGACTGGTGGGACGCGCTGTGCAACTCGGCGATGGGTTGCTGCCCGATGGACGCATCCCCCTTAAATCCGGGTTGAGCGCTGGTGAACGGGTGGTAGTTGCAGGAGTCTCCTTCCTGAGCGATGGCCAGGCCGCTGTCGAGCACACGGCCACGACCCTGCTTCACGGAGCAAAGCCATGAAGATCACCGAATCGGCCTTGGGCTCAAGTCGACTCACGTTGTTCGTCGCGGTGCTGGTACTGGTCGCAGGCGTCTTTGCATTCCTGCGCTTTCCGTCCCAGGAGGAGCCGTCGACCACCATTCGCGACGCGATGATTTTTGTCTCCAACCCCGGGCTGCCAGTCGAGCGGATGGAGCAACTGGTTGCGCGACCACTTGAGCAGCGTTTGCGTGAGCTTCCAGAGCTAAAGCATGTGGTCAGCACGGTGCGTACCGGTACGGTCATTGTGCAAGTCACGATACAAGAGAGCTACCCCGACCTGGCGCCGATCTGGCAAAAAGTGAGGGCAAAGGTCGCTGAGGTATCACCTCAGTTCCCCAGCGGCACCTTCCCACCGGTCATCAACGATGATTTCGGCCGCGTGGCAGTGGCCTCGATTGCGGTGACCGCGCCAGGCTTCACCATGAGCGAGATGCGGGAGCCGCTCAAACGATTGCGTGATCGGCTCTATGAACTGCCCGGTGTGCAGAACATCAGCTTTCACGGACTGCAGGATGAGCGTGTCTACCTCGAGTTCGATCAGGCTCGCCTGGCCGGCCTTGGCCTGGCTGCACCGGCCTTGCTGCAGCAATTGCAGCAACAAAACGTCGTGCTGTCCGGTGGTCAGATGGTGATGAGTGGGATCAATAGCGCGCTGGTGGCATCGGGCGAAATTCGGTCGCTCCAAGCGCTGAGGGAATTCGTCCTCAGCGTGCCTGATCGCCATGGTCGCTCTGAGAACACGATTCGTCTGGGCGATATTGCGCAAATCAAGGTGCTGCCTGCCGACCCGCCAGATTCCGCCGCCGTCTATCAGGGTGCGCCGGCGGTGGTGCTTGGTGTGTCGATGCGCTCAGGCCAGAATATCCAAGCATTCGGACGCAGTCTGAAGGCGCGAGTCAGCGAGCTCCAGCAGCAACTACCCGCAGGCTTCACGCTCGACTACGTCACCTTCCAGGCCGACGTCGTGGAACGCGAAATGGGCAAGATGAACCAGGTGATGGGAGAGACCATCGTGATCGTGATGGCGGTGGTCGTGCTTTTCCTTGGCTGGCGCGCCGGCGTCATCGTTGGCAGCATCGTGCCGCTGACCATCCTGGGCACCTTGATCGCCATGCAGTTCCTGCACATCGAGCTACACAGCGTTTCGATGGCTGCGATCATCATCGCACTGGGCCTGCTGGTGGACAACGGTATCGTGATTGCCGAAGACATCGAACGCCGAATGGTGGCAGGTGAGGCGCGGCGCGAGGCCTGCATCCAGGCCGGCAAGTCGCTGGCGATCCCGTTGCTCACGTCCTCGCTAGTGATCATCTTTGCGTTTTCCCCCTTCTTCTTCGGCGACACCTCGATCAACGAGTATCTCCGCCCCCTGGTAGTGGTGCTGGCTCTCGCTTTGCTGGGTTCCTGGCTCTTGTGCCTGACGGTGACCCCGCTGCTGTGCTACTACTTTTTGAAAGTCTCACCTCACGCAACACACGAAGCCAATTCCGAGACCCGCTTCTACCGCATCTACCGCCGCGCCATCAACTTGGTCCTTGATCACAAGCTCGCATTCTTCGGCGCCATGGCCGTTCTCCTTACGCTTGCAATGTTGTTGCTATCGACGGTGCCTGCGGGATTCCTTCCGAAATCAGACCGCCCTCAATACCAGGTCTCCATCGAGCTGCAACCTGGTAGCGATTCACGCACCACGCTGGCCAAGGTTCAAGAGATCAGCCGCTGGCTGTCTGACAAGCAGGTCAATCCAGAGGTCACCACCAGCATCGGCTATGTCGCCGATGGCGGACCACGCATCATCCTGGGGCTGAATCCACCGCTTCCTGCCTCGCACATTGGTTACTTCACGGTGGGCGTAACCTCCAAGAACGAGCTCGACACCATGATTGCGCGCACGCGCGACTATCTATCGCAGACCTATCCTGAGGTCCGAGGCGAGGTGAAGCGGTTCTCCCTGGGGTCCAGTGATTCGGGCACGGTGGCGTACCGCATCTTCGGCCCTGACGAAACGGTGCTCAAGGGATTGGGTGAACAGATCAAGGGAGAACTGCGCAAGGTGGCAGGTGTCGTCGGTGTACGCGACGACTGGAACAACCGCGTTCCGCGTGTCGACGTGCAGATCGACCAGGCCAAAGCACGCCGACTCGGGGTGACCAGTGAAGACATCGCCAATTCGCTGGCAGCCCGGTTCTCTGGCGTTGATGTCTCCATGCTGCGCGATGGCGACACGCTCGTGCCTGTGGTGGTCCGTGGCACTGCGGCCCAGCGGCAGCAAACGCAAGACGTAGCCAATACGCTGGTGTATCCAGCAGGGGCCACGCCGGTGCCGCTGTCGGCCGTCGCTCGAGTGTCCATAGGCTCGGAGCCTTCGGTCATCCGGCGGCGAGATCTTTCTCGCACGCTGACGGTGGAGGGACGCAGCGAGACAGAAACCGCCCAGCAGGTTGTTGATCGATTGGCCCCGGTCATCGCCGGACTGAAAATGCCGCCAGGTTACAGCATTGAACTCGGAGCGGAAATCGAAGAGGCCGCAGAAGCCAATGCGGCGCTCAGTGAGTACCTTCCCCATGCGGGTATCGCCATGCTGATACTGTTCATCTGGCAGTTTGGATCTTTCCGAAAACTGATGCTGATACTGTCCATCATTCCGTTCACGCTGATCGGGGTGGCACCGGCGCTGAAGCTGGCTGGCGAGCCCTTGGGCTTCATGGCGAACTTTGGCCTGCTTTCGCTTGCCGGCATCATCGTCAACAACGCCGTCTTGCTGCTGGAACGCATCGAAGCCGAACTCCACGCAGGGCGCAGTTCGAGAGACGCCGTCATCACTTCGGCCGTTCAACGATTGCGGCCGATCGTGATGACCAAGCTGACCTGCGTGGCCGGCCTGGTGCCACTGCTGCTGTTTGGCGGCCCCCTCTGGTCGGGCATGGCAATCACCATCATCGGTGGCCTGGCGCTGGGCACCCTGGTCACGCTCGGGATGGTTCCCGCTTTATATGAGCTGCTGTTCGATAGCCGTTTATCGCGGTGGCTGGACCGAAAGTACGAGTCTCAAGCCACGCCGGCACCCATCTGAACGTCACTTGCTGCCTTTCAAAACTCGATGCGAAAGAACATGCCTGGTACCAGGGGCATTGCACATTATCACCAGACAAATTGCACCATGAACATTTACCTTTATCTCACCGCGGCCATCGTTCTCGAGGTCATTGCAACGTCCTTCCTGAAGGCATCTGAAGGGTTCACCAATCTCTGGCCAAGTCTGGCTACGGCGCTAGGTTATGCCGGATCCTTCTACTGTCTCTCATTGACGCTCAAGGTCATGCCGGTTGGCATCGTGTATGCACTGTGGTCCGGCGCTGGCATCGTGCTTACCGCCATTGTTGCCTGGATCGTTTTCAAACAGCGGCTTGATGCTGCAGCAATCGGTGGCATGGCCCTAATCGTTTCTGGAGTCATCGTGATCAACGTCTTTTCAAAAAGTAGTCCCCACTAAATTTGAAAGCCGCATACAGCCGAAGCATGGCGACAACTCAAGATTGCTTGGTCGGGCGGGATGCGACAGTTAGGCATCGGAATACCACACCACGACCGCACCTATCCATAACCCGGCCGCCAAGCAAACGAAAGGAAGAACTGGATGGACAAGATGGAAAGCCCAAATCACACGAAATGGGACTGTAAGTACCACCTTGTATTCATACCGAAATGTCGAAGAAAGACGCTGTACCTGAAGTTGCGAAAGCACTTCGGGGCGGTTTTAGGACATTGGCGCGTCAAAAGGAGAGCCAGACGGAAGAGAGGCATCTGATGCCGGACCATATGCACATGATTGTGGGGGGATTCGCCATGGCGAGCATTGAACGGACTGCGTACCCTCGATTTCCTCGAATACTGACGCTCAAAGACCTGCAAGCGTCGTTCACTCCGAAGCCCGAGGAGATTGAATGGGCGCAGCAACAGTCACGCACTGCGCAACGTCGCCTGGCATTGTTGGTGCTGCTCAAATGCTTTGAGTTCCTGCGCCACTTCCCCGCGATCGATGCGATTCCAGCCGAGGTTGTCGAGCATGTTTCAGCAACGCTGGGCATCACCCCGACTGACAAGATCGAATTTGCTTCGCTCGCCACGCTGTATCGCCACCACAAAGCGATTCGAGAACTGCTCGGTGTGAAGTCCTACACCGACGGGCAAACAAGAGCGCTGGCTATCCAGATAGCCCAACAGATAGCCAGTGTCGTGGAGACCCGCGTTGACATCATCAACATCACCGTTGAGGAGTTGGTGCGGCTGGGTTATGAGCTTCCGGTGTTCCGCACGCTCGACGAAATCTCTGAACAAGCCCACTCGGCCGCGGAGGCCGCATTGAACGAGCGAATCAACCAGCGCCTGAGTTCGGCCCAACGAACATGGCTTGACCGATTGCTGGAGTCGGAATTGCCGGCAAGGCGAACTCTGTACAACCAGATCAAGAAATCGGCAAAAAAAGCCTCACGCAAGCATCTCGATTTGCTGTTGGACCAGTTGACATGGCTTGAGTCCCTGCCTGACAGCGATGCGCTGCTCGATGGCGTTCCGGTTACCAAGCTCAACTACATGGCTGGCATGGCATCGGCGCTCGATGCGGGCGACATGAAGGACTTGTTGCCCGCCAAGCGCTACACATTGATCCTGGCATTGATCCGACAGATGCGAGTGAGGGCCCGCGACGATGTGGCTGAAATGTTCATTCGCCGCATCGGAGCCATCCACAAGACCGCAAGAGAGGAGCTGCAGGTGATCCAGGCGCGCCAACGCGAGCTGAGTGAAGAACTCGTCGCCACGCTGGAGCAGGTGCTGGAGATCCTCGCAGAAAACCTGGATGACGCCAGTACCGGGCAGCGCGTTCGAGATCTGCTCGCTCCGCACGGCAACCTGGATCAACTGACCATGGACTGTGAGGCCATCCGAGTGTGGAGCGGGGGAAACCACCTGCCACTGGTCTGGAAGGCCTTCAGCAGTTGGCGTGCGGCGATGTTCCGGATGGCGAAGGCGTTGCGCTTTGAGGCCGCTACTCAAGACCGCAGTCTGCTGGATGCCCTGCAGGTGGTGCTGGCCAATGAACATCGCAAGGTCGAGTGGATCGAGGATGACTTGGCGCTTGCGTTCGCCTCCGAACGTTGGCGCAAGCTGGTGCGTCGTTCGCATGGGCTGGGCCATCCGACGAACCGCCGCTACCTCGAAGTGTGTGTATTCAGCTACTTGTGTGGCGATCTTCGCTCTGGCGATGTGTGCATTGAAGGCTCGGAGTCATTTGCCGACTACCGCTTGCAACTGCTGCCCTGGAAGGAGTGCGAAGCGCAGTTGCCAACCTATTGTGACCGGATTGGAATACCCGCCACCGCAGGTGACTTCGTAGACGGACTCAAGCAATTGCTCACCGAGACGGCCAAAAAGATCGATGACGAGTTTCCGCAACATGCAGGAGACGTGATGATCGGAGTCAACGGCGAACCGACCCTGCGGCGTGTTGTTGCACGCGAAGTGCCGGCCTCTGCCATCGCACTGCACGCCGCCATCGAAAATCGCACAGCCCCTCGCAACCTGCTGGATGTTCTCGCCAACATCGAGCACTGGACAGGATTCACCCGCAACTTTGGGCCGCAGTCCGGCGACGATCCCAAACTTCGCAACGCACGCGAGCGCTACTTGCTCACCGTGTTCGCCATGGGCTGCAACCTGGGACCCAACCAGGCAGCGCGTCATCTGTCCAACGGTGTGACACCACATCAACTGTCCTATGCCAACCAGCGGCACATGAGCCTGGACCAGTTGGACAACGCCTGCCGGGATCTGACCGAACTTTATCTGCGGCTTGAGCTACCCAAGCTGTGGGGCGAAGGCAAAAAGGTCGCGGCAGATGGCACCCAGCACGACTTCTACGATCAGAACCTGCTGGTGGGCATGCATTTCCGGTATCGGCGCATGGGGGCTGTGGCCTACCGGCACGTCGCCGACAACTACATCGCGGTGTTTCGGCACTTCATACCACCTGGGGTACTGGAGGCGGTCTACGTCATCGAGGGCCTGATGAAGGCAGGCCTGAGCGTTCAGGCCGATACCGTGTACTCGGACACCCATGGCCAGTCGGAAACGGTGTTCGCCTTCACGCACCTGGCGGGTATCCAACTGATGCCGCGCATTCGGAACTGGAAGGATCTGCGCTTCTATCGCCCCGAAAAGGGGATGCGGTTCCGGCATATTGACCGCTTGTTCAGCGACGTCGTGGACTGGAAGCTCATCCGCGACCATTGGCGAGATCTGATGCAGGTATCGATATCGATTCAGGCTGGAAAAATAGCTTCACCGATGCTGTTGCGCAAGCTCAGCCAGGAAGGGCGTCACAACCGACTGTTTGCTGCGGCACGCGAACTTGGCCGCGTACTGCGCACGATCTACCTGCTGCGCTGGATTTCCAGCAAGGAAATGCGACAGGAGGTGAGCGCAACGACCAACAAGATCGAGTCGTACCATGCCTTCACGAAATGGCTGGACTTCGGCGGCGACGTGATCAATGAGAACGATCCGAACGAGCAGCAAAAGCGGGTGCGCTTCATCGACCTCGTTGCCTCATCGGTGATCCTGCAAAACACGGTGGACATGATGCGGGTGTTGCAGGAAATGTACGCAGATGGGGAGCCCGTTTCTGCGGCCGATGTTGAGTACCTGAGTCCGTACATGACCTCGGGTATCAAGCGGTTTGGCAACTATCACCTCGACCTGAAGCGGCCCCCGGAGCCCTGGGTCAAGGAATCACAGTTTCGTGAGGCGGCCAAGCGTGCACGAGCTGCGGCAGCTGCAGTGGCAGCGGAGGGGCAGCGAGCCGGCCAAAAAGGAGCAGGAGCATGAGCGATCCAGAAACCACCGTCCTCACGGCCTATGGTCGGCTGGACAGGGCGGCACTGACACAGCTACAGAGCACCTACGACACCTCAAAACTGCTGCACGCAGTCGAACAGCTAGACAGAGTTGTGGGCAACGCACGGGGCCAGGACGGTCTTCGGGACGTACTGCTGCGGCTCCACGGAATGGCGCACGCTGTGGTCAACGGGGCGGGTTTGTCAGGCTCTGCTGACGAAGAGAGCTTGCCTGAACTGGCGCTTGAAGTAACGTCAGAGATTCGTCAAACAATCGCTACGCTGCAAGGCTGGGTGAAGCTGATTGAACCGCTGGAAACACTACAGGCAACCCATTGAGTTTCGATTTGAAATAAGGGAGCCATTTGACATAACCAAAAGGCTTATGAGTCAAAACTGGCTTTATCCCGGCTTGCCCTCGATCCGTCCCTGAGCGACTGGTTCAAGCGTGCGCTCCTTTCCGCGCTGGACCGCGATCCGGTCGATGCCGCCAGCGACGCTGGTTTGTTGTCCGTTGTGCTGGATCACCGCGCCCAAGCTATCGCGGCGGCAGCGCTGGCTTCGTTGGCGATCCGCGATGCGCGCGATCGCTAGGGCGTCCGCGTACCGACGCGGTTTTTTTCACGGGGTGATATGAGTCATGTCAGGAGCGGGCGTATCGGTGATCGCTTCTGCAGCTTGGGGCCTCCTGACCTTCAGCCACGCATACAGCGTGTTCGGCGACACATCCAGCAGCTTGGCGATCGCCCGCTTGTCGATCTTTTTCGCCAGGTAGTCGTCGATCTTGTCGGCGTACTGGTCCAGCCGCAGCTTCCTGGCCGATCCGGCTGGCCGCCCCAGCTTGACCCCTTCGGCCTTGCGCTTGGCCAGCGCCTCCTTGGTACGTGCGGAGATGAAGTCGCGCTCGATCTCGGCCACCAGGCCCAGCACCGTCGCCACGATCTTCGACTGCATCGAGTCGTCGAACACGATCCCGTTCTTCGCCACATGCAGCGTCACGCCGCGCTCCAGGCATTCGCGTCCGATCTCCAGCACCTGCAGCGTCGAGCGCGCCAGGCGCGAGACCTCTGCCACCACGATCACGTCGCCCGCCGTCGCTCGCGTGATGAGCTGGCCCAGCGGGCGCGCGCGCCAGTCGGTGCGACCGCTCGCCGTGTCCTCGATGAAGACCGGGGCCAACAGCTTCTTCTCGGTGCAATAGCGCACCACGCCGTGGCGCTGGTTGGCCACGTCTTGGGCATCGGTGGACACTCGCAGATAAGCAAAGACATGGCTCATGATGTCCTGATTCTGGTGGTGTCCTGAAACAGGTGCAACAGGAAGTGGCCTCTCTTCCTGTTCGCTTCGGTCGCCCGTTACAGTCCTGTAGCCCAGCCTGGCTCAGATGTCCAGCTTCGGCAGCCCCTTGACGATCTTCACCGTCTCCACGCTCACAGTCACCACCCGCAGCAGCAGCTCCAGCGGATATCGCGGATTCCCCATGGTTTCCACCGCCCAGTCATTCGCGTCGTTGACGATGCCGCTGTCCTTGTCGACCTTGAAGCACTGGCGCTCCATCACCCAGTCGATGGCTGACTTGCCGTTGACCACGTACTCATAAGCCTCCAGCGGGATGCCACTCACCGTGATCAGCGCGTTGTAGTGGACGGTGCTCAGGTCCTTGTCCTTGCCCTGCTTGCCGTACTTCATCTTCTCCACGCGGTACTGCGCCGGGATCAGTTTGCCCGTGTCTCCGGTCACAGTGGCCGGGTACGGTTCCACCGTTTCATAGTTCAGGTGCAGGTCGGCCAACTGACGGCCAGCCTGGCTGAAGGCCCAGAAGTCGGCGGCGGTTTTCACGCAAGGGATACGCGGCAGCTCCTTGCTCAGGTTGTCAGCGTAGCGCTCGCGGTAGTCGGGCGAGTGCAGCAGGCCGTACACGTAATAGAACAGGTCTTCCTTGCCGATCGTCTCACTGGGGTAGGCAGCCTTGAAATGCGCCAGGCCCTCGTCGGTGATGGCATCGCGGCGCTGGTATTGTGGCGCGGTCGGTTTTGTGACAGCATCTTCAAATAGGTTTTTGTTTTCGTCCACAAACAAACCAGGCTGCTGCTTGCGCACATCGGGGTATTCCAAATTATTGTCTTTGCCATTATTTGAAGCAACCTCATATACCCAAAGCGGAAAACACTGCGATCCTGCTATTGCATGAAGGTTTGGAATTACATTAGTAATCAAAGCAGAGAAGCCTTTGCTCTCCCCCAAACCAGTGACGCAAATTACCAGGTTATCGCTTTTTGCTGTCGGGTAGATGCTTGGCATCAAGTATCGGTTTTCATTGAAAAATCCGTCGTAGTAGTGCCAGGTTTTCTCGAAGGGTCGGTATAACCCAACTCCGGAATTTTCTTTTGAAAAATTTCCTTTGGTCCCTTTTTCATGTCGTCCTCGCAGCACCCATGACCAACTGATTTTCGTGGAGTGATTCAGGGTGGAGCTGTGTTTTCCCTCGTCAATGCTTTGGTTATAGTAGTCAATCATGGACTCCATGTTGGCCAGAACACCAGATTTAGAAGAGTTATAGACCCAAGCGTCACGGTTTGTCTTTACTCCACTTGAGTACGTCTCAAATATTGTCTGTGCGACCTTGTCTTTCTTGTCTCCCATGCTGATAAATCTCTTCACGCTGTCGTCGCGCTGGTTTACCCAGTCACCATAAATGTCGGGTGTTATTTTGCTCCAGCGGTCAGCATGGGTAATGCCGGCGACACTGCCGAAATCCTGAACAATTTTTAGTTTCGTTTTTTGGTCTAAGTAATCGCCGATGTCGTGAAAAAAGATTTTTCCTGTCTCTTTTGATTCAGGATTCTTGACGAGAATGTTGATAGAAATTGGCGACCGACTGCCCATGCCGAACACATTGTCTTTTTCCTTGCGGCGCTGTTCTCCGGATGTGCGCGCGTTGCCCCGCAGGTGTAAAACATAAATGCTACTGAATTCTTCTGCCAGAACCTTACGGAAACCATCTGCCGCCTTGCCGTCAATGAAGCCGGCATCAGATATAAAGGCGATTAGTCCGGAATCTCCGATTCGATCGCTAGCCCAACGGTAAGCACGTATTGAGCTGTTGTACAGGCTGCGTGGGTTACCAGTAGAATTGGCTGCGTATGTTTTCTGTATGCGATTGTCTAGCCCTGTGTACTTGACATTTGCGGCATCATCGTTGTCGTCTTTTTGCCCTCCGGAATACGGCGGGTTGCCAAAGATCACCCGGATCGGCAGCTGCTTTTGCCTCTTGCGCCGCGCACTGTTGTCCACCAGCAGCGCGTCCACCAGGTCTTCCTTCTCGTACATCTGGAAGGTGTCGGTCAGGCAGATGCCCTCGAACGGCACGTATTTGCCTCCCACCAGGCTGTGATATACCGCCTCGATGTTGATGGCCGCGATGTAGTACGCCAGCAGCACCAGTTCGTTGGCGTGGATCTCGTGCCGGTACTTGTGTGGCAGCTTGTCCAGCGGGATCAGTCCGCTTTGCAGCAGCCGGGTCACGAAGGTGCCTGTTCCGGTGAAGGGGTCGATGATGTGGACGCCCTCGTCCCCCAACGTGACCCCGAACTCGCTGTGCAGCAGGTCATTGACGCTGTGGATGATGAAGTCCACCACCTCCACCGGGGTGTAGACGATGCCCAGCCGCTCCGTCATCTTCGGGAAGGCGTTGCGGAAGAACTTGTCGTACAGCTCCACCACGATCTTTTGCTTGCCGGTGGCGTTGTCGATGCCCTCAGCCCGCAGCTTCACGCTCTCGTAGAAGGCCTGCAGCGTGTCAGCTTCCTTGTCCAGCCGGTGTTCCTGCAGCACGTCCAGCACGCCCTGCATCGCCCGGCTCATCGGGTTGTGCTCGGCAAAGCTGTAGTCGGCAAACAGCGCATCGAACACCGGCTTGGTGATCAGGTGCTGGGCCAGCATCTCGATGATCTCGCCGTCGCTGATGCTGCCGTTCAGGTCGTCGCGCAGCTCACTTGCGAAGTGCTCGAACGCCTCGCGCTCCTTCACGTGCGCCGGGTCTTCCAGCAGTGCCTGGATGCGGTCGATGTGCGTGCGCGCGATCTTGGCGATGTCGTTGGCCCAGTCTTCCCAGTGGTGCCGGTTGCCCACCTTCTGCACCAGCTTGGCGTAGATGGCCTTCTCGATCTCGCCAATCTCGAACTCCAGGCCCTCCTGGCTCTCCGTCGGAATGCGCTTGTCCTCGGCATTGCCAATCGTGCGACGGCCCCGACCGGCATTCTTGTTCGGGATCTTCTTCTCGCCTGTGGTCCCTGTGGTGGACTTGGTCGCCTTCTTCTGGATCTTGTCGGTGATGGCGATGACTTCCATCTTGCTGGTGTCCCGGCCAATCAGGTCCAGCTTGTTCACCATCGCATCAAAGCGGTCATCGTGCGAGCGCAGTGCCTGCAGCACCTGCCACACCACCTTGTAAGTCTGGTTGTCGTTGAGCGCTTCGTGCGCCTCCATGCCGGCCGGGATCACGACCGGCAGCACCACATAGCCGCGCTGCTTGCCGGGCGCGTTGCGCATCACGCGGCCCACCGACTGCACCACGTCGACCTGGGAGTTGCGCGGGGTCAGGAACAGCACAGCATCCAGCGCCGGAACGTCCACCCCTTCCGACAGGCAGCGCACGTTGCTCAGGATGCGGCAGGTGTCCGCCGGCGGCTCCGCCTTGAGCCAGCTCAGCTTGGCTTCCTTCTCGCTCGCGTTCATGCTGCCGTCCACATGCGCGGCTTCGCAAGCCAGCTGCGCGGCCGTCTCGTCTTCCTCGCTGGCCTGGTAGGCCTCGACCACCGCCTGGAACATGTTGGCGATGTTCTTCGAGCTGACCTTGTGGGTCTTGGCCCCCTTGCTGACCTCGATCACCTGGCAGAAGGCGACGGCCCGCTTCATCGCTGCGCGGTCCCCGTTCAACTCCTCTTCCAGGCCCTGCTTGGCCAAGGCCTTCCAGCAACCCACGATCTTGGCCGCGTCATCCATCTTGAGGTCGTTGTCCGGGCTCGCCAGCAACTGTTGCAGTCGCCGGTTGACGTGGCTCTCCTCCACCGCCAGCACAATGACCTTGTAGTCCACCAGCAGCCCGCGCTTGACCGCTTCCGAGAACGTGATCACGAACAGCTCGGGCCCGTACAGCGCCTCGTCATCCATCGAGCACAGCGCCACGTTGTCCTTCTCGGCACTGGCCTTGGCCGTGTCGCCATAGATGCGCGGCGTCGCCGTCATGTACAGCCGCTTGACCGCCTGCAGGAAGCCAGCGTCGTGAACCTTCACGAAGTTGCTTTCGTCCTCGTCACCGAAGGTCGCGCCCGTGGTGCGGTGCGCCTCGTCGCAGACCACCAGGTCAAACGGCGGCAAGCCGTGTTCCTTCTGGGCGCGGCTGATCACGTCGATCGAGTGGTAGGTACTGAACACCACACTCATGTGCTCGGCGTCGTGTCGCTTGCTCATTTCAGCCGCCAGCCGCGCCGGCTCCGTCGTGGCCGGGTAGCGCAGCTCATGCGTGAAGGTCTGGACCATGTCGTCCTCCTTCTGGCGCTTCTTGCCCACGTCGCTGTCAGAGCAGACGGCAAAGCTGTGCAGCGGGATCTCGCTTTCCTGGGTCCACTCCGTCAGCGTTTGCGACAGCAGCGACAGGCTCGGCACCAGGAACAGCACCCGCTTGCCCGCCCCCGCCTGTGCCTCGGCGATCTTGAGGCTGGTGAAGGTCTTGCCGGTACCGCAGGCCATGATCAGCTTGCCCCGGTTCACGCGCTGGAAGCCCTGCAGCGCCGCCGCCAGCGCGTTTTTCTGGTGTTCGCGCAGCTGCTTCTTCGGCTTGATCACCGGCGCCGCCACCTTCGGCTGGTACTGCGCCCAGTCGATCTGGCTGTTCTCCAGGTCATTGAGGTCAATCTTGCTGACCGGGGGCTGCTGGTCGCGCAGTGCCTCCTCGGCGTGCTCGCTCCAGTGCAGGCAGGTGCTGACGATGATCCGGTGCGTGAACGGCTTCTTGCCCGACGCCGTGAAGAAACTGTCGATGTCCTTCTTCTGCAGCTTGTAGTCCGTCGCGTACAGCTTGCACTGGATCGCGTGGTACTCGCCGGTGCCCGCTGTCTTCGCCACCAGGTCAATCCCCGCATCCCGCTTGTCCAGCCCCTGCAACTCGGCCCAGTCGCCATAGGTCCACACGTCGCTGTACAGGTCCCGGTAGGTGGCCTCGTTGCGCAGGTAGCAGACGATCAGCTCCTCGAAGTAAGTCCCCTTCTCGCGCTCGGAGGCAGCAGCTTGGCGGTAGGTGTCGAGCAGGGTGGTCAGTGCGGTCATTTTCGGAGGATCAGTCTTAGTTAGGTGTTATTGTGACACTTATTTTTTGATATCAAAAAACATTTAATTTAATATTAAAAAAGTAATTTTTTCTGTTTTTTTTCACAAAATGTATAATCAGCGCATCTGAAGACGATTTGCTGGCCTATAGACCTGTGGCCAAGCATCCAGAGCAGAGAGTGGGGTCTTTCGGCGTCAGCCACCACTCGAGCGGGGTGTCCTTCATGGACACAGGATTCCAGTCCTTGCGGCTGGATACTGCGGGCGCCGCTCTGAATGAAAAAGCCACCTCTCCGGTGGCTTTTTCATTGGCCTCTCGGCATCGGCCTGTACCTGCCGATCCGCATGCCATCCAGGCCTTGCGGGTGGCTGTAGAGCGTCACGACCGACCAGTAACCCCCGTCCGATTGCCGCTCATACCGCAGCACGCACAGCGCATCCGGCGCCAGTCGCAGGCTGATCTTGAATTTCGTGTCCGCTTCCGTCGTGTACAGGCTGCCATGCTGGTTCAGCTTGTGATGCACCAGCGCCGCCACGCTCATCTTCTGGCGCCTGACCCACACGCCATGCTTGTGCCCGATATGCCGCTCGCCCCAGGACAGGTTCCCCACATGGAGTCGGATCGGCAACGGCTCAGGCGCCCATTCGAGCAGCCCTCCCGGAAACACCGCGAAGTCGGGCGAGCCATCGACCAGCCACCAGTCATTCCAGTGCGAGCCCGTGCAGTCGAAATCAGCCATGCGTGACTTCTTCCGCCTCCACCGCCCGCGTCAACGCCAGCTTCATGAACCCCGCGCGCGTCAGCGACAGCTTGCGCGCCATCTCATCGACCCTGGTCAGCAGCTCCGGCGGCAGCGCCAGGCTGACCTG
The DNA here is from genome assembly GCF_002980595.1 of Malikia granosa. GTDB lineage: Bacteria > Pseudomonadota > Gammaproteobacteria > Burkholderiales > Burkholderiaceae_C > Malikia > Malikia granosa. The sequence continues at coordinate 21,218 of NZ_PVLQ01000092.1, forward strand.
CCGCTGCCGGCCCTGCATCACCCCGGAGCTAGCCGGCAGCTCGGCCAACTGATCGCCCGCATCCGGTGCCCCCTGGATGAAATCCTCGGCCGTCCTGACCGTGGCACCTACCCCGCTGGGTCGCTTGACAATAGCCATTTAATCTATCCTTAACTTCTTATTAATATTAAATTGATTTGAAAACAGACCGCACCAGGGCCGTGATCTCGTCGCAGGCCTTGGGGTCGCGCGGGCTCATTTCCAGCACGCTCAGGCCCTGGCCGGCGGCATTGGCAATGCCCTTGCGCCGCCGGATCGGCGTCGCCAGGTACTCCAGCTGCGGGAATTCCGCCAGCGCTTCGACGGCCTCTTGATTGTCCTGGCCTGCCGGATCGGCGCCGTTGAGCACCGCCACCGCATGCAGCCCGTCGCGCACCGCGCGCGCTTCGTCGATCAAGCTGCAGATGTCCGCCAGCGCCCACACGTCGAGCGAGCGTGGCGCGAACGGCACCACCAGCACATCGGACAGCACCAGCGCCGCGCGCAGCGCCGTCGAATCGCGCCCGCCGGCATCGATCACGATGTCCTGGAACTTCGGCCCCACCTGCTGCACCTGCGCCCGTAGCGTCGAGCCATCCGCGTACTGCGCGCAGGCGATCGCCGGGAGTCGTCCCGACTCCGCCCGGATCGTGATCGCCGTCTGCGCCGTGCCCTGCCGGTCTCCGTCGATCAGCCAGACATCGCGGCCCGAGAGCGCGCGCGCAATCGCCAAATTCAGTGCTAGCGTCGTCTTGCCGACGCCGCCCTTGGTGTTGCCTACGGTGACTATCATGGTTTTTTGAGTGTATTTCAATATTTTAAAGATATTAAAACACATTAAACCTTGCCGCTACCAGTCCCGACGCGCGACCGTTAACGCACGACACACACCTCAGGCGTCCCGATTGGTTCGGCCGGCTTGCCTTGGCGCTCGATGTAGGAACGCTGGACCAGTTGGCAGACACTGGTGAAGAAGGTTCTCGAGAACCGTTCTCACATAGCGACCTGTACACCTTTCAGCAGGTCCAGCCCCGTCGCCCGCACGAACCCGGGATAGTCCATCGGCTGCTCGATCCGAGCATCCGCCGTATTCGGCAGCACATGCGCCCAGGCCCGTCCCGTCGCCTGGTCATAGACCAGCTTGAAGAGCCGTGTCGGTACCCAGACCTTGTTCCGTCCGATCGTCTCATGACCAGGATCGAACAGCGGCCCGGTGAACACGAACACATCGCCCGCCGCCCGCCGGGCGTACTTGCGCGTGTCCGCCTCGACCTTGCTCCACACCCTGCGGTTGTGGGTGGGGTCCTGCGGCACCATGTTCGAGAGCGCGAACGTCTGTGCCATCGCGTTCGGTGTTGGGGCATTCCCCGCCGCCGACATATGCCCCCGGTCGAACCCCGAGCCCTTGTAATCGTCGAGATAGGCCCGCTCGGACGCGGGAAGGCGCGGGTCAGGGAAAAACTGGTTCGTCCGCACTTCGCCCGCGTCGTCAACCTGCTGGCGGTTCAGGCGCTCGACCACGACCAGCGGCGTCTTGCTCTTGCCCGAGTACAGCACCGCGAAACTGTCCGAACACAGACCGCGGGGCATCCAGTCCGCACTGACGAGCGTCAGCGGTATAGGCCGTCCCCCGGGGAACAGCTCCTTGCAGCCGTCGAAGGCCGAACTGCGCTGCGCTGGCGCGTAGAGGTTAATGGGCCCCTGGCCCGTGACGATCATGCCGGCCGTCGCTGGCGTGATGGTGATGGCGCTGGCCAAGCACAGCGCAAGGCGGCAGATCGTGGCTTTCATGGTGACTTCCCTTCCGATGGAATTGCCAGTATGTCATCTGGTCCGTTCTCCGTGCGACTTCTGGGGGGCCCTTCAACATTCGGAAAAAATCTTAGGCTAGCAGACGTTGCTTTCCTATGCTTTGGGTTCACAAGCTATGCTGGGCCGCCTAGGCTACCAGTCGTTTGGGTTACATTAATTAAATTCCGTTCTTTTATCTTTACTCATAAAACTGTAGCTGGCATGAATAATGACTCCACTCCCGCATCAGAAGACGAATGGATAACTGCGCTCGGCGCAGTGGTTGTTTTGTCTCTGCTCTCCCTAATCGTAATAACGTCCCTCGGTGGTTGGCCATGGGTTGCTAAATTCCTTGAATCGAGTGCTCCTGCATGGATTCAGGCGATTGGTTCCGTAGCAGCGATATTTTCAGCAATCCTCATTGTCCATCGACAACATAAACTCGAACTGGACCGAATCCGAAGTGCTGAAAATTTAGAACAACAACGGCGTGCTCGCGCGCTGAGAGTTGTTTTTTTCTCTGCGGCACGGACGTGCGAAGATATTGCTCGACGTATTGGAAAACAGGATCAAACGTGGAGCTTATTGTCTGAGGATCTTGATGAAGTACGAACACGAATGCTATCAATTGACCCAATGCTGCTTCCCGGAGGTGGCCTGTTGCTCCTCGTCGAAGAGTGCACCATGCGTCTTCGAACATCGGCCAAGATGGTAAAAGAACTCGAAACGCCTCGCTCAGTAAAGATTCAAGAAATTGTCAGAATGTCAGTCATGGCTACAGCACGTGAGTGCTGGCTTGGCTTGTATGAGGCGACAGGTCTCGAAGTAAAGCTGAGCAATGGGGAGGGCAATGATTTAAAACCATATGCTTTTGATGATTTCGAAGAGAGCAGGAAGAGGTTGGACGAAATTCGAGCAGAGTTTATAAAAGGTGATAATTCAATTAAAGATACCTAATCCGATTGAGCCTAGAAATCTTTGAGTATGTCTATTTTTCCGGAAAATTCTTCCATAGAGCACACCACTGATTCACCAAATCCTCAGTAGTGAGGCTGCTGTCGGCTTAGGGTCGGATATCGCGCACCTTAGCGATTGCTTCCGAATTCTGCGGCGCCCCCTCCTGTAAACCTACTCTTTCCAACTCTGCGTGCCCGTCCGCTCCGCTCGCCGTTAGAGCCCGACCCACGCGGCCACGGGCTGGAGCCCGTCGCCGCTTTCGGCGCGCGTGAGTCCGGAGCTTCGCCACGCCGTCGCCGCTGCGCAGACCGGCCCTGCGGGCCCGTCCGCTTCGCTCGCTGGCGAGACTGACCCACGCGGCCACGGGCTGGAGCCCGTCGCCGCTTCCGGCGCTCGAGCCGCCCGAGCTCCGCCACCCCGCCGCCGCTGCGCGAACCGGCCCTGCAGGCCCGTCCGCTTCGCTCGCTGGCCTTGTCCAGCACGGCCAGCGCGTGGTCGCGGTCCTCCCCGGTCGCTGCGCGCCCTGGACCGCGCCCGGCGCTGGCCTTCCGGCGCGCCCGTGCCCCGGCTGAAGTCAGCGCGCGTGGCTTCGCCTGGCGCGAAAACCCGAAAGCGGCCTCGTGCGTGGCCGGTCGGCACTCGCCCGCGCCTGGGTCGCTGCCCGTCCTGGCCCTGGCCGCCGGGACCCGGCCAGTCGCGCGCGTTGCGCGCTTGGTGGCCGACCCCCGGCGACGGCGGGCCGTCCGGACAGCGGCCAGCGCGGGAACGGCCCGCGCGTGGTCGCGGCCCCTTCCCGGGCGCTGCGCGCCCTGGGGCCGCGCCCGGCGCGGGCCTTTCGGTGTGCCGTCGCCCTGGGTTCAGTCAGTGCGCCCGGCTGCGCCGGTCGCAAAAACTCCAGTCAGCGGCCTGCGGCCGATGGCTGTTCAGGGCCCCCGCCCGCCCTCCCGCCGCCCCCCAAGGGGGCGCCCCGCGCCCAGGCTGCGCCTGGGCGTGACAACACCCGGC
>NZ_PVLQ01000093.1 GCF_002980595.1 Malikia granosa
TTTTTCAACGGCCTGCTAGAGAGGCTTGCTGGCCGTCAGGCCCAGGCGCCAGTGATGGCGCTGGCTGTCTCCCACGCGCTGTCCGTCCTTGAGTCCCAGCCATTCGATTTCGGGGGTGATGCGATAGGGGCCCCAGCGCAGGGTTTGATTGGCCGAAATGCCCAGGAATTCGCCCTTGGGCGCGTCGCTGCCTGGCTTGTGTGAGCCCAGGCTGTAATGGAGCTGGCCGGTATGCAGCTTGATCTGGCGCTGCGACTGGGCATCGAGCAGGCCGAGCGTGAGCACCTCCGAGCCGCCGCCGAAGACGCTGCCGATCCAGCGCCCGCCGTTCGTCAAGCCCTGCGGGTAGTAGGCGTTGTCGTAGCCGGCGATGCGGTGCTTGTTGTCGTAGATGGCATCGACGCTGGTGTCTGCATATTCGGCGAAGGCCCGGTAGCGGCCCTGGGCCAACCAGGTCTCGATCCCGAACAGGCTCATGAAGCGATAGGGCAGCGGGATGCCGCTGCCGGCGGAATCCTCGCCCATCAACTGCACATAGGCGGCGCAGTTGCGCCGGGTCGGGCAGCGCAGCCGCAGGTCGTAGCCGGCGATCTGCGAGCTGCTGTCAACCGGATTGCTGGCGTCCTGGTTGGTGCTTTGGCCGAGCAGGGACTTGACATAGGTGTTGAAGTCCTGCGGCCGGCCCTTGCCGCCGAACTGGACCGCGCGGCTCAGGCCGACCTCGGCCCAAGACGCGGGCCGGAAGGTCATGCGCATGCCGGTGTAGAGGTAGCCTTCGGGCTGATTGGCCACCACGACCGGATCTTGCGCCCGGGCCACGAAGCCCTCCAGCGTCCAGGGACCGAGCCAGGACAGCCAGGGTGATTCCGAACGCTGGACGCTGGCGCGCTGCAGCCCGATCCCGATCCAGGCCGGACTGTTGTGGCCGTTGACCAGGCTCGATTGCCAGCCGGGGCCCCACCAGTTCTGGTGCGCGAATGCCTGCAGGTTGACGCCCTTCCATTCGAGCACGGCGGCGGCATTGTCGGGACGCAGCTGGACCTGCCCTTCCTTGCCCAGCCCGGAGAATTCGGTTTGCAGCGAGTTGGGGCTTTGCTCGAGCTTGAGGCCGATGCGGCCGGCGAACGATGACGATTCGCCGCGCCATTGCGCCTGGTCGCTGGCCAGGCTGAAGGAACTGCCCGGGGTATAGTTCTGGCCAAAGCCACCGGCGCCTTCGACGCGATTGCGCAATTGAACGCTGGTTTGCACCGTCTGCAGGTGCTGCTCGAGGGCGCGCTGCAGGTAGGCCAGGGCTTGTGCCTGTTCGGCATTGGCCGGCTGCACCGCATTGAGCGCGTCCTGCACGGCGGCGGCCGGCAAGGGCCAGTGGCTGGTGGTCAGCGGCAGGCCGGCTTCGTCAGCCAGCAGCTGCAGATAGTGGCGGGCCTGCCAGGACGGGGTGTAGGGTACCGAGGCCTGCGGCGTTCCGGCCCCTGCCATACTGGATGCCGCCATGGCTACCGCAATGACGATGCCTTTAATCACCGCGTTCTCCATTTGTTATCCTGTATCAGATTAGCGGGATATTGTACTGAGGCTGGTTATTGCAAAGACGCTAGCCTAATTCGATTGAAATGATTAACTGATGAGAAAAACAGCAATATCAATGATTGGCTTGCTCCTGGCCACCCAGGGCCATGCCGGTGGCAATGGCTGGAACACGGCCTCCGATCTGCTGGCCGTGGGCCTGCCGACGCTGGCAGCGGCCTACACCTACCGCGACCGGGATGCCGATGGCGCGGCGCAGCTGGCCTGGTCCCTGGGCGCGACCGTCGCGAGCAGCGAGATCCTCAAGACCCAGGTCTCGGAGCTGCGGCCCGATCGCTCGGATGACAAGAGCTTTCCGTCCGGCCATACGGCGGTGGCGTTTGCCTCGGCGCGCTACCTGGACAAGCGCTATCCCGGACAGGTCAGTCCCTATCTGCTGTACGGTGCGGCCGGCCTGACGGCGCTGGCGCGGGTCCAGGCCGACAAGCATTACTGGAAGGACACGATCGCGGGTGGCGCCCTGGGCTATGCCTGGGCCGAGTACTTCACCGAAACCAGGGCCGGTGGACGCGTCAGCTTGCTGCCGGCCCCGACGGGTGTGACGGTGGCCTGGCAGCGTCCCTGGTAAGCGCTTCCATGAGGCCCTTGTTGCACAACCGCGCTCGGTCGCGGCTGGCATCCTTCGGCCATGCCTGGCGCGGCATCGGCGTCCTGCTGGCCGGCCAGGCCAATGCGCGGCTGCACCTGCTCGCCGCGCTGCTGGTCGTGGCCCTGGGTGCCTGGCTGGGCATCAGCGCGCTGGAATGGGCGCTGCTGTCGGCGGTGATCGGGCTGGTGCTGTGCGCCGAGGCGCTCAATACCGGCATCGAGATCGTGGTCGACCTGGTCTCGCCCGACTGGCATCGGCTGGCGCGCGACGCCAAGGACGTGGCAGCGGCCGGCGTGCTGCTGGCCAGCCTGGGTGCGCTGGCGACCGGCGGCTGGATCTTCCTGCCACGGTTGCTGGCCCGCTTCATGCCGGCTGGCTGAGGCATCCGGAATCCCCGCGCCACCTCGATGGCCTGGGCCTGGCGCGGGCCATTCAGGCGGCAAGCTGCAGAAAGCGTTCGGTCAGCAGCAAGGGAGCTGCGTGGCGGTGGTAGAGACAGCGGCGCGTCAGCCGCAGCTCTGAGGGGGCGCTGCCATGTCGATGCCAGCCTGTTCCGAGCGTGAATTCGAAGTCGCTGCGTTCGAGCACAGGGTCGCTGAACAGGAGTTCGCCCAGCGCCCGCGTGCCGAGCCGCTGCACCTCGTGCCAGGGGTTGTCCGGCGACCAGTGCGGGATTGCGCTGCGCGCCGCGACCAAGTCCAACCCGGGCGCGTGCAGCGTGACCTCGCGCACCCAGGCCGGGCTGCCGGGCGCCAGGCCCAGGCGCTCGGCCTCGTCGGGCAGCAAGTAGCTCGGACCCTCGTCGACCACCCGCACCGCCAGCCCAGGGTGGTGCAGGCGCAGGCGCAGCGTCAGGCTGCCGCGCTCGGTGAGCCAGGAGCGGGCTGCGGGCGAGTCGGTCAACGCCCGGAGATCGCCGGCTGCGACCCAGGACTCGGCCATGCACGGCAGGTGGTGCATGATTCAGAGGCTCCGTACCACTTCCAGCGCTTCCTCGATCCGCTCGACCGGGTGGATGGTCATGCCCTCGAGCGCCTTGGCCAGGCTGCTGTCCGACTTCTTGGGCAGGTTGGCCTTGGGCACGATGGCAATCTTGAAGCCGAGCTTGGCGGCTTCCTTCAGCCGTTCCTGGCCGCGTGGTGCCGGTCGCACCTCGCCGGCCAGGCCGACTTCGCCGAAGGCCAGGAAGCCCTGCGGCAGTGCCTTGCCGCGCAAGCTGGAGGCGATGGCCAGCAGCACCGCGAGGTCGGCCGCCGGCTCGCCGATGCGCACCCCGCCGACCGCGTTGACGAACACGTCCTGGTCGGCGCAGGAAACCCCAGCATGGCGGTGCAGCACTGCCAGCAGCATCGCCAGCCGGTCGCGGTCGAGGCCGACGCTCAGGCGACGCGGGCTCGGGCCGCCGCTGTCGACCAGGGCCTGGATCTCGACCAGCAGCGGGCGCGTGCCCTCGAGCGTCACCAGCACGCAGCTGCCCGGCACCGGCTGGCTGTGCTGGCTCAGGAAGATCGCGCTCGGGTTGCTGACGCCCTTGAGGCCCTTCTCGGTCATGGCGAAGACGCCGATCTCGTTGACCGCGCCGAAGCGGTTCTTGATCGCGCGGATCAGCCGGTAGCTGCTGTGCGTGTCGCCCTCGAAATAGAGCACGGTGTCGACCATGTGCTCGAGCACGCGCGGACCGGCCAGCGCGCCTTCCTTGGTCACATGGCCGACCAACACGATCGCGACCCCGCTGGCCTTGGCCGCGCGCGTCAGGTGCGCCGCGCATTCGCGCACCTGCGCCACCGAGCCCGGCGCCGAGCTGAGCTGGTCGGAGTAGACGGTCTGGATCGAGTCGATCACCGCGATCGCGGGCCGCTTGGCGTCGAGCGTGGCGAGGATCTTCTCGAGCTGGATCTCGGCCAGCACCTTGACCTGGCTGTTGTCCAGGCCGAGCCGGCGCGATCTGAGCGCGACCTGGGCGCCGCTTTCCTCGCCGGTGACATAGAGGGTGGACAGGTTGGCGCGCTGCAGCGCGTCGAGCGCCTGCAGCAGCAGCGTCGACTTGCCGATGCCGGGGTCGCCGCCGATCAGCACCACGCCGCCCTCGACGATGCCGCCGCCGAGCACCCGGTCGAGTTCGCTCAAGCCCGTTGGCGTGCGCTCGACGTCGGTGGCCTCGATCTCGCTGAGCACCGTGAGCTCGGACGCTGGCGCCAGGCCCTTCGGGCTACTGCTGAGGCGGTTCTTGCTGCCGCTGGGCGCCTCGGCAACGGTTTCCACCAGGCTGTTCCAGGCATTGCAGCTCGGGCATTTGCCGAGCCAGCGCGTGCTGCTGCCGCCGCATTCGTTGCAGACGTAGAGGGTCTTTTCCTTGGCCATGGCGGCGACTGTAGCAGCGTCAGCCGGGTCCCAGCAGGCGGCGCGCCGGCAGACAGGCGCAGCGGCTGGCCGGCCGGCTATAGTCCCTGCCCATGGAGCGGCGCGGCTGCCGGTCCGAGATTGAAAGGACATTGTCATGGTCGACGGGCGGTTGAATGCCGAGGCGATCTGGTCGGACCTGGAGGCGGTCCGCGCCCAGGCGCCGCTGGTGCACAGCATCACCAACTTCGTGGTGATGAACTTCAATGCCAATGCGCTGCTGGCCCTGGGTGCCGCGCCGGTGATGGCCCATGCCCACGAGGAAGTGGCCGACATGGTGGCGATCGCGCAGGCGTTGGTGCTCAATATCGGCACCCTGGAGCCGGATTGGATCTCGGCCATGCAGCTGGCCCTGCGGGCGGCGCAGGCCAAGGGCATTCCGGTTGTGCTGGATCCGGTCGGCGCTGGAGCTACGCCTTACCGCAACCAGGCCTTGCAGGCCCTGCTGCAGACCGGCGCGCCGTCGGTGTTGCGCGGCAATGGCTCGGAAATCATGAGCGTGGCGGGGCTGGCCGCTGCCACCAAGGGGGTGGACAGCGCGGCCTCGTCGCACGAGGCGGTCGGCGCGGCCCAGGCCCTGGCGCGCGACTGGGGTTCGGTGGTCTGCGTCAGCGGTGCGACCGACCATGTCGTCGATGCCGGCGGGCGCCATGCGGCCCTGTCCAACGGCCATCCCTGGATGACCCGGGTCACTGGCGTGGGCTGCTCGGCCAGCGCCCTGATCGGCGCCTTCGCTGCGGTCCAGCCCGACCGCTGGCGCGCGACGGTCTCGGCCATGGCCTGTCTGGGCGTGGTCGGCGAGCTGGCGGTCGAGCGCACCCAGGCCGCGGGCGCCGGCGTGGGCCGGCTGCAGATCGAGCTGCTCGACGGGCTGCAGCTGCTGTCGCATGACGATTTCGTCGCCCGCCTCAAGCTGGCCTGCCATGGCTGAGGCGCCGCTCGCCATCGCGCGGATTGACGCCCGGCTGCGCCTGCACCTGGTGACCGACGCGGTGCAATGCGGCGAGCGCGGCCTGCTCGCCGTGGTGCAGTCCGCCGTCCGCGGCGGCGTCACCTGCGTGCAGCTGCGCGAGAAGAGCCTCGACACCCGGGCCTTCGTCGAGCGGGCGCGCGCGCTCAAGGCCCTGCTGTCGCCCCTGCGCATTCCGCTGCTGGTCAACGACCGGGTCGACGTGGCGCTGGCCGCCGGCGCCGACGGGGTCCATGTCGGCCAGAGCGACATGGCGCCGCAGGATGTCAGGCGCCTGATGCCCGGCGCGCTGATCGGGCTGTCGATCGAGTCCTGGCAGCAGATGCACGAGGCCGAACGGGCGCCGGTGGACTACTACGGCATCAGCCCGGTGTTTGCCACTTCCAGCAAGGCCGATGCCGCACCCGCGCTGGGCCTGGCAGGCCTGCAGCAGTTGCGCCGCATGACCGCCAGGCCCCTGGTGGCCATAGGCGGCATCCAGGTCGGCAATGTCGCTGCGGTGATGGCGGCGGGGG
>NZ_PVLQ01000094.1 GCF_002980595.1 Malikia granosa
TTGGCCCCCCCCCCCCCCGCAGCAACCTGCTGCCCTGCCGAGTTGCAAATGTACGGCGCCGGTGCTCTGCCCCAGGCTCGCCCGGATACATGCCCACCAGCCTGAGCGACTCCTCCGGCAGGCGGGAGTTTGACCGTTCAAACTTTTCCGGGTCGGCTAAGCGGTTCAATCAGCGACACGGAGGGGATGACTCAAGGTCAGCGAAGGTCAGGTGATCAGGAAGTGCGAGCGAGCGCGGCGATGTAAGCTGAACGCTGCCCAAAAAAGCAAAAATCTGTCAAGAGCAGTGCGCCTTCTCTGCTATGGCTAAGCGCTGCAGAAAGCATGTTGAATGTCCTACTCAGACACTGTTCGCTACACGCGCGACGGCGACCAGTTCCACTACTACTGGGCTGCAAGGCAGTGCCTGCAGCTCTTGCCTGCGGGCTCGCAACTGGTTGCTGTCAGCATCGAGGGGGCGTCCGCGCAAGAGACAGACGGGCAAAAGATTGAGCAGGGCGAAGAGGTCATCGACGTTGGCCTGTACTTCGGGCATCAGGAGATGGCACATGCCACGTTAGTGGAGTACTTCCAGCTCAAGCATTCGACTAAGAACCCGCACGAGCCTTGGACGGTCAGTGGCTTGAAGGACACGATTGCCGGTTTCTCAAAGCGGTACGCCAAGTTCTGCGAAAGCTACCCGCCCGAGCTGGTCAAACAGAAGGTTCGCTTCACGTTCTTGACCAACCGGCCCGTGGCTTCGGAGGTAGCCCAGACGATAGACGACGTCGCCAACGGCAGGAAGCCGAGCGATGCGGAAACTGCGAAGTATTTAAAGAAGTATGCGAAGGAGTCGCAGGACGTTCCAGGTTTCTTCTCACTCTTTCGGATACGAGCAGGTGAGCCTGGACTGTGGGAGCAACGCAACTTGCTGACGCTCGACTCCTACATCTTCCTGTCGGAGCCCGACGCCGACGCTGCCGGACAGCTCAAGGAACTGGTCCAGCGGCGAGCAACGTCAGCGGGAAAGGACAACCCCACGGTCGTGCGCCACGACGTGCTCAGTGCCTTCAAGGTCACCGAGTTGCAGCTCTTTCCGGCGCCGTACGAGGCTACCGAAGCTGCCAGTGAGTTTCCCAGAGATCAACACGAGGAACTGCTCCAGGCCATCAGGGATACGCGCTCCACGCTCATCCTCCACGCCGACGGCGGCGTTGGCAAGTCGGTCGTCGCTCGTCTGCTTGCACGCTCTTTCGCTGGCACCTCAACCTCGTTGGTCTACGATTGCTTCGGAGACGGCTCGTACCGCCGCGCTGACAAGCAGCGCCATCGCCACGCCGACGCACTGGTGCAAATCGTCAACGAGCTTGCCGCCAAGGGGCTGTGCCTGCCAGTCATTCCAACCAGACATATCGATGTCAAGCTGCTAATGCAAGCCTTTGTCTCGCGCATCGAGCAGGCGGCAAGGCTGCTGCGCGCCACGGACCCGCACGCTCTACTGTGCATCATCATTGACGCGGCAGACAACGCGGTCATCGCAGCCCGCGAGCGCAACGAACTTGCCTTTGTCCGTGACCTCATCCGCATCGACGTACCTGAAGGTGTGCGCCTTGTGTTCACGGCTCGCACCCATCGCGTCGAGATGCTCGATGCTACGCCCGAGACCGTGCAAGTCGAGCTCAAGCCTTTCTCGCTCGCTGAAACTGCACGCCACCTACACCAGTTCTACCCGAATGCGACCGAGGAAGAGGTCGAGGAGTTCGCCAGATTCAGCAGCCACAACCCGCGGGTGCAAGCCCTGGCAATGGCGCAGCAGCTTTCATTGCTGGATATGCTGCGTGGGCTGGGACCCACGCCGACGACGGTCGAAAGGACGCTAACAGACTTGCTGGACAAGGCCATCAAGCGGCTCAAGAATGACGCAGGCCCAGTCGAGGCATCTCAGGTGGAAGCGCTTTGCCAGTGCCTGGCCGTCCTACGACCTCTGGTTCCGATGTCGGTGCTGTCGCACGTCTCTCAGTGCCCGCCCTCAGCCATTCGAACCTTCGTGACCGCGCTCGGGCGTCCCTTGCTGGTCAAAGGCGACTGCGTGCATTTTCTCGACGAGCCCTCGGAGTCGTGGTTCCGTGACAAATTCAAGCCGACCGGCCCTCAACTGGTGCAGCTACTAGCGCGTCTGACGCCTTTGGCCAGCGATAACGGCTACGCGGCCTCCGTGCTGCCATCGATGCTGCTGGACGCCGGCAAGCTAGATGAACTGGCTGCGCTGGCACTGTCGACGCAGGGCCTGCCGCGCCATAACCCCCTGGAGCGCCGTGACATCGAGCTGCAGCGGCTGACCTTTGCGCTCAAAGCCTGCTTGAAAGCAAACAGGTATGCCGAGGCAGCTAAGCTCGCCTTACGGGCCGGAGGCGAGACCGCCGCCGAGACGAGGCAAAACGAACTCCTGAGGGAAAACGCTGAGGTGGTGTCCAGACTGCTCTCCGTGTCGCATATCGAAGATCTGGTCTCGCGTCGCACGTTTCATTCCACCTGGCTGGGCTCCAACCAGCTCTACTACGCGTGCTTGCTCGCGGGCCACGACGAGCTGATAGCTGACGCAAGAAGCCGCCTGAGACTGGCCGAGGATTGGCTCTACGCCTGGAGCCGGCGCCGTTCTGCAGGCGATGTGGACACTGACGACGTCACCCACGACGACCGTGCGGCCTTCACCCTAGCCATCCTGAGCGTCAGCGGTGCCGATGACGCTGCGCGTTTTCTTCGCCGATGGAGGCCACTGATGCTCGGGTTTGAGAGCGGCAAGCGGGCGGCGCGCCGCCTGTTTGACCTCTCCAAGCCGTTGGCGGTTGATGAGCTCTTCAGGGCTGCGAAGAACAACGTCTGGCTGATGTTGGGGCTAGCCTCGGAAAGCGAGAAGGTTGGCCACCGCTTGCCCGCCGAGCCTCTGGCGAGGCTGATACGCCTGCTCGGCAGCCCTCATCTCAAGCTCGAACTCGACGAGCCTTGGGACGGCCGGGGCGGTCTGGTCGACGCCGTCAGCTCAACCGTTGTCATCGCACGGCAAGTGCTGCCAATGCAGCAGACCACCTTAGTAGCTGCCGTGCTCAAGAAGTTCTTGCCCGCTCATCCGCCGTACGGTCTGGTACAGCGCTACGGCAAGGTCAATGAGCAGATGCTCAAGGCATACGCCCTGTACGACCACTTGGCCGATGACAAGCTCACGTTAAAGGACCTGGCACCGCCACCGCTCGCAGAGCACATCAGCATCGAAGGCAAGGCACTACGCCATCATCATGAGGCGGAGCAGTTCTGTGGCGACGTAGGCGCCATATGGCCTTGGTACAAGCTATGGGCCGCCTGTGTCTGCGACGCCTCTCCCGAGACCTTCACCGCGTCAGCCGACGAAGCACTGACCTTGCTTGCTCTCATTGACTCGTACCGCACGGGATTACGCCACGCCTTGAACGCGGCCGCTGCGCTGGTGTGGCTGGAAGCATTGCGCGACACCGCCACTGCTGGTGACAGGCATTGGCAGCGCTATCGCAGATGGTTCGACGAAGTTTGTGGGGGCATGTCTGCGCAAACGCTGACCGAGCTGTGCAGAGCATGCGCACAAAAAACCGAGCACCATGCGCTCGCACTGGAGCTCGCATGCGAAGCATTCGCTCACATTGAGGCGATGGTCGAGGAGCATGCCGAAGAGCGGGTGAGGCAATATGTACAGCTTGCAAGGGCCGTCCTGTCTGTCGACAAACACGAGGCGTCGGCGTACTTCAGCCGCGCCATCGAGATTGCAAGCCGCATCGGTGAGGAGAACTTGAGCCGCTGGAGATCGCTCACATGGCTTGCAGTGCATGCCGGGGTGCATGGCACGCCCCAACCTGAACTCGCCTATAGGTATTCGCAGGCCGCAGAGCTGGCGTACTCGTATTCCGAGAAGCATTTCGACTGGCAAGAGACGCTGCGAGCACTCTGCGCGCTGTGCCCGTCGTCTGCGCTGGCAATCACGAGCCGCTGGCGAGACCGCGGCTTCGGCAGGCACGAGCGGGTATTCGCGATGACTATCGAGGCACTTGTCGACCGCCAGCAGCTGCCACCAAAGACGCCCGTGGCGATGCTGGGCATCGACGCGCAGTGGCGCCACGAAAAGGTGTTGGATGACGCACTGGCCTCCGCTCAGAGTGACCTGGAACGGCAACGCTTGCTGTCCATTTGCTACCGGTACGTGCGTGTGCTTGGCGCCACGAAGGCCCAGTGGCAAAGGTTCCAGGCGCTCGGCCAGGAGTTGGGCGTCGACCTGCTTGATATCGAGCGCCTGGTGGCCGGAACGCCGGAGCGGGAGGGCGATAGCCACGTGACTGAAATCCCCGTATTGGTGAGCGCACCCAAGGCTGCCGAGGAGGACAGCCTTGATCCCCCTGCCCCTATCGACTGGAAGGTGGTCTTAGTGGGCGTTGATGTCAGCGACCCAGAGGCGCTGAAACAGGCGTACCAGCAGGCTCACACGGCAAACAAGGACGTGCGTCTCAAGGACTTCATCGCACAGGCTGCGCAGGGGCTTACGGCTGGAAGTGCTGGACTTGTCCAGGCTATCAGTCACTGGGCCGACTTCGACATCTTCATACTGCGCGACCTTCTGGAAGCCATACCCAGCAGCATGCGAAAGCTGGTATCAGTGCGCGCCGCACTGAAGCAGGCGCTGCTGCTTGTATGTGAGCGCGAGCCCGCTCGCATCTCGCAGCGGGCGCTATATCCCCTCCTGCCCTGGGAGGAACTCAAGAACGATGGCATCGCCGACGACGATGAGATCGTCGATTCGGTGCTGCGCGGCTATGTCACCCTTGTCGAGCAGGCGGATGCCTCCGAGCTGTTTCAGCTCCTCGACAGCCTGTCGGCCAAGCTCTCGCCGCAGCAAGCCGCGCACACGCTGGAGTACGGGCTGAAACTACTAAAAGAGGCTCTGGTCGATGACAAGGGCGATGGGAAGTGGAGCGCAGCACTTGCGCCGCCGACTGAGCCGCTATCCGCCCTGGCCGGACACCTCTGGTCGGGCCTAAGCTCTCCGGGATGGTCCGAGCGATGGCAATTCGCGCACGTCGTCAGGAGCGCAGCCGAGCTGGAGTGGGACGAGCTACTTGACGAGCTCGCCGGATTCGCCACCACGCGCGAAGCAAGGCCGTTCGCCGACGCTCGACTGAAGTTCTACGAGTGGCATGCTCGGCTGTGGTTCGTCATCGGGCTGGCGCGCGCCGCGCTACAAGTACACCGTCTGCCGCGCACGTGTGTTGCACTGTTGCGGGAGGAGTTGGCGTGCGAGCACGTGCTGCTGAGGAAGTTCGCCGCCCAAGCCTTACTGGCTGCAGGAGCGGTTGAGGGAGAGGAGGACAAACGAGCCTTGCTTGCCATCAACCAGCCGACGCTGCCACAGTTGCAAGTGGAGGAATACTCCGGCCCTACAGACAACGAGCAGAGCGATGAGCCCACTGAAAGCACGCAGGAGTTCTACTTCGGCATCGATATCGGTCCCTACTGGTTCTCACCCTTGGGCGGCGCCTTTGGCCTTTCCGAACGCTCGATAGTGCGGCGTGCCAGAACGGTCATCCAGACCCGCATGTGCGCACGCAGCATGACATGGCAAGACGATGCACGCTATAGCCGTGGCGTCTTCAACCGTGACCGCATGGACACCCACCATCATCACGGCAGCATGCCCACCCTCGACAACCTGCAGACGTACCATTCCTACCATGCCATGTTCATGGTGGCCGCCGACCTGCTGCGTGAGCGCCCGGTCGTACATCGCCGAGACAGCCAAGTCGATGAGTTCTCAGACTGGCTGCGACGCTATGACTTGTCCCGACCGAATGGCATGTGGGTGAGCGACCTGCGGGACCCTGGTTTCATGCGCCCACCGCAGCTACCGAACTACTCCGACAGCCTGTGGTACTGGAGCGTGACGCCCGAGCACATAGACCGGCAGTTTCTGACCGACGATGGCAAGTGGGTACTGTGGGGCTACTGGAGCTTCGGCGAGCGCGGCGGGCGAGAAGACGTCAGCGTGCGCAGCGTGCTGACCGATGAGGAGCTCGCTCCGGCCCTCCTGGCAGCGTTGCACACATCGACCTACCGCATCTACCTACCATCTTCCGATGACTCAGACCGATTCCATGGCCAGCGGAGACTACTGCCCTTGGACGCATGGATTGCCAACCGAAACAGCAACGTGCGCATTGATGGGCGCGACCCCTGGGGCCTAAGCGTTAGATACCCACAGGACTTGCCAGACGACGAAATTTGCCAAGCCCTTGGGTTGATGTGCAGTGCAGACGAGCGTACGTGGACTGCACCCAACGGAGGTGTATTGCGCTCCGAGTCATGGACGCAGACAGTTGGCCATCGCAGAGAGGAAGCGGCTGAGTCCGGCCACCGGCTGACGGCCGATGGTGCATTTGCCCAAGCGCTCCTGGCATCCCGCCCCGGTCAATGCCTCATCATCGCCGTGGGCGTGACTCGATATCCTGGCGAGGATGTGGCCAAGCGTGACCAAGTCGAGCCGTATCCCCTACCCTACACGCGCTACTACATGCTGACACACGATGGAAAAGTTAGAACGCTCTGACGCGCTACTTGCCCTGGGCAAGCGCCTGGTCAATTCGCTGAGAAGCGACGAAGACCTGCTTTCGGACTGGATGGCGCACCTGATTGCCGAGCGCATGCTAGTGGTTAAAACATCAACTGGCGCCGAACGTCAAGCGGCCGAGGAAGCCTGTGCGCAGGAAATCATGCTGCTTTGGGAGCACCGCTACAACGCGCCGGATGGGGTCAACCCGTTGGCAAACCTGGCGCCACTGGCTCGCACCATTGCATCGCTGGAGCCAGGCGAGCACCGCTTCCGATATGCAGAAAGAGTGTTCAGCCTTGCAAGAGACCGGGAGAAGAAGGCTCCGACAGACTGGCTTGAGTTCGCATTGCACGCGGACCGAGCAGCAAGAGATGTCATTCGCTTCGCTTTGAGCAAGGCCGCCGAGGAAGTAACCGACGACGAGGACTTCCATACCGCATTGAATGAAGCGATTGGCGCGCAGCTGGACGTGACTCTAGCAGGCCGTTGAAAAACCCACCCGTCAGTCTGCCGGCAGCGGCGGGGACGATCTAGCCTATCCCCCAACCGACACC
>NZ_PVLQ01000095.1 GCF_002980595.1 Malikia granosa
GCCAGCAGGAAGGTGTTGGCGATGCCGCCGCCGACGATCAGCTGGTCGACCTTGGACGCCAGCGTCTTGAGGATGCTCAGCTTGGTCGAGACCTTGGAGCCGCCGACGATCGCCACCAGCGGGCGCTTGGGCTCGAGCAGGGCCTGGGTCAGCGCATCCATCTCGGCCGCCAGCAGCGGGCCGGCGCAGGCCACCGGCGCCGTCTCGGCGATGCCGTAGGTCGTGCCCTCGGCACGGTGCGCGGTGCCGAAGGCGTCGTGCACGAAGATGTCGCACAGCTGGCCGAGCTTGGCCGCCAGTTCCGGCTTGTTCTTCTTCTCGCCGACGTTGAGGCGGCAGTTCTCCAGCAGCACCAACTGGCCCGGCGCGACCTCGAAGCCGCCATCGACCCAGTTGGACACCAGCGGCACCTCGCGGCCGAGCAGCTCGCCCAGGCGCTTGGCGACCGGCGCCAGGCTGTCCTCGGGCTTGAACTCGCCCTCGGTCGGGCGGCCCAGGTGCGAGGTCACCATGACGGCGGCACCGGCGTCGAGCGCCATCTGGATCGCGGGCAGCGAGGCGCGGATGCGGGTGTCCTCGGTGATGTTGCCGTCATCGTCTTGCGGCACGTTGAGGTCGGCGCGGATGAAGACGCGCTTGCCGGCGGCCTGGCCGCTGGCGCAAATGTCGGAGAAACGCAGGAA
>NZ_PVLQ01000096.1 GCF_002980595.1 Malikia granosa
CGTGACGGTGCGCGTGGCATAAATCCGTCTGGGGTCAGGGGAAGAACGTCCTGGACTCGATTTCCTCAACAGAGCCCCATGGAACCAGAAATGATGCTTCAGGTATAGAATTAATTTCTATACAATTCTGGCATGACGACCAAGCAGCGCTTTCGCAACAAGTTCCGACTGGAGGTGCGCGAGCGCGACCACGGTCCGGCGCACTGCCACCTCGTGGGTGGCGAGGTGGACGTCATCATTTACCTGGAAACCTTGGACACCGATGGTGCATGGCCGCGCGGCCTACGTGTCGAGGTGATGGAGTGGATCCAGCTTAACCTGGACGATCTGTGGAAGGAATGGTACTTATGGCACGCATGAAACGCGCCCGCCTGGCGGGCATCGAGGTTCTGGCTGAGTTCAGGATGCGTCTGGTCTTTGTCGATGGTGAAGTCTTCACGCTGGACTTCAAGCCACTGTTTGATGAGTCGCCCGGTCTCATGTGCTTGAGCGATCCCGAGATCTTCGCAACCGCCACGCTGATAGAAGGCGAAGGCTGGACGGTCGAGTGGCCAGCACTCGACATCCAGATCGGCGCCGACACGCTCTGGCTGGACGCACAGGCACAGAATGCCGCTGACGAGAACACGCGCATCTTCGCCCAGTGGCGCGCTCGCCATGGCTTGAGCCTGTCGCAGGCAGCCCAGGCGCTGGGCATGACGTCGCGCACCATCAGCGCCTACGGCACCGGTGCACGGCCCGTACCGCGCTACATCGCCTTGGCATGCAAGGGATGGGAGGCCGAGCACCGCAGGGCGGCCTGATCGACAGACGGAAATGCAACGGCCTGGGAGGTTTGCTGTCCGCAGCACATGGCGCTTCGGATCCGCTGTTGCCGCGCGTCTCCTGCAGAACGAATTTAGTTGCAGGATGTTGTCGAAATTTGTTGCGTGAGCGGGCAGCGGCCGAGTGCCGCTGTTTTTTTGAGGTATCAGCTAAAGATAAGCATCAATTATCTTTGGCTAAAATCCTGCTGACAAAAGTGCAGTTCGAACCAACGCCAGCCAGCCGACCCCGCAGACTCCAATGGCCACAAGCCCTTACGCAGCCGCTCAGTCCACCCCTCACGCCAGCCTCTACCGCCGCCGCCTGGGGCCTCACCACTTCGCCTACCTGCGCGCCATCGCCGAGGGGCTGGAGCGCACCGACTGCGCCCGGCGCTATCTGGGCATCGAGCACGGCCACGAGGCCGTCACCGCGCACCGGCTGGTGGTGGACCAGGTGCGCGCCGCGGCCCGGCGCCGGGGCGAGACTTCCGCGCGCCTGATCGGGCTGACGATCCGGGTCTCCGACACGACCCAGCCCAGCCTGGAGGAGTTCATCGCCGAGCGCGGGCTGGATGGCTGGAGCGAGGCTGAGGTCGTCGAGCTGTACGCCGAGCTCTGTGGCAAGGTCCAGGGACCCGACCCCAAGGCACAGCGCAGGGAGCGGCTGCGCAAGCGCCAGATCGAGCTGCTGAGGTCACTCGAATCGGCGGTGGCCGAGGCGCCGAGTCCTTCGGACTTTGTCGGCGGCTGGTTCGACGAGGCGCTGGCCAGGAAGCTGGACCTGGCGGGATTTCACACGCTGGGCGAGCTCAACGCCCGGGTCAGCGCCGGCGGGGCCTGGTACAAGTCTCTGCCGGCGGTGGGCAAGGCCAAGGCACAGCGCATCGAGGCCTTCCTGCGCACGCTGCTGCCGCGCGAGGCGCAGGCGCTGCCGTTCTTTGGGCCGGTCCGGCAGACGGGGAGGGCGCTGGTGGTGTCAGGGCCGGCTTCGCCCATCCCGGCCGGCAGCCTGCTGGGCGAGGTCACGACCGAGCAGGCGGTCGAAGCCTGGATCGCGGCGCGGGCGAATTCGGATGCCACGCGCAAGGTCTATGCGCGCGAGGTCGGGCGCTTCCTGGTCTGGCTGCGCCATGAGCGACCGGGCGTCTCGCCGCAGCAGCTGGGCGTGCAGGATGCGGTGGCCTTCACCGGCTTCCTGCGCGAGATTCCGGCGCACTACATCTCCCGGCGCAAGGCCTCGCCGGGCGAGCTGGGCTGGGCGCCGTTCCGGGGCCAGCTGACGCCGGGCAGCCGGAAGCAGGCGCTGATCGTGGTCTCGGCCTGGCTCGACTGGCTGGTGGAGGCGCGGCATGTCGAGGCCAATCCGTTCCGGCTCATCTCCCGGAAGCAGGGCGACGACCAGACCGCCACTGGGCAGGTCAAGGCGATCACGGAAGGCGCGATGCAGGCGCTGCTGCGCTACTTCGAGCAGGAGGAGTCCTCCCCGGCCATCCACCGGATGCGCTTCATCCTGAGCTTCCTGGAATCCATGGGGCTGCGGGCCAGCGAGCTGCTGGCCGCGCGCCTGGGTGACCTGGTCACGCTGCCCGAAGGCCTGGCGCTCAAGGTGCATGGCAAGGGCGCCAAGAACCGGCATGTGACCCTGAACCGGCAGGCGCGAGACGCGCTCAACGAGTATCTGGCCGTGCGCGGCCTGGGCGACTTCCTGCAGGCGCCGGCCGAGACGCCGATCCTGGCCTCGGCCAGGGACCCGATGACGCCGATCACCTACCCGGCGCTCTACCAGACCGTCAGGCGCTGGCTGGAGAAGGCGGTATCAAGCGCTGATCTCCCCCGCCACGAAAAGACGCAGCTCTACAAGGCCTCCACCCACTGGCTGCGCCACACCTTCGGCACCCGGCTGATCGAGAAGGGGGCGGCGCCCGATGCGGTGCAGTCGTCCATGGGGCATGCCTCGCCCGTGACGCTGAGCCGCTACACACGGTCCAGTGCCAGGCGACAGTTCAGCGAGGTGGCCAAGGTGTTCGGGGAGTGAGCAACGTGGTCGGCCTCATAGGGGGGCGCGAACAGCTGGCGTAGTGCTCGCTGCCACTCTTTGGATCAGATAAGGCCAAGTTCAGTTACGGTAACGGGAGACAGCAAGCGTGCAACAGTTGCACTAAAATGGGCCATGCCAGTTGTCGCCCGATTTTCTCACTGCCGCGTCAGGATCAACGCGAAGGACCATCCACCGCCGCATTTCCATGTGCTGCTCAACGACGGGCGGGAGGCGTGGGTGACGATTGCGGAGCAGAAGATCGTGCATGGCAAGGTCGCGGCTCGAGAAATCGCCGACGTCCTGACCTGGGCCGCGGACAACCGCGCCATGCTGGCCGCCACTTTTGAGGAGTTGCAACGATGAGCAAGGACCATTTCGTGCTGACGGCGGTCGAGGCCCTGCCGGACTACCGCTTGCGCCTGAGCTACGCTGATGGCCAGACCTTTGAGGTCGACCTGAGCGAGCGGATTTTCTCGAGCGGCTATCTGGCTCCCCTCAGGGATGCGACCCTGTTTGCACAGGCCAAGGTAGGCTTTGCAGGACGGTCGGTGGACTGGATCGAGGACGAACTGGATCTGGGGACTGACAACCTGCGCCACCTCGCCGTCGAGCAGGCCGGCGGGATCGGGCATGAGCGTATCTGGACCTGGCTGCACGACACGGGGCTGACACTGGAGCAGGCCGCAGAAGCCCTGGGTATCTCCCGGCGCATGCTGATCTACTACCGCGACGGCGAGAAACCGATTCCCAGGTCAATCTGGTTGGCATGCCTGGGCTGGGAAGCGGTCAGACCGAAGGGGCGCAGCCTGCCGCTGAGAGCGCCTTCAGTGCGCGAGTACGCTGCCCTGCACCCGGCCTGATCCTTACACCGAACCCGTGCCCATGCGCACCACCTCCCCAAAGGGGTAACGGCTGCTCTCCAGCCCTCCCGGCAGGACCAGCCAGAGCACCGGGCTGTCCGGTGCGTTGGAAGGGAAGTCCCCGTAGCCATCGGTGAAGTAGATGCAGACCGGCAGGTTGCCGTGTGCGTTCTCCCGCTCCACCCACTGGAAGAACGGCTTGAACGACGTGCCGCCGCCACCTTTCACCTTGGGCATGGCCGCATCTGCACCAAAGTCATGCGGTCCGTATAGATCCGCATCGGCGTAGAAGAGCGTGCCCTTGATCTGGGGATAGGCGTCCAGGATGCTCTGGATCTCTCTCATGAACTGTCCGAGTTCGTCCTTGCCGATCGAGGCGCTGGTGTCGATGCAGATGGCCACCTCGACCGACTCGCCCACGGTTTCCTCCAGATAGAGCTTGCGGTGGATGAAGCGGCGGTCGAATCCCCCGAAGTCGAATGGCGTGCTGACCATGAACTGCCACAGCAGGTCGCGCCAGTTCTGTGGTGCTTGCCTGGCCTGCTCGAACTCCCGCATCGAGCCGAGTCCGCTGGAGCCGAACCCCCGCTTGATCCTTCGGGTCACCGCATCGGCCTGCTGCAGGGCTGAGTTCCAGAGCCGCTCGAGTTCATGCTGGCTGTGTTCATCCAGGACTCCCTCGCTGCCCGGCCCCGTTTCGCTGTCCGGCATAGCCGCTCCCAGATCCAGGAGCGTGAGCTTGGGCAACCGGTGTCTGCCGGTGGCCAGCTGTTCGTAGACCTCCTCGACGCTCAGGTGGGCCAGCTTGGGCATCTCGACCCCGCCGTCCGGCAGGCTGTAGCCGGTGTCCGCCCGGATCATGCCGTTGACAACTACGTCGGCGGCGATGTTCCAGAGCAAGGCGTCGCGTTCACGGCGGCGGCTGCCGTGGCGCAGCGCTGCATGCAGCAGCTCGTGGGCGACCAGGCCGCAGAGCGCCGGCATTTCGAGCTTGTCTATGAACTTCGGGTTGAACCAGATCGTCTTACCGTCTGTGGCCGCAGTCGGTATCTGATCCGTCATGCGCAGGTCGGCAAACAGGGCCAGGGTACCGAAGAAGGGGTGATCGCCGCGGATGCGCAGCAAGGCTCCCTGGAGCCGCTTGCTCAGGTCTAGACTCATGGGGTCAGACGCTGAAGATCAGGTCGCGCATGTTGCGGGCAAAGTCCTTGAGTTCCGCATTGCCGGCGATCAGCCTGGCCAGATCGCCGAACTGGCCCTTCTCGCGCAGCATGCGGAACAGGTCACTGGGGCTTTGTTGTATTAATCAATTCGACAAACAAAGTGACTGTCGAGCTGGGGTAGGCGGCTCTGTTGAGGAAATCGAGTCCAGGACGTTCTTCCCCTGACCCCAGACGGATTTATGCCACGCGCACCGTCACGGGCGTC
>NZ_PVLQ01000097.1 GCF_002980595.1 Malikia granosa
ATGGGCCGCGCGGCCGTGCCGTCGGGTGCCTCCACCGGCAGCCGCGAAGCCATCGAGCTGCGCGACGGCGACAAGAGCCGCTACCTCGGCAAGGGCGTGCTGAAGGCCGTCGAGCACATCAACACCGAGATCGCCGAGGCCGTGCTCGGCCTGGACGCCTCCGAGCAGGCCTTCCTCGACCGCACCCTGATCGAGCTCGACGGCACCGAGAACAAGGGCCGCCTGGGCGCCAACGCCATGCTGGCGGTCTCGATGGCCGTCGCGCGCGCCGCCGCCGAGGAAGCCGGCCTGCCGCTGTACCGCTACTTCGGCGGCAGCACCAGCATGCAGCTGCCGGTGCCGATGATGAACGTCATCAACGGCGGCGCGCACGCCAACAACAACCTCGACATCCAGGAGTTCATGATCCTGCCGGTCGGCGCACCCTCGTTCCGCGAGGCGATCCGCTGGGGTGCCGAGGTGTTCCACGCGCTCAAGAAGATCATCCACGACAAGGGCATGAGCACCGCGGTCGGCGACGAAGGCGGCTTCGCGCCTTCCGTCGACGGCCATGAGGCCGCGATCCAGCTGATCCTGGAAGCGATCGACAAGGCCGGCTACACCGCCGGCGAGCAGATCATGCTCGGCCTGGACTGCGCCGCTTCCGAGTTCTGCAAGGAAGGCCCGGACGGCTCCAAGGTCTACCACCTCGAGGGCGAAGGCCTGGTGCTGAGCGCCGAGCAGTGGACCGACATGCTGGCGACCTGGTGCGACAAGTACCCGATCATCAGCATCGAGGACGCAATGGGCGAAGGCGACTGGGCGGGCTGGAAGCACCTGACCGAGGTGCTGGGCAAGAAGGTGCAGCTGGTCGGCGACGACCTGTTCGTGACCAACACCAAGATCTTCAAGGAAGGCATTGCCAAGGGCATCGGCAACTCGATCCTGATCAAGATCAACCAGATCGGCACCCTGACCGAGACCTTCGAGGCGATCGAGATGGCCAAGCGCGCGGGCTACACCGCCGTGATCAGCCACCGCTCGGGCGAGACCGAGGACAGCACCATCGCCGACATCGCGGTGGGCCTGAACGCGCTGCAGATCAAGACCGGCTCGATGAGCCGCTCGGACCGCATGGCCAAGTACAACCAGCTGCTGCGCATCGAGGAAGACCTGGGCACGGTCGCCAGCTACCCGGGCCGCGACGCCTTCTACAACCTGCGCTGATCG
>NZ_PVLQ01000098.1 GCF_002980595.1 Malikia granosa
ATTCTTTCAGAAAACTTAGTACATCGCCTGCGACCGCCCAACAAGTCTGGGCACGTTCGCAACGCTAGCCGAGGCCGCTGCCTTTCGATCAACTAGCTGTGGTTGGCAAGCATGAGTGCCGCCGACATCCAGGACGCGCTCGACGCGCTGCACCATATCCCCGCCGAGCTGCCGCGTGAGGACTGGGTTCGGATCGGCATGGCAGCGAAAACATCCGGGATCGACTTCGAGGACTTCGACGCCTGGAGCGCCCAGGCCGGCAACTACGACGCCGCCGCCTGCCGCCACACCTGGCACAGCTTCAAGGACGGCAAGGGCATCACCGAGAAAACCCTGTTCCGCACCGCTGCCCAACACGGCTACCGCAAGGGCAAGGCGCCGGTGTCCCGCCCGGTGTCGCCAACCGTTGTGACACGAACGACCCCAGTGACACCAGCCAAGAAGCCAGCCCCAGGCATGAGCCCCACCGAGGTCTGGAGCCGCTGCCTGCCGGCTACCCACGGCCACGGCTACATCGTGGGCAAGAGGGCCGAGGGCATCCCGCTGGATGACCTTCGCGTGGTTCCAGCCGACGACCCGCTGCGGATCGCGGGCGAGAGCATGGCCGGCGCCCTGGTAGTCGCTGCGCGCGCGGTCCACGACGGTAGCCTCCAGAGCCTGCAATTCATCCCACCGCCCGAGGTGGCCGCCAAGCTGAAGAAGGCCGGCAAGCCTGGCAAGCTGAACCTGGCTGGCTGCTCCATTTCCGGCGCCCACCATGTTGTCGGTGATCTACAACCGGGCGGCATCGCCTACATCTGTGAGGGCATCGGCGCTGCGTGGGCCTGCTGGCAGGCAACAGGCAGGGCAGCCGTGGTCGCGTTCGGAGCCGGCAGTATGGGCAAGGTGGCGAAGGCATTGCGCGACAAGGACGCCACCGCCAAGCTGGTACTGGTGGCCGACACCGGCAAAGAGGACGACGCCCGGCGGATAGCCATCGAGGTCGGCGGGGAATTCGTGACCATGCCCGATGGCTGGCCGAGCAACAGCGATGTTGCCGACTTGGCGCTGCGTGACGGGCTCGATGTGCTGGAGGACTTGCTGGAGATGACGGTCCAGAAGCCTGCGGCCGAGCTGCCCCTGGGGATCGTGTTCGCGCACGACCTGCCGAGCGACTACACGCCGCCCGATGAGTTGGTGGAAGGCGTCCTGACGGTCGGCGCTGGCAGCGTGATCTACGGCGACAGCAACAGCGGCAAGACTTTTCTGGTGATTGACCTTGCCTGTGCCGTCGCAAGAGGTGTTCCATGGATGGGTCGCCAGGTCGAGCAGGGCCTTGTCGTCTACGTCGCGGCCGAGTCTCCCGCATCGGTCAAGAGCCGCTTGCAGGCGTACCAGATCCACCACGGATGTAGGGTTCCCAACTTTGCCATCGTGCAGGCGCCCGTGAATTTGCACGGCAACGACTCCGACACCGAGATGCTCATCAACGCGGTCAAGCAGGTGGAGCGCATGGCAGGCTGCAAGGCAGCACTGGTGATTGGCGACACCCTGGCCCGGATGACCGCCGGCGCGAACGAAAACAGCGGGGAGGACATGGGCTTGGTCGTTGGTCGATTCGACCGCATCCGAGCTGAGACAGGCGCCCACTTCCTGCTGATTCACCACTCCGGCAAGGACGCCGCCAAGGGAGCACGAGGGCATTCGAGTCTGCGCGCAGCCGTCGACACGGAAATTGAAGTGCAAGAGACAGCGACTGTCCGCTGCGCCGAAGTCATGAAGCAGCGGGATCTGGGCACAAAGGGCGAGCGCATCGGTTTCACTCTGGAAACCGTAACGATGGGCATGACGAAGTGGGGGAGGCCTGCCAGCACCTGTGTGGTGAAGCCCTCCGACGCACCAGAAAAGAAGTCCAAGGGTCGGCGCTTGGGCGAGGTCGAAGGCGCTGTGGTCGAGTTTTTGGGGCAGCGAAAGGTCGGCGTGAGAAAGGCTGACGTTTGCAAGCACTTCGAAGGGAGGTATGAGCGCAGCAACGTGTATCGCGCACTTCGCTCCCTCCTGGCTGCGCAGGCCGTCCACGAGGCTGCCGGCATGGTCTGCATTGCCGAAGGCGCAAAGTAATTTCCATTCTGATGTGTCATGTGTCTTTTGGTAGTCAGGACACATACGCGATACAGGCTGTCTTTGTGTCGTTTTGTGGTCACCACCCTTTAGGGGGTGACACAACGACACAGGCCCAAGGCACAAGGATTTCAAAAGGAGTGACGACGCGCGAGTGACAGGTCCGCTGGTTGGTCAACCGTAACAACACACCCGAAAAAACGGCAACCAGATCACGACCTGAAAGCTGCGGGTTCCTGCCGGTGTCGTCGGCGCTGGAAGGTGCCGAGCGTAGGTCAGCGTGACCTTGAACACTTTGTCGCCATACTGAAGCAAGGCGACCAAGTTCCTCCACCAGGTCGGCAGCACAACCTAGGAGTAGAAGAAGGTGCACAACACATCTAGGAAGCTGTCGATTTCTGCTTATAGGGGTTGGCTCGCTGTGGCCTCGCGCCTGCTTGCGGCTTGCCTGATCGCTGGTGAAAATTCGGCCGGTTCCGTCTTCTGACTGGGACTAGCGGAGCGTATCGGCCTGGGGCTACGAGACGCGGACGGAGAGATTCCGCACGGGATGGTCAAGGCGCTCGAGAAGCTCATCCAATCTGGAGCGCCTGACGGCACCGGGTGTTGCAGTACGCTTTCTGCAAGGACTTGTTCGTCGTGAAATTGGTTCTCGATACCTGGGAGGCAAATCGAGGGAAGGACAAGACGTTGGTCTGGGCTGAGTGATGGGCTTGAATAAGTTACTTACGCAGGTCCCTGGGTAAGGTACCTGCTGCAACTGTAAGGGCCTTCAGGCCACGCTTACGTTCTAGACGCCTGACTGGAGACTGTCGTATCCACTCTTGAGAATGTCGGAAAGCACCTCCAAGGCATCCCAGCCGGAGGATGGGGGCGCCATTGGACAGTCGCCGTCACGGGACAACTTCAAGTTGACCGTGTGCATGTCGGAACCGACGCGCGCTGCAGTCACTTACCGCTGCTTTTCTAGCGCGGTGACCAGACCTACGGTGATCACCGCTGAGTTCCCTGAGTAGTACACCTGCCCGCGCATCTTCAGCATGGCCAGGATGGAGCGCTTGATGTTTTCGTCGGCCATGATCACGAAGCGCTTTTGGCGCTCGGTGTCCCTCTGAATGGCAGCCAGCGTGGAATCCGGATCAGTGGGCGCCTCGGCGCTTCAATGGGCGGCAGCCGAAGCCGAACCAGACGCCGATGCAGATTCTCCCGAGGCGCCTGCGCCGGCGCCACTCGAGAAGTCATCCAGCAGGGGAGTCGGGCTTGCTGAATTGTTTGGGTCCAGCCGCTGCTGGGCATCCCGATGAGTCGCGAAGCGTGGATCCAGTCCAGGATCCAGTGGGATGCCGTTGGCCGCATCGTTTGCATTTGCCTGCTCAACCACCTTGTGATGCTCCGGCTGGCCTGTTATGGCGCTTCTTTTATCGTCCTCGAAAATTGCAACGTTATTACCCCGAAAAGTCCTGAGCCCCATCTGATAGAACCATGCCCCGTGGAAGTCGGAGAGCTCGGGGAGGCTACATGACTCTTCTCTAACGTCGTAGAGCTCGACCACCCTACTCATAAATTCGGGGGTGGGCAAGCTTCCTCGAGAGCTTAGAGCTTGGATAGGGAGGTGTGGCGCTGGAAAAGGTAGATCCCCGCCTGCGCCCCCGGGCGCCCGCTTCGCGGACCCCCCCCCGGGTGGCGGCTTTTCCTCGGGGCCTGCCAAGGTTTTATTACCTCGCAGAACACCCCCACTCTTCCTGCTCGTCAAAGATCCTGTCGCTGGCATCCTGGGCAATCTGCGCGCCAGTGGGTGCTCCACCGTCCCCAAGCGCGTCCGCAATCTTGGCCGACTTCAGCAGGTTCACGGTACCCGTCCGGCAAACCCCATACTTGACCGCCCGCCTGGGGCGTGATTGACGCTCAGGATACCTGAGCCGCTTGGTCGAGCACCAACTGCAACTGAGCCTGATGCTCTGGGGACCGCCTGGCATTGGCAAGTCCACCATCGTGGCGGAAGTCGCCAGGCAGCACGACCTGCAGCTGGTCGACCTGCGGCTGAGCCAGCTCGCTCCCACCGACCTGCGCGGCCTGCCAGTGGCCGAGAATGGAGTCTCGCGCTGGTTTCCACCTGAGTTCCTGCCGACCGAGGGCCGCGGCATCCTGTTCCTGGACGAGATCAACATGGCGCCACCCGCCATGCAGGGCATAGCGCAGCAGCTCATCCTGGACCGGCAGGTCGGCAGTTACCGGGTACCGGATGGCTGGTACATCTGGGCTGCAGGCAACCGCAAGGCCGATCGCGCCGCTGTGTTCGAGATGCCGTCGGCTCTGGCCAACCGCTTCATACACCTCGACCTCGTCCCCGATCTGGACAGCTTCAAGGCCTGGGGGTTGCGCAGTGGACTGTCCGAGCAGGTGCTGGCCTTCCTGTCCTTCCGGCCAACGCTGCTCCATCACATCAGCCCACAAGATCCCGCCTGGCCTTCGCCTCGCTCCTGGTCAATGGCGGACCGACTGCACGCCGTCGGACTGCCCGTGGATCCGGCCGTGGGACGCGCCACGGCGGGAGAGTTCCAGGCCTTCTGCAACATTTACGGTAAGCGTCGCCTCATTACCCTCTTGACGAAGGGATGCAGAGAGGTCAAACGTCGAGGACGTGACGCAGCAAGGCGAAGCCGACGCGCCACTGGGTGCCATCGCCGGGATCGATGGTGGCGGTTCGGCTGTTGATGCGCACGATGGTGCCCACCACGGTCTGCAGGTACTTGTCCTCGAAGGCTACCTTCTCTCCGCGGCGAAAGTCGTCGCGGGTTGGCTGAGGGGCTTGGGGCGGCTCTGGCTCTGCTGCCTGGGGAGGCACCACTGGATCGGGTTGCGGCGGCTCAATGGCTGCGTAAGGCAACTTCCACTCATGGCGTTCGCGCAACTCGTGCAGCGTGACCTGGGTGTCGCGCATGGCCACGACCTTGCCCTCGCGCAGGCTGCCATCGCGCCAGTCCATAAAGCGCACGGTCTGCCCGAGATGCAGGTCCTTGCGCACGGCAAGGATGCGCCGCGGGTCAGCCAGCAGGCGTTCGATGACTGTGCTGAGCTGGTACAGCTCCAGGCTACTGGCCTGCTGCAGGGCTTCAAGCACCCGCGCGTCAATGCCGGGTGCGCTCATGCCGCCAGCCGTTGTTCCACATGCCCGGTACCGATCGCCGTCAAGTTCCAAGGCAACAGTTCCTCGATGCGATTGATGGGATGCTCGGCAATACGGCCGAGCACCTCGCGCAGGTAGGCCTCGGGGTCGAGCCCGTTGAGCTTGGCGGTCTGCACCAGGCTGTAGATGGCGGCCGCGCGCTCGCCGCCCGCGTCCGAGCCCATGAACAGGTAGTTGCCCCTGCCCAGGGCGACACCGCGCAGCGCCCGCTCGGCCGCGTTGTTGTCCATTTCGATGCGGCCATCGTCGCAATACCGTGTCAGGGCCCGCCAGCGCGTCAGGCTGTAGCCGATGGCTTGCGCCAACTCCGATTTGGCCGACACCCGTCCCAGCAGTTGGCTCAGCCAGGCGTGCATATCCCGCAACAACGGACCCGCCCGCGCTTGGCGTTGCTCGCATCGGACCTCAGGGGCTTGCCCCCGGATGTCGCGCTCGATCGCATACAGCTCGGCAATGCGTCTGAGCGCTTGTGCCGCGATGGAGGTCTCATCGCGGCCACTGCTGAGGTACAAATCCCACCAGGGCCGGCGGGCGTGTGCCCAGCACGCCGCCTCGGTGATCGGCCCCGCGTAGAGCTTGCCCCAGCCGCCGTAGGCATCCGCCTGCAGGATGCCACGGTAGTGGCGCAAGTGGCGCTGCGGATGTTCGCCTTTGCGATCGGGTGTGTACTGGTACCAGGCC
>NZ_PVLQ01000099.1 GCF_002980595.1 Malikia granosa
ACTTGTGTTAGCGGCTGTTAGTCGGGCATTTGGAGTATTGCACTGGCTACCGGCCATGTTCATCAAGTGCAACAGTTTCCATTCTTTACCCTCCTTGCGAGCCACCCAATGGTGCGGTGACAAGGGTGATTGTGGAATGGATAAGCGTCATAAGTTGACGTGATCTTGTGTAGACAGGCTTCAAATGGCGGCTTGTGACTCGATTGTTGGGTCTACCCCTACCCAGACAGGGGTGATCCTGACTTCGTTCGCGTTGGCCTTTCTTGAAGGTGGGTTTGGCGGTTTCTTGAACTACCTCGCTCAATCCCTATCCAGCTTCAGCCTGAGCCCGCTCGAACGCTTCACGGGGGTGGCGATGGCTGTCAGCAAGGCGCCTGAGCTGCCCTCGACCAGCGACAAGCTGGACTTGGCACGTGTGATGCCGGTGTAGACCAGTTCCCGCGTCAGCACTTCGTTCGTTCCGCTGGGCAGCACCAGCAGCGTGTGCGTGAATTCCGAGCCCTGGCTCTTGTGCACGGTCATCGCGAAGGCGGTCTCGGCATGGGCCAGCCGGCTGACCGAGACCGAGCGCAGGCTCTCGCCGTCCAGGAAGTAGGCGCGCAGCGCGCCTCCTGCGCTGTGCGACGGCAGCACCACGCCGACGTCGCCGTTGAACACGCCCAATGCGAGGTCGTTGCGCGTGACCATGACGGGGCGCCCCGGGTACCAGGCGCCGGTCGGGCTGATCCAGCCTGCCTTGGCCAGTGCTTTCTGTATCTGCTGGTTGATCTCCCGATCCCCCCAAGGCCCGTCGTGCACCGCGCACAGGATCCTGAAGCCCTCAAAGGCACGCAGCACCTGCCTGACCCAGGCCGCGTGAGCTTGCGGATCTGTTCTTGTGGTGTCTGGGCGTTCGTGCATCCGCTTCAGATAGTCGGCATGACAGGCCCGCGCCCCATCTCGTCCCTCGACCGCCAGCCGGATGACGACTTCAGGATCGTGTCGCGACGATTGCCAGACGGCCGGACTCGGTGTCGATAGCAGCGACTTGGCATCTTCCTGCTTGTTGTCGTTGACGGTCTGGGCGAGCTGGCCGATGACCGTCCCGAAGCGGTGGCTGAATTGCAGCGTGAGGCTGCGTTGCGCCAGTCCCGATCCGACCTGAGTCCCCGCCGGGATTACTTCGCCGCAAGTCTTTTTCAGGTATTCGACCGTTGCCTGGCTGTAATGCTGGCCGTCTGCCTGCTGGCACAGGTCGCCCAGCACGGCGCCGGCCTCCACCGATGCCAGCTGATGCTGGTCGCCCAGCATGACGAGTCTGGCATGTGGAGGCAGGGCCTGCAGCAGTGCAGCCATCAACTCCAGATGCACCATGGAGGTCTCGTCGACGATCAGCAGGTCGACATCCAGCGGGTGGCGGCTGTCGTACTTGAAGCGGCGCGTGTCGGGTCGGGCGCCGAGCAGCGAATGCACCGTGCGGGCTGCACCGATGCGCCGGGTCAGTTCCGCCAGATCAACCTCCTGGCTGACGTCCGCAGGCAGTTGCGTTAGCGAGGCCTCGATGGACTGCTTCAGTCGGGCGGCGGCCTTGCCGGTGGGGGCGGCCAGCGCGACCTTGAGCTGGGCGGGGTCGGGATGCATGGCCAGCACCAGGGCCAGCAGGCGCGCGGCAGTGTAGGTCTTGCCCGTGCCGGGTCCGCCGGTGATCAGGGTCAGACGACCGCTGAGGGCCAGCGCGCAGGCTGCCTTCTGCCAGTTCACCCCGGCTTTCTCATCCTTGAAGGGAACGAAGAGTCGGTCCAGCCATGCCCTGGCCTTTTCTGTATCAACCGGCAGCACATCGGCAGTGCAGGCTGCCAGCGTCGTGGTGACCTGCTCCTCGTAGATCCAGTAGCGCCTCAGGTAGAGCAGCGGCATCTGCAGGGTACCACCCAGTACCAGCGGCTGGCCTGCGTCCGGATCAGCTGCACCCCCATCGTCCAGGACTTGCCGCACCAGCCGGCTGGTCCGAATGGCCTCGACCCAGCCTGCCGTGCTGGTTGGCATCCTGGTCCAGACGGCATCAAGCTCATCATGCGAGGCCGCGGGCCAGGCCAGCAGTTCCCGGGGGCTGGCGACCAGCTCGGACAGGGGCAGACAGGTGTGGCCCCGTCCTTCCAGCTGGGCCAGGATGGCGCTGGCGACGATCAGGGCCTCGGTAGCTTCAGGGTCGCGCTGGCTGACGAAGCTGGCCAGCGCGCTGTCGAGTTGGCGTAGCCAGCCGAGATCGGACCAGCGTTGCAGGGTATGGGTCAGCTCGGTGTGGACCGTGTGAGCGGTGGCGGTCATGCGCATACTTCCTCATTGCCGAGCATGGCATCGAGCTGGCTATAGAAATCGGTTCCAGGCTGGAGCACGCAGGCCCCGCGGCCGGGATGATGGATGCCACGCAGGAAAAGGAAGACTGCGCCGCCCAGGTGCTGCTGAGGGTCGTAACTCTCCCCGAGGCGGCTGGAGAGCAGCCGGTGCAGCGCGCTCAGGTAGATGGCCGCCTGAACGTCGTAGCGGTGCCTGGCCATCGCCTGTGCGATCGCGTCGCTGCCATAGTCCTGGTCGTCCTGGCCGAGGTGGTTGGACTTGTAGTCCAGCACCCAGTAACGACCCTCGTGTTCGAACACCAGGTCGGCAAATCCCATCAGCATGCCGTGCACGACCGACGACTGCAGGGCAGGACGCTCGACGCCGGGTAGCAGGTGCTCGCGGCAGGCCTGGTCCAGCGCGTCGATGCGGATGCGCTCGAGCGGCAGCCAGAACTCCATCTCGGCCCGGGCGGTGTGCAGCTGGGCCAGTGCCGCGCCAGGTCCGGGCAGCGGCGTGGTCGTGATGTGCTTGAGCCACTCAAGTACCTCGTCCGCCCGTTCGCCGTAGTCCGAATGTTGCAGGCGCTGCAGCAACTGCTCGCCGAGCTGCGGGTCGCTCTCGAGCCCAAAGCCGCGCCCTGCCAGCCATTCGAGCTGCTCGTGCAGGAAGTTGCCGGCAAACGGCCCGCGCTTGAAGGCATGCTGGATCGAGCTGGCGGCCTGCTGCAGTGGCGCCGCTATCGCCAGCAGCGCCACGCGCTCTTCCTTGTCCGCACCCAGTGTCACTTCGTCATCGGAAGCGCGCGGGCTGCGCATGGAGGACGGGGCAGGGCCCGTCTCCTTGAGCGAGCTGGTCAGGCGCGAGTAGCTGGCTATTGTCCAGTCGCGCTCGATGGGCGTGCCGAACTGAGGGGCGTCCATCAGAGTGTTCTCGGTCCCTCCCGCCGCGAGCCTGGTGCACGCCGTGGTATGAGAGGCAGCGTGCAGGGCGATGGCCTGGCAGCCTTGCGCCAGTTGCACCAGCTGCTTTTGCCACTGCTGCGGCGAGAGGGCCTGATCCTCGCCGAACAGGTAGCCAATGGCACTCTTGTGACTCTGGCAGTCCTGGCCATTGCCTACCCTAAGGGCGGCAAAGCCGATCCACAGGGCATGGCGCGGGCGGGTCAACGCGACATAGAGCAGTCGCAGGTCCTCGCGCAGCCGCTCCTGATCGGCGCGTTCCATGTCAGTCTTGTCGGGGTCCAGGATCACCTGGCGAGTGCCCGGTCCATCGGGCAGGCTGAGCACCTTGGCAGACTTGGCGTTCACCTCGCGGAAGCTGGTGGGAAACGGCAGGCAGACCAGCGGGAACTCGAGCCCCTTGCTCTTGTGGATTGTGATGACCTTGACCAGATCGGCATCGCTCTCGAGCCGGATGATCCTGTCGTCGCTATCGCTGGCCTCGTCCTCGATCTGCTGCTGCAGCCAGCGGATCAGGGCCTGCTCGCCATCGAGTTGCCGGCTGGCGTTCTGCATCAGCTCGGCCAGGTGCAGGAAATTGGTCAGGCGTCGCTCGCCACCCAGGTCCTGGTCCAGCCAGCGCGAGGCGAGCTGGAACTGGTGCAGCGTCTGGCGCAGCATGGCGAGCACCCCCTGCTGCTGCCAGACCTGATGCAGCCCCAGCAGCCGGGCACTGTGGCGGTCGAAGGCCTCGTCGTCGCTTGCCACATGACCGAGTTCGTCCAGGCTCAGGCCGAGACTGCCGGTGGCCAGCGCCGCGCGCACCAGGGCCGCGTCCTGCGGCATCGCCACGCCGCGCAGCCAGTGCACCAGGTCCCGGGCCTCGTCGCTCTGGAACACCGATTCCTTGTCCGACAGATAGACCGACGCGATGCCCCGCTGCTGCATTGCAAGACGCACGGCGGCGGCCTCCTTGCCGGTGCGCACCAGCACGGCGATGTCGCTCGGGCGCAAGCGCTCGAAGCTGCCATCGTTTTTGGCAAAGCCGGTGTCGGGCTCGTTGAGCCAGCTGGCGATCTGTTCGGCGCAGCGCTCGGCAAAGCGTGCCTTGATGCTGTCGCCGTTCTGCAGTTCGAGGTCATGCACCAGCGTCAGCGCTGGCAGGTCTCCCTGGGGACCGACCAGGCGCTCGCTGCGGCCCTGGGCTGCTACCTTGACGAAGGGCAGGGGATTGCCCTGTGCACTGGCGAAGCGGAACGCCGCCAGCGGCTTTTGCTCGGCCTGCAGGAAGCAATGGTTGACGGCATCGACCAGCGCCGCAGTTGAGCGGTAGTTGATCCCGAGCACATAGTGGCGGCCCTCGGTGGCCTGGCGCGCGCGCAGGTAGCTGTAGATGTCGGCCCCACGGAACCCGTAGATCGACTGCTTGGGGTCGCCAATCAGCAGCAGCGCGCGCTCGCGCGAATTCTCGTGGCTGCGGTAGATCTGGTCGAAGATGTCGTATTGAAGCGGCGAGGTGTCCTGGAACTCGTCGATCAGCGCCACCGGGTATTGCATCAGGATGCGCTCGCGCAGCCGCGCACCGTGCGGGCCATGCAGGGCAGAGCCCAGGCGGTCGAGCATGTCGGCAAAGCCGAAGCTGCGGCTCTGGCGCTTGAGCCGGTCCAGGCGCCGGGCCACATGGCCGGCTGCATGGCGGCGCAGCCGGGGGCTGAACGGATTCTGCTGGTACTGCGTGACGACGGACTCGAACCATTCAAAGGCCGGCGGGATTTCCACCAATGCCGGCGCTGCCACGGTGCGCGCCTGTCGCAAGCCACTGGGCGTAAGCCGGACCAGACCCGTTCCCAGATCGGGCAGGCAAAGGGGCGTCTTCTGCTCGGCCCACTCGGTCAGCTGGTCGAACCACCGCCTGACGCTGGCGGGTTGCAATCTATTGCCGTTCCAGTGTCCTGGATGGTTCAGCAGTTGCTGCTGCAGCCATTGCTCCATCGCCTCGACCTTCTCATCCTTGTCGATGAGCAGGTTCTGCAAAGGACGTGCCCAGCCCGTGATCAGGTCCTGCAGCGACTGCTCTGGATTCTGCGTCTCGATCCGCAGGTGGATCAGCTGCGCCACATCCTTGCGCAAGGCGTCGATGTCCTTCCAGATGCCGAGCACCTGCTGGAGCAGGTCGGCAGACAGCGGATAGCATTCGCTGCGCCAGTAGTCCTGCACCGCCTCGACCAGCAGCGCCTGCTCGTCAGCCACCAGCTCCTCGTCGAACAGGTTGCCGCTGTCGAAGGCGTGTTCGCGCAGCATGCGTTGGCACCAGGCATCGATGGTGTGCACGCTGGCCTCGTCCATGCTTTCGGCGGCCACGGCCAGCCGCCAGGCTGCCTGCTTGCGCGCCGGCCCGGCCGGGTAGTCCTGCATCAGCTGGGCGAGGAACTTATCCCTGGCGTCGACCGCTTGCTCGCCACGAAAGCAGCGTGACGCCTCCAGCAGGCGCTTGCGGATGCGGTCGGACAGCTCGCGTGTGGCAGCCTTGGTGAAGGTCATCACCAGGATCTCGGACGGAGCCAGGGGACGGCCAAAGGCTGAACCGGGGTCGGTTGCGGTGGCGTCCTTGCCGTGACCGAGCACCAGCCGCAGATAGAGCGCGGCAATGGTCCAGGTCTTGCCGGTGCCGGCACTGGCCTCTATCAGTCGGCTACCCCACAAGGGAAAGTTTTCGGCAATCAGGGCTTGGGGTTCGGCGCTGGGGGTCTGTGTCATGAATGGTCTCTAGGCAGGATCGATCAGGCGTGCTGGGCTTCGGAGCGCTGGACCTGTCGCACATGCTCCTTTGCCCACTTCAGCAGGGGGGCGTAGATCTGCTCGGCCAGCTGCTGCAGCCGGCCGTCAGCAGCCAGAGCTTCATAGCTTGGGTAGAGCCGGGCCAGACAAGGTTCGTTGACCTCGGCTCGGCTGCTGTCGTATTCCGTGCCTTCGTACACCTGCTCGGGGCCGTTGGGTCCCACCAGCTCGGCAGCGAGCGCGATTCCGGTTTTGAGAGGCAGGGGCAGGGGAGACTGCATGCCATCGAACCAGAGCTGGAGCAGGCCAGCCAGAACCGGGCTGGCCTGCTCGGGTGTCATCGCACGGATGTGCAGCGTGGCGTCCTGGCCCACCAGCAGGCCATCGAGAGAATGACCGCAGGCTGCTGCTGCGAGCGAGCGGACCCAGGCGTCGAGCAGCTTGTCCGGTCGCGGGGTATCCTTGCCCAGCAGGCGGCCCGGCTCAAGCTTCAGCCAGGTGCCCCCGTCAGCACAGGGGGCGCCATCGGCACGCTGGTGCACTTGGTCGATCCAGTCGCGCAGCAGGACGTGATGGTTCTCGTCCACGGCTTGTTCGAACAGGATAGGCTTGCGCGGGAGCGCGACGGGGTAATCCTTGCCTGCTGCCTGCCAGGCACGGGTCATGCTGGTGAGGGTGCTGAGCAGCTCGTGCTGTTTCAGGTCGCCAAAGCCCGCCATCGGCAAGGCGCCGCTGCGGCGCAGGCGTTCGAGGGCGACCGGCACGGCGTGCGTCAGCGCCTGGGCGCGGGTGGCCTCGGGCCAGTCAAGGACCTGGTCGCGGATCAGCTGGTAGTTCTCCAGCCCGTCGACCGTGAAGACTTCATCGTTGGGGGCCTCCTCGTCCTGATCCTCGAACACCACACCCAGCCGCTCGCGGAAGAACACCTTGACCGGGTTGCGCAAGAAGGAGCCCAGCCGCTGCAGCGTCAGCGGCGCGCTAGGGTCGGGAACGAAGCCGGGCAGGGGCGGTGCAGCGACAGTAGCCTCTGCGCTGCCTTCCTTGTGCAGGGTGTGCCATTCATGCACGAAGGTCTGCAGGCGGGAGCCCTGCTCGAAGTAGCGGCGGCTGAAAGGTTGTAGCGGGTGTTCGGTCGTGCGTGTCTTCACCGCCTCCTCGCCCCAGACCGCTGCCATGTAGTCGCGCAACTGGGACACCAGCACCGAGGGAGGCTGTTCGCTGTTGTCCAGTGCGCTGAAACCGGTCCAACTGATGTAGAGCAGGCTGCGCGCCGACAGCAGTGCCTCCAGCATCAGCTGGCGGTCGTCGTGTTGGCGGGAGCGGTCACCCGGCCTGTGCTGGCCTGGCAGGCCCATCAGGTCGAAGTCGTTGCGCATGCCGCGGCGCGGATAGTCACCATCGTTCATGCCCAGCAGGCAGACCACATCGAAGGGAATGGCGCGCATCGGCATCAGCGAGCAGAAGGTCACGCCACCGGCGCGAAAGCGCTGCTTGAGGCTGGGCAGATTCAGCGCTTCGAGCCAGGCCTGCTCGAAGACCGGCCATGCGACCGGCTCCTGGAAACCGGCCTGTGTGCAGGCGCTCAGCCAGTGCGTCAAGGCGTCCCCCAGAGCAGAGACAGCGTCGCGCTCCTGTTCATCCAGTGGTTCAAACAGGGCCTGCAGCAGGTCGCGCCCGCGTGTTGCCCAGCTGGACGGGGTGGCGGGCTGAGCGGCCTGCTGCAGCCAGTCAATCAGGGTCTGGACCAGCCTGGCCAGCACGCCGGCCAGCTCGGCCTCGAGTCCTCCGATCTCGTCATAGGGTTCGATGCCATCCCAGCCGCGCGCATCTGGCAGTTCGTCCAGCGAGCCGGTGGCGTAGCCCAGCAGCATGCGCTGCAGACCGAACCAGGCGCTGTTGGGGTCGCCACAGGCCTCAAGACCCAGTCCTTCGCGATGCCCCTGGTTCAGGCCCCAGCGGATGCCGGCGCCGCTCATCCATTGAGTCAGCCTGGGCAGCTGTTCGGCCGACAGGCCCAGGCGACGCGCGATGGCCGGCACTTCCAGCAGATCGACCAGCTCGCTGAGGCGGCAGCGCTGCGTGGGCAGCTTGAGCATCCATTCGAGTGTGGTGACGATCGGGCTGCTGGACTTGGCGCTCAGGTCCGCGATGTCGTAGGGGATGAACCGCGGATCGCGCCGCGGGTACTGGTCGAACACGGCACGGATCGCGGCGGCCATCGGCTCGATGTCGGGCACCATCACCACGACGTCACGCAGCGCAAGCGGCTTGCTATGTGCCTCTCGGGTCTGGATCAGCTGCAGCAACTGGTCATGCAGGATCTCGAGTTCGCGCACCGGACCGTGGGCGGCATGGAAGACGACGGATCGGTCCGCACTGGTCAGGGTTTCGACCTCGCGCTCGAGCGGCAGGGGTTCGAGGTCACGGATACGGTTCTGGATGCGCCTGAGCAAGGGCGTGGCGTCATCCTCTTCGCTGCTGTCGAACAGGTCGATGCGTGGCAGATTGAAGTCGTTCTGGGTGGCCGCCGCATCGTCATGGGCATCCAGCAGCCGGATGTAGTCACGGCTTTGACGCCCCCAGGCAGCCAGCAGCGGATGGGCGTGCTGGTGCATGTCCTCCAGGTTGACGCTGGAGAGGTCCTTGCCACCCTTGTTCGCCTGCCGGCGCCGCTGGGCACGCAGCAGCTCGCGGCCTTCGATGATGTCGCCCCAGTAGTAGCGGCAGGGGTTGGGCACGGCCAGGATGACCTGGCTGTGGCGGCTGAGTGCGGCCATTGCCTCCAGCGTCGAGCCTGGCAGATGGCTCATGCCGAACAGCACGACGCGGCGCGCCACCCTCCCGGAAAACTCCTCCGGTCCTCGCAGGCGCTTGAGCGCCGCCTGGTGCAGCCGGGGCCGGATCGCGCCACGTTCACGCTCGTCCATGGCCTGCAGCACGGCGCGCCACAGGACCGGTTGCCAGCGCTGCTCGTCGGGCACGGGCAGCCGCCGGCCATCGGCCTGCAGCAGCTGGTCGCGACTCTCGGCCCAGTCCTCCAGCCAGTCGGCGCGGTAGTTCTGGTACTGGTCGAACAGGTCGGCCAGCTTGTTGGCCAGCGGCAGCAGCCGCTCGCTGGCCTCGTCCTTGAGATAGCCTTGGACAGGCGCAAACTCGGCCTGGTCGAGCAGGCTGGGCAGCACCTTCATCAGCCGCCAGGTCATCGGCACCTTGTCCAGCGGGGAGTCGCGCGGGACCGGCTCGGGGGCCAGCACCTGCCGGTAGGTGGTCCACAGGAAGCGGTTGGGCAGCTCGACCCGGGTGGCCGCGCAGATCCTGGCGCGGCGGGCCATTTCCATCTTGAACCACTCGGCCATGCCGTTGCTCTGCACCAGCACGACCTCTTCCTCCAGTGGCCTCAGGGGGTTGAGACGAAGCCATTCGATGACGGTCTGCACTAGGTCCTCGAGTCGGTTGCCGTGCAGGGCGATGAAGCCGGGTCGGATGGGCGTTGTGTGAGCGTTCATGGGAGCGGGGTGGCGCTGAGTTCGTCAACGGTTTGGTT
The DNA here is from genome assembly GCF_002980595.1 of Malikia granosa. Taxonomy (GTDB): domain Bacteria; phylum Pseudomonadota; class Gammaproteobacteria; order Burkholderiales; family Burkholderiaceae_C; genus Malikia; species Malikia granosa. Next base: position 9,580 of record NZ_PVLQ01000099.1, read on the forward strand.
GTTGACATTGAGTTTTGCAGATTTGTGCGACGTTTACTGTCGTGGTCGCCTTGGTCAAAGCGCATGCTCAGGATTTAGCGACTCTGCGCGTGGCTGGTCTGCCATCCATCTGCTGTCTAAGGTTGTGCGGCACGCTTTCCAGAACATTGGTCAAAGCCATCGAGTCTGTGCTCAGCCGAATATGATGGCAGAAAGCAAATTACAACCCTGAGCTTCCATTCGCCGCATGCCCGTCAAGATCATCCCTACTGACCAGCTCGAGGCCAGCGATGTACCACCTGACAATGCTGAGCTCGAAGATTTGTTCCGGTTCGCCTATACGTTTGACGGCTACCAGCACTGGGGCTCTTTCTCGCGCTGTGCCGAAATTGCGAACGCGCGGGACCATGGCAATCTGGACAAGCTGAGAACCTGCCTGTTCTTCGAGGCCAGGCGCTGGCGCCATTTCGGCGACTTGCCCGATGAAGAGGAGAGCCGGTACTGGCGCTCGCTGGTGGCAGAGATCCGCCAGCGGCTGCAGTGACTGGACTCGCTCTCGCCGCAATGGCTGGCCCAGGCCATTGAGCGCGAGGCCGTGCCGGACAACACACAGCGCGAACACTCGCTGGGCTGGTTAGATCCTGCGGCCGGCAACGGCACCTACGGCTGTCATCCGGTCTTTTCAGTTGGAACTTCCTTGAGCAGGCTCACTTTGTGAGCCATTGCCGGCAGAAACTGGCGGCATGCCCCAAGATCGTTCTTCTCCATTGTTGTCACATTCCCCGGTTCACCCTGCCGGCAAGCAAGGGACCGATGTCACCTCCCGCCTCAATCCGCGCGAGGGTCTGGTGCTCTACTATCCCGGTGCTGGCACGGACTACGGCCCGCTGCAGCATTTCGCACTCAATTTGGATCTGGCGGTGGTGGTCTATGTCGACTACCTGATCAAGCCGGAGATGATCCAGGACATGTTGCGCAGATTCAGCGCCACCACGCCCGAACTGCAGCGCGTCTCGCCCCGGGATCTGGCGTGCCATGCCTGGGCCGATTTCTGGCCCGACGACTCGCGCAGCCTTCTGTTCGCCAAGCCGTCGCACGCCTTCGGTTTCATGTGCGACCTGCAGATCCACCCCGAGCGCAGCACGCGGCTGATCTACCTCGCGACCGAGGGCCACAAGACCTATCAGAATCTGCTGGGTACCCGGCTGCAGCCGGATCTGGTCGTGCTGCAAGACCATGGCTTCGGCGGCAACTGGCGCGATTTTGGCGGCTTCAGTCCGATGTACCGCATGGCGCGCGCAGCCAGCGCATTGCCGCCGTTGTTGTTCTCGGCCGGCGAGAACACCCGGGTCTGGCCGGGCTACCAGGCTATCGGCGAACCCGTGCTGCTGCGTGGGCAGATGCACCAGTACGAGCGCAGGCTCTACCAGCTCGAGGATGCGAAGATCCGGACCGAATGGGATGCTGACGAGTCGAGCTGGCGTTGGGAGTGGGACTGAGCCACAGCCTGTCACCTCTCGCTATCCCACCAGCCTTCGTGATCCGTGCTTGGCGGGCGCTGCTCGGCCAGCACGCGTCGGTAGCGCTGTCCGTCGAAGCGGTAGACCTGGTAGGTCGGCACGCGGCCATCGGCGGTGAGCTCCTGCGCGAACGGACCCTGCCCGGGATCGAGCAGAAACTGCCTGCTTGCCAGGAACTGACGCTCCAGGTGCAAGTCCAGGGTGGGGCCAGGACCAGGTAGAAAGCGGTAGAAGCTCTTCCAGCTGACGTCAATCAGCCTGCCCTCAGGGCCGATGAACCGGTCATGACTACCCCCTATCTCCGCGCCGAATACCTCGCGCATCCGACCTCCGGTTGGCATCAGTACCGATAGCAGCTGATAGACGCCTTGTGCGTTCGCATTCCAGCGGCAGACGATGGCGTAGCGCCTGCCGCCGGCTCTGTTGCGTAAATTGA